>NZ_JAHYBW010000001.1:0-1001085 GCF_032027985.1 Haloarcula sp. 1CSR25-25
GTGGACTGGGCGTCGAACGTGTTTGAAAACTGTGCGGAGCTGTATCCCCTCCCTACTGCGCTACTCACTCGCTTCGCTCGTTGCGTTGCTCCTTGAGGAAGGGGGCTTAGCGCCTCAATCCAGCTAAAAACGACTGAGTTCGAATCAGGACGCTTTATTTTCCCGTCAATGTATCGGCCGGAGAATGCCCTCCTGCCAGTGTTGGCAATTGCCCTGAGAGGGGAAAGCCAGCAACTTTCGATCGAAGAATGCAAGGCGGCGATCCGCGATTCTGACCCCGAGTATGCGGAGGCACCTGGGAACCCAATCCGTCTAGCGAAAACACTCCAACTCATCGATCAGGACGCCCAGGGTACCCTCCGGTTGACCGATTACGGCCAGTGTGGCTACCGAATCGTCGCAGGCCTCCACGGCGCAGTAGCGCGTTCAGCAGACGCGAATGACGCTGTCCATCCTGATCTCGCTATCGATACCATCGACGCCCATCGTGGCAACGATGCGTTGATCGCCTTCCTGCGTGATCGGTACCTGGCGACACCCCCAATTCGACTGTTGGTGCGCATTCTTGCCGATCAAGAGAATTCTCGTATGGAGGTAAGCCAGCTTTTATCCGCGATCACGTATGAATCTCCCGACGTATTCAACGCCCTATTCTGCCGTGACGACACTGGACTTCGAGCGCTACTCAACGATACATCGCTATCAGACTGTGAGTTCCGCCGACAACTCCTCGATCTCACGATGGTGACGTACCTATACAACTTCGTCAACCAACTACAGGTTATCGGGATTTTGAGTGAGGGATCCGACAAGACAGACTCAACCCAAGATCTACAACTCGGTGAGTTGTACTGGGAGTGGGACCCAGATCAGATTGGTGCGATCGGAGCGATTTGAATGCCACCCGTCACCCACCAACTGCTATTCGTACAGCCTGTTTGACGAGTTACCGACTCAGGATTGATATCCAATCCATGGAATGTTTGAGAACCTCGTTCTGGTTTCAATATTATAGACATCCATCTGACGAAGTTCTATAGGACAACAGGTCCGACACAATATACAATTATCATACATTCCCAGATAGGTGGTATTGTTTCAGAAAAAATTAGATTGTTGGAGAGTGTGTTTTAATCTCAGAGGGAAGAATAGATCCGAATTGGAAGCAGCGGCTACTCAATCACAGATATAAAATAAGATATTAAAAAGTTGGTTTCTAGATCAGTACCATTTAGTCAGAGTGGTTAGATTATACAGTGCAGATGAATACAAAAAAGTTGGCAGATAAACCCATTATTCGTTGCTATAATAAACCAGCTGTTCCATCGTCTGTTCAAGCACGTCTAACGGCTGAAGGCCTATTTGTAGCCGATTATGGATCTGGTTGGTCATTAAGTAGTGCACAAGTCCCAGATAAAAATCATCGACCGGCAGCGGGGAATGCATTTAATCGTATTATCGATATTAGTCACGTTGGCGGTCTAGGCCTCATTAGAACGCCGAATGACGACGATGAAATCATCACCGTTGGTGAGTGGGAACCAAACTGCGCCACCTTTCGGGAGATTGATGGGGTGAAGCTCAAAGGTGTTCAAATGGCACGCTATGGAATAATTACGCCAGAAGATCCGGAGTTTTCAAGTCTCGATAGTATCTATGATAGTGGTAGCTCAACGGTAGATATGGCTAAACAGAGTGAAGAAGAAATATATGAGACCATTGAAAACCTGGACTGCCAAGGTCGCCTACGCAGTCCGTCTTCACTTTAGTGTAGGAATCACTTACTAAGTAGTGTGTCGAAAAACCCAGCCGTGTTTAATTAAGCGAGATTTCCGATTTCGACGGTATCTGATACCGTAGAATTGCGACCGCAACCACGGATTCACTGTAGGGGAACCGAAGGAACTCTCCAAGCGAAATACTATATTGTTGAAGAGGGCTACATCTCCTCGATTGTCGTGAGAACCATCTCTTCACCGATAGACTCTGTATTAGCTTGTACAGCATCGTCTAATACACGACTACAGATACTGAGCACCTGCCGAATATTGCCTTGTGACCGTTGCAGCACAATCTGCAAACTCTCTTCGGTAAATGGATCAATCCCGGTCGAATTGCCGTTCCTACCAATATCGAGATAATCTTCGACTAAATCATAGACCTTCTCCTCGGTCAATGGCCGCAATGCGACTTCTTGACCAATACGCTCGGAGAAGGCGTGATATTCGCTCATGACGTCCTGCCACACCTCCGGTGCACACCCGAACAGAATACAGAGCCCATTGCTGTTTTGATCCATCAAATGGCGGATACTGTTGAGCGTAGCTTGCTCGTCTTTCGGCGTCAGTTGGGCGATCCGCTCGAACTCATCGACGAACATGAAGATACCCGTATACCCTAACTCACGCAGCATATTCTTCAGCGCAGTGAACGCCCGAACAGCACTCGTGTCGTCATCGACGGCACTGTGTATCTCCATTTCTTTCCGCTGTTCGTATCGAAGTCCTTCGGCTGAAAGCCACTGCCAGGCATACAGATTCGTATCCTCATAAATGAGATGGATCATCGCCCGCGCGAAGTCAGCAAACTTCGTCACATCACTCAATTGCTGGACTGCAGTCGGAACCAGGTCCGAGAGTAAGACTTCCCCGTCGTCAATGAGTTTCTGCATCGCATCCCCACTGGTCGGGTTCCGGTCGGTCTCTCTTCGCGCTACATGGGCTAAGAACTCATAGCTGAGATCCTGTAATTGGTCGAAGCCGATATCATAGACGAATTCATGGTATACATCGAGAAACCCATCACCGGGTTGGGCGACGTATCCCACCAGCACATCGTCACGATCCCGGACCAATGACCGAGTATATTTGAGCGTGTGGGATTTCCCGTTCCCATACTTGCCCGTAACAACCAGATGTTTCGACTTGCCAGTACTAAGCACAGACGAGACGGTTTCACTGATCCGGTCAGTTACCTGCTGTTGACCACAGTAGACAGTTGGGTCATCATCGGGAACTGGACTGTACGGGAATGGGTTTTCCGAGAGTCCAAAAGCTGAGTAATCGCGCTGTTCATCTGTGATGGTGAAGCTGTCGCTCATTGTGTCGTGTACGTAAGCTCTCGGTCGTGGACCGTGAGGTAGTAGTATTGTTTGCCGTACTGTTCGATGCCTCGCATCACTTTATCAGTAGATTGTGAAGTTGAGACGAGCATATCGTCACCAGCTAAGGCCATTTCTTTAATTCCGTACCTCGCCTCTTTCGCACCCGTATCCATGGGTGCGCCTGAGAGTTCGAGTTTGCCAACGTTCTCTTTCGCCAGCGAAGCGAGAGCCTCATCAAACGCTTGCCGGGTGAGCTGAAGGTTCACACAGAGTCGTTCGCGAACGTCCGGAATTGAGAGATAGCGTTGCCGTAACCCTACTCCCGCTGTCTCTTCGAGTTCATCATACACACTAAGGAGTGTATAGTGGAAGTTCGGAGGTGGATCGTCATTCTTGGGTCGGTAATACTCTCCTGTGAATGCATTCCGTTGGACTGTCCCGAGCCGTTCTCCCCAGTCGCCGACGACTTCGACACTCGTTTGATTGTAGGAATACGGTGTGAACTCTGCTTGATCGTCTAATCCCTCAAGAACAGCGTCCAATTGTACTGGTCCATTCTCTTCAACAACCTCCAAAAAATTACCATAGTGTGGACTGTGCGTTTCCAGAATCGAGCTTACTTCTATCCAGTTTTCGTCCTTGATGGCGTCAACAAACGCTTCGCCGACAGTAGTCGCCACGAAGGTATCGTCATCTGTCTCGGTAATGAGATTAATCCGAACCGTCTCAAGTAACGTCTCACGAGCACGGCGGTGACTCACATCGAGGCGTTGCTCAATATCATCGGTCGACTGCGCCAAAGTGCTACAGAGATGGGTTGCCTCAACGAGACGAGCAAGCGTAACTGGTCGAACCGTTGGCCGTTCGTCGCTCATGTGAGCCTCCGGACCTGTTGCTTTGCCATCTGGTAGGCTCGTTGGGTTACCTCATTCCCTTGAAATCGCAAATCAAGATACGTTTCGAGCTCTTCACCGATTGAATACATATATCGAAACCGTCGCAGTTCGAGCGCCAGCGCCCAGAGGTTATGCTGTACCAGAAGATCTCTATCTTCACGTATCGTTTCGAAACTACGAGTGCTACACACTGGGCAGGCACATGGAAGATATGATAAATCTTCTATGTTTTTTAGTGGTTCACCACCAAACCCTGGCATCAGATAGTTTCTATTCCCTGCACTTCGAATAAATGCCGTTGAGTCGAAACTGTCAACTCCCATATATAACAGCAGTGGTTGATAAGTCAAACCGCCTAACCCATAGACATGAAGATGTTTCTCAGTTGCTCGCCGTGCCGCTAAGATTATTTTTGTTACTTTCTTGTAATCCGTCCGAATCGGGACAAGACTGCCAATTGCGTAACCATCGAATGTCCCTTCTTGTTCGAGATGCCGAATCGTATTTCGGACCGTTTCGGAATCATAACCGTGGACACTAGCAAAGAGTGGTTCCTCCCCACTGTGTTTTTCACTCGCTTTCAGTGCGAGATCGATACTCCGACTAATTCGCCGTTGGTTTTTCGCCTGCCGATTGTCTCTTGATAATGGAGCATCAACGGTTCCGAAAATATCTGCCCCGATTTTTCGTTGAGTATCAAGTGTTTTTGCCGGGGTAGTGTCGATTTGCCGATTCTGAAAATCGAACCCACCACTGTCAGCAAAGACAATCGTATCGTCGGTAACTCCCATTTCATCACGCAGTGTTTCTCCGTCTTGTAACCGGTCCCACTGCGCTTGGCGATTGCGTATCGCTCTTGTATTGACCATCGCGGTCGACAAGTCTGGGATACTGTCCGTGTATTCTGGTGTGTTATCACTCGATCGTTTTCCGATATTACTCACGGGAAAGAGTACTGGGGTCTGTAACTCTCCATGTGGTGTGTCGAGTTTCCGTTGTCTGTACAACATATCCAACGCGCTGTGCTAAGCTGGGCTCTGATATAAAGCTTTGCTCAAGCAAAGTAACCTGCAACAAATCAAAGTGGTTTTGACGACCGTTCTGAAAATGAGAATAGATGGTTTCAGAGGATGTGCGCAAGATTGTTGGACGCAAGCGCACACTGGAGATCTTAGAACTCCTGTCTGAGCAGGGGACATTGAATTATTCTGAAATAGAAGATACAATCGACTCCTCAAGTGAAACCATCTCAACAGCGCTTAAACAGCTTGTTAACCATGGGTTGGTCCAGCGGATCGAACAGTCCTCACGGAACGTTCAGTACGAATCTACCGAATCTGGGAACGAACTCTTGGATACTCTCGAAGAGATTGAACGGATTCTGTCAGACTAACATCTAAGATAGAGCGGGGTTTGGAGTGTAGGCAAACGATAGGCAGAGACGCAATCCTCTCAGTGATTTACAAAGATATTTAGACTCATCAACAGGGCGTAGGGTGATCTGTCCCCCCGACATTAATAACAACTCAATCTCAGTATCGGTCATGGCAACAAATCTATTCCGGGTCACGGTTGATGAACCCAATTATAGCCGTGTCCTAGAGACGCCAGTTGACGAAGAGAATCTTGAGAGTGCTGAGTTACTGCATCTAAATGGAACCAGGCTATGGGCACAACGAAATTCGGACAGTGGTCAGCAGGTATACGAAGCATTGTCTCCCGGCGATGGACTTCTCTTTTATAAGGTTCAGCGGGGTTATACCAGTGATGAAGGCCAATATGTCGCAACAGGGCGAGTTGGAGAGAAACAGCGACTCAAAGAGAAAGCGGCACACAGCTTATTCGGAACTCAGGTGGCGACACTCGGGTATACCGTCACCGATTTCACCCCCATTTCAAAGTCAATAGCCGATATCGATGACATACTCGGATACAGTTCCTATCCACAAAGCAGCCACCGAGTTACGAATGACCGGTACAGAACGGTAGAACATGCTCTGGAAGCCTTGATACAGTAAGCCCCGAAGGGAGATCGCTTGAACCACCTTGTGGTCTACAATTTCAAGCAGTAGATAGTATTGATCAAGATGTTGGACTTTTAGTAGGCTGGTTATGGGCGGTTGCGAGACTGGATCGCTGTTAATTGCAGAAAGTTAGAATTTCTCGATAGCTGCTTGCTTGGAATCCTCCTCCAGATATCGACACAAGAGGCTGATTACATCAGGATCCAACTCCGTGGTTTCACGAAGGTTCTGAGCGAAATTCTCGAGATACAACCCCTTTAGTCCGATAACAATCGTCTCATGACGCTTTGCATCCTTCGTGCGAGCAGAGACAGACACTATATTGTCGTATTGTTCTCCGACGAGGTCTTGGTTAAATACTACCCCAATCCGGTCAGGCCGAATACGCTGAACAGCAGAGTCAATATCAATGCTGTTGTAGTAATCGTCCCCGAGAGTGAAGAATACGATATCATAATCCGTTTGGTCTAAGACGCAATTGAGATCGGTCTTTATCTTAAGTTTCTCGGAGCGGTCACGAATTTCACCAACACTCATGCCACTAAATGTCACCTCATACGGAGGCAACCGCTCTGCTTCTTCGACTAGCCCGAATCCCGCACTAACGAAATATCGCTTAACACTATGTCCATCAGCCCGTAGTTGCCGGACAGCATTCGAGATGGACTCCTGTTGCCGACCAGTATACAACTCATTGGCCTTGACTCCAATTACGTTCTCCCGACTGAGAAGGTCTGCCTTCGAAGTCTGATCGATTTCATCTGCTTCAAAAACGCGTTCTCCATCTGGGACATACTTTGACCCGGAACACTGATCGATAACCAGTATATCTAATTCCTGGTCCGCATCGAAAACTGGTTTATGAGGAGCAAAGTCCGAGCCAACACTGTAGTTAGTCCCCAGATTAGAAAGGACGGTTTCTCGAAGCGTTGTCGGTTCCTCGAATGTGTGGATATTACATTCAACATCATCCCTCAGAGTATCAAGAGTCTCTGAGAGGTGCTTGCCTGGCTTGTACAAATACAGAACATCATATCGACCTAAGCGTTCATTGAGGTGTGCTGCTATCCTGTCCGGTGCGAAAGAAACGGTACTCGGAGGGGGTGCCCACCATTCATGAATCCCATTTGCATCGAACGCACCGATTTCGGCGACGGGGAGATCATGCACCTGTTGCCAAAATTCTGTCTGTTCAGAAGCGAGATACTCTTCAACAGTCTCATGATTACTGAACGTCGCTGAGCCGTTCGTAAGCACGAGTGTCTTCGGGAGTGCGTCTGAAAACTCGTCGTAGAATTTAGCTGTATTATGGAAGCCACGTCGCCGGTTTCGATCATTCCCACGGAAGATACACACTTCGATGCCATGTTCAGTGCAGATCGGACAATCACACTCATCCCACGGTTTCTTCGAGAGCGTCTCTTGATACGCTTCCAACAGGTCATCGTTTCCGATCCAGATTGCATAATCTTGAATCACAAACCAGAGTCGTTCGAACGCATCCATCCCATCTGGCTTTGCTTCTTCACGTTCAAGGATCTCGACCATCCGGGGGTACCGTTTGAGTTCCGCCCTCGCAGTTCCAAGCAGGTCGATATACGTTTCGAACGGCAGTGAATCGTTCTTGTCATCCGATCGGAGATGTTTGATGAGTTGGCCCCGCAGATCGTCGCTAAAATACGCCTTCAACTGGCGAGCGTATTCGAAATCGCTTCGGAATGCAGATTCGATATCGCGAAGACGTGCGGAGTTGAATTTCTCCTCATGCCGATGGTTCCGGACATACGTAATCGTCTCTGTGAGTGTCTTAGTGGCCTCCACTTTCCACTCCCGTAACGAATCCGCGATTGACTCTTCATTTGCGTATGCACGTAGGGCCACAAGCGTCTCACGGCCACGTAAAGCTGTCTCAACAGCATCCGCTACTTTGGCTCCATGTTTTGGGTACTGAACTCGGATGGCGTCGTATCGCTCATCCCCGTCAACCCGATAATTTCGCCCCCCAGTCCAAGCTGATCTGAGCATACTTGCACTGTCGAAACTGGCCATTCCAGACCGGCCAATTGAATCGAAAGCATCTGACTTAGCGAAACCGAAGACGTGTGAGTCGATTCGTGTTTGATGAGTCCGTTCGTAATCTTTGACCGTCTTTCCGACCTCCTTGACGATTTTTCGGACCTCATGGACTGGACTCCCTGCAACACCACCGATACCAAGGTAGTTGTATCCGATATCTAAGACCTCTTCAGCAGCAGATACGTACGAGTCGACATTCCAGCCCTGAATGGCCACCATAAGACGGAATGGGTATGCTCCTGCTTGGTATAGCTCTCGCATCTCCGCTGCGTTTTCTAATGTGAGGTTGTAACGGAACTGTTTGTCGTCTGTCCGATAAACCGCTCTATAGTCATCAGCCAGCCGATTCAGCACTGATTCGATGTCACCTTCGAAATCTGTAGCAGTGAACTGATCGACATCTCGTGATGAGCAAATAGACGCCTCGTAGTCTTCGACATAATCTGGCCATTCATCAGGCCACTCATCGATCATAAGATCGACCGACTCTGACAGTTCTGAAGGAATATCTGACTTACTAAATTCTGACCCAAAAGCGCGTTCGTCCAGATAGAGACGGCCTTTCTCTTTGCCTGAGCCTAATACAAGATGATCAATAGTGACGCCGACTGAGACATCAAGCGTCTCGTAGAAATCAAGCATATCTTCATTGCCGTAAGGAGGGAATGGTAACGATTTGTACCCCCACGCGCCACAGTCACTGATAGTTGGAAGCCACTCCGGAACCGAAAGAACCGGATCGTCATAGACGCCGTACTGAGTGATTCGCTCCTCTTTCCTTTTGGTCGATTCAACCTGCTCTCGAGAGATGAGCACCCCATCGATCGGGGTCGACTCTTTGTCGAAGATATCCCAAATATAATTCAACTCTCGCTCTTGCCGGTTAAGATCAGAGAGTTCGTCATGCTCAAAATCATAACCTGCATCCACAGCATCGTCCCACTCTGGTACGTAGAACCGCACGATTAGATAGTCACCTGTACCTGTGTATCACAGTCCAGCATATAGATGTGACTCCATCGATTCGGCAGATGTTGGTCTGTCTACTATATAATCACTTTCGCTTGGAGGAGTACCTATAAGTAGGGCCGCAATATTCTCTGGGTATGGCCGAGAGATTATCGGAGAGGAAGACAACTGATTCTATCATTGACACACCCGGCGAGAGAGCACTCTGTGTTGGCGAAGATCGGCCTATCAGAATCAGCTCAGGGCATCGAATTATGCATCACGATGGTAAGTGCAGCAGACCACACGGCCATAATTACAAAGTTCAGGTCAGTGTCATCGGCGAACTGACTGATGAGGGATGGGTCGTTGACAAAGGTGATATTACATCAGTAATAAATGAATGGGACCATCGGTTTCTCGTCGAAAAAGGTGATCCGCTTATCGACGCATTCGAACAGAGTGGTGATGGTGACGCACTTGTCATCCTCGAGCATCCCCCGACCGCCGAAGTGATGGCAGTCTTGCTCGAGGAAAAGCTGACGGACGTCCTGCCAAAGACCGTCTCAGACGTCTCTGTCTCGGTGAAAGAGACTGGTGAACTCTGTGCAGCCCATAGCTAACCATGCCTGTCAACGCAGCGGTCCAAGACGACACACCGACCGGTAATGGTGACCTCCCGATCAACGAACTGTTCTACTCGCTTCAGGGGGAAGGCGAACTGGCCGGTGTCCCGTCTGTCTTCGTTCGCACAAGTGGGTGTAATCTACGCTGCTGGTTCTGTGATTCGTATCACACGTCCTGGGAACCGACGCATGGTTGGATGGATGTTGAGGAGATCCTCTCGAAAGTTGCAACGCACGACCAGTGTGACCACGTCGTGGTGACCGGTGGCGAACCGATGATGCACGACGCGGTCCCGGAGTTGCTGGATGAACTGTCGGCTGCGGGCTATCATACGACAGTCGAAACAAACGGGACGATTCACCACGACGCTGCAATCGACCTAGCCAGTATCAGTCCGAAACTTGCGAGCAGCACACCAACCCCGACAAAGGATCCGAAAGGCGACGGTGAGTGGGAAGAACGCCACGATGAGCGGCGGTTAGATCTCGAGACGCTTGCCTCACTCGTTGAAACATATCCGTTTCAACTGAAATTTGTCGTGACCGGGGAGGATGACATGGTTGAGATCGAATCCTTGCTGGAGCGACTTCGTGGTATCTCCTCGACACAGATTCGGGACGCGGACGTCCTTTTGATGCCAGAGGGTGCCACCAGAGAGCGGTTGGAAGAAACACGCCAAACTACGGCGACTCTCGCAATGGAGTACGGGTACCGATACACCCCCCGACTTCATGTCGACCTGTGGAACGATGCTCCGGGAACCTAACGATGACTGAGAATGTCCAAGCCGACTCGGCTGAGCCAATAGATGAGGATGCGAGGCGGATAGACTGGTCGAAGGCACAGAAAGGTGCCCGACTGCTCTTGGAAGCGGTCGGTGAAAATCCGGACTCACAGGCGCTGCAAGACACCTGGCAGCGCCGGGTTCCAGGCGCTTTTCAGACACTCACGGAGGGGACGCGCATCGAAGCAAAACCTGAGTTACAGACCTTCGAGGTAAGCGGCGATACCTTCGTCGTCAAGAGCGATATTCCCGTGTACAGTCTCTGTGAGCATCACGTTCTACCGTACTTTGGGACCGCAACTGTTGCCTATCGGTCCAATGGAGCAGTTGTGGGACTATCAAAACTCGTGCGGTACGTGCGGTGGCAGTCACGGAAACTCACGATGCAGGAAGACTTGACTCAAGATATCGCCACCGGACTGGCCGAGGAAATTGGCACGGAGACAGTGCTGGTTGAGCTATCAGCAACACATCTCTGTGAGGCGATGCGTGGGGTCGAAACGAAGACGGAAACCTCGACGCGAGCTGTTGTGGGGGACCCGACTGAGTCTGAACGTAAGCGGTTCAATGAGGCGACTTGATACAATGTTAGAAAACCCTCGAGCGGTCGTATTAGCATCGGGCGGCATGGATAGCGCTACTGCAGCAGCAGTAGCTCAGGACGTTGGCAAGGAGCTCTACATGTTGCACACCTCCTATGGCCAGCGTACAGAAGCCAAGGAACTCGAATGTGCAAAAGCACAGGCGGAGTATTTCGATGCAGCCGATTTTCTCCATCTGACGACGGACCACCTCTCGAAGATTGGCAAGTCGAGTCTCACCGATAACGCTGTCGAGGTTGAGGAGGCAGATTTAGACAGTGAGGAAGTTCCCAGTTCGTACGTTCCCTTCCGGAACTCGAATTTGCTCTCGATGGCAGTCTCCTATGCCGAGGCAAACGACTGTGGTTCGGTGTATATCGGGGCCCATTCTGAAGATTTCTCAGGGTATCCGGACTGCCGGCCACAGTTCTTCGAGGCCTTCCAGCAAGTCGTCAACGTGGGCACGAAAGACGAAACCGAGATCACGATCGAGGCTCCGTTTACTGAGTGGTCCAAGACTGACATCGTGGACCATGGGACGGATCTGGCGGTCCCGTATAATCTGACCTGGAGTTGCTATCGAGATGAAGAACCAGCCTGTGGGACGTGTGACGCCTGTGCGTTTCGATTGCAGGCATTCCAGAATATTGGTGAGCACGATCCAGTCAAGTACGCTGAGCGACCCGATTACACAGCAAAAAACTAACACCACGTCTTGAGTACGCTCACAGTGCCCGAGTAGAATTATTCGGGATCCGATACAGACAAAGAGACCGAGATAGAGAGTCGTTCGAACGACTAGTTATTCTAAATTCGGAGTCGAAAACTCCGTGACTTTACGCTCCAGTCAGAATTATGATATTTGACGTGAACTCAATTTTTAGCGGAAAGAACCGAAGAAATGGACGTAGTGCAGCAGTAACAAAAAGGGCGCCGCCACACATCCCACCCCAATTAGCACCCTATTGTAGACATTCCGTGGTCTGCAAACTACAGACTCTGTTGGGAACGATCATCAAGATTGCTCTATGTCAGAGGCAAGTTGATGAGTCGTTTGGCAATCCAACATTGCCAGCGTACCGATCCCACAGTTTCGGTATGTCTACTCCCTCGAGGACGGCACTTGGACCTAATTTAAGCCAAGCCGACCGTCCATTATTCGGGAATACAGCGGCACATATAAACGAGAAACCTGCAGTCACAGACGGTCGGTCAATAGGAGATCTTAGCCACGGTACGCTTCAGCTTCGCTAATCAGTTGTTCGAACACATCCCGGGAACTCAGTGTCGCCTCATTACCGACGATTGTGAGATCCCGAGCGCTGGCGAGCAATGAGTACAGGACTGATGGGTCGTCAAGTGGTGGCCGAACAATGTTGTCGCTGTTTGAGGTAGCAAAGCTCACAATAGCGTGCTCAGCGACGGTCCCATCAAGATCTTCAGGTCGATACACGGGAACTTCGCTATCGGCCTCAGCGAGTCGGCGTCTGATTTCAGTGCCATGCCGTTCGAATGGTGTTACGATCAGATCTGGATCTTCTGTCGCAGCTATCTCGGCGACAATTTGAGCGGCGATATCATTTGAGAGGAGTGCACGACTGAACTGTGGCAGTTCAGCTGCCGTTGCTCTGATTGTAACCGTGTGTTCTGTTGGATTGACTCCTTCAAGTCGCTCTTTGGATTCCAAGAAGAGACTCTCGTTATCGATGACAACAACCGCTTGCTCGCGAAGTGCAGTCGCATCAAGTTCTGTTCGGTTCTCGAACAGTTGCTGGGCCTTCATCGGCGAGAGTGGTGTGTCAGTCACGTCGAACACGAGCCGTCGGCCCGGCCCAGCTGCCGTGGGAACAGACACATCCAGTGTGATCTCATCTACCGCAGTCGCCTCGTCGCCTTCGATGGATAGGAATGTGAGATCACCATCAAGTGCCTCCCATGGGCCGTCCGGGTAAAATTGGCGCAACCCAATCGGAGCCTGCCCTTCCAATTGGAGACTCACAGCATCGTCGGTAGGGAACGATCGGTATCGCTCAAATTCCTGCTCAAAGAATACGCCAAGGCTGGCGTCCGTTGCCGCCGTGCTAAGCAGTTGTGGTCCCGGACGCCGAGTATCGCCAATCGTTACAACCCGATCAGCTAAATCAGCCAGAAATTGGTACTCGGGTTCGGTGATGTCTTCCCCACCAAGCAAAACCAGCACATCGAAGAAGTTCTCCGAGTGGTTTCGATCACCAAATGCGCCTTCCTCCAACCGGTGGAAAAACTCTCGAACCCCGCCAGGGCCATTCGTACTTGTCGCGAGTTGGGCGGATGAGACGATCGATCGCGATTCCATGAGCCGTGATTGGATAGTATGGTATCCATCGTCGTTCTGAATCGCCGCAGGGCCACCGGTCCCATCAAGTCTGAAGTGATTGGTATCCGGTTGTGCCGCTGCTGCACATTCGACCAATCCAGGTCGCGTTCCCAAGACAAGTGCTCGCCGTCCGTCTTCTGGGACTGTTCCATCGGCATCGAGTCGGGGATAAGCTGCGGTAACTAATTCCCGAACGAGATCACCAATCTGTTCGTTGCGTGTCCTACTGATCGGGAGATCGACAAAGACACGTTCTCTGTCCAGATATGAGGTGACGGAGTCTATTGTGACACTATCCGGAACAGTTGAATCGGTGGTGGCCAGCCCAGTCGTGTCAATTTTTTCGCCCTCGTTACGGCGCTGTGCGAAATCGAGATAGGGCAAGTAGCGGTCCTCGACCGTATCGATGCTGAATGTATACAGTGCTCTGTACGTCGTATCTGAGGACAGGTAATCAGCAACAGTGAGGCTGTCATCAACCGGCGTGAACAGATACTCACCGTCAATTTCCCCATAATAAACCACCTTGTCACTACTGCTACCATCTGTTTGCCGAAGTTCGACCACTTCCCCTGGATTGAAAGCTGGCACAACGTGCGTTGAAGACGTGAATCGAATCACAGTCCCAGCGGCCTGTGCGCCGGTACACGATAATTTGGGGAGCAGATATCCGGCTTTGATAAGGAGGTCCTCGTCGAACCGATTGACAATGCGCTTGGCTGCGGTTCGTGCACGCCGCTCCTCGCGGAACGCTACCCGGGTACCCTCATAATGATCGATAACGTTTGGGTCTCTGTACTTCGTTCGCTGGTCGCAGTCATCGAACAGTGAACACTGCGTCGTCAACTCCCCACCATCGGTTTCATAGCATGGCCATCGACGTTCGTTCTGACAGTGGTATGTACAGGCGGGTGGTAATACGTCATCGGCGCCGCTGACCCACTCCTCAACGCCGAATGCACAGCCCTCGCAATTCCGATTGTACGTCGACGGTGGCGCGAACGCACCCCCTGTGTCAACGATATCATTGCGTGCGCTGAGGAATTCACGAACATCGCACATTTTGAGTATCACCTGTTCAAACTGAACCGCCTCGGCTGAGATATTGGGATAGATGAGATACCCAGTGGGCACTTCTTCGATGGCCGAGCGGAACGATGTACCGGGTTCGAGCCGTTCCAAGAGCAGAGCAAAGAGATAGAGTTTGATCTGGTGTCTGTGGTTGTCGATGGTACGATCATCCGGGTTCCGCGTGGTCTTGATATCGTACGGCGTCCCGTCAAGGAGGATGTCAACTCGACCGGCGTAACCGTACTCGTTTGCGAGAAACTGTTCGACTTCGATATCATCGGCCGCCTGGACTCTGGTCAGGAATGTCTCATCACTAAATAACTGCGTAACAGTCTCTATAATATGCTCTCTAGCACTCAACCCAGTCCCAGAGAGCACCAGCAATGCCTGTCTGAAGCCGAACTCAGCGTCGAGTTTCTCTTCACAATACGTTTCGATTTCCTCTGGCTCCCATGAAGCGTCTCGGAATCTGTCATGATGCTCTTCGAGGGCGTGTTCAGCTATTTTGTGGATAGCATCACCGCGGAATCGGCCAGCCTGTTGTCCTGGAGATGTGTCGAATTTATCCCCCGGATACACATGCTTGACATACCTGAGGTAGTACTCTCGAGGACACCGATCACCGGTACGAAGTTTTGCCTTGCTAATCAACCGATCCGGTGTACGAATGACAAACGAGGTCACATTGAGATAGAGTGAGCCACCGTCGCGCCGATTCGGAATTGCTCGCACGAGCAGCTCCTCACCTCGTTGAAGAACAGCCGAATCTGGGTCGTAGTCGCCTCGCTCTAATTCAGTAGGGGTCGGAATTTCCAGCGCTGACAAGACATAGTCTGCTGTTCGTTCAACGCCATCGAGATGCGTGGGTTCATCCATCCAAAACGACAGCGGGACATCTTCTGAAATGTCATCATTGGGGTCCTCGACGAGGTAGACTGTTTTATTACCCTGCGTTTCACCTGGCATTGGGTTTGTCTGTACCCGACATCGCACTGTGACTTCGGGACCGACACCAGATTGTTGCTCGGTCACGAGTGTCGAAAGATTCTGTATCATTGGTTGAACACCGCTGTCAGAAGGCGTCGGTTAAGTCTTGCACTCTGCTGCCCAGCACCGTGGAGGCACAAGCCGGCGTCGGTTTCGAGACAATCAGGGCAAGCCGACACACATTGTATGGTTAGCTCTTCGAGTCGTTCACCGAGTTCGGCTATGTCTCGGCGTCCGGAATCGTCAGCGAACCGGTCGTATGTCGCCTTGATTTTCGGGTCAGTGAATATGTGTCGGTTCAGATGGAGAGCTAAGTCAACTACACGAGGGATCCGCCCCACATCTGCCTCGACGGTTGTGTACTCGTTAGCCACGTAGGAGTAGAAGGCCGCCAGCTCGCGTGTCTCAAAGAGTGTCTGCACACGGCTGGTGACACGAGATTTTAAATCATCCATCGAGTAGGCATCACTGTCCTCAACCACATTTTGAATAGTCGAGTCGACCAGTGAATTGAATTCGGTGCGGTTACTCTGGTAGATGTTATATAATGATCCATCGGGATACGACGCAAGGAGTTGAATCGTCACACGGTCTGCCGTTGCGGTGTGGCATCTCCCCTGAACTGCTATTCCGGAATCTGGTGGCGTTTCAGTCCCTTCGCGAAGTCGTTCATGGACTTCTTTGGCAATCCCTGCGCCGCCCTGAATCGGGTCATACACAGCGATCCGTGCATTCTCCTGGTCCTGTGCCTGGAAGTTAACGTCATACCACAGTTCAAACGATGTCCCTGACCCTGTCAGGTCATTCGACCATGTAGAGAGTGCATGTTCAGCCGAATGAACGAGGACCCGTTCGGCGAACGCCTGGACCAACTCTTCGTTCCGACACCGTGCTAGCAGTTCTGCCAACACTCCAGGATTGTCCTCAATGGTCGCAAAGACACCTGATACGTCTCGTTCATCATGACCGAGCAGTCGGAGTTGGCGACTAGAATCACCCGGAAGGAGACGGGCTGTTTCGTTCACAACACTGGGTCCTGATAAATCAAAAACACCCATTTCGTCGTCCTCAACAACACGTTGCCAGTAGTCAATCCCGATCAGATGTTCCATGAGTGGTTGTACAGCGAACTCATGTTGGAGAGCACGCTCGTCGAAGAACAATCGGTCCCAGACGTTGGCACGCAGCAATGCGAACCTGAGGTCACGTTTAAGTTGTGGGTCGGCACTAAGGGCTGCCTCAATTCGAGATTGCAGTTCCTCTCGGGCTAGTCCGAGCGTTAACAGTTGGCTTCGCTCTTTGCTCGCGACGAAGGCTGTGCTGTCATCGGTTTCTGAGCGATACCGTATGATCTCGGAGCGGACCTCTTGTGACTCCCGCGGGTAGAGTGTCAACAGTGACGCGTAGTAACAGCGTACAAACTCACGCTCTTCTTCGAACGCGAACCCATCGATGAGGTTGCTATCCGGTAACGGTGTTGGATCCGTCTCAAACGCCCCACGGATATGTTTGAACCACAGATAATTTGTGGTTGGGTCAGAGGAGAGCGATTCGACCTGCATCGGTGGATCGCCGGTCCAGACAATCCCTTTGTCGGGGATCCAGACGTACTGGGGGTTGTTTTTGTCCTCTTTTGTGACGCGGACAGAGAGTGGGACATACACTTGCACGTTGTCCGGATCGAACGAAATCTCAGTGTAATCAATCTCCGAGACATCTCCGAGCAGCTCAGTCAGTGGAAACGATTCTCGCCACTCAAACATTGGACCGATATCTGCGTGTCCAGGGGCACTATCGTGGTCCCATGCCCCTCGCCAGAGATCGAAATTCCCCCAGCGCTGTTTGTATCCACCTGGGAGAAAGTTGTTTAACATCTGGTTGAGATTCTCCTGAGCTAAGGTTGATTCTGCTTCATCGTCCGCATCTACGACGGTAATATTCCCTCCAATCTCTTCGGGGATGAACGTTCCCTGTACGACATATGGACTTTCAGCCTTGGGGTCCGAGTTGTAGATACCCGTCAGGTCAAGATATGGGTAGGATTGATCCTCTAGATAATTTCGTATCCCTTGGAGCCGGGCAATCTGTTCCGCAGTGGTCAGTTCATCAGTAGAGTCGTCTGTCATCGCTCATCCTCCAAGTTCTCGATTAAATCATCGATATACTCGAATGCCCCCTCATCCCGATCACGGACCATCTGCGAAAAGAACTGCCAATACTCCGAATCGTCATGCCCGGGTGCGACACCTTTCTCAAGGCCCTCAAGATAGGTCTCCAGTTTTTCGATAGGGCGGGTCGCTTCTGACTCATCGACAGAGAAGGTATTACCCAGCCAATCCACAATATCGATTCGATGGTCACTGAGCGACTGTTGGAGATAGTCAACATCGGGCCCCGGTTGCCCTCGTCCTCGGAAGAGTCGCTCAGCATCTATCCCATCGGAAACATTAAAATAGTCGATTATCGCGGCAGTCATATGCTCTCGTCTGATGAACCGATTGTCTTCGTCAAGGGGTATCTCCAGGTGTTTGTCACTTGGATCGCTAAGATAGTCGGAGTGGTGGAAATAGTAGGAGTCTGTTGGCGTGGAACCAAGGACCACGACTGTGATCGGTTCGTCTTCCGCGTCACGGCCACCACGCCCTTTCCGCTGGATGAATCCCGGGACGTTTCTCGGCGCCCGGTACTGGAATGTGCCGATGATACTGGCATGGTCAAATCCGACCTCGAGCGCACTGGTGGTGATGAGTTGGTCCCAGTCGTCCCCCACCGGTTGATCTGATCCGGCGAGTTGGGTGTTCCCGCTCCGATGGATCGCGACCGTCATATCCTCCAAGTCGAGTTCCCTATCACGCATTGTCCACCAACACTCACCGTCTTGATAGACGGAACACCGGTTGAGATTCGGGTTTGGAACCTGTGACTCACAGACGGCTTCCTCATCGTACTCATCGTCAGTAGCTCCTCGGAACAGGTCACGAGGGCAATCTGGGTTGTTGTCGCGCTCACCGAGGATTGCATCTGGGAATCGATATTTGAACAGCCCGTTCTCTTCGGCCTCCTGAACATAGCCACCGAGTCGGCTCACGGAGTCAATTGAATCAACAAAACCAAGCACTCGATCCTTATTGGTGTCCAACCCGGGCCGGTCTCCGGCCCGTTCCTTCCGCATGGTATGGAAGAAGCCAAACGCCACCTGAATCATACACGAGAGGTTCGTGGCGGTCGTCGGGCTGACATCGTCCCATTCCTCCCGCGGCTTGTAGACTGAATCGCCAATAGGAACCTCAATATTTCGCGGATCGGTCGCCTTCACGAACACGAAATGCTCCCGCCCCAAGGTGTCTTTTTCCTCGGCTGTCGGGGTGAATAGGGTCGCCGATTCAGTGTCGAAAATTCTGCTTGTGAACTCTGTTGCGTTATTTATCGTTGCGCTTGAAGCCACCAGCGACGGTGTTTGCTGATGGGCTTGTTGTCGCATCGCCTGTTTGAAGCGACGCACAACATTCGCGACGTTCATTCCCGCTTGGTCAGTGTAAATGTGGACCTCGTCGAGGACGAGGAATTTAGCCGGGTAGGAATTCTCCCAAAAGGCGTCACGGCCATACTTGTCCATCAGACGCCTATGGAGAGAGTTTTGGGTTGTGATGACGATATCTGCTGATTCGCTCCGGTCGACGGTTGCGTACTCGATCCTGTGGCTCTCATCGACGATACACTCAAAGTAGGGGTCCGAATAGCCGTCGACAACCTCAAGTTGCCCATTGCAATGCGGACAGGGAAGCGTCACATCCTCTCGCCCACCGTGTTGGATACTGATCGTAAGTGGCGCCTCGTCGACAGACATATCTAATTGCCCTTCGATGCGATTGAGTTCAGTGACGTAGCTGAACACACGCTCAAACTGATTGTCGCAGAGATCACGGCGTGGATACGTCAGAACAGCTTTATTACCGCTGATGCCGGCTTTCGTTGCGGTCAGACAGTATGCTAGGGTCGGGAACAGAAACGCTTCAGTTTTGCCCCCGCCAGTGCTGGCGGTGACAACATTAGCTTTCGTCTCGGCCTCAGACTGGTCAGTCACAGCGTCAAGGTACAGGTCTCTGAACGCTCGAGCCTGGTATGCAGCGAGTGAATCAAATTCAGATGGAAGGCCCTCATCAAAGAACCGACTCATTGTATTCATTGTCTCATTGGCGAGGTCTCGCCATGCTGCCCCGGCCGTATCTTTCAGTTCCCAAGCCGGTTCAGTGTCATCGTCTCCGATTGTATCATTGATTTTGCGAATCGGTTCTCGGAAACTCCGTGCTTGCTCCCGATCACGGCCCATTATCGGCCGTTCACGGTTTGAGGACGCCATCTTGACCATTTTAACGAGATTGGGAGTGAACCGGTAATCGGTCTCGTCAGTCAGACGCTGGCGCATCAGCGCGAAGTACCGTGTCATCTCAGCCACGTGGCTACGGACCTGTTGTCGATTGTAGACGTATAGCAGGTGCCCGTCTTCCACGAGTTGCTCGATCAGTTGTTGGAAGATTGCTTTAGCGATTGTCTCCTCACCGAGTTCAAGGGTATCGACTATCAGGTCATCTGACTCAAGCACCTCAGTGGTGAAGGCGCTCTGGTCGGTAAGATGGGCCTCACGAAACGTCTCGAAGACACGAGAGAGAGGGGCTGCAGCATCGTAATTCCCGGCGTTAATTTGTTCCCGACAGGCGTCGGTTACGGCGTCGATGACATCTTCCTGTACTTCATTGAGCACTGCTTCCTTCTCACAAAACGTGTTCCAGGCCCGTTCGATTGTATCAAGGTCAACGGCTGAAGCGTCGACACTCATTGATCGAATGTCACCTCCAGGTCGGAAATCTGTCCATCATTGTACAGTTGCTCCAAATGGTCGAGAATCGTCGCCACATCAAAATCGGTCGCCTGGGCAGTCCGGAGGACGCTCCCATCATGTTCATTGAGCAGTTGTCGGAGTCGTTCGCTCATGGAAAGTTCGACCTCGGTATCCACTGCGTCAGTAATCGCCCCGATAAGTGTCTCTGCGTCACCGTCGGCGACACACTGATCCACGTTACAGTCGACGCTAAGTTCAGAATCAGTGACTGTGTCAGCCAGGGCGACAGCAACACGCTGATTAGCCAGAGTGCGAGCAACAGCATAGTGCAGCATCAACGCCCCCTCAAGAGCGGTATGAGCTATCTGAGCGGCACTTGTATCATCAGTATCATCGATTGATTCTAGCAGACTCTTAACAGACCCCAGGTCCGAGCTATATGCGGTTCGGTCTGGGTTTTTTTGTTCAAGAGAGCTAAGCATCTCGTGGATCTCGTCCAGCAATGCTTCAGTGATCGATTCATAAGTTTCTGCTCGGTGTCCGTCAGACACTTCGGTTGTGAGTTCAGCGTTGACTTGTCGAATGGCAGCATCTACCTCCCCTGGCGTAACTCTATCATTGGTCAGAACTTTCTCGTGACGACCTTTGTTAACTAACGCAGCCAACATCGAATTTTGCCGTTCAAGAGCCTCGAGATCGTGGGGAGTATGAGTGGCGACACCGTGATCCCGTGCCAGCGTCACAATTCCAGAGACATAGTGCTCTATACGCGATACATCGGCTTCGACGATGGTCCGTTGCCGCTCACGGAGTGCACCGAAGACATCGGTTAAAACACCAACACGCTGGACTGTCTCTCGAGCAAGTTTGAGATCCTCATCCCCGACATTGAGTGTCTGATCTAATTCTTCGAGTTCCCGTTCAAGATCGCTTATGGCCTCAACGAGGGCAGACGGGACCTCTTCTGTCTGTTCCAATGCGTCATATTCCGAACGTGCGGCCGAAAGTTCACTACGCCCACTGTCAAGAACCTCCTCGAAAGTATCGGTAGGCGATATATGGTCACTCATCAGCGATATAGCATGCGTTACTGAGTAAGGTATTAAAGATGCGGGACGGCAGCGGGTTCACACTTTGCGTTGACCCCATCTGAAGAATCTACCAGTACTGATATGCACTCAGGAGTACCCTACTCCGAAGTTTAATACGCGAGTGTAAGGTACTATCAGATGGCGCGCAAGCGCCTACGGTGATAACCGAAACAAATCCACGCCGATCGGGCTATTCGTGGCCGGTCAAAGCCGCGAACAAGTGGTCGGCGATCGCTCCGGCGTAACCACCCGGAGCACGCCGGTCCTTCTGGACTGGCATTCTGTGTACTTGGAAGCAACTGTTAGCCGGTAGGTTTCTCATTTATATACGATGGTGTACACCGTCGCTACAGACAACGCACTCCAGAGAGAGAGAGCATTTCGCGAACTCACCCCCACAGGCTTATATGATCCGTGGCGAAATATAAACCAAGGCTTTCGCGGACCAAAATCCGCGTCCGTCGAGTTCCGGAAAATTCCGGACACCGTGGCGGTACCACGGTTATCACCGTACAAACATGTGTCCGCCATCCACCCATACGACCGACGTAGCGTCAGTTGGACAAACAAACGGGACCTCATTTCAGTCGGAAGCACCGCCGTCTCCAACAGTTACTGATGGACGAACCTGTCCAAACTGCGAAGCCGTAGTCAAAACTATTGACACCTCTGAAGGTGTCTGTCAGGATTGTCAGACTGTAATTACAGCACAACCCCTCTCAACTGCACCACAACCCACATATGGCGATACCCATGCAGAGTCTGCACGCACCGGGAGTCGGGTGACACTGTTGTATGCCGATCAGGGACTCGGAGCAGGGGTTGATACCGGTGTGACAACAGATACTAACGGAACACCACTCTCACCCTCGCAGCAGAGAGTGTGCAATGACACGGGGTGGACCAAACAACTTCGCCCTCGTGAATACCGACTCGATGGTGCCCTCAGTGAACTCCGGCGACTTGGCGCAGCGCTCAATGTCCCGACAGCAGAATTGGAATCGGCTGCCCGCCTCTACCGCATAGCACACAAAAGAGGGCATGTCCAAGGGCGATCAGTCGATGGATTCATCGCGGCCTGTCTCCTCGTTGCAGTCCGTCAGAGTTCACTGTCGTTGCCTGTCTCTGTCCGAGAAATCGAGTCGGCGTCACCGGCGACTCGCGATCAGGTGCGCACCGCACGCGGTATTCTGACACTTCACCTTAATGTAGAGGTTCCGCCGATTGACCCACAGGCGTTCGTCCCGCAAGCAGTTTCAAAGCTATCTGCAAGCCATCGCATCGAACGCTGTGCGATACGATTACTCACCGCTCAGCGATCCGATGTGGATGTAACGGAAAGTATTTCACCACGAACGCTTGCGGCGGCCGCCCTCCACGCCGCCTTCTCGTTGGTGACTCCCGAAGCGAGGCCAACACTCGACGAGATAGGGGCCGTAATGAACGTTTCAGCGAGCACTATCAGTGAGCGAAAGAGTGAGTTACTGCAGTATCGGGAGGTCTGGGAGGCCAGGACAGAGCGATGATAGACTATTCCTCTAATTATTACATTAGAGAATGGCAGGAAAGCTTAATGAGTCTTTACAGAATTGACACAGATATGTCTACTAAACTGGTGAGTTACTCCACAGGGTGGAATCAAACGTGACAGTGCAGACTCATTGGTACGAACCAATCGCAAGTCGAGACGAGGTGGGGTTTACTGATCTTATAGATGCGAACACGCCGACGGTGGTGGTAAAAGAGCCTCAACTTCAACGTCGGGACCAACACGCCCGTGCACAACTACGGTCCGTCCCGCTGTTTCAACTCTATGGCTTCGAGACGGTCCTCCACACCGAAGTATGGGATAATCAGTTTAAACTGGTCGATTATGATCCCGTGCTTACTGACGAAGTCAACGACGCCTCGGACCTCTCATTTCCGCTGGTCCATGTCGTGACTCAGCAGGGCATCAACGAGTACGGCGAGGAAGACCTTGTTCGGCAGTTGGTCCGTCGTTCCATCGATGAGGGAGGTCGGTATGTACTCGTGGCTGACACGGCTGCCCCAATGACACCTAGCTATACCAAGAAGCCAGGGAAGTCTATCGTGGATGAATTCGGCGAAATCTGTGTCCGGGATTACGAGCATTTATCGAGTGAAGTTCTAGAGTCGCATCTGGACTCACACATCCCTGTAGTGGACACGCGGAATCTGTTCTTCCACGCCGCTTCGACGATGCACCACCAGCACGGAGTGCCCGCCGAATCAATTGATGAGGTGTTCGATTATACGCGGGCGCCGGCCGAAAGCCCAGTGTGGGAATCAGCACGATACTTCATCGAACACGATCTTGAAAACGTCCTCAGTGACTATTCGGAGCGCATTAGAGAGGCGCTCCGGTCCTGGACTGAACGAGGGGATACCCAGCGAGTCGCGAACCACATTCTCGAGACGCTCGACATTTGTGACTACGATCTTGCACAGTTCGAAGACTACCGACAGCGCGATCCAGAACACCGATGACTGCAGAAAATTACCGCTATGCCGACGGCAAACCAGAAGCAACGCTTGTCAATTACACAACGGTTCGACCACCAGAACTGAAACTTCTCTACCAGGCACTGGATACCCCGTCTGGAACTGTAAACCTCAGTTCTTTTCGAACCCAGTTTACCATCGGTGATGATGATCATCTCAATCAATGCCTAAACTTCATGCACGCATTGGATTTCATTGAGCGGCCCGAAGATCGGGTTATCGAACCAATCAACAGGGATGTATTTCCAAATCTGTCGTTCGAGGCCAAACTGCTGCACCACCTCCACCAACAGGAGCGACCGCAAGACCATCTCGCAGCTATACAAGGGGTCGCATTCGATGAAGCACCCAAAACGCTTGAGCGAGACCTCCTTGTCACGTATCTCAATCGCGAATTGGACTACATCAATTGGAATAAGACAAAGGTCAATATGTGGTACCGTCTGTATGAAGGAATCGGGGCTATCGACTACATTGACTCCCGAGAGCTAGTCTTGAGTCCAGTCCAAGCACTCCTGTATGAACTGTTGGAGACATTTGAGGAAACAGAGAACTCGAACGATTTCGGAGAAGCGGTGACGTGGATAGAGCAATATTTCATGACGGTGCTATCTGCCCGACCCGGTACGGCCCAACTCCATCGCGGTGTGACCGATACGCTGCAAAACTTAATCGATGACGGGATTGTCGAAGTTCGGGGGATGGCCGATGCGAAAAACGAAGTGCAACTCCCTGAAACCCACTCACGGACCGAAAAACCGGCGATAAAGGAGTTCTCATTGAACGAGTTACCAAAGGCCGAGTCGGCGAAGTACCGTTATCCACTTGAGCGGTTTGTCGAGGTGGCACAATGACGACGATGCCTGTCGACTGGGATGATGATGTCATCCGTCGTTACCTGACACCTGAATCGCATCAGAAATCACGTGAAGAGTTCGCGAAGACCCACATAGATATTGATAAGATTCGGGCAGATTATCTCTTCCCTCACCCAACCAACGATGAGTTCGTCACGCAGGAGGAATTCCGTGACGCAATTCTCAAATCCAATGTCAATGACGACAACCGGATCTTCATTCTTCGCGGTGAGACTGGCAGCGGGAAGAGCCAACTCTGTCAATGGCTTGAATACCAAATCGGTCGGGGAGAGAGCAGCGGAACTGATGAAACACACATCGCACTGCACGTATCGCGCAGCCAGACCCGAATCGAAGATATTGTCGAGATTCTGACGGACCCTGTCGATCTCGATATCCAAGTCGGTAACGTCGAGGACCTTTCTCCAAAGAAGGTCGCAGATGCAATGGTCACAAATCTCGATGCGTATGCGCCAGCAGCCTTCCAGGAACTGACTGAGAGGGAGGTTAAAGAACTCATCGCTGACCGAACAGGTGACGATCTGCGAAGTATTCTCACAAGGAATCTGAAAGAATACCAGCGTGCAGTGGCCAGCGAAGATGAAGATGAGATTCCGGATCTCCTCGACGAGGACGACTATCGTACACTGGCTCTCAGTGCGTTCGGTAAAGCACGTGGTCGGGATACGATTTTCCCAATGCTGCGAGGGTTCCTCCACGATGAACTCTCGGGGAAACTTAATGTTGGAAACTTCCAAGAGAAACTTGAGCGGATTTCTGACGAGTACGTTGAGCGGGGCCTCAGGCCAGTACTTATCTGCGAGGATCTAACCACATTCAGCGTCCTCAAGGAGCAGCTCCTTGACCACATCTTCCAACTCGACAGTGGACATTACGACGTCGTCTTAGGTTGGACGACAGGGTGGGAGAAAGATGATCTCGATACGGCCCTAGGGACCAGCGAGAATACGTACACGTACATGAAAGACCGGGCCGAGGGGTACCTCAGCACCACTGATGAGACCGGGCAGGCCTATTTCCTTACCGAGGATGCCACAGTCGAACTTGCCCGAAAGTATGTCTCGGTCATTCGGGAAGAATCAGCAGCAACGTTGGATATCGATATCCCAGAATCGGAGTTCGACGATCTCTATCCGTTCAACGCGGAGTTCATTCGCCGCTCATACGAGCACCTCGTGCAGGATGGGAACGAACGTCGGACGCCGCGGTTATTGCTCATCCGAATCGTCCGGGAGTGTCTTACCGCGAGGACACCTCCGTTCGAATCGATTGAAGGGAACCCCTACGTGAAGCAGTTCCCGACGCCGGTTTCACTTGATCTTCCAGGAGAGATACAAAGTCTCGCCAAGTGGTATGGCATCCCATCTGCTGATGGGAATATACAACTCCCACGTGGGATTCCAGAGTCGTTCGAAGTCACGATTCCCGATTCAGTCTTCGAGAATGCAGATCCAGTTATTCTTCAGGGAACTGGTTCCGGACCAAAGCGCGACTTTCGATTAACCCACGTAGAGGGATTAGTCGAGCCCGGCGCTACAGTAACCGTGGCAGCGTCACTCAACAGTCGTCCCGAAGCAGATGCGGAAGTCACACTTGACGATGACAATGTCGGGTTAACTGGTGAGGACGGATCGGCGACTGTTGAACTGCCGAACGAGGAGCGCGAAGTCACAATCACCGCACGGACGGCAGATCTCTCGGATTCACTGTCGTTGGCAGTCGGTACCGACTCGTTAACGCTGACTCCGACACCATCGCAGCCGGATGTGGGTGATGACGTAACGATCCAAGCGAAATTCAACGGTGAGGCAGTCGCCGGTGTGCCACTCCATAAGGACGGTGAGGAAGTCGGGATAACTGATGAAGAGGGTACAGTCACAATAACTGCGTCCGATCCACCCGAAATGACCATCAGCGGTGAGGTCGAGGGAGTCGAGGAAGAAATCACCGTGACGGTGAAGGAAAGCGGTGGTACCTATCCTGTCGATGTCGAACTGCCAGGGGATGAAGTCGATCAGCAGCGATTCGAGTACGAGCAATGGCTTAAATCAGGTGAGGAATACGACAGTTCAGAAACGCTTCGAAGCGGTGCTGTGACTGTGCTCGAATCGTGGTATGACCCGACTCGGTTGGCGAATCCGAACGCCTCCGCCACGGGTGTCGCTGGGATCTACTACGCTCGTGGGAGCGAAACTCCAGTCTCAATCCAATCAGTCAATGAACGAGACGGGCTGAGCGTGAATCTCCCGTTCGGAACGGAGCATAATCCCATTTACGAGCCGTTGCTCTGGTGTGGGCTTAGCGCTGACGACGAACTTCCACATGAGGAGCGATATGAACTCAACTATGATCTCCTTCGCGGGTGGGCAACTGAAGAGGTTTCGACGCTCCGTTCGGAGATGCGGTCGACCATCGAAAACTGTCTCCCTGATGGGTGGACAATAGAGGAGTTCATCATCGTCGCCCAGTATTTGCTTATCAACGCTGGACAAGGGACCACGGAACTTAGTCGCAATCTCGTCTTCGAGGAGTATTCGACTGCAAGCTCGTACAGCCATCCAATTGGGGAGCGGTTCTCCGCGGGCCATCCATATCGTGCGGCCTACAGCAATCTGACAAAATCTAGTAGTGTCCCGCAAGATCTCGCTGAAGGCTTTTTCAAATTGAAGACAAACTTCATCGATGACAAGAGGCTATCGGACGCTCATGAGAGTGTCGTTGAGAACCTCGATTCGTATATCACGGAAGCGATGTACATTGATCCGGCCGGCCTGCCTGACGCTTACCGGGTGGGAACGACACGATCTGATGCAACGCAGAAATTGACGCTACTGTTCGAGCGAGTATCTGAGTACGCTCAGGAGTTGAACAAGTTAGGTCCTGAAGACGCAGAACACGTCGTGGACCAGGTTGAGAAAATCGACAAATGGTTTGATGATTCCCATGATGCCCCGCAACTGCGAGACATATACGAGCGATTGTACGAATCGGTGGGCAAACTCGATGTGAGTCTGATGGAGCGGTGGGAGACACAGAAAAAACGACTCGACGACGCTGACGAACTGCATCTCCTTGAGTTCAAGCAGGATATCAAAGTCCTACGGGAGATCGAATCGAAGACTGGTCCGGAATTCGTCTCGCTGCTCCACAAGTTCGAAGAGAGCAAGAAGCGACGTGTCGAGTGGGACATTTATGCTGCGATTGGCGAAATGATCGAAATAGCCGAAGATATCGAGATTGAATCGTCAGGCGGCGGGCTTGAACGTGAAATTAGAAATTCAGACGAAATGGCTGCTGTACTCGATCAACAGTCTAACGCTCTGGACACACTGGGAGGGGACAACCAATGACGAAAACAGAGATGCAACTCCAGTCTGTCGTTGAACAGATCGAAACGAAGGCGACCGAGTACGAGGAGTTCGAAAATTATGAGACGAAAAAACAGCAATATCTTTCGTCCCTCTCATCTGTCGAGAATTCACTGGGTCGTCTTGAAGTGCGAATCGAGTCCTTGGAATTTTATGTAGACATACTCACAATAGTTCACGATAGAGAGCTTCCGGTCGGCGGAGAGGTGGACGTAGCCCGTGATCGTGCACGGTCGTTGCTACAGCGCGATGAAGATGACTTCTATAAACTGGTTGTTGAGAACAATGAAGACGACTACGAGCACAAAATCCAGCAGGCGATATCGAGATTAAACAAGGCCAAGGAGGCGGTCAAGGATGAGTTGCGGGATGTCCAGTCCGAATGGGAAGATAGTGTCGAGACCGCCCGGAGTGTCCAGAAGTTGGTCGGCGAATCACAGGAAATGTCGGAGACACTCAGAGAAATCGAGAAATTCGTTTCACGGACGATGTGGGAGGAGTCTAAAGACATCAATCAACTTGAGGCCAGGTGGAATAATTTAGAGAAGAAATATCAACAAGGAGAAGTCGGTTGGGAGACATTCCAGCAAAACCATGATTTGAGCGACGAAACAATAGCGATACTCCAACGTCTGGCCAATGAGGGTGAAATTACACTTGACAAACTCGATGACGCAGTGGCATCGGAAATGTTGTCAATCGATGCCCTCCGCAATGTAGTCAAAATCAGTATCTAATGAAAAACCCACCCGAGCGCGCTGAGGAAATGATTGAGGCGTATGAGAATCACTTCATCGGCCGAGTCGGCCCGGCTGGCCGGAGCGTCACTAACAGATACGCCAATACCCCCGGGGCCGAAGACTCAGTGCTCGGTATTCGGGGCCCGTTCTTGCAAGCACTTGATATTCCGAACTGGAGCGAGCGGTCTTGGGACACATTCTGTCGAGATGCAAATATTAACCCGTTAATCGCCGATTCGTTCGGTGATCTTGGTTTTCGCAGACTCTATGATTTCCAAGAGCGGACTGTCGAGCAGGTGAAAGCCGGGAAGGACACGGTTGTGACGGCCGCAACGGGTCGCGGGAAGACTGAGGCCTGGTTGATACCGATTTTGGACCGGATCTTGGAGATGAAGCGCGAGGAGTCGGAAACAAGTGTCAAGGCGATGTTGATTTATCCGACGAAGGCACTCGCCCAGGACCAATTCAAGCGGTTGGTTCAATACCTGTACCGGATCAACGACAAATGGCCTGCCTCAAACCAAATCACGATTGGCATCTATGACGGCGATACGCCGACGAACGTGGGTTCCAGAGCACAGGGGTATCTACAATCCTCGTTCAAGTACTTCAAGTGTCCCGGTCGGAATGGAGAACTTGAAAAATGCCGCACCTGCGACCAAGGTGTCCGCGTCCACCATGCTGGACAACGATACGAACTCCAACCCGAGAAGCGCCATTGCATCGATGACGTCCCGCTTGATTTCATCCGTCTCACCAAACACGATATTTTGACTGAGGGAGTCGACATACTCCTGACGAATCCCGATACAATCAATCGGAAACTCATCAACGTCAACGCCCCTGATGAACACGCTGCGTTCGTATACGATCCGGAATTCCTCGTGTTTGATGAGGTTCACACGTACGATGGACTCTTTGGCAGTTACACTGCGACGCTCACAAAACGCCTCCGGGCGATGCGATCACAACACGACTGTGGGGAGCTCCAGGTCATCGCCAGTAGCGCAACCGTCGATAACGATATCGAACTCTTCAGGAAAATCAGCGGGGGACAATCGATTGCCCACGTTGACGAGCGACCGCAAACGCTTGACCCAGAGCCAGTTGACCGGCTCCCGGCAAGCTTCACAAATCGTGAACTGACGGATGCAGATCTATTTTCCTTCGCACGAGGGCAACTTGACCTCCCTGTTCTGTCGAACGTGACATTCGGAATCGATCCGCAAGATCATGATGACGAACGCCTACGTGAACTTTTCAGCGACCGACTCTTTGATTATTTTACACAGGTTACAGACGACCCAGTCGTCAACGCTATCCAGGCGTTCCACAGTGCGCTCTCCGATGAACCACTGCCATACGACGAAGTTATCGAATTAGTCCAGTCGCAGTTCGACCTCAATCAGTCGACTGCAGAGTTGGCACTTCGGAATTTTCGAACCCTGGGAACATTTTCAGGCCTCCTCGAGAACAGGACCCACCTATTTTCATGGCCGATCGATGGATTCTATACCTGTGCAGCATGCGAGGCAGTCTATCGATCGCCGATGGGGTCGTGCCAGAACTGTGGATTCGGTTTCGTCACACGCTCGACGTATTGCCACGGATGTGCCGATGAGGCCCTCATCGCGTGGTACTGTCCTGAGTGCAATCAGTTAGAGCCGTACACACCGTCAGACGAGGGCGATATCGCAGTGCAGGACGAACATTACTGTCAGCGATGTCGACAAGCGACGGGGGAGGAGGTACGAACGCTTCGTGTGACATTCCATCCACACCTCGAGTGCATTAACTGTGGACACGAAACGACGCGGTCGACGACCGAGGCCTGTTCTGAGTGTGGGACCGATATGGTCCACACCGACCCGGAAGTAGTAACATGCCCGAATCCAACCTGTGAGGCGACACAGCCATACACTAACGGATGTGAGCAGTGTGGTGGCCGCCAGCGACCGATAACTGGGGATGGAGCAGTGGTCTGTCCTGATTGTGGAATGAGCCACGGGGGTGAAACGACCTGTGACTGTGGAGCCGATGTGGTCCAAACCAGGTTTATTCCGTGGGTCTGCCGGAACGATGAGTGTCAAAGACGGTATTTCGGTGATATCCCAGATACGTGTACATGTGGTTCCTACACGTTCGCGCGAGAAGGCCTGTTCGAAATCTTCGAGGATACCTACTGCGAGTCCTGTGAGACAGGCTTTGTTCAGACTCCGACCTGTGAGTGTGCAGACAGCGACTCCCATCCTCGTGACGGCGCCCACCAGTCTTTCAAGACGATACAACCGAACGGTGAAATACGGTCAATAAGCAGCTTTCGACCCGCTGCACCCTGTACACACCAATCACTCAGCTATGACCCGGACCGTCGATATGACGAATTGGTCCGTGGGCCTGGAAATCTTGCTGTAACGACGGCACAATATATGCTCCGGGCAGTTGCGGATGAAGAGGGATACGAATCGTCGAAACTCCTCTCCTTCGCTGATTCACATCGGGATATGAAGGAGTTGAATCGAGACTTCGGTGAACCCGAGGTGGCGACACTTCTTGACCAATGTCTCGTCGATGCCATTCAGGCCGCTTCAGCGTCGTGGCCGTCACTTTCAACAGTCATCACTGGTGCGATGGAGCGGATTGACAAACTGCACGACGCATTAGCGCCACCGAACGATATCCGATCGCTCTCGTTTGATCTTAAAGAAGAGTTGGTAGGCACAGCGCGACAGTACATGGAGGTAGAGGAAGCGATTGCGGACCGACTTCGCCGGCGAGCAGTCCCACACCGGTACAGTGCCAGGTACAGCGAGTATGGTGGAGCACTCGCCGATGAGGGACTTATCGATGTTCGTTTGGATCCTGACGCCCGGAATACACTTTCGGAGACTGAGCGAGCAGTGATCCACGAACTTGTTGCGACGGGCAACGACTGTCATATTAACAATCTTCGGTCGGTTGATAGTGGTGAGTTAGAGCCTGTACTTACCGAACTTACGGAGAAAAACATCCTCAAGATGGCGGATGAGTACGTACGATTTACTGAGGACGTGCTACAGTTCACGACGGCCGGGGACGGTGATGGGTTACAGTACCGGCCTGATACTGGATCAATCGAGCAGACGCTTGACGCACAGTTTGGCACCCGGTCCGGGAAGGCAGTGCCATTTGGGACGACGCTTGAGGAACTTGCGGATCCGTCGAACCCACGGTTTACTGCTCGGGCGTACAGAGCATGCTACTCCGAGATGCGGATTCTGTTGTGCCGTGTCTATCACGGAATGACCGAAAAACGTGAGCGACGAGAACTCGAGTACCTGTTCAGGGAGGGTAATTTTCCGCATTTCCTCTCGTCGGGGCCGACAATGGAACTTGGCGTAGATATCGGCGCCCTCGACGCACTCTTGCTCTATGGTACGCCACCGAACATGAACGCCTATCTCCAGCGAATCGGCCGTGCTGGTCGCAGTTCCAACGCATCACTTGTCCACTCCGTTAGTCAGCGTAACCCGATCGACTACTATTACTATGACCAACCCAGCGATCTGATGGCTGCTGATCCACAGCCCGTACCCCTGAAAGAGTACAACCGCGAAGTCCTCCGGGTCTCCTTGACGTGGGCCGTGTTCGACTACGTGGCTGCCAACTTCGTGATTCCATGGACCGTCAACCAACACGGGAAGTACAAGAAAGTCAGCGATGGGGATACATTCACTCCGACACCGCCATCCACCGACGACGATGCTGCGAAATTGACGCATGTTATGTCCGCCAGAACCGGAAACCTGGGGCTCGACACGAACAACTCACAGTTAGCTGTGTTGTCGACCATCGTTCACGACTACCGGAGGGATATCGAACAGTATCTCGAGTCCATTCTTGATCACGGCGTGTGTCTACTCTGCAGTAGAAAATACGATCGCGAACGCACCGGTGAAGACTGTCATTCAGCGGATTGCCGTGGCGACATAGAGGATGCAATGGCACTCTTTGGCGACCTGCCAACTGAGGCGGTTGATGAATTTACAGACCGGTATCTGGATAGTTATACCACCTATCTCGATGGACTGGAGACCGAACTGGAGTCGGTGAGTCGTGAGGCGAACCAAACGCGACGCGAACGACGGCGGGTGACATCATCCGAGCGTGCCCGTGAACTGCTCGAACAACGTGAAACGCTCGTCGATCGGCGGTCGGCACTTGAAGAACGGATTGAGCGGGTCAAGCGCCTCTCGTACGTTGATTTCTTGCGGGAATCGCGACAAAGCAGATACGCCTTTGATATGCGGAGTGTCTCGGACAATGTCGCTGTCTCGCTCGTTGACAGCGACGACGACGGGTACACAACTCGATCACTCGGAGACGACGACGGTCGAGCCGTTAAAATGGCAATCAGCGAATTGCATCCCGGTGCCGCGTATTTAGACCGCGACCAGACGTATGTGGTCTCCCATCTCTCAACGGATGATTTCAAATCCACGAGGTTGCGACAGCGGGTACAAAACTCAGAAGCGACGGAACTGGCCGAACAGTACGTCTGTCCAGCATGCGATGAAACACATGCTGGAGGTGACGCATCGTGTGACTGTGATGCGTCGGTGCCGCTGAAACGCCGACGGCTTGTCACACCGGATGCAATTACAGCCCACCGGTCGGACTTGCTGATGTCCAGCGGGGGGCATGCAGCAAGAGAGATCTACCAGGAGACCCAATCGGAAATTCAAAACACCTACGCTGAACGTGGCACCGATGTTCTCTCGTTCGATCCCACCGAACGGTATACTATCGAAACTGAAAGCGGCCAGCAGGTCGGGACGTTAGCATTTGGGACGTTTACTGTTCTTGTCCACGCGTCAGAGTACCGCGCGAAATACAAAAACGGCGAACGTGACCCACAAGCAACACCGTTCGAGATCTGTGGCGATCCTGACTGTACCGGGATTGTCTACCGTGATGAAGAGGACCAACCACACTGTAGCGCGGACTCTGAACATAGACCAACCGGCGATGAAGGATCTGAGTACGTTCGATTAGGATATGCATATGACACAAACGGTGTTCGAGTCGATCTCGGTGATAGCGACAAATCGCATGTTCTCGCACACGGGTTCCGACTTGCGCTTCAGTATCTTGGTGGTGTCAATATCCGTGATCTTACTGAGGTGACACATGACGACGCCTCCTCTGCTGTCGACGTGTTCGATGCACAGGAAGGTGGAGGCGGCGTAGCTCAGTTGCTAGTTACTGACTCGGTATCCGAGCGAAGCAATTTCCAGACAGCGGTGGACTTGCTCACGACCCATCTTGACTGTGACTGTGATAGTGGATGTCCACTGTGCCTGTTCCAGTACGGTTGTGACACGAGAAACCGGAGCGATACCTTTGACAGAGACGGCGTTGTCCAACTCCTCAATGACGCCGATCTCAGTCTGCATGAACACGAACCAGAGGGAGGCGACTAATTATGGTAGAAGATAATCACGACATGCTCGAGTTGGCAACACACGTCAGGCAATCATACGCATCCCACTATGTGGGGACCGGGAAACCACGGGTACTACGTGATATCATCGATAGGTATCACAGAACCGACTCCGATGCGACGATCGACGACAGTTTGACGTCTTTTATGCGGACTCGAGGGCCGTATCTGCAAGCACTAGACTTACCACGTGAGGGTCCAGAGTGGGAAGAATTCGCTCGGGATATTGGGTTACACGAAGATATCATTCGAACGTTCACGCAGGCGGGCTTTGATCGCCTCTATGAATTCCAAAGTGAGGCGATCAAGCGCGTTCTCGACGGCGACCACACTCTCGTCACTGCGGGCACTGGGCGGGGAAAAACCGAAAGTTGGCTCATTCCAATCCTTCAGTTTATCTGTGAAGCGAAACTGGGAGACCATCCCGACCATCCACGAGAGAGTGTCAAGTGTCTACTGACGTATCCCACGAAGGCGCTCGCACAGGATCAACTCAAACGACTCATCGGCTATTTACACGAGCTCAACCAGCCACGAAGCGGTGCCAACCGTATTACCATCGGCATTTTTGACGGCGATACGCCCTCCAATGATCCAGCCGAACTAGACTACTTGCGCACGGTGTTCAATTTCTTTGATTGTCCGTGTAACCAGTGCGGCACATCGCTTACCGTCGAGCGAACCAAAGACGATGAGTTCCGGGTCACTCACGATACCGACACTGCACCCGACCCTGGGCTGGGTTTCATTCGTCTTACCCGTGAGGCAATTCGTAATCACGGTGTCGATATTTTACTAACGAATCCCGACACGGTGAACTATCGGCTGTTCAACATCAATGGGAGCGAAGAACAGTCAGTGTTTATTTCGGAACCGAAATTCGTCGTGTTCGACGAAATCCACGAGTATTCCGAACTGTTCGGTGCCTATACCTCGATGCTAATGCGGCGGTATTCGCGGACACGACAAGCACTCAGAAGTTATGAATCGATGGCAGATGACGGACTACAGTTAATCGGGGCCAGCGCAACCGTGGAAAATCGCGAGGAGATTTTTAATCGTATCAACCCGTTCGCAAATTCTGATACGTCAATCGTTACTGAGGATCCACAGACATTAACAGCGCCTACCGAACGGACTGTCCCGACGATATTTACAACAGAGACACTTGACGAGGAACAATTCCTTGATGCCCTCTCTGGTGACGCTGATCCTGGGCCGGTTGGGGCTGCGCTACTCGAACGGACACAACTGCAACTGAGCGAAGCACTTGGACGGTCGGATGCGCGCCAGCGTGTCGAATCGACCCTGTATTCCGAATTACTTACCCAGCAGGGGGATTCACTCAACTGGATTCGGACTCTTTACGAGAAGCTCTATGAGACACCCAAAACACCGGAGGATATCATTGAGGATATCAGGGCCGAGTTTAATCTCTCACAGACGGCAGCTGAAACAGCACTTTCCAATTTCATTACGATTGGACGCTTGTCGGGGATTCTGGAGAGTCGAGCGCACCTGTTTTCCTGGCCTATCGACGGGTACTACTCCTGTCTGGGATGTGCAACCGTCTACGAGACACCACAGAGTTCCTGTTCGGAGTGTGGCCACACGTTCGTAACCAAACTCTCCTACTGTACCCACTGTGGCGAAGAAGCCCTCGGGTCGTGGTACTGTCCCGACTGTGAGCGCCTCTCACCACTCACAGTCACTTCTCATGAGGGGCAATTCGAGTACTTTGAGACACAGTCCTGTCGTTGTGGGACGGAGATGCTACGGACTGTTTGGCGGCCGTTTTACGAGTGTCAGGACTGTGGGACGAAGGGTAAAATCGACAGGGTCCAGACCTGTCCGGAGTGTGACGATGGGACTCCGCTCCTGCTCGAAAATGATCGCGACCAATACGTCTGTACGAATCCCACCTGTGATGTCACCCAAGCAGCAGCTGACGCGGGAGTCTGTGAGTCCTGTCACAGCCACCGGCTTGAACCGTTGACAGATGACCTCGGTTACTGTGTTGAGTGTGAAGAGGTGTACAAAAACGCCGACGATGGCAAACGGTGTAGTTGTGGGGGGGAACTTGAGCCGAGACGGTTACTCGGGTGGCAATGTCGTGACCAAGACTGCGACGCGGTCTACTTCGGCGACCCGCCGAATTCATGCTCCTGTGGCAATCGCCGATTTGCGAAAACTGCACTATTCGATATCACTCGCGTCGAACACTGCACATCATGTGATCGTGATCTGTTCCCTGGTGAACACTGTTTTTGTGATCACCCCGACGAGCAGACGACTATTCGCGGGTTCACGCAGTACAAGCAAGTTGATGAGCGGGGTCAGGTTCGGAGTCCAACTGATTTCCCTGGTGCAGTCCCGTGCTATGACCGTAGAAAGTCCTACAGCAAATCCGACCGGTACAATTCGATGCTTCGCGGACCCGGAAACACGGCTGTGACAACATCGCAGTATCTACTCCGGGCTATCGCTGATCGGGATGATCCTGATTCCTTCAGTCGGGCTAAGACTCTCTCCTTTGCCGACAGCCAGAGCGATATGAAAGAACTAACCCGTGATTTCAACGAACCGGAGGAATCTCTCTTTTTCACGCAGTTAGTTGTCGACGAACTCGACAATCGTACCGACACATGGTGTACACTAGAGGACATACAAGCGGGTGTCTGGAAGCAGGCCCAAGCGTACGAGACAGAGTTGCAAACAGAGGGTGATTCGAACTCTTCTCCGGTTCTGGGACCACTCACACGATACGATCAATCGACAGAAGAGTATGTCCACGAGGAAGTGGCTGCACGGATTCTAAGCGGGCAATTCAATAATCGCAGAGCGTCCTATCTTCGACTCCCCAATGAAGGGATTGTCAACGTCCGTCTTGATGTTGACATAGACGCACTTGACGAGACGAAACAGAAAATTGTCGCCGCACTTGAAAATCAGAGTAGACGCTATGTATCGAGTCTCTCTGAGGAAATCGACGGGGTAGGCCATCATATCGAGGAATTAGTTGACATGGGGGTCCTAGAGCGACGGGACACAGAACATGGACTGCTTGTCGGGCTCGACCCCAGCGCCGTGGAGTGTGCTATGGTCGGCGACGATGCACCAATCGGCTATGAACCGGTGGCAGAACGGTACTATGCCGATTTTGAGCAGGCCTGTTCGTCCGATACAGAGACCCTCGTCGAGTTTGAAGCAGACTGGCAGTCTCGCTCGACAGTCGAACACCCTCACTTCACATTGACAGCATTCCGGGTTGCCATATCCGACCCACTCCAGTTACTTGGAACGACGTACTTCGGGGCCACAGAACGACGGGACCGTCGCCGTATCGAATACCAGTTCAGGGAACGACGGTATCCACACTTCCTCTCGTCTGGCCCGGCGATGGAACTGGGTGTTGATATTGGTGATCTTAATTCTCTCCTTCTATACGGAACGCCACCGAATATGAACTCATATCTCCAGCGTGTCGGTCGAGCAGGTCGGCAGTCTGGGTCTTCACTTATTCATTCAGTCAGTCAGCGCAATCCAATAGATTATTACTATTTCGAACGGCCGAACGAATTGATCCAGGCTGACGCGCAACCTGTTCCATTGAACGAAGTGAATGAGAATGTCCTTCGACAATCACTAACGTGGGCACTTCTGGATTACGTTGCCGCAACACAGTGGGTTCCGATTCACCGAGAATCGGATGCAGTACAGGATATCTTTGTGTACGATGAGTCGGACGCTCCTCTGTCACGATCCGAGCCACGACCAAATGATATCCACGGGTTTAGTTCACTTTTGGCCAGTTCGTGTGCCCAACTCCAGCCGGGCGCAGCTATTTCACCACTTGAAGGAATTCGCGATGCGATTGAGAGCAACCGTGACGACTCACGGGCCTGGCTTGCTGACCTGCTTCGGTTCGAATATTGCCCCCACTGTGGACGTAAGTATGGCGAGGGGGAGACCACAGACTGTACGCAAGATAGCTGTGATGGTGAGACCGTTTCCGCGCTTGAGGAATTTAATTACCTCATCGATGAAGCACTGGAACGGTTTGAAGAGCAAATCATTGATTCCTACCTCAAATTTGAGGATGAGTTGTTCGAGGAACTAGACCGACTTGAGTCAGAAGTTAGCGATGCTCGCCGGTCGGCTCGACGCAACCGACGCAGTGGCCAAGATCAAGTAGATGGATCTGATCAGCGTGAACGCCTCGAACGACTCCGTAACCGCCGGACACAACTGGACCAATATCTGCAACGACTGGAGGAGCAATCATTCGGGGACTTCCTCGGGACACACAGTGACGTCGATTTTAGTCTTCGCTCAGTGTCGGCGTCTGTGATCTACGAACTTATTGGGGCCGGGTTCGAGACTGTGACATCGGATCCGCTTGACCGCGACATACAGGTCGCCTTGTCGGAGTTGCATCCGGGCGCTGCATATCTACATTCAGATAATGAAACCTACGTTGTGACAGAGCTCATTGCAGATTCGTTTGAAACGTCACGCGTCCGGGAAACTGTCGCTGACGAGGCGATCTGTCCAACCTGTGGGACAACTGAATCAATTGATGCGAGTAACTGCGACGCATGTGGAACTGAACTAAAACGACTCCAGACGATCGTTCCCAGCAGAGTTCGTGCACACAAGCATGATCTTCCGGTCGAAACGCTGCCAAACGGGGACGCATTGACACCGGACCAACTGTATAGCGCAAGTGATCAAGAAATCCAGAGTACCTACGCCCCCGTTGATCGAGAGGTAGTCGGATTCACCCCGAATAATGGTCGAAACTTTGCAATCGTCGATGGGGACGGGAATCAGTTGGGAACGTTCGCTCACGGGCACTTAGAAATCCGTGCGACAGCTGACCAGTTCTATGCCACCTACAAAAACGGCAGCTCTGACCCGCTTCCCACTATCTTCGAGCGGTGCGGTGTCGATAACTGTAATGGGTTCCTCGCTCAGTCCGATGATCGGTCGTACTGCTTGCAAGATCCACAACACGAGACGGATGATTCAGTTGCGGTTCAACTCGCTGCAGAGTTCGAGACCGAGGGTGTTCGGATCCAGTTTGATAATGAAGAACTCGAACATACACTCGCTCATGGCCTGCGTCTGGCACTGCAGTATATTGGGGGAGTCAGTGTTCGAAAAGTTCCAGAGACTATAGAGGACGACGGTACTTACGTGTACGATGGGGACGAAGGGGGCAGCGGGATCACAGTGCTTCTTTCCGATGATGCTGGAGACTCCGATAGTAACTTCCAGCAAGCTCTAGATATACTGGTAGAAACATTCGATTGTGACTGTGACAGCGGGTGCCCGTTCTGCCTATACCAGTATGGTTGCACTGATCAGAATGATCCAGATTCCTTCGATAAGGAAGGACTGCTCGCATTAGTGAACAGCGGCTTACACCTTTCTCCCCAAGATAGCGAATAGTTCCGAACAGATCCGCAGAAATGAAAATTATATCGCGTTGATCTAACGACTCCACTCAGTCGTGGCGGGCGTTCTCCTGCCGTTGCCGGTCAGTAGCACTATATCCGCTGGTGTGCCCCTCCTGTCGGACGTTGCTTATTTGTTCTGAGGTAGACTCATATGCTGCTTGTGTTCCCTCCCCACTATGAGCCATATTTAACGAGCGGTCAGCATCCATCCCCATGTTTTCGGCTGTCAGCGCAGCATCCTGATTGGCCCCGATGAACAGGAATTCCCACCCTTGCTCCTCACGCCGCATTTGTACCTGTTCCTGCACTCGTTTGTGATTGGTTTCAGACGCATTCTCTTTCCCATCGGTCAATGTGACGATGATCACGTTGTCCGGTTGTTCGGATTGGTCTGTGGCCGCGATTCGCTCGGCGGTCTCAGTGACTGCAGTGTAGAGTGCGTCATGGAGGGCCGTCTTCCCAACTGGAGTATATGTCTCACTGGTCAGTCGTGGCGCATCTGCGATCGGAGACTCAGCATACACCAACTCAACATTCGTATTAAAATCATAGAGTGTGACTGTGGCGGTTCCCACTTCACCTCGTTGATCTTTCAGGAAGGAATTGAAACCACCTTTAGTGTCTTCTTTAATCTTAGACATCGATCCGGATGAGTCAAGGACAAACGTAATGTGAGTCTTCATACCTCAGTGATTGGGATTACAGGGTATCATAAATACCAGAAAAACTGAGATAGAGTTCCTGCAAATAAAAGATCAAACGGGAGTACAATATCGGTAGACTCTGTATGCGAGTGTGAATTTAATATATTGTTGAACGTTTTGTTGATTGATGTTTATAGTATCAAAAACTTTAATCAGCCAGCTTATTGCTTTACTGACTATTTCTCATTTATTAAGGGCCATACAATCCAAATCAGTGTAGCAATGATCAAAAGCCTGTGCCAGTGTTGTAGGGAAACACCATTAGACCATATACAAATAGGCCAGTTTACTGATTTTATTTCACGTATTGGATTTAAATCGGGACAAGCCGGTGTGCATCATTTAGAGCGAAAAGTTCTATCTCAAAAAGAACCGGCTATGTTTGCACTGATGAAACACGGCTCATTTCATGGTAATATCACGGATTCGAAATCAGAGTGCGATAATTTGGTTTTTTCCAGATCAGTTTTAGAACCCGGCAGCTACTCCAATCTACTGGGTGATGCTCCAATCGCTACAAGTCAGAATAGGCCGCCAGCACCCCATGTAGATCCCGGGGTGATCGAATGACTGTGGATACGCCAACACAGGAAGCCATCCATGGGTTCGAGATCTTTCGACATGAAACCCGGATCCAAATCGTCGAGGCACTATCGTCGGCCGATGTCCCGCTTGCCTGTACGGCACTCGCCAGCGAACTCCCGGACGAACCGAGTGCCTCCACACAGTCTGCTAGCAGTCAGGAGCAAGCCCTGCACCACCTGCACTTGCCGATCCTCGAGAAGACGGGTGTCATCACCTACGATGCCGAGACTCTGCAGATTACAGCTTTCAATCAAGACCGACTGGCAACACTCATCGATGCAACACAGGGCCTGCTCCAGTCACTCGAAGCAAGAGAAGGGTATGACCGATAGGTAGTCCAGGGCAACTCTGTTGAAACTCTCTGCAACGGATGGAAGTCGCGTGATGTCCATCGCAAGCCAAGACCTTGGCTTACGTCGCCGGTTAATACTCAGTACTTCACAAAGCCGGTTAGTTAGAACGCCTGCTTGCTGAAGGTGTGCCTACGACCCAGCAAGCAGGCAGTGAAATCTACGAGGACCAGCTTCTTAATTTCCTCGTCAACATCCTTGACGAGGAAATTGATCTCAGTCTCTGCGATAATGCTGAAATCGAAGCTGAGGATATCTACGAGGTCCTCGTCGGCTCTTGCGCCAACGGGACCTCGATATCTGAGCTCTGCGCGACCAGCGAAAATTCTCCTCACCAAAACACGATTCTTACCACCTCCGCAAGAAGTTCGACCTAACGTCGGTTGAACAAGTTGGGACCGCGCTCCTACAAAAGGACGTTCTAGAGGTTCTCCCTGAGCAGGTAGAGGTCATCGCAGACCTCCACGTGCGGCCCTACTACGTTGACGAAGACGAAACAGCAGGCATCTACCACTCAGAGGCAAAGCGTGGAATCACCGCGTTCCACGCCTATGCGACACTCTACGCGCGTGTGAAGAATAAGCGAGACACGCTGGCGGTGCGCCGTCTCGTCGAGAACACTCAACAGAATACAAATAAAGACGACTCGCTACCCCACCCCACTACTCCCGACCACTGGGGGCAACACCAAGCCACACCGCGATATATCGATACGCAAAGACAATAATAAGGATAATCACCAATTCGAGCCAGAACGCAATCTCACCCACAACTGCTTGAGTGACTTCGAGGATGAAAAACACCAGAAGCAACATGGCAAGATAGTATAGCGCGAGTTCCAGCAGTTGATTTTTGTCCATGCATCCTATACGACGAGACCCCTCTCAAACCCTTTCCTCTACGATCAGGGCGTCGTGCAACTCGTCACGAAGTAGTAATCTCTGGAACCATGCAATCAGTTCACGGCTGACGATCCACCACGGCCGAGGTAGCCACTACGTACATAGCGTTGCGTATTACGATACAACTGCCACAACGTGGCGTTGTGTATGCGACCAAGTACCATAGATGTCACCGATAAAACTGGACGGGAAGTAACGACGGCTGTCGAGAGCTGGCAAACGCCCAGTGGCGACGAGCTCGTCGAACACCTCGCGGGAGTTGATACGAATGGAAACCTCCTCAATTTCTGGTGGTCGCCATCGACAGACTGGCAGGTGACGGACGTGTCTGAAAAGACCGGTCGCCAATTCGCTCAGGTAAAGCCAGTAGCTTGGCAGACGGACAACGGGAACAAAAACGTGGAGCATCTTGCCCTGCCCGATGACGAGGGGAATCTCATTGTCTGTTGGTGGCAATCAGGCGGCGAATGGCGTTCGTTCGATATCTCCTCTCACACGCAGGTCCCTGTCGACGGGGCGACAAGCATCGAGTCAGTCCTCAACTGGGAATCAGGTGAACTCTCTGAATACCTCTACGCGGCAAACCGATACGGCGAACTGGTTGAGTTTCGGTTTCGTCCATCAACAGGTTGGCACGCGAGCCTCGTCAGACGGGAGGACGGCGACTCGATACAAATAAAACCTGTTACGATTGCAGCCTACAAGACCAATTCGCCCAGTACGTCAATCCACATCGCAGCGGTTTCTTCGACAGGGGAACTGATCGAGTGTGTGCGACCAGAAGGTGGCCGATGGAGTACAGGACGAATATCCGACCAATACGAGCGCTTCCTGATCGGTCCGACGGTGACCTACAACGGCGGTAACATTGAGCACGTCGCGGCCGTTACTCGCGCGCACCAGTTGGTCGTCTACTGGCGCAGTTTCCAAGACCAACCCGGCGGCTGGAAACGCGCCAATCCAAGCGAAGAGACGAATCAACCGGTCGACGCTGTCGCGTCGTCGTACTCTATGACTGCGACGGAGGCCGGCAGCGACCGCTCGATCGACTGCCTCACAGCCGTTGGTGGAGGGAACGCCTACCGATTTTGGTGGAATAACAAGCACTGGTGGCAGGTTCTCGACATCACCCAGGCGACGAATGTGTCTGCCGATGCGCCAGCCGAGGGATGGACAACACCGAATGGACCACAACACGTCGAACACGTGGCTGCTGTCTCGGACGACAGTCTGGTCGTCTGTTGGAACCTGAGCCCGAGCAGACGAACGGTCGAGAGGCTCGGAGACGGCCGCGAAGGGATCGATTTCGATCGCCGCCGGCGAAGAGATGCGTTCCTGATTGGCTGGTCATATCGTGACCAATCCGCACCGCTGTTGACCACCATTGAAGATGCCGCGTTCGGCAATCAAAGTGGAGGGAGCGCAACGGACTACTTCCGGACAGTGAGTAAGGGGGCATTCACCGTGGGTCACGCGGGGACGAGAGGCTGGATTCAGTCTGATTTCGATCGCTCCTGGTACGCCGATTCCGACGCGTCCGGTGAAGAGAGCCAGAAGTGGAACGAGAACCATCACCGGAAGTACATGGAGGCGATTACGACGGCCGGGCGCTATGCGGTAGACTACGCCGTCTATGATAACAATCATGATCGCCACCTCTCTCCCGACGAACTCGGTGTCATCATTGCTGTCGGCGAAGGAGGGGGTGGCTTCGTTCGAACGGCGGCCCGGCAGGAGTCGCCATGGGAGCCGCTTGTCGTCGACGGCGTCCAGTTCGGCCAGATCGCTGAGTGGTACGCTGGCGACCCCCCTAACGTCCCAATCTTGGTTCACGAGCTCTTCCACCTGTTCTACGACTTGCCAGACCTCTACGATACGGACACGCCCTTTAGAGTCGAAGGGTTCGATGTTATGGCACAACGGGGTGGTGGTCCGATGGGCACTCGCCACTCGCACCCATGTGGCGTGTTCAAATTGATGCTTGGGTGGGCTCGCCCGACTGTTCCGCTACGAAGCGGCAGTTACGAGTTGCCTGCAGTGGCTGATTCGGGGAACGTGATCGTGCTTCCCCGCGAAGGGCGCGAGACCACGGAATTCTTCCTTCTCGAAAACCGCCAGCGACGTCCCTATGATGATCTACCTGATGAGGGGCTTGCTGTCTTTCACTATGTCGAGGGCGACGATGCTACCGAGCCACCTCATGACGTTCGGGAAAGTCACTGGAACGATCTCGACGATTGGAGACAGCGCTTGCGTATGATCAAACCAGTGATTACCAAGCAGATGGATCAGTCGTTGTGGGATGGGTCGGATACTGCGACCGGGTATGATCTGTTGTCGAACCGGCCCAGTGATACGAAAGCGGCACTGACCTGGGCCGACGGCACTCCAAGTGGTTTCGCCATTCGCGACATCTCACCATCTGACTCAGTCATGACGATGAATATCGACGTGCCTTAGAATGGCAGACGGTCAGTGGACATCTTAGCCACGGAGTCTATGACGCTCGACCCCATATGAAGCCGTATCATGTCCAGTTCGCGCGGTCTGACGATCCTCCTTTTCGCAGTTGTCCTTCTCCTGGCCGGCTGTAGCGGGTCTGCACCCGCAGATGTCTCCACACCGGACCCAACACCGACGGCAACGGCAGCCGAGACCACGACCGCAGCGAACGGCACAGTCGAGGTCCACTATATCAACGTCGGCCAGTCAGTGAGCACGCTCGTCGTCGGGCCAACCGGTGAGACGATGTTGATCGACACAGGCCACTTTACCGACGACGGCGAGTACGTGCTGCAGTATCTCCAGCGACACGATATCGACCGGATCGACCACCTTGTTGTCTCGCATAACGACGCTGACCACATCGGTGGGAACGCGGCGATCATCGAGTACTACGAGACAGAAGCGGATGGTATCGGCATAATCTATGACCCGGGAATCGCTGCGAGTACGAAAACATATGAGCGCTACCTCGACGCTGTCGAAGAACACGACGTGACGCTGTACGAAACCCGAGAAGGCGATTCGATACAGTTCGAAGGGGTCGACACGCAGGTACTCGGGCCACCGGAGCCGTACCTCGAGAACGACGCTCGCAACGAGAACAGTATCGTTCTCAAGCTTACCCACGGTGAGACAAGTTTCCTCCTGACTGGTGATGCCGAAGACGACCAGGAGGGGTATCTCGTCGACGAATACGGCAACCAGCTGCAGGCGACGGTGATGAAAGCTGGTCACCACGGCTCGTCGAGTTCGACCAGCGGCGACCTGCTCGATGCAGTCCAGCCAAAGGCAGTCATCATCTCCAGTGCCTACGATTCTCAGTATGGCCACCCCACAGAGGAGGTTCTGCAACGCCTGCATGACCGGTCGATGCCCACATACTGGACAGCAACCCATGGCGATATCGTCCTCGTCAGCGATGGGGCAGGCGTCTCGGTTCGCACGCAGCAGGCTGCGCCGACGGATCCGCTTGCGATCCGTGACGGCAAGCCCGTCGAACCAGGGACCACTGGCGATGTCGTTGAGCGAGACCGGCTTGGCGCCAGCCCAGTCACCACACAGACAGAGGCTGTCGCGACTGACGGAGGGATGACGGGTACTGCCGACTCGCTCCAGATTGCAGCCATCAACGCTGACGCCGAGGGCGACGATCGTGAGAACCTCAACGACGAGTACGTCGTGTTCGAGAATACCGGCGACGAGCCACTGGACCTCTCGGGGTGGACAGTCGAAGACGATGTCGGAAAGACATACACGTTCCCAGATGGCTACACGCTGGGTGCCGGTGAGACAGTGACACTGCACACTGGTAGTGGGACCGATAGCGACACTGATCTCTACTGGGATTCGGGATCGCCGATCTGGAACAACGGCGGCGACACAGTCACCGTGCGAAACAGTGACGGAGATGTCGTCCGTCAGAGGACATACGAATGACAGAACTCGATGAAGTGGCTGACGGCGAGTACACTGCCGTTGTCGATTCAATCGAAGACGGGCTCGCGACTGTCTTCTTCGAACAGGACGGGACAGAGGTCGGCCACGCGATAATCGACGCAACCGAACTACCCGAGGATGCGCAACACGCTGATGCAATCCTGTCGGTCACTGTTGAGGCTGGAGCGATAGTCGCGGCAGATTACAGGCCAGAAACGACGGCGACGCGGAAGGACGCTGCACAGAGTCGGTTTGACCGGCTGTCGAGTCGGCCACCATCAGACGAGGATTCGTAGGGCGAGCAACGCCCACCAGCCGCAATCAGGCTGGTGTCTGGGAGAGCGATATACAAGGGGCCGGCTGTTCTGACCGATGACTGCTCACATGATAAAAAAGGGATAGCGAACGTATGAGCGAGACCATTCCGGTGACGGTCATTAGCGGGGACGAAACGACGACTATCGAGGTTGAACGGGGTACCAACCTCCGAGACGCGCTACTTCAGCGAGGATACCCGGTATACGGAACCGTCTCGCAGTACGCCAACTGTGGCGGCCGCGGTCTCTGTTCGACCTGTACTGTCGAAGTCGATCCTGCCCCGGAACCAACACACTGGCATGATGCGGCAGCGGTTCGGTTCGGCTACCCACGACTCTCCTGTTGTATCGAGGTAGAGCACCCGCTGACAGTACGCCTGCTCGAGAAGCACATCTGGGGGCAGGTCCTCCCGCGGCAGATGTCTCCAGAGTAGCTCGCCGGACCCTCGACCGAAGCCGGGCTGCTGTCGCTCAGTGCTGTGTCCTGCAGTACCGCTCCCGCGAGTTTATTTGCCCCTGAAGGGTGCGGGGCACAGACACAGTGCCTCGCGGGTTTCGAGATGGCTTCGAACACATCCTCGCGAGTGCAATTTACGTCCAGTGACACTCGCAGCGACGAGATGCATCGTACGATCGAACAGTGGGCAGAAGAGCTGGTCAAGGACGTTGCGAAGGCGAAAACAAGCGAGGAGTTCCAAACGTGGCTTGACGTCCAGAGTCGCTTCCACGACTACTCGTATCGGAACACGCTCCTGATCGCGCGACAGTGTCCAGAAGCGACGAAGGTCGCTGGCTACCGGACATGGCAAGAGGAGTTCGACAGACAGGTACAGGACGGCGAACAGGCCATCTGGATCTGGGCTCCAATCATCGCCAGACAGTGTCCGGGCTGTGGGAACTCGCCGAACTACCACGAGAACACTGACTGTGAGTACGACGAGACGCCGCCCGAGGAGTGGTCGGAGGGACCTGTCGCGTTCAAGCCCGTTCCCGTGTTCGACATCTCTCAAACAGAAGGCAGGCCTCTTCCAGAACTGGACACGGAGGCGCGTGGGAATGCCACCGACCTGTTTCCAGCAGTCACTGGAGCTGCGGACACGCTGGGGGTGAAAGTGGCAGTCGTTGATCCTGCGGAGTGGGACCACGGCCCCGCAGAAGGCATCTGTCAACCGGTCGACGATGAAGACGAGTACGACACTGCCATCGAGATCAGAGCTCGGGAAAGCACTGCCGCGATGGCTGCAGTCCTGATCCACGAGTACGCACACGCACTGCTTCACAACGGCGTCACCGACAACCCGGAACGGGAGAAACGGGAAGTTGAAGCCGAGGCGGTCGCCTACGTCGTTGGTCGTCACTTCGGCCTGGACATGAGCGGGTCAGCGCTGTATCTCGCTTCGTGGCAGTCCGACAAACCTGAGACTGTTCTGGACCGTCTTGACCGAATTAGTCGAACCGCCACCGAGGTACTCGAAGCGGTTAAAGAGTACCAACGCAGGTGACCACTGTTTCATCAAAAAGAGCGCATCACTGGTATCGAATCCAAACTTCGATTCGACTGTATCATCCCGCATTGTCATTACATTGAGTGACGTACTATTACATATCGTTACAATGCCCGTAGATTTCGAGAGGTACCATCCGAGTGATCTGCCGGATGAGGACACCAACGGACGGCAGATCCTCGAGTTTCTCGCAGGCCACCCCGAACTCGGGTTCCGGGCGAGTGAGCTTGCTGAGGAACTGGATATCCCCCGTGGAAGTGTCGGAACGACGCTTCGCAGACTCGAACAGCGCGGGCTCGTCCGACACAAAGGCACGTACTGGGCTATCAACGTCGAGGCATACGATGCCCACACGGCCAGTGAGATCGGACTGCAAACTGTTGCGGACCAGTTCAACGGAGACTACTACGGCCAGAACCCGAATTGGGATTCGGACCTTCCTTATTTCGACGCCGAGCAAGCCGACGAGTGATGTACTGACGAGGCACTGTCGTCGCATCGGATCCGTTTGGGAACACCCCACACCGACCGTATCTCGTCGTGAGTGATGAGTCCCATCCGTTTGCTGGCGAGCAGTACATCGCCCTAGGAATCTCGACGAAAGAGTACGCTGAGTCGATACCGCTTGCAGATTCATTCGTCGAGGAAGGACTCGACCGAGAGTCGTTCATTCCACCGTGGGCAGTCGTCTCGCTCAGAAGCAGCAATATCGAACAAGCGGTTGCTCGGATTGCAGAAAGTGTGACCGAAACGGCGGTACGTCGAATGGCAGCCGTTGCTGGCTACCGAGACAGGTAACAGCCACCGCAGAGTTTTTTTCACCCCCTGAAGGGTGCGGGGCCAGCCAGAATTGGCCTCGTACTCACAGATGGCTTCGAGAGATATCTACGAACATGGCTTCGACGAATCGAGCGGTCGAACGATTGCGGCAGATACCTGTCCGGAGTGCGGTGGTCGCCTCGATACGGACGGTGGTGAAATCGCCTGTCGCGACTGTGGCATCGTCATTGAGCGTTGTCGCTTGGACCGTCGTGGCCCGCGGCTAGTCTCCGGGGACGACACCTCGAAAGCACGAACCGGAGCCCCGCTCACGAACACGAGACACGACCGAGGACTCTCGACGGAGATCGGCTACAAGCGGGACGGCAACGGGAACACCCTCTCGGGGAAGAAACAACGCCAACTCAATCGCCTCCGTCGGGAACACACCAGAGCACGGTGGCGCTCGAAAGCCGAACGGAATCTCGCCACTGGGCTCAGTGAGATCGCACGGATCGCTTCGGATCTGGAGTTAGCAGACTCACTTCGTGAACAGGCCAGTTCCCTGTTCCGGACGGCCCAAAACAACGGTCTGCTCATAGGGCGGTCGATCGAATCAATCGCGGCTGCGAGCGTGTATGCGATCTGCCGACTGAACGAAACGACACGAACCCTGGCGGAGGTAGCAACCGTTACACCTGTTGACGTGGAATGCGTCGAGAACGGCTATCGAACGCTCAACACGGAACTCGAACTTCCCGTGCCACCGCAATCCCCGATCGCATTCATTCCGTCGATTGCCGACGAGTTCGAACTGCCTGCCCAGGTGGAACGGCGAGCACGGGCGTTCGCCGGCCGTGCTCACGACGACGGAGTGAGCAGCGGGACCCATCCCGCAGGCTTTGCGGCTGCCTGTCTCGCGGTTGCCGCATCGTCTATGGCAGACCCACCAACGCAACTGGCACTCGCTGACGCTGCAGACGTGTCGGCGGCGACAGTGCGCAATCACCGCAAGCGGGTTACGGCGTTTCTCGCGGCGGACGAATGATCGGTGACTGGCTTCGGAGGGTGTTCAAGCGCGATAAGATAGTGTATCGGGAGTGCCGGCGGTGTGGAAGAACTATGTTGAACGACACCGAGATTGATGCCTGTCCCCAGTGTGGCCATACCGGTATTGCTGTCTACAAACTTCCGTGAGCAGTCAGTACAGCGGGACAGTGTGTCGGAATAACTGGTTTCTTTCCCAGTTTCTGTCACGAGAAAATTGCAAGACTTAGAGGATGTCTTTCAGTCACCGGCAGATTCGCTGAGTTCAACTAGACGGGTCACGGTAACACTCGCCTCGCCAGGGGCGGTCGTCTGTTCAGTGTAATCTTAGAATACTGATTTGTTCGAGAACCAGTGATACGGTCAGTGAACTGCCTCGGGGTCAAGCCCCGAGGCACTCGGCCTGTTCCGCCTGTAGACCAAGTGTTGACAGCACGACTACCTCCATATCTCACGTAGGTGATTTCCTTGTTCAAGTTCTCTATGGTGTTTTTGTGCGCCCTGAGGCGTGCGGGCGCACTGCGGTGCGCCGCGGAATCGAGTATGCATCCACTCGAAGCACTCACGTTTTCGTCACGAGTCGCAAAGCGCGCACAGTACGAACGGTTCGATATCACGCCGGTCGAATCCGGGTTTCGGGTTCGCAATGAGAGCCATGCGAATCCGGCCGAACATGAGTATCTGATTGCGATGGACGGGTCGGTCCCGTCAGCGTGTACCTGTCCAGCCGACGAGCGGTTCGACAGCGCGTGTAAACACCGGGTCGCGATCGCTATTCGCCGACCGGATCGCGACCTAGCACAGAGCCAGTCCACAGACACGCCCCACATCCGTAGTGATGGTGGCCCCGCGGTGGACTCGGGCACTGAGCAAGCAGGCGTAGCGGGCGAACTACACCAACACACAAGTAAAGACGATCCCGACGACTGTGAGGACTGTCTTCCAGACGTACCCTGCTGGGAGTGCTACCGGCTGGGTCGGCGAACATTTGCCGACTACTAGTATGTACTTCTCGTGTAAATTCAATGATTAAATTTATAATTGATGACTATTTTACTATAGATTGGTTGCTGAGGAGAGGGGTTCCCTGGGGGGATCCACTGCTTCAGTGACGACTATCGAGACATGATGGGGGTCAGGTCAAACGCCGACGATTCGGCGAACGCGCGGAGTCGCATCGCACTGGTGAAACAGTACGGCCTGCAGGCATCCGTTGGGGTGGTTGCGCTGGCGCTGTTGTTCGTCGAGCCGGCCGCTGCACAGGATATCGGTGAGGAGTTCTGCCAGACGGAGATGGCGGTGACGATCAAGAACATCTTCACGCTGATCCAGTTCGGCGGCCCGCTCGTTGGCGGGACGCTCGCACTCGGTGCCGCAGTCGCGACACCGATGGTGCGACAGGCCGACATGAAGATGGAGCTCAAACAGATCCGAACACAGGGATTGGTGTGGGGAGTCATCGTCGCCCCGCTGGCGACGACGATCATCCAGTTCCTGCTGTCCTCGGTCGTCTCGGGTGGGACCAGTTGCAGTTTCTAAGCAGATGGCTCGAACCACGCTGTTCGGACTCGTCTGCCTCTGGGCCATCCTCGGAACGGCCCTTCCGGTCGCGGGGCATCCACCAGGGGAACCGGACCACGGCGTGACCGACTCGTCGTTCTGGGACCTCTGGAGTGGCGATGAGGAGCGACAGGTCGTGGATGCTGAAAACGCGACCGCACGAGAGGCGCTCAGAACCGCGAGCGACGTCCCACTCGACGCACCACCGAAAACTGCCGAGACGTGGAACCGACGCGATATCGAGGAGATGCCACGGACGACCCGGTCGACAGCGATCCATCCGACTGCGGCGACTCGGACCGATGGCAGGTATCTCAAGGACGTGGGGGTCGCGATTGCCGGAGTCACACCGTCAACGAAGGTCAGGTTGTCGGAGCGACACCAACCCCTGTACATCGCACCGAACGGGACGGTTCTCGGAACAGTCGACTATCGAGTGGCCGTCCCGGGCGAGACGGACACGCCGACGCGTCGCACGGAGTGGAGCGTGAGCAGTCACGACATGGAATCTGTGACGCTCCTGCTGGATGGCGACCCGGTCGCGAACGCGACGACGGACAATGTCGTCCGTCTAGACTACCGGAACCAATCTCGGAACGTCACCGGGAACCAGTCACTGACGCTTCGAGCGACGGTCACGGTTGCACTGGCTGAAACGATCTACAGAGAGAAAACCGTCTGCGAGCCCATCGATGGCAACAGAACCTGTCGGGAGTACTGGACACGACGTGTCGAGACGCACAACGAGACGGTCACAGTGACACAAACGAGGCAGGTGAGCGTGTACGAGCCAACGCTCTCGGGCTATCGGACAACGTACCCGAACGGGGATCTGGGTGTCGTGGTCTTCCGGAGCCAGCCATGGTACGGGCTCGAGTTCCCAGCGGGGGACATCCGTGGCATCTGGCGGTTCTACGTCGCGCGCGACCAGCAGTGGGATACACTCGTCAGAACCGACGAGGAGACGACGACAACACGCCACTCGCCGGTGCATCCGGTTCAGGTGTACGCCTATCCCGTTCGAACTGGGACGACACAGGACAGCTATCGGGAGATGACAATCCTCGATTCGTACGGCCGCGAGTTCCAAGCACCCGATCTTGGTTCGGCGATCGCGCTGGATAGTGTATCCGGACCCTACGTCGGGAGCTTCGGGATCGCCGCCAGAGCGCCGGCCGAGGAGAACGACCAGTCCCTTCGAGCCACGGGGCTCGTTCGGGGGGCAGGGACGCGGCTAACATCGGATTCGACGGCGACCATCACAGTCAATCGCAGCGAAATCGATCTCACCATCCAGAACAGGACCGCGAATACCGTCACCGTCGGGGTGACACTCAGAGACGCAAACACAGGCGCACCAATCGAAACAGCGTCACGTGACGGATACATACAAGTGGACGGTCAGCGAGTCAACACAACCGCCAACGGGACTGTCCAGGCGACGATCCCGCGGGAGGGTGACGCCGTTACCGCGGAATACATACCAGGCGACTGGTGGCGGAGTCCCCCTGGATACGTCGGCGATTCGTCGTCTGTCCACGTAGCGGGGACGGTCCTGCGATACGTCCACTTGCTGTTCACACTCGGAGTCAAGGTCGGGACGCTCCTGCTGGCCGGGTTCCTCATCGACCGCATCACCGGCTGGGGGGTCTGGCCACCGTGGAGGGATCTGTAATGGAGCAGGTCCAGTCAGCACGGACGGTGGATGGCAGGTCGGCGGATCGGACGAGGTCGACAACCACTGCGAATTCACGGAGGAGATGATGCAGACGCTGGGTGACATTCTCGTCGATTCACTGGAACGGTTTCTCGAGAAGCTGGCCAACTCAGTCTTCGGCTTCGTCGGGGACAACGTCGAGGCACTGGTTGATCTCATCGTGACGACACCGCGCCCGGATGCAGTGTTCAGCGCGCCGGCGAACGGGGCCTGGCCGTCACTGTACACGTACTACTGGGAGACGATGGTCCCACTGTCGCTCCTGCTGTGGGGGCTCTCGCTGGGCGTGGTTATATTCCTGGAATCGACGAGCCACCTGTTCAGCGGCTATCACCGGACGAAGCTGAAAAAGCGGGCGTTTGCCGGCCTGCTGGGCATCCTGTCGTGGTGGTGGCTGGCCGCGATCTCGTTGCGGTTCGTCGACGGCCTGGTCGAGTTTCTCGTGCCGTCGCTGGACAGTATCGGACTGTTCGAGACGGTGTCGTTCGGTGCGATGGGGGTTGCGGGGCTGACGCTTGCTGCGTCACTCGACATAGCGATCTTCCTCGTGCTCGCGCTCATCTACCTCGTCCGGCAGCTGGTGCTGTACCTCTACGTGCTGTTGGTGCCGCTGTTGATCGTCTTCTGGGTGCCCGGCGTCGGCCCGTTCGCCCCGGTGGCGCGATTGATGTCGCGGCTCGCGGGGTTTTACGTCCCGTTCCTGTTCATGACCGTGCCGGTGGCGGTGCTGTTTCGCCTCGGCGAGTTGCTCGGAGAGTCAGTCACGCTGTCGATCGGCGGATTCGGACAGTGGCTCCTGGCCATCGGGACACCACTGATTGCAGCCCTCGTCCCGTTCGTGCTGTTCTGGCAGGCCGGTGCGCTGTTCTTCATGGCCGACCGGGCGGCACAGCACGGGTCACGCCGTCGTGTACGCGACCGGAAAGCGACGGTGGAGAACGCGGGAGAACAGGGTGCACTGGGCGTGACGAACCTACGTCGTGGACTCACAGGCCAGTCTGCGATCAGAGCCAGTGGCCAGGAAGTGCTGGGGTCAGGGTCGTCCAAGGCACACGCTGTCGGGCGGAGGGCCTCACAGACGAAGCGAACACTTCGCTCCCGGCTCGACACGTCGACGACTGAGAGCTCAGCAGACGGCGAGCGTGGCGATCGCGTTCCATCTGGTGAATCGAGAGACAGTGCCGACCGAGACGATGCTGACCCGTTGGGCGACCAGCCCGAGATTGAATCGACCGATTCGGAACCATCGGACGACCGCGAGTCTGACGACGAATCGAACGAGTCCGAGGAAACGGACGCTGACTCGGACGACGACGATCCACCACGGTACATCTACTGACAATGGCTGAAAGAACTCCTGCAAAACGAATCCCGAAGTCGCTCGGCACGGAAACGAAACTCTTGGGTTCGTACACGCTCGGAGACATCGGCGTGGCGCTGTTGCCAGCGGTTGCTGTCGTCTTACTCACACAGCTGGTCGTCCCGTCGTCGACACGGGTAGCCGGGTACACGATACAGACGCTCTTGCTCCCAGTCGCCGCTGTTGCAGCGTGCCTTGGGGCGGTGTTCGTGTACGTAACGCCAGCGTATACGTCGAGTCTCGACTGGCTGGTGACGATGGTTCGCTTTCACACGACTGCGACTGAGGAACCGCATTCGGAGGCGCTGGAACACCACCAGCTTGCGCGTGTGTATCCAACCCATGACGCGATCGAGCGGCGGGACGGCGCAGTCATCGGTCTCGTTCGGGTGTCGCCGCCGTCGATGGCACTGGCAACAGACGAGGAATGGGGAGCGATGGCGGATGGCTTTCAGGACTTCCTGAACACGACCGTGACGTTCCCGATACAGATCTACTCGACGACCCAGCCGTTCCCCGTCGAGACGTATCTCGACCACTATCGTGACCGACTGGACGATCCCGACGTGAAGGCGAACCCGCAGCTGCGGACGCTTATCGAGCGCTATATCGACTGGTACGAGCGGGATCTGGCCGCCCGCCAGATGACGATCCGCGATCACTACGTGGTCGTCACAGTCACGCCGGAAGAGGTCCAGTTTGAGCGAGAGAGCGTGCTGGCGAAGGTCAGCGATGTGCCACTACTCGGTGTGTTCGTTCGGGCGGTCACTGCGCCACCGCTTGCGGTCCAGCGCCGAGAATTGTTCAAAGAACTCGACGAGCGGCTCTCACGCGTTCAGTCCGGACTCCGTGACCTCGATGGGTGTGAGGCCAGGATCGTCGATGCAAGTGACGCAACACAGCTCATCGGCGAGTTCTGGGCCGGCCAGACGCTGGAGTATGGGGACTTCGAGCGGACGCTTCGGACACGCCCACTCGTGGGGGACCAGCCATGACCTGGCAATGGCTGCCGTTCGTCGGTACCACCGAGACGGACACAGCAGCAGAGTCGGCGGCTGATGACGGATCTTCAGTGGAGGTTGTCGAGATGGAGAGTGACCAATCGCTGGACACACCGGAAGCGATCCACAAGTCGCTAGTCGCCCCGTCGGAACTCGAACGGACACCGACGGCGCTCCGAACTGGTGAACGCTGGGCGCGCACGCACTGGGTCGGGCAGTTCCCGGATGCACCGCAAGATGGACTCTTCGAGAAGCTGTACTCGACAGCCGACACACGGACGACGGATATCTCGCTGCACATCACACCCAGAGATACGGAGGCGACGCTTGACTCCCTGGAGAATCAGATCGAGGATCTGGAAGCAGAGATGGAGTACCTCTCGGAGAAACGCCGGGCCGGGGCACGTGGCGTCAGCAAGGACCTGCAGGACTATCAGGAACTATACGACGTGCTGCGGAACACGTCGATGGAAGCGTTCGACGTCTCGATGTATCTCACCGAGCACGGCGAGACACGCGAGGATGTGACGAGTGACGCGGTTGCGAACGCGGCCAGGCGGGCGCCGGCGAATTTGACACCGGTAACACCGCGGTGGGCGCAACTGGACGGACTGGTTTCGGCGAGCCCGGTCGGCATGGACAAAATGAATCTCGAACAGGACACACAGACGCCGATGCTGGGCGGCGCGCTGGGAGCGATGTTCCCCTTCGTAGCGGGTGCCCTGGCCGAACACGGCATTGAATACGGGACGTACGCGCTCAACGAGAGTCCACTGTTACTTGACCGCTTTGCCAGGGAGACTGGCTACTGTGCAATGGTAATCGGAAAGCTCGGTGCGGGAAAATCGTTCTCGACGAAACTGCAACTTCTCCGGCGTGCGATGCACGACCAAGATACGGTGTTGGTAATGCTTGACCCGCTCGAAGGGTTCGCCTCACTCAACGAGGCACTGGGTGGTGAGCGCGTGACCGTTGGCGGGTCGCGTTCATTCAATCCGCTGGAAATTCAATCCACACCGACGTCCGTGTTGGATACGATTCCGGATCTCGATCCATGGGCTGAGCAGATCGCGTGGGTGCTCACGTTCTTCGAGACGTTCTTCGAACACGTTGCGGGGAATCCGCTGGGTGATCGGAAACAGACGCTTCGTCGCTGTGTACAGGAGACCTATGAGCAACAGGGCATTACCCGAGATCCAGCGACGCATGATCGACCATCGCCGACCGTTCGGGATGTGATCGCCGTCCTCGAACAACTGCTGGAAGACCCGGATGCGTTCGGCTACGTCACATCTGGTGAACAGGAGAACGTCCAGACGGACGCAGAATCACTGTTGATCGACCTGCGTCCGTCGTTCCGGGATGGCGGCGATCTCGCTAACCTTGCGGAACCCACTGAATTCGATATCACATCCGATGTCGTCTATCTCGATCTGCACCAGGAGGAAGGGACACGTGGGCGGTCCGAAACGAGTCTGATGATGCAGGTGTTGTTCAACGCGGTGTATGAACGGGCCAAACAGACCGACAAACGAGTGGTGTTTGCTATCGACGAAGCGCATTACCTGATGAACGACGCGACATCGCTGGATTTCCTCGAAACAGCTGTCCGTCACAGTCGTCACTACGATATCTCCCTGCAGTTCATCACGCAGACAGGTGGGGAGTTCGCGCTGACACCCGAGGCCCGGACGATCGCCAACCTCTGTTCGATGACGGTGATTCACCGTGTTGACGAAGCGTCTGACGAACTAGCTGACTGGTTCGGCCTCAGCGACCGCGAAATCGACTGGGTCCGCTCGGCCAAAGCCGGTAACGATGCTGACGGCTATTCCGAGGCGCTGGTCGGCGTTGACGAGGAAGGCTGGTTCCCGATACGTGTTCGGGCCAGCGAGTACGAGGCAGACCTGCTTGGCTAAGTATAATTACGAAATCATCTCAAAATCTTTAGTTTGTTTGCTGCCAGAGATGTTTATGACCTCAAGACGTCGACTAGAAGTGCTTCGGGCAATTGGCTGTGCGATGGAAATAGGCAGCGCGGGCTGCGCCGGCGGCACCCAGAAGAGTTCTCCCGAAGATACCCAAACCACATCAACGGGAGCAAGTGAGACTCAGACGACCGCGTCTCAGAATGCGACTCTAAAGTGGCCTGTTTACGTCCTCAGTAGAGTATATGTTTCAGCGATCATGCTGGATACCGCGCTTATCTCACAGATTCGCTGCATCTCCCTGTCACTGAGTTCGAAATCAAAACCGCCGGGATTCGCTGCCACGTGTTTCGGCGTGACAGCTCCGGAAATCACAACAACAGTTTCTCGCTGTATCAGCCATCTGACCGATACGTGTGCATCTGACTTGCCACACCGGTCATAGAGCGTGTATGCAGTAGTCCACGGTTCCCGGAACGTGGACCCGGTTGTGAGGCGACCAACTCCGCTTACGTCTCCAAGAACTCAAGAAGGAGGTCATTCACGCGGTCCGGCACCTCATGTTGGACCCAGTGGGTAGCGTCTTCGATCAGTTCGAGTCGGCCGTTTGAACAGTACTGCATACTGTCTCGGGCCATCCCGGTACTGAGATACGGGTCCTGTGTCCCCCAGATGAGCATCGTAGGTGGGTCCACAGTTTGGGATGGTGGATCCGCAGGGTCGCCACGAAAGAGCGCTCGATACCAGTTGAGCATCCCCGTGAACGCTCCCGGCCGTTCCCAGGCCTGCTTGTACCGGTTGACAGTCGCTTCGTTGAACGTATCCACGCGGTTCGACGTGTCCAGTAACCATCGCAGGCCACGCCAGTCAGCCGTACGATACGCCCACTCCGACAGCGTCGGGATCTGGAAAGAGAACATGTACCAGCTTTTCAGTAATTGCCTGGGCTTTCCAGTGAGGTACTCCTCGAATACTGCCCTGTGTGGGACGTTAATCGGGACGGCTCGCTCGACGCGGCTGGGATGGCGTTGGAGCGTCTCCCAGACCACAGCAGCGCCCCAGTCGTGTCCGATAAGCGGCGCTCGCTCGTAGCCGAGCGCATCGAGGATTCCGACCGCGTCAGCAGCCAGGATGTCGACCGTATACGCATCTATCTCGGTCGGCTTGTCGCTCCGGTTGTACCCGCGTTGGTCGGGAACGATGACCCGGTAGCCGGCATCACTCAGCGCCGGAATCTGGGACCGCCACCCATACCAGAACTCGGGAAAGCCATGCAGGAGAAGCACAGGCGGGCCGTCTTCGGGACCAGCGGAAACAGTGTGTAAGGTCACCCCGTTTGTCTCAACCGATTCGTGTTCGACGGCCGGTTGTAGTTCAGCGTGCATTCCGGTTCATCTCCGTTGCGTTCTGTTTACTATAATCACTGTTACCAAACAGTTCCCAGTGCTGGCTTAGATGTCCGGCTTGAGTACCCGCCACATCACGCCCGGACGAAGTAATGTGGAAGGCGATTTCTCCATCATGATGACGCGGAAGAAGCGCTCGGCCAGGTCCCGGTCAGTATGGGCTTTTCTGGTGAGTCGGGACAGATACCAGCCCATGAGGGTGGTGCCACGAGGCTTCGGGCCGGTCGTCTCAGGGAACTGGAAGTCGCCTCCGACAGCCATCATCCACGCGGTCTCGACAATCGGTTCGACGTCCGCGAAGAACTCGAGCCCGATTTCATCGAGACCGTTTTCGGCGAGTGTGTGATGCAACACGAGCGCGTGAAGCGCTGCGACCGACATTCCCTGGCCGTATATCGGATTGTAACTCGCAATCGCATCACCAACGACGAGCAACCCGTCGGGGAAACGATCGAGCGCTTCGTAGTAGCGCCGACGATTCGACGGGAATGGATAGTAGTGGATGTCCTCCGAGAGAATCTCGTAGGCATCCAGAATCTCTTCGACTTCGGTGATCTGCAGCGTCGACGCGAAGTCGCGGAAGTCGTCAGCGTTCCGTGGCGGGTCATCGCCGTGGACGCCGTGTAGGACTACCTGTCGTTGACCGTTTTCGATCGGTATTGTGCCACCGCCTCGAGTATAGGGTGGGGACGCTGGTGCCCAGAACGCCCGCTGGTCGTCAGCATCGCGGGCAACAATCGTAGTACTGTATGCCAGGTCGACATTGACTTCCGCAACCTCGGGCGACTCGTACCCCTGGCTCTCAAGCCATTTCGGCGTCCGACTCGTCCGACCGGTTGCATCGACCGTCAGATCGGCCGATATTGACGTTCTGGTGCCATCAGAACCCTGGATCTCTACGCCGGTCACGGTCGTTCCGGGCTCGTCTGTCCGGTAGTCTACGACGCGAGTGCCGTCGCGTAGTTGCACCTCATCGAATTCTGAGACTCGCTTTCGGATCACGGACTCCAGCAGCGGGCGACTGCCAGCGTATCCCGGCATCCGAGCATGGGCGTCAGCGAGGTATCCGTCTTCGTCGTAGAAATTGAAGTCCGAGGCCAGATCGATTATCAACCCGCCTTCGGAGACTAAGTCGTCGCCGTACCCCGGAAACAGGTCTTCGATTATGGCCCGTCCCGCTTCCTGTAGCACGTGAGGCTGCTGCGCATGAGGGGCTCCATTGCGCGTTCTCGGTTCGTCAGGTAACGTATCGCGTTCGACCACTGTCACTTGCTCGAACCCGTCCGAAAGGATCCGAGCCGCTAGCAGGCCTGCGATACTCGCACCGACGACTACCGCGTGGTCTCTGACCGGGTCAACACGTTGGGAGTCGTATGCTGGGACGCTTTCTAACGTCATTGGCTGATTACGGGTGTCCTGTTGAGCAGTTCATGAACTGCGGATACGCGAAACACCCGCTGGGGTTCGGTCGTGATTTTTCCGGACTGGTGACAGGCACCACTGACCGGTTCGTAGTTCTTTTGGGGTGGTTCCCCGTGACGTTCGGGATACGCGGGCATGTGTGGTATCTCCTCCGCTGTCGCCCGTCGTACCCTCGCGGAGACTGACGCGTCGCAACGTCGTGCGACAGACACAGGAAATGTTAGTAGTGCTGTCAATAAGTGTTAGGTATATGAAATTATAGTAGCAGGGCTGATGAGATTACGGACCGACATCGGCGAGCGAACGGGATTTCGACACGGTGGGGTAGAGAGCGCGGCGAGCCGGCACTTACTCTTCGACTTCGACGACGTTCATCGCTTCATCGATGATCAAGCGTAGTCGATCGCCGTCGTACCTGATCGTGACACGGATACGGAGTGGGTCAGCCGAAACGAGTTCCTGCTCGTGGTCAGACATGGCTTTCAGTGTGCGAACGATTGTCGCAAAGTCGTTCGTATCGTACCCGATATCGAGCCCGTGGTCCGCATAGAACGCCACGACACGGGGATGTAAAACGAGATTTTCCCCCGGTGGTCCGTGTCCGGCGTTCTTGCAGACAGTACAGACCCAGCGTGCCTGAAACTCGTATCGCCGTCCACAGTTCGAACAGAGTCCGTCCGGAACGTGATCCTCACAGACGTGGATCGACCCTTCGACCGGGCCGGAGCAGTCGGGACAGAGGCCCCCCATCTGCATGGTGAACTTCTGCATCGCGCGAAACACCGACGCGGCGAATATCTCTTCGGCGGTGGGCCGTGAGAGGCCGGCCGGGTCGAACGCAAATCCCATGATCGTTCCCGGAGGCTTTTTATCGCCGGTAGCGAATCTCCCGTCACACCCCGTACAGACAGTGTATAACTGCTCGTTCTGGTAGGTAATCGCGAGCGGTTCACCACATATCAGGCAGTCCACGTCGATCTCCGTCGTTGCGAGCGTGGTGTCCGTGAGACCTGTGCCGGCGATGACGGCCCGGACGAGTTTCTGGCCGGCCCGCTTGAGGCGATATCCGTCTGCGGTCGACTCGACGAAATGCCCTTCTAGCTTTTCGAGGTGATAGCTGAAGTTCCCGGAGGTTTCGTACTCAACCTGCTTACGTAGCTCCGAGAACGACAGCGCGTTGTCATCAGCGAACGGATCGTATGCTTCCCACAGAGCCAGCAGGATGGCCAGACGAGTCTCGTCGCTCAGGTGTTTGAACGCATCGACCGCTTGCGGCCCAGCGGCTCCAGCGGCCGCCTCGAGAGGTGACTCAGTTGCGTTCGTGTATTCCATGTGCTATGATAGCACACACCGAGGCAAAAAGTTGCGTGCCTGACTGCGTGCACTGCCTGTTACGTGCCCAATTCAGTGTTTTCGGGATGTCGCCCTCAACGACCGTCATCTCGTCCGGCAAGTGACTCGCGTTCGAACTCGCAAGTCAACGGTCGAGGAACCGTTCAGAAAGCCATCAGGTGGTCGTACTCCGAGCGGTCTGGAACGGACGAAACTGGAGTGAATAGCTTGAGTGGACAGAAAGTAGTCTCGCTGTGCTGGCGAGCAGCACGCTAAGCACATAGCGACACGATTCACTGCGATATCTCGACGAGTGGTAACCGGGTCATGACTGGCCGGATGCGAAGTCGTGACGGACAAAGCTACCGTCGAAGGGTGCTGCCCGGAGCGGTGCTGCGGACAGTCCCGATGGGCCGGTGGAGAGCGGCCGCACACGCTGGAAGTGACGGGAAGTGCGGCGTGCATCGGGCTGGTCGTGACCCGCAACAGCGGGTGCCATTCGGCACACGGTGTCGACTCGACGACTGTCGTCGAGTCAGTACGGAGGGAGCGATCAGATAATGACAGAACAACAGACCGTTTGCGTCGTCCGGAACCGTCCGGTAGCGACGCTGTCGACACGGGAGAACCGAGACACCGACCACCCGGTAGCAAGCGAGCATACCGATGGACACTGAGAAGTTCAACCCGAACGGCGACGTGCAGCAACTCAAAGAGGTCCGCATCGATATCCCAGGGATCGGTCCACAGCGGAAGACGGCCGAGATTATCGACGGGATGGCCGTCGTGGAAGGGGATATCGTGCTCGGCCCCGCCGAGGAGTTCACTGACGTCGAGGCCGCCGACTCACCGGACGGCGCTGTGGATTCGATCGGATTGACCGACGACAGCGCACTCTGGCCCGACGCGACCATTCCCTACGAAATCGAGTCCGGCTTTCCGCGCGAGTCCCGCATCCACGACGCCATCGACCACTGGGAAGCGAACACGCCGGTGACGTTCGTCCCGCGGTCGGGACACAGCGACTACGTGCGGTTCTTCGATGGGAGCGGGTGCTGGTCCTACGTCGGTCGGCAGGGCGGGCAACAGGAGATCAGTATCGACACCGGCTGTGGAACGGGGGCTGTGATCCACGAGATAGCCCACGCGGCCGGCATCTGGCACGAACAGAGCCGGTCGGACCGCGACGTCTACGTGACGATAAACTGGGAGAACATCCGCGAAAGCCAGAAGCACAACTTCAAGAAACACACCGATTCGAACGACATCGGGCGGTACGACTACGGTTCGATCATGCACTACGGCCCGTATGCGTTTTCCAACGGTGGGGGAAAGACCATCGAGGCGCCGGAACCCATCGGGAACCGGAGCGGGCTCAGTGAGGGTGATATCGACGCAATCTTCCGACTGTACGGCCCCAGCGACGCCGGCGCTGCGGACGGCGTGACGGACGACTGGGAGACCATCAGTTTCGATTCAGACGTGGACCCGGAGCCGGTCGTCCTCGCGGACGTGCAGACCTACAACGGCGGGAACACTGTCGGAGTTCGGATGCGAAACCGCGGCGACGGCACTGCCGAGGTGTTCCTCGAGGAAGAGCAGTCCGGCGATTCCGAGACTCGACACACCGAGGAAGCAGTCGGCTTCTTCGCCACGGACGAAGGGACTATCGTCGACGAGCGCGCGACGCCCATCGGCGAAGCGGGCGTCGTCACCACTGACCAATCTAGCGCCACCCAGTGGCACACAGTCGCCCTCGACGGGACCTACTCGGACCCGGTCGTGTTCATGCAACTCATGTCCTACAACGGTGAGCATCCGGCCCACATGCGCGTTCGGGACGTGAGTCCGGGGTCGTTCAAGTTCCAGATAGAGGAATGGCGGTATCTGAACGACGTGCACACGACGGAGGACGTCGGGTACGTCGTCCTGGAATCGGGGACCCACCGACTGCGGAACGGGCTCGAACTGACCGTCGGCTCGGTCGAGACGGACCACGACTGGGCGACCGAATCACCGGGGCTACTGAGTAATCCGGTCGTGCTCAGCCAGTGTCAGACGGTCAACGGGTCCCAACCCGTCGTGACCCGACACCGAGATGTCGGCAAGCGGGAGTTCGACGTGCGGTTACAGGAGGAGGAAGCCGGCAACCGACACAGGACAGAGACCATCGGATATATGGGAATCAGCCGGCCGGAGACGTTCGAATACGGCATCGCGCTGGACGATGTCACGGACGAGTGGCGGCAGCTGGATTACGAGGGCGACTTCCAGTCGACGCCGGCGACAGTTGCGTCGATAACGACGTTCAACGGCGGGAATACGGCCAGCGTTCGCATGAAAGACCCCGGGCCGCGGAAAGCGAGCTTCCGTGTCGAGGAAGCACAGTCCGCGGACGACGAAACGGCACACATCGAAGAGCAGGTAGCCTACATCGCGACGCCTGAGGGGCCGGTCTACTATGCGGCCGGGAAGCAACTCGGGGAGGCCGGCGTGGTGACTCGTGACCAGGCGGGCGCTTCGCAGTGGCATACGATTCCCCTGGAGGAGGACTACGCGCACCGAGACCCGGTCGTTCTGACGCAGTTGCTGTCGGAAAGCGGGGGCCACCCCGCACACACGCGAGTGCGCAACGTGGGCGCTACCGCCTTCGAGTTCCAGATCGAGGAGTGGGAGTATCTGAACGAGCGCCACGTCGACGAGCAGATCGGCTACGTCGTGCTTCCCAGCGGGTTGTACCCGCTCCCGGACGGCGGGCTGCTCGAAGTCGGGACGACACAGACGAACCACTCCTGGACCAGCGTCGCACTGGATTCGCAGCTGCAGGACGGGGAGGGTAACGTCGCCGTGGTCAGCCGGTGTCAGTCGTACAACGGCCCCCAGGCCGTCGTGACCCGGCATCGAAACGTCTCCCCCTCGGGGTTCGACGTGCGGCTACAGGAGGAAGAGGCCAACGGGCGCCACAGAACCGAGACCATCGGCTACGCCGCCGCAATCCACGACGCGTAGATAGGCGCAAAACGGGTCACTGACGCCGCTGAGATGCACTGTCCCGTCCGGTCGGGCAGCAAGCGGCCTCGGCCGGCTTCCAGCAGTCGGTGTCTACCGCTGAGTTCGCGTCGATGGCGATCGACTGCCGTCACTGATTTCGTATGAACGACCAAGGCCGACCCACAACGACATCGCGGATACGTGTGAACCGAAGAACAGTCCTCGCAATCTCGGGCAGTCTCGCCGGCTGTGCAGGCATACAAGAACACAATACTACGACGACACACATGACGACAACACCGCTCGTGACCGGGACAATCGCGTTCAGACCGACCCGGCCGGACCTCACGGACACGACCGTCTTCGTCAGGCTAGAGGACAGCAGCCGTGCGGACGCGCCAGCGACGGTCGTTGCGGAGACGGTGATACGGGACCCCGCTGACCGCGCCACTGCTGAGGGGGTTCCGTTTACGCTCCACGGAGACCAGGACGATATCGAACCACAGCGACGGTATTCGGTCGCCGCCCACGTCGACACGGATGGAGACGCTGACGTGAGTCGTGGAGATTACGTTAGCACCGACACCAATCCGGTATCGACGCAGGATTTCCCCGCTGACCTGACGATACCTGTCGAACGGGTGGAGTAAGCGCGGTGGGTGCTCGGTCAGGGGGTTCGGGCCGCGGGATTACCTGGTTCCGTCGTGTATGGGACGCGGACCGGTCGCAAACAGCTTTTCGAGCAGTTGGTGCTCTGCCTTGCGGAGATGCCCATGGAGTGTGGCTGCGGAGATGTCTAGCGAGGTAGCGACCTCTTCAGCGGTGGCCGCTCTGGGCCAGCGGTAGTAGCCGGCGTGGAAGGCGGCTTCCATCACCGAACGTTGCCGGTCCGTAAGCGAAGCAAGGTCGTCGTCCGTGAGACGAGGCGGTTGCACGGGTCGTTCGAGTTCGCGCTTGCTGCGGAGCCGCGTGTCCGGATACCGCTGGCGCACACACTGCAGGACCGACCGGACGTCGGAGCCGGAAGCCAGCTCTACGGTGTAGCGCGCGCTCTCGCTGGTGACGAGTGTCTCCGTCACCTGCGCGCCGTGAGCGCGAAACTGCCCGAGAACCGTGTCGGTGTTGAGCCGCCACGCCAGTGTCCCCTCACCGGTAGGACTCTCGGTAACGACGGTCACGTCGTCGGCAAACGACTCGGTGAGTTGTTCGCTCGCTGCTACGACGGACGCGTTCTCGACAGTCAGATACGCGACACCGCCAGTCCCCGTGGTGGGGAGTAGCCCGTCAAGCGTGAACCGACACCCGACCTGTGTGGCGGCGGCAACCAGCGGGTTTGTCGTATCCGAGCTCACGAGTTCGATTTCAACGACGGCCGGCGCGGCGAGGAGTCGACGGGTTTCGACTGCGGTGATCGCGTGTCCGATGACCGTCGCCAGTTCCTGTAAGACGGTCCGTTCCCGGTCGGGCAGGGACTGCTGTGAGGACAGGACGCCGAACGCGCCGTAGCTGGTCCCGTGGTACGTGAGTGTGAACACTGTCCACCAGCCGGTTTGGCCAGCATCTATCGATACCGGCGACGGCCCGGACTCAGACGCTTCAGCGTCTGCTGGTGCGAAGCAGTCATCCAGAAGTGTCGGTGTTTCGCCGGGTTCGGCCCCGGCAACGGTCCAATTATCGCTCTGTCCAGCACAGGTCGGCCGATCACACAGACAGGCAGCCCGGTAGCGAGGCGAGTCAGACAGGTAGGTACAGACCCGGTCGGCCAGTTCTTCACGGGTGCTTGCGGAGACGATCGCCGCGTTGACACCGCGGAGTACAGGGACGAGGTCGGATCCGACCGACCCCTCCTGCTGGCTGGCCTCGGACCCGTCGGGACTCGGGTGTGCTGGAATATCCGTCCGGTCCTGTGTCGCGGTCCTGTCAGTCATCGTCGGCTCCGTCACGCTGGCGTGAGTCGATACCCGTCATGTGGCCTCCCCGAGGTCGACCGTCGTGTCGGACTGAATCCAGCTGTGATAGTTTTCGAGGTCGAACAGGACAGTCCCGTTCCGGACACTGAGCGTGCTAACTGTCGAGCCGTCACGACCGGTGTCGGGTCCCTGTGCGCCGCTATCGGAGTCGATGTCTCGCATTCCCTGATCACCTTCCGGGTTCGCAGACGGGACCTGACCGGGTCGGGAGCTATCCCGTGTTCGGTTGTCGGTGGAATCGCTCCGCTCTCGGTGGCAGCCTCCGCAGCGGTACCGGCGCTCCGTGCCACCAGACGGTGGCCCCGACTCGCCGATCCAGCGCGCTCCGTCACGGGTGTTCTCCGTCCCGTTCCGGGTCGTCTGTTACCCACTCCCGACTTCGAGACACACCGTTGTTTACCTACCCTGTGAGCGGACGTGTCACCGCGTGAGCAGGCTTGTCACTCCGTGAGACACCCACCTTGGAGAATCTGAAACCCGTACACGTACGGCATTACCTTTCAGGCGAATCTGTCAGCCACCTTTTTGTTAGTGGTGTGGTAACTTTCAACATGGTCGGGGCCGACACGTTCGACGAGGAACTCCTCGTTCTCACCGCCCGCCGGCTCGATTTTCTCGAAGAGCTGTGCGACACGGCACTCGAGAAGCGAGCCCTGGTGGATGTCCTGGGCCACTCGCGGTCGACGGTGAACCGCGCCGTGGCTGAACTGGAAGCGGCGGGCCTGGTGACCGGGGCGGACCGCGGCTACACGACGACCGTGACGGGGCGACTCGCAGCGGATATGTACCGGCAGATGCGGCGGGATGCGACCGATATTCAGAACGCGTCGGCAGTGCTTGCGCCGCTTCCTGCCGACAGTCGGATTGATATCGGAGCTGTCTCCGGGGCCGACAGCGAGCGCACGGCGGGGCCGCCGCCGTATCGAACGCTCGGCCGGGTCAGGGACGCGATCACTGGTGCGGACTCAGTCCGGGGATTCGTGCCGACAGTGGCGAACCTGGAGACGCTCAGAGCCTGTCACGCGACAGCCATCCAGCACGGCACGTCGGTCGAGTTGCTCCTCCGTCGGGACCTGTTCGAGCGTCTCACCGGTCGGTTCGGAGCCGTGTTCAGTGAGCTGGCCCTTACTGACGAGTACAGTGTCTTGACTGGCGAGACCCCACAGTTCACTGGTCTCAGGATAGAGTCCTCGGGACAGGTGACGGTGGCGCTGCTCGTATACACCGATGACTCCGCGGTCCACGGTGTGCTCCTGAATACGACGGAGTCAGCAACACACTGGTTTGAAAACTGCTACCAACAACTGCAAGCGGCGGCCACAGACAGAACCGACGAGCTCATCCGGAACGATACACCGGCGGCAGATGGCATCGGACAAGCGGCCACCAGTGGGACCGAGCACGTCCTCGGAATGAATCGGGACCGTTCGGTCGCCGGGCAGTCCCCGCATCCAGACAATGACAGCAGTCCGAAGGAAGCAGACCGGCCCGACGCCCAGTCGGACCCAGCGAAGACCACACAGCCATCGGTCGAACTCGAAGCCGAGGGATTCGTGCGGTTGTGTGAGGCGTATTTCGACCGTCGCGAGCCCCAACCACCTGCCGTCTGCTGGCGGACTGGCCTCGATATCGTCGAGGTCCACACTGGGTATGCCATCGACCGGGAGTGGAGACACGACGGACACCGGATGAACCTCACTGACCATCTCGTTGCACGGCTCCGGGACGGCCGTGACCACGTGCTCCTCGGGCCGCCCGGCTCCGGCAAGAGCACGGTCTGTAAGTCCGTGGCCTGCCGGTGGTACGAGAACGGCCTCGGTCCGGTGTTCTATCGCGAGAGCGGGTACGGCCAGCCGTTTGACTCCCGTTCGCGACTCGAACGACACCTCCGGCGGGCCAGTGGGCACGCGCTCGTCGTCGTCGAGGACGCGGTCCGGGACGAAGCCAACACCGTGTTCAGGCTCATGCAGGCGGTCAGTGGCGACTCGACCGTGACGTTCCTGCTCGATTCGAGGGCGACGGAGTGGCAACAGCCAGAGGAGTTCCCGAGCGATGCCGGACTGGAAGCGTATCGACAGGAAGCCGTCGAGACAACCGTGATGCCCGAGCTCGACCGAAACGAATGTCGACGGCTGGTCAGACACTTCGAGGACACGATTGCCGGCTCGGTCTCGCCGCCCGTCCAGTCACTCCTCGGACAGCTTGACGAGGACGCAGCTTCGGCGTCTGAGTCGGCGCGCCCCGGTCGGATACTGCTCTTTCTCCACCGACTGGCGTCGTATGCCGACCCCCTCTCGAAGTACGACTCCCGGCTACCGACCACGCTGACCCAGGATATCCAGCAGACGTACGACCGCCTGCAGGCCGCCGAATCGGACCGCTTCCTCGACGTCGGCGTGACGGTCAACCTGCTCAACGCGACCGGCATCGGCGTCTATCCGGACCTTGTCCACGCGGTCGCTGACGAGGGCGAACATCAGGTCGTCCGCGAAGCACTGTCCACGCTCGAAGGACACATTCTCTTTCCGAGTGAGCCCGACGCCGGCGCTGATTCGGCCCGCTACCGCACGGTACACGAGTCGTGGTCACGCCTGTTTCTGACCCGTCTCATCGACATCGAATCCCCCCGGGCAGCCCAGCAACGGTTCGGTCGCTGTGTCACAGCGCTCCTCGCGCTTGCCGACGAGACCCAGCGCCGTGAGCGGATTCACTGGGAGTTCGAGGGCGAAGCGGCGTATCTCTCCGAGATCACCATCGAACCCGGTGAATGGGCCGATGACTTCGTACGTCGCCTCTTCACCCTCGGACAGGACTATCCGAGCCTCGCGCCGCTGTTCGGCAGGAGCGAGTATTCCGCTATCGACCTTCCCGACGCCTGCTCGCCTGTGCTGTCGGTCCGCTGTACCGAATGGCGCGGCGAGATGTATCGGACGGCCGGCGAGTACGACCGGGCCACGGCGGAGTTCGAACGCCTCGCCACGCTGGTCCGCGAGACGGACGTCATGGACACAGCAACAGCCCGGAAGAAGCGCGCGCTGAGCCTGATAAAACGGGGCGAAATCGAGATGCATCGCGGGGACCTCGACACGGCGGAGACGCTCGTGACCCGTGGGTTACGCATCTACGAGGACCTCGGCGATAGCCGCGGGAAAGCGGCCAGTCTGCTGCGCCTCGGCGTCGTGGCGTTGACCGAGGGGGATTACGACACCGCTGAAGAGCGAGTCACCCGGAGCCTCGAACGCTATCGCGACTGTGACGACAAACCCGGGACGTCTAGATGTCTCGGCAACCACGCGATTATCGCCCTCCGGTCGGGTGACCTCGATGCTGCAGCGGAGTACGCGACCCGCAGCCTCGACGTGCGACAGGCCCTCGGAGACAGGCACGGTGTGGCAGATAGCCACCTGCTGCGAGGGGAGATCGCCCTGGAGCGGGGTGTCCTGGACGATGCGGAGCAGCACGTGACCCGGAGCTTCGAAATCGCCCGGGAGATCGGTGCCACCCGAACGGAGGCCAACAGCCTGCTGCTTCTCGGCGACATCGAACGGGAGAGGGGCAACAGGTCAGCTGCGGTCGAATACCTCGACCAGAGCCTGGACATCTGGGAGGCGATCGACGTCGATCACGGCACAGCGGAATGTCTCAGAAAGCTCGGAACGATACAGTGGGAAAGCGGCGAGTACGAAGCGGCCGAGGAAACCCTGACACGGAGTCTCGAGACCGGCCGCACGGTCGGTGATCGGCGCACAGCGGCAGAAACGCTGGTCGACCTCGGAGAGGTGGCACTCCAACGAGGTGCCGTCGAGCGCGCCCGCGAGCGCTTCGTGACCGCCAGCGAGGCATATCGGGCCATCGGGGTGGACGAGGAGGCGCTCACGACGCTGGAGCGACTTATCGAAATCTGTGTCTCACATGGGGAAAAACAGGCCGCCAGGGAACACTGTGAGACGGCCGTCGAACTGGCCGAGCAAGCCGGCCTCCCCGAGACACGGACGGACTTCGAGGACACACTGACTGGATTGAGCGAAGAGACCGCGCGATAACCGACTGTGGTGCAAGTACCCGCGGTCGTTGCAGTGTGTCGGGCCGTATCGGGTGTGTCGATTTTGCCTCCGTTGTCTGTCGTCCCGGTTACTGACCCCCCGTTTTCCGCATCCGGTTCTCATCGGTTAGCTGCTGTATCTCTTCCGTACACTCATCAAGCGCGTCCAGACACGCCGACAGGCTCTCGATGTTTGCTTCGAGTATCTGTTCTTGTACGTCGAACAGAGTTCGGTGCAGTTCCACCATCGCTTCTTGCGATTCCAGGGTCGACCGATGCGATTCGAGCGTCGACCGGTGAGACTCCAGTGTGGACCGGTGGGATTCGAACGTCGAGCGGTGTGACTCTGTTGGCAGGCCCTGTGGATGTGCTCGCGCACCTGCGGCGGTGGATTCCGCTGACTGTTGTGTCTCCTCTGCTGCGTCCGTCGTCGCTGCGTATGCGGTCTGTTGGATAATTGTTGTCTGTGCCGTGGGTTCCTGTTTCGGACTGGTCACCGTCCCGTCCCCCGTGGCGAGCCGGCTGAGCGTCTGCGATCTCTCGAGTAGTGGTTCGATCCTGATGCCGTGGTTGTGGCTACTCCGGACGGCATCGCAGCCACCCATCGTGTGCACACCGACGAGGTGCCCGCTCGGACTCTGGAGAATCCCAGCGCCGGAGCTCCCATCGGCGGTATCCAGGTCGCCGTAGCCGATACGAACGTCGTGGAGGTGCGTTGCGTGGCCCGCCTCTACCCGTTTCGGCATCTGGTTGGGATGACTGATGAGACACAGCCTGTCACCTTCCGTAGCGTCTCTCGCCGCGATTTCGGCCGTCCCGTACGTCTCACCGGGCGTCCCAGCTACCCTGACAATCGCGTAGTCGAGCCCGTCGTGTCGGAATTCGTGCTCGACGAGTTCGACGACCTCGTTCGTTTGTGCCTCTTGCAGTTCGCCGTCGGAATCTCGCTGGTAGTCGAAATTGACCTGCATGTGACCGGCCACATCGGCCGGCCGAGGCATGTTCTGAATCGTGAAACAGTGGCCGGCGGTGAGAAGCAGGTCGTCGTCGATCAGCGTTCCCGAACACCACCGTTCCCCGGCGTAGCGCGTGGCACTTTCGTGGACGACGTCCAGGTCCTGGAGGTCTTCCTGCCACTGTAACTGGCCGACCGGGCCCTCGTGTTCGCCGACAAACTTCTCAGGAATCCCGTCGAACGACCCGTCGTACAGTTCGACTGGCATCGATTCGTCACGCGTGCCACAGATGCTCTCGTAATACGACTGGTACGCCGCTTCGTCGCTGGCTGATTCCGGGTAGCTGTCGGGCCGTTCATCGGATAGTGGTGGATGGCGTGGGAGAAAGTCCCAGTGTTCGTGTTCTGGCTGTTCGTGAGCGTGTGTTCGGTCGGCTCCCCCTGATTGGTGGTGTGATGACTCCTGGGTTTCAGGGGAACTGTTGTCGTGGCTGTGGGTGTCTCTACTCATGGTATCGTGTTATATGATAACATACTACTAGGCGATACAAGAAACTACGGCTAAGCCGATATCACGAGCAGGCCATCTCGTGGAGGCAGAGCCCCCGAGGTTGTGCTCCGGAAAAGAGGCCCTCGTACTGTCTCACAGAATCCAGCCCAGTGCTGAACGAGCGCAAGCCGGCAGCGCGGAGTACCATGTCACCGAACCACGGCTTCTTTGTAATCCATAGAACCATTGTTGTATGTGAGCGAGAACGCCACCGAGATTCCGTTGATCAACACGAACCTGTTCATCACAGTCTCGGGCCCGCCCGGCTGTGGCGCGACAACCCTGTGTTCCCGTCTGTCCGAGGCGATGGACTGCCCCTACGTTTCGGGCGGGGATATCTTCCGGGAAATCGCCAACAAGCGTGATATGACGCTCACGCAACTGAGTGCGGAGGCGCAGGGCTCTGACGAGATCGATCGGGCGCTCGACCGGCGTCTCCGCGAGATTGCCGAGAAGTGGGGCACGGCGAACAAGCCGTTTATTCTCGAATCCCGCCTGGCCGGGCGACTCGCCGGCGACCGTGCCGACCTGCGGATCTATCTCGATGCTCCCGAGGAAGTCCGAAAGGAGCGTATCCAGAACCGGGAGGAGACCGCCGCCGAAATGGGCGTCCGGGAAGTAGGCGAAGCGGGCCGTTACCAGTCCTACTACGAAATCGACATCGGTAACCTGGCGTTCTACGACCTGCATCTGAACACGGCGCGATGGAGCCAAAAAGGCGTGTTCGAGCTCGTCCGGACAGCGATCGAGCAGTACGACCCAGAGGTTGACGAAGGCGCGTTCGAAACCGACCTGATCGAAATCGAGCAGTGAGTCCGCGAGCGATTCGTCCACGGTCGAAACAAGCCGTGCCAACGAAATAGAGACGTCTGTACATAAATCAGGGCTATACACCACAGTAAACGAGGCTTTAGAGGATTTACAGCTACGTTGTCCGAGATACTTGAGTTTAGTTCTTTTCCCAGTCGATACTTGTCTCTAATGGCGATATTTGGCTGTCTATAGAGGTATTTGAGTATAGATGCCCCTATCTGGGACTGTCTACCGCCGATGTCTCAGTCCGCGAGGTCATCTATCCACGACAGGGCCGCAACCGCCTTCGGGAAGCCGATAGTCGGAATCGAGAGTATTGCGATATGGCGCAACGTCTCCGGGTCGATGTCTTCGCTCAGCGCCCGCCGGACGTGGGAGTGAACGGCACCCTCCGACTGTGAACCGACGGCCAGCGCGAGTTTCACGAGCCGTTTCGTCTCGTCGTCAATCGGTCCAGCCGCCGAACAGGCTTTCCCCATCTCGGTGTATTCGTTCCAGACGTCGGGATACACCTCGGCTACCTTCCCTGCCGTCGATGGCAGTTCGCTTGCATCATTGAGTTCGTCTGCCATACTGGAACAACAATCCTGACTGAATTAGTCTTTGTGGAGGTCTCTCACAGGTAGTGGTTGGGTAAGCGTGAACACTCATCCCGATACGGTGTTAACACAGGGGTTTCTCGAACCGGGCTCCCGGTGAGTTGCGCTTCAGGGCGAGGAAGGTGCGGTACCGAGCGACCGGACCGGAACACGGGGTACCCTCAGTCGTCGGTGGGCACCGAATCACTGTCGTCCCGGATGTCCGTGGACGCATCGTCGCGCTCGACGACAAAGTCTCCCTGTGCGTCGATCCGTTCGATCCACTCGGCGAACTCGTCGGACGCCATGATCTCGTGTTCGCGGTTCAGACCCAGATAGACCGTATAGCACATCAACAGGAGCACGAACGCGAAGGGGAGGCCGGCCGTGATCGCGGCGGTCTGGAGCGCGCCGAGGCCGCCGCCGATCAGCAGGACGGCTGCGATGGCACCCTCGATTACCGACCAGAAGATCCGCTGGGCGACCGGAACGTCGTGTTTCCCGCCCGATGTCAGGTGGTCGATGACCAGGGACCCGGAGTCCGAAGAGGTCACGAAGAAGGTTATCACCAGGACGACGCCCAGGATCGACATCAGCGCCGTCAGCGGATAGAACGAGAACAGTTCGAACATCGCCGTCGCCACGTTCTCGTTGACCGCCGCGACGAGCGTGCCGGCCGTCTCGAGTTCGACGAACAGCGCGGCCCCGCCGAAGGTGGACATCCAGAAAAAGGAAAACAGCGACGGCAGAAACAGGACCGAGAGCACGAACTCCCGGACCGTCCGGCCCTTCGAGATTCGGGCGATGAACATGCCGACGAACGGTGACCACGAGATCCACCAGCCCCAGTAGAAGATGGTCCAGCCGCTCTGCCAGGTATCGCCCCCGGCAGTCTGGGTCCAGAACGCCAGTTCCGGGAGGACGCCGACGTAGGCCCCGATACTGGAGACGAACCCTCTGAGGAGATACAGCGTCGGCCCGACGGCGAGTATCACTACGAGGAACGTCAGCATGAGATACAGGTTCAGCTCGCTGAGACGACGGACGCCGCCGTCCAGTCCCGCGGCGACCGACAGCGTCGCGATGGCCGTGATGCCCGCGATGAGTGCGACCTGTATCCACGTCGCCTGGGGGACGGTCGCCGAGAGGTACTCCCCCGAGAGAACCGTGAGACCGGCGTTGACCTGCTGGGCACCGATCCCGAGCGACGTCGAGAGACCGAACAGCGTGGCGATGACCGAGAGGATGTCGATGAGGTCGCCCGGCCACCCGTAAATCCGCTCGCCCAGCAACGGCCAGAACACGGACCGGAACGTCAGCGGGAGCCCACGGTTGAACGAGAAAAACGCCAGTCCGAGGCCGACGAGCGCGTATATCGCCCAGGGATGGATCCCCCAGTGGAAGTAAGTCATCGCCATCCCCGCTGTGCCGGCGGCCGCAGTCCCGCTCTCCACACCCTCGAAGAACGGCGGCACGGACCCGAAATGGGAGATCGGCTCGGCGACGCTGAAGAACATCAGGCCGATCCCCATCCCGGCGCTGAACAGCATCGCCATCCACGAGAAGTCGCTGAACTCCTTGTCGGCCTCGACGCCGCCGAGGCGGATATCACCGTACTTGCTCAGCGCGAAATAGAGGATGGTGACGATGAAGACGTTGATCGCGAGGATGTAGAACCACCCACCACCCGCGGAGATGATCGTCTGCCCGGCCCCGAAGATCTTCGCCGAACTCGATTCGAATAGCAGCGTCAGGCCGATAAACAGTGCAATCACCGCACAGGCAATCGGGAACACCCGCGGGTGGACGTCGACCCCTGCAATCTGGACGTTCGTATCGCCGGGCTTGCGCTCTGTATCCGGGTGAAACAGCTCAACCTGCAGCCCGTCGGACGGCTCCCCGACCAGTGTTTCGTCGTCGTCAGCGGCCACTGGCCCTCACCCCGAAACTGGCTGGTCTCGGGCGTGTCGCGGTGAACCCCGTGTCCGCCACTCGAGCCTCTGGGACCGCGTCCGTCCTGGGTATGGTATAAAAAACCATGTACAGTGTTGACACTTGGCGCGTATATTCGTTGCGCTCATTCCGAGAGGTTTGAACAGAGGAGTTTCTTGAACCAGACCCCGAGTCGGTTCACTCCCGGCTGGTCCGTTCGTGAATGGCGTCGTCGTAGATGATTCCGCGTTCGGCATCGAGCGTCACGACGGCTCCGTCAGCCGTCTCCTCGGAGAAGGTGACATCGGATATCATCGGGATGTCGAGTTCGCGCGCGACAATTGCGGCGTAACTCGTCGCCCCTTTGTGGCTGTCGATGATGCCACCGAGTTTGGTCGGGTCGCCAGTGAACTCCCTGTCGAAGCCAGCGGGGATTCCGAGAACCGCTCCCGAGGGAACGTCGGCCAGGTCGCCGTCCTCGGTCCAGTGGAACGGCCCGGAGACGAACCCGTCGATGATAGACCGTCCTGTGCCGATGGTCTCTGCAGCGACGTGGATCTTGAGCATGTTCGAGGTGTTCACCCCGTCGAGCTCTGTCATCATGCCCGAGAGCACGACCACGGTGTCGCCGCTTTCGGCCGCGTTCGCGTCCAGCGCCGACTGCACGGCGTTGCTGATCACCGCGCCCGCACCTTCGGCGGTGTAGGGGGCCGTCTGCGGGATGATTCCTCGTGAGAGCGCCAGGCGACGACGGGTCCCGTCGTTCGGGGTCGACGCGACGATGGGGATCGACGGGCGGAACTTCGCGGCCTTTAGCGCCGTATAGCCGGATTCGCTCGCCGCCACGATAGCCGTCGCGTCGATGTCGCGCGCGAGGAACCTGGCCGAACGGGCCAGGGCGTCGGCCCGCGTCGCGTCGGCGTCGGGGACGCGCTGTTCGACGTGCTGGTCGTACTCCGGCGATTCCTCGACGTCACGGACGATCCGGTCCATGGTGTCGACGACGCGGACCGGGTGGTCGCCCATGGCGGTCTCGCCGGAGAGCATCACCGCGTCGGTCCCGTCGAGGACAGCGTTGGCGACGTCAGAGGCCTCCGCGCGGGTCGGCCGGCGGGACGTGATCATCGAATCGAGCATCTCGGTCGCCGTGATGACCGGGACGCCCGCGTTCTCACACTTCCGGATGATACGCTTCTGGATCATCGGCACGTCCTCCAGTGGGCACTCGACGCCGAGGTCGCCGCGGGCCACCATCACACCGTACGCGGCGTCGATGATGCTGTCGACGTTCTCGACGGCGACGTCGCGCTCTATCTTCGCGATGACCGGAATGTCGGCACCGAGGTCCTCCAGCGCCTGACTGATCTCGTAGACGAACTCGCCGTCCCGGACGAAACTCGCGGCGACGAAGTCGACCTCCTTGTCGGCGGCGACTTCGAGTTCGCGCTGGTCCTGGTCAGTGATCGTCGGCAGTCCGAGTTCGACGCCCGGGACGTTCACGCCTTTCCGACCGCCGAGTTTGCCGCCGTTTGCCACGCTCGCGGTGACGACCCCGTCGCTGACTGACTGGACTCTCGTCTCGATACGGCCGTCGTCGAGCAACACCCTGTCGCCGGACTCGACGGCAGAGATGTCGTGGGAGATGCCGATCTCCTCGGGCGTCGCGTCCGTCCCCTCGACGAACCGGACCGTCGATCCGGGCGCCAGATGGATTGCCTCGTCCAGCGGGGCAGTCCGGACCTCCGGGCCGGGCAGGTCGTGCATGGCCGCGACCGGTGTGTCGGTGGCCGCGTCGACCTCACGGATCCTGTCGATCACCGTGCGCCGGTGGTCCGGTGACCCGTGGCTGGCGTTCATCCGCGCGACGGACATGCCCGCGTTCGCGAGCCCCTCGAGTGTCTCCAGTGAATCAGACGCGGGGCCGATCGTGCAGACGATTTTCGTGTTTCGCATGTGAGTCTACGTCGCTCCTGTGGCTGTACCGCTCCACGGCAGTCTTCGAACCATGTCAACTCTTTCCATGGGTAAGGATAAAAAAGTGCGTCCCCGCCGGTCTCGTTGCACCCGACCGTCTCTCGGATCAGTGGACGTGGATGGATTCGCCCCTGGCGGCTTCGGCAGCCTCTGAAAGTGCCTCGGGGAACGTCGGGTGCGCGTGCAACGTGGTCGCAAGGTCGTCCAAGGACGCGCCCAACTCCAGGGCGAGCGTCGCTTCGGCGATCGAGTCCGACGCTCTCGCGCCGACGATTCGCACACCCAGTAGCTGTTCAGCAGCATCTGCGATGACCTTCACATAACCCGACGGCTGGTCTGTGGTCAGTGCTCGACCCGATGCCTGAAAGGGGAACTCGCCGACCAGGATATCGCCGTGTCGCTCGCGTGCCTCGGCCTCCGAGAGCCCGACAATCGCGACCTCCGGATCGGTGTACATCACGGCCGGCATGTACTCGTTGTCGAAGGTAGCGTCTCCACCGGCCGCGGCGGCCGCGGCGACTTTCCCCTCTCGGTAGGCAACATGCGCGAGGTACGATGGCCCGGCAGCGTCGCCCACACAGAAGATGTGGTCGTCGGCCGTCTGCATCCGGGCGTCGGTTTGAACGATTCCGTCATCGTCATACGTTACGTCGGTTTGCTCGAGGTTCAGTGTCTCGTAGTGCGCGGTCGGTTCGCGGCCCGCTGCCACGATGATGTAGTCGCCGGTGATCCGGAGCGTCTCCCCGTCCTGCTCAGCGATTAACACGGGGGTGCCGTCCTCGTATTCGACCTGTCGTGCCAGCGTGCCCGTGTAGATGTCGTTGTCGTACATCTCGCTGGTCTCCTGGATCGTATCGACGATCTCTCTCTCGAACTGTGTCAGCACTCGGTCCAACGCCTCGACGATCTTGACGTCGGAGCCGAATTTGCTGAACTTCGTCACCGCCTCCATTCCGATGTACCCGCCACCGACGACGACGACCTCGTCTGGCACCGCATCGATCTGCAGGATCTCACGCGAGGAGATGACGCGGTCCTGCGAGAACTCCAACCCAGGGATTTCGATCGGCTGGGAGCCGGTCGCGACGATCGCCGACTCGAAGTCGATCGTGGTGTCGTCCCCGCCAGTCTCGACCCGTAGCGTCGTCGAATCCTGGAACTGTGCTGTCCCTTCGATCAGTTCGACGTCATGATGTCTCAGGCTCTCAACGACCTGGGTATCAAGTGTCTCAGTCACCTCGCGTTTCCACTCCTGGATCGCCTGAAAATCCACGTTGACATCGCCTGTTTCGATCCCGATCTCGTTCCAGTGAGCGATATCTTTCTGGAAACCCGCGGCGTGGATCAGGGCCTTCGCCGGAATACAACCGTGGTTGAGGCAGACGCCACCGACGGTTTCTCGCTCGATCAGCGTGACATCGAGCCCCCGCTGGGCGCCGCGGATCGCTGCTGTGTATCCCCCCGGCCCCGCGCCTATGACTGCGAGGTCTGTAGCTATTGCCATGGTTTTACATCCGCTTTCGTTGACTTAGGTTTGTGCCCTTGTGATGGCGTCGCACACGGTTGACCAGTGCCAGCACGTCCTGAACGAACGTTGTGGCTATCTGGGCTCTCTACGATGGAGAAATACCCTTACGGGCGGATCTCAGGCGACGTACTCGGCGAGTCGCATCATCTGGCTCGTGTACCCCATCTCGTTGTCGTACCAGGCGAACACCTTCGCGAGGTCGCCCCCCTCGATTGTGCTGGTCTGACCGAGGTCGACACAGGAGCCGTACTCCCAGCCGACGATGTCTCTGGAGACGATCTCGTCGTCGGTCGCGCCCATCGATCCTTCGAGTTCCCCGTTCGCGTACTCGCGTAACGCGTCGTTGATCGCCTCCGGTCCGGGGTTCCCGCGTAGATCGGCGACGACTTCGGTGATCGAACCGGCCGCAGTCGGGACGCGGACGGCCATCCCGTCGAATTTCCCCTCGAGCTCGGGCAGGATATCGGTCGTCGCTGTCGATGCGCCCGTCGTCGTCGGGACGATGTTCTCCGCACCGGCCCGACCTCGACGGACCTTGCTTTTCGGCCCGTCGACGATGGACTGCGAGCCGGTGTAGGCGTGGATGGTCGTCATCTCTGCGGAGTTGACTCCGAACTCCTCGATCAGGACGTGCATCGGCAGCGAGACGCTGTTTGTGGTACAGGACGCCCCCGAGACGATGTCCTCGCCGTCGTACTCGTCCTGATTGACACCGAAGACGAACTGGGGAACAGGCTTGTCACCTTTCGGCGGGGCCGATATCAGTGTCTTGTCTGCCCCGGCCTCTAGATGTGCCGCGGCTTCGTCCTTGGTCCGGAAGATACCTGTCGACTCGATGGCCACGTCGACATCAAGTTCGTCCCAGGGCAGTTCCGCCGGGCTCTGGATGTTGAATACCGATACCACGTCGTCGCCGGCGTGTAAATGTCCGTCATCGAGTTCGAGGTCCACCGAGAGGTTCCCGAGGTTCGTGTCGTACTTTGCCAGATATTCCATCTGCTCGAAGTTCATCAGATCGTTGATACCGACGATTTCTACGTTATCGTTGGCTAAGGCATACCGGAACGCGCACCGACCGATACGACCGAACCCGTTGATTCCGAGTCGGACTGGTTCATTTGTACTCATAAGTTATCGCCGTCTAGCAATGTCAAAGACTACCGTGATAGTTATTGTGGTACACTCGCTCCGTTCGCTACGATCGCACCCGAAAAGTTCGTTCGTCCGGACCGCCTCCGCGGCTGCCAGCGCTATGCGCGCGAGACTGAGTACGCCGTGATATCTGTCGTCGAGAGCATCCCGACGATCTCCTCGTCGTCTTCGACCGGGAGATGCGAGATGCCGTTCGTGATCATCTTTGCAGCCGCTGTCTGGATTGATTCGTCCGGCTTGACCGTAACGACTTGCTCTGTCATGTACGCATCGATGGTGGCGTCGTCGTCGATATCTCCGCCCGAGATGACGTGCAGGAAGTCGTTACTCGTTATCACACCGACCAGACTGCCATCGTCGTCAACGACTCCAAGTGATCCGATGTCCTTCTCTAGCAGTATGTCTACGGCTTCCCCGACACCCGTTTCGGGACTGACGGTGACAAGGTCTGTCGTCATCAGCTGTTCGGTGGGAACTCCTTCTCTGTCCATGAGAACATCAACGGGCATAGTCCTTTAATAATTAATGGGTGACAATACCGTTCCTGCGGACTGTCCGCTTCAGAGCCGACATTGGCCGTCCTGTGTGGCTTCAGGCTCGGTGTCCCGCTCCCGCGAGCAGCGCCCGCACGGCACAGGCAGACGCGGATGCTGGTTTCACCACGATTGCGTCGCCGGTTCAGAGCCCATCGAGTTCGTCGAGTCGGTCACCGAGCGTCGACCGCATCGACGAGGTGTCGCCACCGACCCGGAGGATCTGGTAGCCGGCGTCGGCTGCCTCGCGCGCGCTTTCGACGTCGTTTCGGATACGACCGATCGGGATATCGGCGTCGAGACAGGCCGAAAGCGCCCGGTCGACGGCGGCTTCGACGTCCGTGGGGCGCTTTTTTAACGGGTCGCCGCCGGACATCGACATCTCCAGGTCGGCCGGCCCGACGAAGGCAAAGCCCAGTTGCGGGACGGCGAGGATCTCCTCGATGTTCTCGACGGCGCGTTCGTTCTCAATCATCGTCCCGACGAGGACCTCATCGTCCTCGCCGCCGACGAAGCTGTCGACGTACCCCGCCCACTCGCCGGACCGCCCGATGCCGACCCCTCTGTCGCCGACGCCGTCGTCATACGAGAAGTAGGCGGCCTCGACGGCCGGACGGAGCTGGGCGGCTGTCTCGATCCTGGGGAGCAACACCGTTCTGACGCCGGCGTCGAGCACCTTCCTGACCAGCGGCGGGTCCGGGGCCGGCAGGCGCACCAGCAGTTCGATATCCGCAACTTCCGCGGCCCGGGTCAGGTCCTCGAAGACGGTGCTGTCGTAGGGGCTCGGGCCGCCGTGTTCGAAGTCCAGCCAGACGAAGTCGAGCCCGATTGCACCGTACGTCTCGATGACCGTCGGCGAAAAGGTCGCCGCGCTGGCGCCGAGCACCGTCTCGCCCCGTTCGAGCGCGCGGCGGAGGCCGTTCTCGGTCCTCATGCTTCCTCCTCGCCCAGGTCGGCCCGGTTCACTGTCGACGTCGGGAGCCCGCCCTGGTAGACGGTGCGGACGTTCTTGGCGGCGCGCCGGCTCATCCGCGCGAGCGCCTCCTCCGTCACCCCGCCGACGTGGGGCGTCAGCAGCACGTCGTCCCGGGCGTAGAGCGGGTGGTCCTCGCCGGGCGGTTCCTCCGCGAACGTGTCGAGCCCGGCGCTCCCGAGCGCCCCCGTTTCGAGTGCCTCAAGCAGCGCGTCCTCGTCGACGATAGCGCCCCGTGCAGTGTTCAGGAGGACGCCCCGTTCACCGAGGGCCGCCAGTTCGTCTGTCGAGATGGCACTGCGCGTCTCCGGCGTCAACGGGGCGTGGACGCTCACCGCGTCCGACCGGGCGAACAGCGCCTCGAACTCCGAGAGCCGCTGAACCCGTGCCGGCACGTCGTCGTCCGAGACGTACGGGTCGTACATGAATACGTCCTGCCCGATTCCGTGCGCCAGCTCCGCCATCTCCCGGGCGATGGCGCCGAACCCGAACAGCCCCAGCGAGTCGCCGGTGAGTTCGTGCCCCGTGAACGCCGAGCGGTCCCAGCCGCCCTCACGGACGTGTCTGTCGGCCGGTCTGTGGTTGCGCCGCAGGGCAAACAACAGTGAGAGGGCGTGTTCCGCGACCGACCGGGAGTTGGCTCCGGGGGTGTTACAGACGACGATGCCCCGGCGCGACGCCGCGTCCATGTCGACGTTGTCGAGGCCGGCCCCGTGCTTGGCGATGACCTGCAACCGGTCGGCCCGGTCGATGACGGCCCCGTCCAGTTCAGCGACGCGGACGATGACGGCGTCGTATCGGCCGATGTCGTCCAGCGCAGCTGTGACACTGTCGTACTCGTCCATCCCGGTGCAGTCCGCGAAGTCGGCTATCGACTCAGGTCCCGCCGGATCGATACTGGTCGGGAGCAACACGTTCCAGGTTTCAGACATACGCTATTACTTCACACGAGGTGGTAAAAAGTGTGCCCCGACCGTCAGGTCTCGGACGACCCGTTCCAGGCCAGTGCAACCGAGTCTACGCGGTCCCTTCGATCCTCATCAGTTCGTTCAGCTTCGCCGTTCGCTCACCGCCGACCGTTCCCGTCTTGATGTACGGCGCAGCGGTCCCGACGGCCAGGTGGGCAATCGTCGTGTCTTCGGTCTCGCCGCTCCGGTGGGAGACGGCCGACTGAATGCCGTTCCGGGCCCCGAGTTCGATAGCGTCGACGGCGTCGGTCAGCGTCCCGATCTGGTTGGGTTTGATCAGGATGCTGTTGGCCGAGCCGTGCTCGATACCCTCCTGGAGCCGCCCGACGTTGGTCACGAACAGGTCGTCGCCACAGATCATCGTCTCCGAGCCGACCTCGTCTGTCAGCTCGCTCCACGCGCCGAAGGCGTTCTCGTCGAGGGGGTCCTCGACGTAGCGCAGGTCGTACTCGCGGACCATCTCGGCGACGTAGTCGATCTGCTCGGCCGTCGACCTGGTACCGTCGTCGTAGACGTAGTCGTCGCCGTCGTACAGTTCGGCGGCGGCCATATCGAGGCCGAAGCCGATGTCGAAGCCGAGTTCGTCCGACACTGCCGCAGTCGCCTGGTCCACGAGTTCGAAGGCCTTCGCGTCGCCGATCGGCGGCGCCCACGCGCCCTCGTCGCCCTTGTTGGTCGGAACCCCCTCGTCCTGTAGTAACTTCTTGATCCGGGCATGGACCTTCGCATTGGCGAATATCGCCTCCGTGACAGAGGGCGCGCCGGAGGGAACCGAAAGGAACTCCTGGATGTTCGTGGCCTCCGCGGCGTGGGCACCGCCGCCGATGACGTTGCCCAGCGGCGTGGGGAACCGGTCGCCCCGGAAGGTCCCGCCCAGGTGTTTGTACAGCGGAACGCCCGAACTCCCGGCGCCGGCCTTCGCGGCGGCCATGCTGATTGCCACGGCGGCGTTCGCGCCGATTTCCGAGAAATTCTCCGTCCCGTCGGCGTCGTGCAGCGCGGCGTCGACCGCACGCTGCTCGGCCGCGAGCACTTCCCCTTCGAGCCGGGGGATAGCGTGTTCCCGGGCGCGCTTGATCGCGTCCGCGGCCGGTAGTTCGATCGCCTCGTGTTCGCCGGTCGATGCGCCACTCGGAGCGGCCGCGCGGCCGAAGCTACTGTCAGTGGCCACGTCGGCCTCGACCGTCGTGTTACCTCGCGAGTCCAGAATGCGTCGCAGTCGAACGTCTGTGATGAGTGTCATGTGTACTCGTTATTCCCAACGGGTGACAGACCGGTGTGAGCGACACGCTGCTCGCAGCGCCCGCTGTGACCGGTCCGCAGGTGCAGTACCTGACCGTTGGTACCATACTACATACAACACCGATAAAGAACTTCTGATAGGCGGTGAGTATCGAACCCGACCATCGCATCTCAAGTACCCCGACACAGGTGACGGGCCATCACCAGTCGCTGGCGCTCGGTAGACTGGGGTCTGCAGGCATCCCGAGCACCGGTAGAATCTTACGTCAGTTGTCCTAACTGTAGCTATGGCGATTGCTACAGACGTACTCGTTGCCGGTGGCGGTGCCACTGGCGCTGGAGTCGCTCGTGACCTCACACTCCGCGGCGTCGACGTGACGCTCGTCGAACGGGGCGGACTGACTAGCGGCACCTCGGGGCGCTCGCACGGACTGCTCCACAGCGGTGCCCGCTACGCCGAGGCAGACCGGGTCGGTGCCGAAGAGTGCATCGCGGAGAACCAGATACTCAAAGACATCGCCGGGGCCTGCATCCGCGACACCGGGGGGCTGTTCGTCCAGCTCGCCGAGGACGACCCCGATTACTTCGAGGCCAAGCACACGGCCTGTGAGGAGGTAGGGATTCCCACGGAGACGCTCGACGGCGACGCGGCCCGCGAGCGAGTGCCCGGGCTCGCTTCGGACGTCGAGCGGGCATTCGAAGTCCCGGACGCCGTCATCTACCCGTCGCGACTCGTCGCCGCGAACGCCGCCGATGCCCGCGACCACGGCGCGGCGGTACACCCGCACGCGCCCGTCGAGGACGTGCTCGTGGAGGACGGGCAGGTGGCCGGCGTGCAGGTCGGCGGGGCGGTCGACGACACCATCGAGGCCGACTACGTCGTCAACGCGACCGGTGCCTGGGCGGGCGAGTTCGCCGCGCTGGCCGGCCTCGACGTCGAGATGCGACCGACGCGGGGCGTGATGGTCTCCGTCGAGTACGACGACCTCGGGCCGGTGCTCAACCGCTGTCGGGACCCCGACGACGGCGACATCGTCGTGCCACACGAGAGCGAGGCCGTCCTGGGGACGACAAGCGTGCGCGTCCAAGACCCGGACGAGTACGAGACCGAACAGTGGGAGGTCGAGAAAAGCATCGAGGAGTGTGCGGCGATGCTGCCCCCGGTCGCGGACGCACCCGAGGTCCGGACCTGGTGGGGCGTCCGGCCCCTGTACGCGCCAGACGAGGACGAACGCGGCGGCCGCGGCATCTCGCGGGGCTTCTTCCTACTGGACCACGCTGACGACGGCGTCGACAACATGGCGAGCATCGTCGGCGGCAAGCTGACCACCTACCGACAGATGGCCGAGGCGACGGCCGACCTCGTCTGTGATGAACTCGGCGTCGACGCGGACTGCCAGACTGCAGACCGGACGCTCCCGGGCGTCGACGACCCACAGCAACTGGACGGGCTCGTGGCCGAGTTCGACGGCCAGGGACCGACTGACCAGGACGTGGTCGGTGCGGAGTAAACCAGAGTTCGCGGCCTGTGACAGCGAACAGGTAATACCCTCACACGGTATCAATCGCTGGGCGTTTTTTGACGCGTGAAATCGGATCCGAGGAGTGTCCCGGGGCGTTTTCAACTTCGTTCAGAACAACGGTTCGGTACTGCTAGCGGTCGGAAGCACCGCACGATGCTGCCACTGAAACAGCACGGTTCTCGTCGTAATTCCCTGGGAGGGGCGGCAATACGGTCGTTCATACGCTTTTTCGGCATGCAAAATCAGGGTCATCAGCCGGACTGTGACGTCGTGAAACATAAATTATCCAATTAATATTCCCACAAATCATTTCAACTTAAATACAATTTCTGCGAGTTTATTCTAACAGGAGTACTATCGTTAGACTGGCCAGGAGGGTGAGGTGCTGAGAGGCCCATTAATTTTTTACTCCTGGCTTGTCAAATTCCAGTGTCATTTTATCAGAATCAGACATGTTGTCGTGGGACTAGGTAACAACGCACGTAAATTTTCGGTATCACGAACTGTTTGCATGTGAGCCGACCGCTACCGGCGAAAGACGACATCAAGTACGGCTTCTCCAGCCGGATGCTCAACGTCGCCCAGTACATCACGGAGAACTGAGCGGACACCGTCGGGCGGCCCCCTGTCGGGCCGGGATCGCGCCCTGTAAGCGCCTCCCACGGTAGGGTTTTATACCGGATGGAATCGAACCACGCAGTGGTGAACAGTAGTGGTCTTTCACGACGGCACTGAACTGGCGAGCGTGTACGACGATGCACTGGAAGAGGGGTTCGGCCTGGTCGCGAGCAATATAGCCGAACCGAACACGATGATCGGGCTGATGGAGGGGGCCGAACAGGTCGAGTCTGACCTCCTGTTACAGATGAGCAACGGTGCCTGTACGTTTGCCGGCAACGGCGACCCGATTGCGGGGTTACAGGCGATGGGGTCGTACATCGAGACCATCGCGGCCCAGTACGACATCGGGGTGTTCCTCAACATGGATCACCAGACGGACCTCGACACCATCCAGCGACAGGTTGACCTGGGTGTTCCGTCGTCGATCATGATCGACGCCTCCCACGAGCCCTTCGAGGAGAACATCGAGCGGAGCCGCGCGGTCGTTGAGATGATCGACGAGGCCGACGCCGATATCCTCGTCGAGGCGGAACTCGGCAAGATCAAAGGGGTCGAAGACGAGATCGTCGCCGAGGAAGCGTTCTACACGGACCCCGAGCAGGCTGTCGAGTTCGTCGACAGGACGGGATGTGACCTGCTGGCGATCTCTGTCGGGACACAGCACGGCGTCGCGAAAGGCAAGGACCTCGAACTCCGGCCCGACCTGGCCGGCGACATCCGAACGGCGCTTCGCGACCACGGGCTCGACACGCCGCTTGTCCTGCACGGCTCGTCGGGCGTCCAGCCCGGTCAGTTACAGGAGATGCTACAGCGGGGGGTCTGCAAGGTCAACAAGGACACGCGTTACCAGTACGAGTACACCCGCACCGCGTTCGACCTCTACCGCAGTCACACCGACGAGATTGTCCCCCCGGAGGGCATCGCCGACAGCCGCGATACGTTCTTCAACGACGTCGAGTGGTCGCCGAACAAGGACTACTTCGACCCCCGCGTCGCCGGGCGGCAGATACGCGACCGTATCGCCGAGGTGTACGCCGACCTGGCGACCGTCGCCGGGAGCGCCGGTCGAAGCCAGTTCGCCTGACCACCGGGAATCGGTTCCGGCGGCGGGTGACAACGTTGTCGAGAAATCACTCAGTCAGCGCGGCTTCGAGTCGCTGGACGAGCTCCTCGTTGCCGAGGAACGTCGGCGTCCGGGCGTGTAGCCCGTCGGGTTCGACGTCGAGCAACGACTGTGACCCGTCTGTGGAGCTCCCGCCGCTGGCCTCCATTAGGTACGCGAGCGGGGCGGATTCGAAGTGGACCCGGAGCTTGCCGTCCGGATACCCCGACGTCGCCGGATAGCCGAACAGTCCGCCGTACTCCAGGACCTGCGCCAGGTCGGCGACAGTTGCTCCGCCGTAGCGGAGCTTCAGCTCCCGTTCGAACTCCTCGGCAATCGCGTTGAATTCCTCGGTACGCTCGCTCGGTTTGCCCGCGAGTCCGACCACTGTCGTTTCCTCGGGGATCTGAAACTCGCCCCAGGGCTCGCTGTAGCCGTCACGGAGCAGGTACTCCTTCACGACATCCTTGTCTTCGCGGGCGACCGTCATTGTGGTGTAGGGGCCATAGAGGACCATCATCGAGGCGACCATCTCCCGACCCGACGCCGGCAGTTCGGCGTCGTAGACGCCGACGATCGTCCCGACCGAGTTGTTCGAGGCCAGGTTCGACGACCCATCCAGTGGGTCGATTGCGACACTGTACCCCTCGCCACAGTCTACCGCCTCTTTGCGTTCCTCGCTGACGTACTCGCCGACGCAATCGAGCGACGAGAGCCCGTCGAAAAACAGGTGGTCCGCCCACACGTCAGCGTTTATTTGATCCTCGCCGCTCGGGTTGGTCCCGGCACCGGAGTTAGCGTGGTTCGGGAGGTTCCCGTTCACGTAGTGAGCCGTCTTCTGGACCGCACGGACCAGTTCGTCGAGGGGGTTCATTGCCGCCACTCCTGTCGTCCGTCGGTTAGCTTACTCATGGTACATCAAACTCGACGTGGCTGTGATATTATACTACCGATTAGTATGGTATCTGATAGGATAGGGGGGTCGGGCGTCGGCAGCCACCACAGCAGCAATCGCTCGGAGAACGGCCCTCGTTCACTGGGTCTCGGAGAGAGCGGTCCGGAGTCGCCTTCGCGCTACCCACAGCCGGGCTGTTGATGTTCGTCTCGGGCTTGTTGCAATTGTAGCTCGCCACCCTGTCGTTGTCGACAGCGTGCTTCATCATCCATCGATCGGTAGAGAGTGCGGTCCCGGGTTAGACGAGTCCGAGAGCCGGAACCCAGGAGGAGCCGTCGAAGACACCGACGATCGCCAGGATGGCGATGGTCAGCGTCGCGACGACGATAGCGGCGGCGGGCGGGTCGAAGTGCGTGTCCGAGTGCGCGTAGAAGACACGCTGGATGACCTCCCCGGCGAGAGCGCCGTAGGCACCGAACATGCCGGCGACGAGGAGCGCGACGACAGCGGCCATCGTCCCGGTTTCGGGCGTGCCGCCGAAGACAGCCAGCGCGGCTGTGCTCGCGGGCAGGGTCATGTGGTGGGTCACCGGAATCTTCTCCACGCCCAGGTTCAGGAACGTCAGGAGCGCGGCGGAGATACCGAACCCGAGGAACGGACTCCCGGTCTGGATCGCGATCCAACCGCCTAGCAGCCCCGTGACCAGGCCGATCATCGCGACGTTCGCCCACTTGTACTGGTGGGGCAGCCACGGCTCGACCGCCAGCCGGTACGACTTGGCCGTTCCGCCGTCGGTCTGGACATCGCCGCCGTCCGTGGCCGTACGCTTCTCGCCGCGCTCGAACGGCGACATGTCGAGGATGTTCCGGCTGCCAGCCCCGATGATCGGGTAGCCAAAGACGATGCGGTGGGCGAAAGCCGACAGGACGACACCCATCGCGATCGGGTCCCACGGGAGCGCGAGCCCGCCGGAAATCTGGCGGACAAGCATGCCGAAGATACCGAACAGGCCACCGGCGGCCAGGATATCCGGGCGGGTGCCCAGCGCGTAGGCGATGTCCTTCGCCGGGTGGTAGTCGCCGTCGTCCGGCTCGTACATCCCCTCACTCTTGGCGGCATACGCCGCTGCCGCAGCACCGCCGGCGAAGGAGACGTGTGGACCGAACACCGGACCGAACGCGACCGCGCCGGTCACGCCGGTCGCGAGAGCCCCAGCGCCGAGTTCGCCGACTTCGGCGAGAATGCCATCCCGGAGAATCGCCACAGCCTGGCCGGCGATGACCATGAAGCCGGTGAAACAGAACGCCGGAAGCGCGCCCAGCGCCGCGCCGAACGCACCGCCGGCGAAGGCGGCGATTATCAACAGCAGGAAATCCGGCACGCTCAGGCCGATAACCGGGAGCTGCAGCAACAGGTTCTGGGAGATCATTTACTCCTCCTGTGCCCAGTCGCGGGAACGGTCGACGGCGTCGTCCCAGCGGGAGTACATCTTGTCTGCCTTCTCGGCGGCCATCTCCGGTGAGAACTCCCGGTCTATCTGCCAGTTGTCCCGGAGTTCGTCGACGGTGTCCCAGTAGCCGACAGCAAGGCCGGCCGCGTAGGCGCTCCCGAGCGCTGTGGTTTCGTCGACTTCCGGCCGGGCGATGTCGGTCTGGATGATGTCCGACTGGAGCTGACAGAGGAAGTTGTTCTTGACCGCGCCGCCGTCGACTCGCAGCGTCGTCATCTCGACACCGGAGTCTTCCTCCATCGCTTCTGCGAGGTCGCGGGTCTGGTACGCGATGGCTTCCAGGGTCGCACGCACGATGTGCTCTTTGCGGGTGCCGCGGGTCATTCCGACGATGGTCCCGCGTGCGCGGCCGTCCCAGTGCGGGGCGCCCAGCCCGGTGAAGGCCGGGACCATGTACACGCCGTCAGTGGATTCGACAGAGCGCGCGAGTTCCGCCGTCTGGGCGGCGTTGTTGATGAGGTCCACGTCTTCGAGCCACTCGATGGCCGCGCCGGCCATGAAGATGGAGCCTTCAAGCGCGTACTGGACGGGCTCGCCGGACATCTGGAAGCCGACGGTCGTCAACAGTCCGTTGTCCGAGGCGACCGCTTCGGTACCGGTGTTCATCAGGTAGAACGCGCCGGTGCCGTAGGTGTTCTTGGCGTCGCCCTTGTCGAAGCAGGTCTGGCCGAACAGCGCGGCCTGCTGGTCGCCCAGCGCGCCCGCGACGGGAATCTCCGCGCCGAGGAAGCCGTCAGGATCGGTGGTCCCGTAGTAGTTCTCGTCGGAGGACGGGCGGACCTCGGGCACCATGGATTTCGGGACGTTGAACTCCTCGAGGAGTTCGTCGTCCCACTCCATGTCGTGGATGTTGTACAGCATCGTCCGGGAGGCGTTCGAGACGTCCGTGATATGGTTGCCGGTGAGTTTCGTGATGAGCCAGGAGTCGATGGTACCCATCCGGAGTTCCCCGTTCTCGGCCCGGTCACGAACGTCCTCGCCGCGCGCGGCCTCAAGTTTCATCGGCTCGGCGTTGTCGAGGATCCACTCGGTCTTGGTCGCCGAGAAATACGCGTCACATTCCAGCCCGGTCTTATCACGAATCCACTCGACCTTGTCCGCTTCCTGGATCTCCTCGACGCGGTCGGTGGTGCGGCGGTCCTGCCAGACCAAGGCGTTGTGGACCGGCTTCACCACTTCGGCGTCCCACACAACTGTCGTCTCACGCTGGTTCGTGATGCCGATTGCCTCCAGTTGCTCGGCCTCCAGTCCCGCATCGTCCAGCGCCGTAGTCACGACGTCTTTGGTTTTTTCCCAGATTTCGACGGGGTCGTGTTCGACCCAGCCGGGCTCTGGATAGATCTGCTCGTGTTTCTCGTAAGCGTTCGCAACGACCTGGCCGCTGTGGTCGAAGACCATAAAACGGGTCCCGGTCGTTCCCTGGTCGATCGAGCCAACGTATGTGTCTGTCATTGGTTTTGAAATTCCGAACGGCCAACGGACCGTACGTTCAGCCGTAGTGATAGTGATTAACAAACGGAGTGCTGATTAATCATACAGTTACCAGAGGTAATGGCATGTGTATGATTTATCCGTCAAGGAACCACGCAACGGGTGATTCCCGGGTCGCTATCACGTCAAGCCGAACTCGAACCAAGAGAAAGAACAGATTTGCGCGTGTTTCGAAGAGATACGCGAGCAGAATCCGCTCGTCCGGATTCTGCTCGTCTTGGATAACTTCTCCACTATATGTGCGCACACACGCGGGAACGTGCCGCATGAGCTCGGGATCGATCTCATTTTTCTCCCTGTCGGCTCTCCGCATCTTAATCCAATTGAATCGGTCTGGAAGAGTCTCAAAATGGGAATCGTCGCCCCTAATCGTGGAGGGCGCGGTGGAGTACCGCGCCCTCCTCGATGAAATCTTTACGGAATTAACCGACCGATTGAGCTTTGCAGGCTCGTGGATCGAAAATCATCTCAGCAAATATATCGGAAAGTTGTGTGAATGATTATTGTTCGGTTTGAGTGCCCCGAGCCATAGTGTCGCCCGGCCACCGGAATGGTCCGGTTCGCGGACCGAAGATACGACAGTCTCAGCCGATTGTACGGCGGCACATCGAGTCCGTCTCCATATTTTTCACCGAATGAGCGGCGTTATATATGACGGAAAATTATACCCGTCGGTGTCGAAGTGGCAGGTGGATGAAATCTATCGACAAACTCATTCAGAGCGCCGAAGAGCTGACTGAACACGGACTCTCACAGGGAGAAATCGCCGATGAACTGAACGTCTCACGCGAGACGGCGAGCTGGCTCGTCAAACAGACCGGCCAGGACGCCTCGGAGCCGATGCCCGCCGATAGCCCGGTCGACGTCCACGTGGACTGGAGCGCAATCGGGCGGGACAGTCACCGGCTGACCCACCTCGGCGGCATCATGGCCGACCTGCTGGCCCAAGAGGGCGAGAACGTCGACCTCACGATCGGTATCGGCAAGTCTGGTGCCCCGCTGGCAACAGTCATCAGCCAGGAACTCGCGACTGACCTCAGCGTCTACATGCCCGGCAAGTACCAGTGGAACGACGACGAGACCGAGGGCGGCACCGGCTCGTTTTCCGAGAACTTCGCGAAGATACGGGACCGGGAGTGCTACATCGTCGACGACAACATCGACACCGGACAGACAATGACCGAGACTATCGACCGGATTCGGGACAGCGGCGGGACCCCCAAGGCGGTCGTTGTCCTGACTGACAAACTCGGGCAGAGCGAGATCAGCGGTGTCCCGGTACACTCGCTTATCAAAATGGTCCAGATGGGCGAAAATTAAAGCGGTTCCACAGCCGCTACTGCGTATCCGACCCACCGGAGACATCTCCGAACAGGGAGAGGTAGTCGCCGACGAGGGTGGGCGTGAGGAACTGCTCACGGACCGTCTCTCGTCCCTGCTTGCCGAGCCGACGCCGCAGTTGGTCGTCCTCGAGCAGTCGGGTCACCCGGTCGGCGGTCTCGTCGATATCGTTGGGGTCGACCAGATATCCGTTCTCGCCGTCGTCGATCTGCAGCGGGATGCCGCCGACGTTCCCCCCGACGACCGGCGTGCCCTTCCACAGCGCTTCCGAGACGGTCAGCGCGAACCCCTCCCGAAACGACTTCTGGAGCACGACGTCAGCGCCCCGCTGGAGGGCGTTGATGCCGGCGTCGGGCAGGTTCGTCAGGAGGTGGACATCGTCCTCAGCCTCTGCCACCTCTTCGACCTCTCTGTACACGACGATCCCCTCGGGGTCGTCGTCGGGCATCGCGCCGACGAGCGCGAGCTGTGCCTCGGGAACCGATTCCGTCACCTGCTGGTAGGTGTCGATAACGCCGACCGGGTCCTTCCACGGGTCGAACCGGGAGATCTGGACCATCAGTGGCCGGTCGGCGTCGAACGGATAGCGCGTGAGGTCAGCGGCGTCGGCGGCCTCGCCCGATAGCTCGCCCAGCGGTCGGTTCTTTTCGGTCAACGGATCGATCGCCGGATGGATAGGAACCTTCTCGACGCCCGAAATCGCGTCCCCGTACTCGGGGAGCGTGAATATCGCGCAATCGATCGGCTCCAGATACGACTGGACGAACTCGAGATACGCCGGCGTCGCGTCCGTGAGGTCGATGTGACACCGCCAAACGAGCGCCGTCTCCGGGAACCGCTCGGCCAGCGTCGGTGCCATCCCCAGCGACTGCGGGTCGTGTAACACGATCACGTCGTAGGGCTCCGTGATGGCCTCGGCGTTACTGACGGTGACGGACCGGTAGGTTTCGCGCATCTCGTCGGTGAGCTCGCTGCGGTCGCCCTGTAGCCCGTTGTGCATCGCCTTCGTCACGTCGAAGAACTCGTCCGGGGCCTCCATCACCAGCCAGTCCGTCTCGACGCCCACGTCGTTCAGTAACGGGACCAGCGAGTGGAGAATCTCGGCTACACCGCCACCGCTTGCCGTCGTGTTGATATGTGCCACCCGAATATCTGATAGGGCCGCCGCTTCGGTTTCAATCGCGTCGCGCTGGTCGTCCGTGATGTGTGCCTCGTACGCTGTCAGTGTCTGCTCGTCGGTGAGTGCGTGGTACATCAGTCGTTCCGTCGTCTATATTCTTAATCAACTTACATTATGTTTCGGGTTCCCCACTTATCCCTCGTCCGCGAAGCGGTTCAGTGCGTACACCATCCGCAAGATGTCGCCGGCCCGGCCCTGCTCGAAAATGAGGTCGTCGGTCGACTCGACGTGGTCGACGACACTCTGTGAGGCGTGTTCCGGCGCCGCAGCGATGCCGGCGTCGTTCTCCTGGACCCAGCGCATGACGCGCAGGTCGCTTTTCGAGTCGCCCATGACGACCGCGAACGGGTCCTCGATACCGAGGACGTCGAACGCCGCCTCGACGCCGACGACCTTGCTCAGTTCGAGGGTGCCGATCTCGGCCGCGTCCCCCTCGTAGTAGCCGATATCGATCCGCTCCAGTATCGCCCCCAGGTCCGCCGGCACGTCGGTCGCGGCGGCGTCCGGGAGCGCCCCCTCGCTTTCGAGGACAGCGTGGATCTCCGGGTCCTGGTCGGCGTAGTAGGCGCGAGTCAGGTCCGGAACCGAATGGCCGCTGGCGTCGCCGAGCTCGCCGTGGGTAGCGACCGCGTCACCGAGCAGGTCGAGTTCGTACACCAGCGCCTGATCGATGACCGCCTCGGCGGCGTCAGACCCCGTCTCGAAGTTGGGCTTCATCGTGATGTTGAACTCGTTGCCCTGGAGGTGGCACCCTTTCCGGAGTTCCTCGGAGGCCTCCGAGAGAATGCGTGTGCGGACGTCGTCGAACACGGCCTGTATCTCGTCGTCCAGGTCCTCGTAGAGCAACTGCTTCGTCCCGGCTCCGTGTCGCGGTGTGAAGACGCCCGTGCCGGTTTCGTACACGATGCTGAGATTCCCCGAATGGACGATCTGACTGCCCAGGCCCTGTATCGCGAACCCCTTGACGTTTTCGAGCGTCTGTCCGGTACAGATAACGATCGGGACGCCCGCGTCGTGGAACTCGGTCAGCAGGTTGAGCGTCTCGCGGGGGATCTCGTTGTCGGTGCTCCCGGTCGACCGGAGCGTCTCGTCCACGTCGAGGACGAACACGTTGACCGGACGGCCGTACTTCTTGTAGAGGTCCAGTCCAGTGAACGCCTGCTCCTGGCGCGCCCGGGCCGCGAGGTCCGCGAAGCGCTCTCCGACGTCGGGGAAGGCGTCCTCGACCGCTTCTTTGCCGTCTTCGAGTTCCTCGTTTATCTCTTTCCAACGGTCGAGCGCGACAGCCGACTCCACGAGCGGGAACAGGTCGACGAGGTTCTGCAGTGCGCGGAGCGTGTCAGTGTCGTGTTCGTTGTACAGTTCGTACAGCTGGTCGTACTGGCCCATGTAATTCCTTACCACAGAGAGACATATAATTGGATGTGGATAATCTGAAGCCCGTATCCGAACCGCACTGGGTAAACTACGTGGACTCGAACACAGTACCACTCGACCCGTGAGGACAGGTCGGTTCCGTGATGCAATCGGTGGAGTGGCCAATGCAATAGTAAAATTGCGAAAATACCTCGCATAAATCCTTTTTCGAGTGGTATACGCGCCAGTAGGATTTATTTCGAATATGTACATAGAAATAGCTCATTACAGTTTTGTATTAGCCATACTTGATGACATATTTCTCCAAAGTGCTATTACTATCCCGTATCGAACCATATACTGACTTTTCGCGGTAACAAAACGCCATACAGGACTGAATCCAGCACATCTCGATTGTGATTTCGCGGTCGAGCTCCCGGTATCTCTCCTCGTGAACGGACAGGCTTTCGGCTCGTTGCCGCTATGATTTCCGTTCTCGGCTCGAACTTTCTATAAGGGAGGGGGCCTCACGTATGTTCATGATAAACGAGACCGTGCGCCAGATAGAGGAGATGGAGACACAGAGCTCCTCTGTCGTCGCCGTCAAGGCCGCAAAAGCACTGCGTGAGCTGACCGACCGCGAGTGCCACACGGTCGAGGACTTCCTCCGCGTGGTCGAACGCAACAGCAGCGCGCTTCAGCGGGCGAACCGCTCGCACGCGCCGCTGTACACGACACAGCAGCGGATCGTCACAGAACTGAAGGACGCCGACCCCGACTCCGTCTCGGAGGCCAAAGAACGGCTCCTCGCCGCTATCGACGAGGTCGTTGCGGAAGTCGAGACAAGCAAGGACCGCGCGGCGGAGCGGGCAGCGACGCTCATCGACGACGGCGACGTGTTGCTGACACACGAGAACTCCTCGACGGTGATGGCGACGCTCAGGGCGGCCCTGGACGACGGCAAGGAGTTCACCCTGTATGCCAGAGAGTCCCGACCGCATTTCCTTGGTCGTCGAACCGCCCGCAAATTGGCCGACCGGGACGGGGCCGACGTGACGCTCATCGTCGACGGCGCGTCGGGCCACTACCTCTCGAAGTGCGACCGGGTCTTCGTCGGGATGAACTGCCTCATCGACGACACGGTGTACAACCGTATCGGGACGCTGCCGCTGGCCGCGACGGCAAAGGAGATGGACGTCCCCGTGACCGTCGTCGGGTCGTCGTCGAAGTTCATCGGCAGCGGTTTCACCTTCAGAAACACGTTCCGGCAGGGATCGGACGTGATGCTCGAACCGCCGGAGGGGTTCGACATCGGGAACCCGGGCTACGACGCGACGCCGACCCGCCTGCTCGATACGGTCGTCACCGAGGACGGTATCCTCCGGTTCTGAGCTTAACGGATCGTCCTGTCGGTGACCCGACGGAGCCGCTCGGCGACGTCGGCGTCGAGAGCCGCTTCGGTCACCCGCCACTGCCAGTTCCCGGTCGCCGTGCCGGGAACGTTGAACCGGGCGTCGCTGTCGAGGCCGAGCAGGTCCTGGACGGTCGTCATCGCGACGACCGCGTTCGAGTTCCACACCGCTTCGATGAGGTCCCAGTTGATCTCGTCCCCGTCGGTCCCGAGGTTGTAGTGCAGACAGTCCCGTTGCCGGTCCGGGAGGTCGCGGTAGTAGCCGATGACGGTGTCGGTGTCGTGGGTCGAGGTGTAGCCGACGGCCGACTCCGGGTAGTGCATCGGCTGGTACATGTGCCCCTCTTCGCACCAGTCGGCGTACTGGGGCACGCGCATGCCGGGGAACCCGAACCGGTCCCGGAGCGCGACGATGCTCTCGTCGAGAAAGCCCAGGTCCTCGACGAAAAACGGTAGCTCGCCGAGCCTGTCTTCGACCGTCTCGAAGAAGTGCGCGCCGGGGCCGTCCCGCCACTGCCCGGCTGCCGGGTCGTCCGCCGCTGCCGGAATCGACCAGAACTCGTCGAAGCCCTTGAAGTGGTCGATGCGGGCGATGTCGACGAGGTCGAACAGCCGCTCGAACCGGTCGATCCACCAGCCGTAGTCGTTCTCGCGCAGCGCATCCCAGTCGTACACGGGGTTCCCCCACCGCTGGCCGTCGTCGCCGGGGTTCGGCGGGACGCCGGCCACCTCCGCCGGCTGGTGGTCGTCGTCGAGGCGGAACACCTCCGGGTACGCCCAGACGTCCGCGGAGTCGAGGCCCACGTAGATGGGGAGGTCGCCGACGAGACCGATGTCCCGCTCGGCGGCGTACTCGGCCAGCGCCCCCCACTGGCTGTCGAAGCACCACTGGACGAACTTGTGATAGCGGATGTCCTCTGCCAGCTCTTCCCGGTATCGGTCCATAGCCGCTGGCTCACGCGTTCTGATATCGTCCGGCCAGTCCATCCAGCCGGCGCCGTCGAACTCGGACTTAAGCGCCGTGAACAGCGCGTAGTCGTCCAGCCAGCCGGCCTCGCGGTCGCAGAACTCGGTGAACGACTGCCGGTCCGCGTCGCTTGCGCCTTCGTCGAAGGTGGCGTACGCGGTCCGGAGCCGGGCCGTCTTGAACTCGGTCACCCGGTCGTACTTGACGTGCCCGTCCGAGAGGTCCTCGGGCGGTTCGACGTCGGCCTCAGAGAGATAACCGCGGTCGACGAGGTCGCGAAGGTCGACGAGCAGGGGGTTCCCCGCGAAGGCGGACGACGACTGGTACGGGGAGTTCCCGTGGACACTCGACGTGGGACCGAGGGGACAGAACTGCCACAGCGACTGGTCGGCCCGGTCGAGGAAGTCGACGAACGCCCGCGCGCCCGCACCGAGGTCACCGATGCCGTGTGGCCCCGGGAGCGACGTCTGGTGGAGAAATACCCCGCTCTGCCGTTCGAATGTCATACGCATCTGTTGCCCTGACAGGCATTTCAATGGGGTGGGTCTTTCGAGGCAAGAGTTGCGAACGGAGCGAGGGGCGCGAACGGAGTGAGCGGCCCTCGAAGATGCGAACGGCGACGGAAGGAGCCGTGAGCAGTGAGCGGCCCTCGAAGATGCGAGCGGGGAGGGACGACCCGCGAGCAGTGAGCGGGGAGGGACGACCCGCGAGCAGTGAGCGGCCCTCGAAGATGCGAACGGGGAGGAACGACCCGCGAGCAGTGAGCGGCCCTCGGAACCAACTCGGACCGGGGCCGAACCAGTGCCGACGTGGATGTCAGGACGCAACGACGGGGGTACGCAAACATATATATTGTATCCATTTGATGCTACGATGAGAGAGCCAGTTACAGAGATGCCACCGAACGTTCTGATGCTTGGCTGGGGGTTCCCACCCAACATCACCGGCGGGCTTGATACCGCTATCGGGGAGCTGTTCGAGCAGCTCGAACCGAGAGACGACGTCGAGTTCGAATTGGTGTTGCCCAACGAGTACGCGCCGCCGGACCGCGACAACATACACGGCGTCCCGACCGGGAGCGGCGACATCATCACCCGCATCGGCCGGCTGGCCGGGGAGTTCGCCGACAGGGCGACCGACGCCGACATCATCCACACGAACGACTGGTTCGGCTACAACCCGGGCTCACGGGCCAAGGCGGACCACGACGTCGAGTGGATATCGACGTTCCACTCGCTATCCGCGGACCGTAACGTGACCCCGCCACAGCGGGAGGTCGAGACGGAACAGCGGGTCGCGAACCGCTCGGACTACCTCGTCGCGGTGAGCCAGTTCACGCAGCGACGGATCCGCGAGCAGTACGACGCCGACTCGACGGTCATCTACAACGGGTTCTCGTCGGTGGAGCCGACGGGCCGGGACATCAAGGCGGAGCTCGGCATCGACGGGAAGATGCTGTTTTTCGTCGGCCGACACACCGACCAGAAGGGGCTCTCGTACCTGCTGTACGCGCTCTCGAAGCTCGGCCGGGACGACGTCAGCCTGGTGCTTGGCGGCTCGGGCCACCTCACCGAACAGCTCAAGCGGTTCGCCGAGTTGCTGGGCGTCGAGGACCGGGTCTACTTCCCGGGGTATCTCCCCCAGTCGGAACTCGGTGACTACTACAACAGTGCCGACCTGTTCGTCTCGCCGTCGCTGGCGGAGCCGTTCGGTATCACAATCGTCGAGGCGCTTTCGGTCGGGACGCGCGTCGTCGCCTGCGAGAGCGGGGCCGCGGAGCTTCTCAACGAGGACTGCGTCATCGAGGTCGAACCCGACTCCGACTCGATTGCCGAGGGAATCGAGCACGCGCTGTCGCTGTCGACGCCCATCGAGTACGAGGTCAGGACCTGGGAGGAGGTCGCCGACGAACACGTCGAGTTCTACCACGAGGTCTTAGACGAGGCCTGACGGACGGCCGCGCCTACCGGAGAAAGCGAACGTCCGTGACCGGCTCCGGATGGACAATAAGGTAGCCGTCGGCGGTCGGTTCCAGTCCCGTCACGGACGTCGTGTCCGTTCGGGTCTGATACGGGCTATCGGCGCCCCCGTCGGCCGACTGGTAGGGACTGTCGTAGGGCGTCTGTCTGTCCTCCGGCGGCCGGTCGAAGTCCTCGGGCGGCAGATATACTTTCTCGCCCGATGCCGAACGGACGATGACGGCCGTATCGCGGTCGCCCGAGACGTCAATCCTGGTCCGGCCGTCGTCGATTGTCATCTCGAACGTGACTGGCGCGGTTTCCGATTGACCCATGTTGTCGGATGACTTGCTCATGGCGAGTAGACGGCGCTGTGTCACTTAGTCCTTCGCCAGCGGTCCGGCGGCAGCGGACCGCGCCAGGTCTCGCGCCCGAGCGGTGCCTCGGGGTGAAAGACCCGCTAGCGGGTGATGATGAGCGACCCCGACATATTGAACCCCTCGACGGCGACGTCCTCACCGAGAATCGTCTCGTCGAGGTCGCAGTCGTGGACCCCGGCATCCGGGAAGACGATAGTCCGTTCGAGGCTGCTGTCGGTCACTTCGGCCCCTGCCATCACGTGGACGGTGTCGCCGATCTCGGAGTTCTCGACGGTCGCGTCGGGGTGGATGAGCGACCCGCCGTCGAGTTTCCACTCGACGGTCTCGAAGTAGGAGTCCGGCGTCCCGATGTCGAACCAGACGTCGTCGAACGGGAACGCGTACACCGGTTCCTGCTGTTGCAGCCAGTCGATGTACCAGCCCGGTTCGTCGGGGTTGTTGTCGCCCGAGAGATACTCCTCGAAGCGGAGCGAATCGGCCGGGAAGGCATAGCACGCAATCGACACGAGCGTGCTCTTGGGGTCGTCGGGCTTCTCCTGGAAGTCGACGACGCGCTCGCCGTCGAGTTCGACCAGCCCGTAGGACTTGGCTTTCTCCCGTGAGCCGACGTCGTAGGCGGCGAGTGCCGGCCCGTCGCGCTCCTCGAAGAAGTCGAGGAACTCCGAGGGGTCGAAGCCGATGAGGTTGTCGCCGCCGATGATGAACAGGTCGTCGTCGATACCCTCGCGCTCGATCAGCTGTGCGAGCGCGCCGACGACGCCGAACTTCTCGTCTTCGTCTGCCGTGCTCTCGACGGAGAGCTGGACCTTCTCATAGCCCATCTCGTCGACGTGGGCCTCGAAGTCGTCGGCGAAGGCCTCGTTCGTACTCAGATACGTCGTCCCGATGCGGTCGTCGTCCTCGAGCGACTGGAGTATCCTGTCGATAACGGTCGTTTCGCCGACCGGGAGCAGCATCTTCGGCCGGCGTCGAGTGATCGGCCACAGTCGTGTCGCGTAGCCGCCTGCTAGTACAATCGCGTCCATATCCCAACGTCAAACCCGAGTTATAAAGTGGTAACTACTTGTTGGAAAAACTAGAGGTTTAGCTGCCAGACGGTCGTCCCGGCAGTGACCAGGTCCTCGTCATCCGCGGCGGCAACGATCACCTGGTTCTCACCGGGGTCGACGTCGACCGCGACCTCGAACTCCCGGTCCTCGACAGGGATGTACACTATGTCAGCCGGGGTCTTGACGACGACACAGACACCGGTCGTCTCGCCGGAGACGACCAGTTCGTTCCCGCGGAACTGCGTATCGACGCGCAGCGCCGGGCTGCGGTCGGGAGTGTGGGCACCCCGCTCGCGGTAGCGGTCGTGGACGAACTTGGGCGTCTCGACCGGTTCGCCGGCGCTGATACCGTGGGCCAGCCGCACGTACTGGGCCATCGACCACGCCAGCGGCGTCGCCGAGCCGGTCCCTTCGGCGAACTCCCATTCGTAGTCGGTCGCGTGGCCCCGGTCCCAGATCTGTTCGGCGATCATCCGCCCCGAGTTCGCCACGTCCTGCATCATCCGGAGGCAGTTCTCGGGCAGAATCTCCGGATCGTCGCGGCGCAGTTCGTACTCGCCGCGCTCGCCGGTGAGCAGCGGCCAGAGGCGACCCTTCCCCTTGTGTTCGACCGTCCACGGCGCGCCCTGGTCGGCCCGGCCGCGTTCGCCGTAGCCGTCGCCGTTGTACCGGTAGAACCCGGGCGCGTACTCCGTGTCGACGCTGATCGTGTCGTCGACTTCGACGACGGAGTTGCGGATGGCCTCGTCGTCGTCGGGCTTGATACCCAGTCGGACGAGTTCGAGGAACCCGCCGTCGATGATGTTCCGTTCGTCGAGCGTCGGGCCGTCGTTCGCGAGCGTGCGGAGATGGCCCGTCTCGGGGTTGCCATCGAGCGTGATTCGCGTGTAGTAAGGCGTGTTGGTGTGGCGCTCGGTCCCGGTCTCGGTCGCGGTCCAGGCCTCGACGTTGTTCGCCCACTGGTCGGCCAGCGCCAGCCAGACGAGCGCGTCGGCCTTGTTGCCGGTGTCCAGCGCGATCTTCGCCGCACACGCGAGCCCGGCGATTTCGGTCGCAATCGAGGACGGCGAGAAGCCCGCCTCCTCCTCCCAGCGCTCCTGGGCGGTCTCGGGCCCGTGACGGACGACGTACTCGGCCGACCGCCGGACGTTCTCGTAGCTGTAGTCGACGTCCTCGAAGTCGACGCCGGACTCGGCGAGGCGGTAGGCCATCACCTGCGGGAACGAGATGTTGTCCATCTGCTCGCCGCCCCAGCGTGTCGTCCCGTTGACGTAGGTGTTCTGTGGGATGAAGCCCGCCTCGTCCTGCTGGTACTCGTAGATGTACTCCAACTGGTCCGTCGCGATGTCCAGCGACCCGATGGCGTCGAAGACGGTGAACACCTGGTACAGGTCCCGGGACCAGACGAAGTTGTAGCCGTAGCCTTTCGGCTCCTCGGCGTGGACGGCCTCGCCCCACGGCACGGACGGCGACGCGATAGACGCGCCGTGGTAGGTCTTGTCCTCGACGGCCAGCAGCGTCATGAGCGCGGTCCGGTACTGGTTCGCCAGCGCGTCGTCGTGGGCGACCGACGCCGGGAGCGGCTTGTCCGAGAGGAAGTCGGCCCAGCTGTCGGCGTACTCCGCGCTGACCGTCTCGTAGCCGCGGTCGAGCGCGCCGTCGGCTTCGCCCAGCGCAGCCGCGGTGTCGGCCTGCCGCGCGAAGCCGAGCGCGACCGTGTCGTTGATACGAGTCCCCGAGTCCAGCCGGCCTATGAGGACGAGGTTCGTCCCGTCGATGGATTCGACCGGGTCCGGGAGGTTGCCGTCGGAGTACAGCGCATCGAGGCGACCGCTGCCGGCCGAGCCGACAGTGGCCCAGTCGAAGCGTCCGGCCGCGGCCATCGCCACGGCGACCGAGTAGGCGTCGCCGTTCTCGTCGACGAGCAGGTCGTTGTCCGTCTCGTCGGTGTAGGCCAGCGGGTTCCGGCCGACGAGGTGGTAGCTCCCGGGCTCACCGTATCTGATTGCGCGGTCCTCGGTAATCGTGCTGGTAAGCGCGATGTCCGCAACCGAGAACACGTCGTACGATTTGCCGTCCTCGGAGCTGAACGACACGTCAGCGACGATAGCGTCGTGTTCGGGGTCGGTCGCGTAGTCGACGGTCAGCGTCCACTCGTGGCCTCTGCCGTCGCCGGTCTCGGTGAAGACGTGGCGATAGAGGAGCGCCTCGTCGTCGACCGGTTCGACGCGACGCCTGACGCTGTCGTCGGTCCGTCGGTTCTCCCGGTGGGTCCGGACGGCATAGTCCGTCTCGTCCGTACACCGGACCAGGAAGTCGAGCGTCCGCAGGTTCATCAGGTCGACCTGGGGATAGCGGGCCTCCGTCAGTGCGCCCTCGGTGAGCGTGAACCAGACGCGGGACGGGTCCGGCGCGTCGTGGTCGGCGACGGTGCCGACGCCGTACTTTTCCCCGGTGGTCCAGGTCGGGCGCTCGCTCGGCCCCTCGGTTCCGGCCGATGTCGTCGGCAGCGCGTTCAGCTCACCCAGGCGTGCAGTCGCGTGGAGCCGCAGCGCGTGGGACCAGCCAAGCGGCGTGGCGCTGTCGAGGTCACCGTCGTCGAAGGCCTGTTCGGCGAGGTAGCCGGCGTCGGTCGTGAGCGGCCCGTCGCTGTCGAGCAGTTCGTACAGGTCGCTCGCGCGGTCGAGGTAGGCGTCGCCGCTCTCCTCGCGGTCGTTCAGCATGTCGCCGACGCGGGCGGCGGCGAGGGCCCCCATCGCCGTCGTAACCGTCCAGATCTTCTCGTCGTCCTGGTGGCCGGTCCGCCAGCGGTCGCCCTCGTAGCGGGCCAGTCCCGCGACCCGGCTCTCGGTGGGGTTCCGGAACAGCGTATCGAGCGTCGTGCTCACGTGGTCGGCCAGGCGGGTGAGTTGCTGGTCGGTCAGCGCAGTCGACTCGACGCTGTCGTACTCCTGTAGGGCGTCCGCGAGGTGGAGCCCCGCGGCGTCGATGCGGTGGTCCGGCGTCCCGTTTGTCAGGCCCATCACGTACACGCCCATGTCGCCGTCCCAGAGCGTCTCCAGCCCGTCCAGTAGCCTGTCGGCCGCCGTCAGGCTTCGCTCGCGGACCGATTCGGCCATCGGGGCGCGCGTCACCGCGGCGAAGGCCTCGATGAACGTCGCGGTGGTGTGTGTGAACTGGCCGACCGAGTCCTCCCAGACGTTCTGACACGGCTCGGGCAGGTCGTTGGCCGCGATGTCTTCGATGAGCGTGTCGACGGCCGCCTCGATGGTCTCCCGGACCGTCGCCGTCAGTTCGGCGTCCAGCTTGCTCCGGTGTGTTCGCAGCAGTGTTGCGAGGAAGGCGGTAACAGTCGCGGTCTGGTCGGCCTGGTACTCCGGCGACTCGGCGTTGTGCTCGACCTTGGCATTGGCCCATCCCGGTGCGATGTCCCCGCTGTCGGCCCAGACGCGGTGGGGCCACCGCCCGTCCGAGAGCTGACTGTCACAGAGGAACTCCGCGCTCTCGGTCAGCATTTCGGCGGTGTCGACATCGAGCCGGGACCCGGCTTCGAGCAGGTGCCGGGAAACGGACGCGTCGTCGCGGAACCAGACGTAGCCGTACCCGCCGGAGTTCGAGTAGAACGGGTCGAACTCCGGTGCGGCGATGCGACCGCCTGTCGGCGAGGACAGGAGGTCCAGCACGCGCAGGTCCATCCGTATCGAGTCCGAGCGTGGCATCGATTCGGCCACGTCGATACGCGTTCGCTCCCGTCCGGCCTGCCGGAGGTCGTCGGAAGTCGTGTGCTCTGCCACACAGTCGGCGAGGTCCAGAAGCGCCGTCTCCCGGTCGACCTCGTCGTGGTTCGAGAGCTGGCTGACCAGCGTCGTGTCCTTGCTGCGTCCGGACCGGTCCAGCGGCGCGGTCACGAGGAAGTCGCCGGTGAGCCGCGTCTGGTCGCGTCGCTCGACCGGCAACGACCGCGGGAACTCCACCGCGCTGTCCCCGAGCATCTCGACGAGGCGCTCCGGCCGCTGCCCGGCGACGGCGTCCAGCCCGGTCGACGAGGCGAGGTAATCGTGCTCACGGCGGTGGAACACCTCAAGAACCCGCGAGTCGCTGGGTCCGGCGTCCTCGTGGATCAGCGAGCCGACGCCGCTGTCGCTGCTGTCGGGGGCCATCGTGACGAACGCCACGAGCTTGGCGTCCTGTGGAACGGCCCCGCGCATCGCGACGTGCGTGACGTGTGCCCGTCCCAGCGTCAGGTCGTACTGGTGGACGGTGAACGACCCGGCGTTGTACTCGGTCTCGACGAGCCGCGTCTCGCGGTAGTAGTGCTGTCTGATCGTCTCCAGGTCGCTGAACCACCGTATATCGTCCCCAAGCATGACCCCGAGTCGAGAGCGGTCGATACCGGAGAGCCCGGAGAGCGAATCGGAATAGTCCTTCAGCGTGCCGTCTTCGCCGACGTGGACCAGGCGGTCACCGTGCCCGGAGAAAGAGCCTGAAACAGTCCTGCGCTCCTCTGGAAAGCGCTCATGACGAGTCAACTTGTATTCGTTGAGCGCTGTCGAAAGCCGCATACACATTAAACCAAACCAGTCTCTATAAACTCCTGTGGTTCGTACAAATTAGTGACAACTCGGCGTATTGACCCGAGAGAGCGGTCAGTGAACCGAAACGGACTACGACTACTGACCCAGGTCGCTGTCGGCGGCCGGGAACACGGCGACACTGTCGACCGTGACGGTCGTGTCCCCGTCGCCGGTGGCCCCGCGCTGCTCGCCGGAGACGAGGTCGGTTTCGCCGGTCTCGACCGGCAGCCCGACGGTCGTCTGCTCGCTGCCGAAGTTGAGTACCACGACGGCCGCGTCCTCCCCAGTCGTCCGGGCGTACGCGACGACGCGGTCGGACGGCCCGCCCCGGACCTCGTAGGGGACTCGGACGAGGTCCGCCGCAGCCGACAGCGCCGGCTGGTCGTGCCTGACCGACGAGAGGTCACCGACGAACGACTGGAGCGCCTCGTCGGCGTGGTTCCACGCGAGGTCATCGCGCTTGCCACGCTGGCCGAACTCCTGTCCGGCGTACAAAAGCGGTGCGCCCGGGAGCGTGAACAGTGCGCCCGCGGCGGCCTCGGCGGCCTCGCGCCCGTAGTCGACGATGTACCGCGTCTCGTCGTGGTTCTCCGCGTACAGCATGAACGACGCGTGCTCGGGGAAGCCGATCTCCGCCCGCCCCTCGATAGCGCCGAGGACGGCCTCGGCATCGCCGCCGCCCCCGACCTCCCGGAGCGCGGCGTAGGTCGTCGAATCGAAGTGCATGTCGAACAGCCCGGCCTGGAAGTCGGGGATGTACGGGATGGTCTCGTCCAGTAGCAGGAACTCGCTGTCGTGGTCCTTGCAGTAGTCGTGGATCTCGCGCCAGAAGCTGTTCGGGACGGCCCAGGCCATGTCACACCGGAACCCGTCGACCAGCTCGGCCCACTGGGCGACCGCGTCGAGCAGGTGCCGGCGGACCGGCAGGTGGTCGAAGTTGAAGTTCGCGATGTGCTGCCAGTCGAAGTACGTCTCCGGTTGGGTGTCGGTCCGCCACGCGTACCAGTCGCGGTACTCGCTGTCCGGGTCGTCGACGGCGGACTCGAAGTAGGGGTGGGTCCGCGCCGAGTGGTTACACACCAGGTCGAACAGCACCTTGAACCCGCGGTCGTGGGCCGCCTCGATGAACCGCTCGTAGTCCGCACGGGTACCCAGGTCCGACGCGATTTCGAAGAAGTCGGTGATGTTGTAGCCGTGGGGCGCGTGGTCGTTCTGTAACACCGGCGTGAGCCAGATGACGTCGACGCCCAGCGAGTCGAGGTAGTCCAGGCGGTCGACAATCGCGTCGAAAGGCGATTCGTCGCTGTCGCCGGCGAACGTGCGGACGTAAATCTCGTAGATGACCGAGTCCTCGGCCCAGGCCGGCGCATCGTACGGACGGCTGGCGGCGATTCCCGCATCGTTCGTACCCGTTCTCACACCGTCCTCGTCGCGAGTGAACTCGACGGCGTCGGGCACGCTGTAGCCGTGGTCCCCGACCGCGACGGCGTGAATGCGGGCGCGCTCCGGGAGCGTATCCAGCGGAATCCTGAGGTCCGTCCCGTCCCGGGTCACCGCGTCGGCGTCGATGTCGTCGCGGTCGTCCAGCAGGAACTCGACGGCGAGGTCGCCGGCCGTCTCGGTCCCGTCGGGATGGGGACTGCGGTCCGCGCGGACGACGGCCTCGTCACCCTCGATTGCCGGCCGCAGGGTCAGTCGCGGGCGGCCACCGCTACCGCCGTCGCCGCCACCGCCGGTGGCCTGGGTGTACTCGCCGCTCCCGCTTCGCCCCCCGGAGACGCCGCCGCTTCGTCCCCCGGAGACGCCGCCGCTTCGCCCCCCGGAGCGACCGGACCGCCCCGAGGTGTGTGTCCCGCTCGATTCGACCTGCCCCGGGAACGCACGGACAGTCAGGTCGTGCTTGCCGTCCGGTGCGTTAAGACGGACGACGTATCTGCCCGGCGTGTCGGGGACGAAGTGTTCGACCGGGTCGTCGCCGAGTGTTGCGGTAGACTGTACTGGTGCGCGCGCGAGGTGCCAACTGTACGTCGCTGTCGGGTCCGGGTCCCGGGGCGCGAGTTCGATCTCGTCACCCGTCGCCACGAACCGCGGCGGTCCAGGATGGTGCATAGGTTCACTGCGATTGACAGTGTCTTTGTATTTGGGGTATCCGAACCCGCTGCCCGCCACTGGCAGTATCGCTTTCTGGCTGTGGCCCCTACCGTCTCTGTGCCCGACTACCGACGCGACGCCGGGGCTGCCCTGCTCTGTGGCCTGGCGCTGGTCGCGTATCTGGGCCAGGTCGGCGCACTCGACACGCTCCGGTCCGGTGCCGCCGTCGCCGTCGGCGTGACCGGCGCGCTGGGTGTCGAGGCGCTGTTCGTGCTCGACACACCCGTCGCGTCGCTGTGGGAGCGCCGTGGCGTGCGGACGGCCTCGGCGGCCGCGCTCCTGGCATGTGCCGGCGGACTCGCCGTCCTCGTGGGTCCGGTCATCGTCGCCGCGGTGTGCTGGGGGCTCGTGACCTACTTCGTCGTTCTCGCCGTGAGCCTGTGCTACCATTGACGGTCTGCCCTACAGGGACTCCGGTGTGCAGTATCGACGGATAGAGAACGTCCGGCGTTTCCATACCCGCTATTCGCCAGCATATGGGCCATTATTTAGAGCTACTACACGGACTTATACGCGTGGATAGCTGTTCCCAGTTCCTACAGCAGTACTCCTGTATATTCATGTGCTTTTTCAAGGTCATATATGTCCTATGTGTTTCCAAATAATCCGAGTGTGTACTTTACTCATGCTATTCTGGAGTTTCCGCAATTATGAGTTCAGATACCGCGTTTTCGCCAGTATAATCCACACAGCTTCCGAGAGAGAGAGAGTCCCCGCAGTCGCGAACGGAGTCACGTGAAATCGTCAGCCGATGGGGTGTACTGTCCGACACAGCACCGCCACACGCCAGAAGCCGTGCTGTCCCTGGACTCCGAGAAGGAGCTGTCGGTGTATCTCGGGTGACCGGTGACACTGCCCTCGTCGTCGCGCTCCGGTGCCCCGAACGTCGCGGCGCGTTCTCACAGCGAACCGGATAACAGTCGTACGGCTATTATCCACTTCGATTGGGAGAGTACGGCGGTCAGCATCCGGCCATCGAGCCGTTTTCGGGTCGAAAACCGCGATAAACTCGTGATTGGTTTGTAATAGTTCAGCGGCCTCGGCGGTTACATCGATGACCCAGGCTGTCCTCCGACCAAATCAGTGGATTTTCCCATATCCGTCTGTACCACATGATTAATCATCTTTATTTCCGGCGTATTTGCCCCTCTCTGTCAGCAGCCGTGACGAAACATCGCACGAGGGTATCAGTAAAGAAACGGCTTTTCGCGGCGGCTCTCGGTACAATCGCGCTCTCGGGCGACCGCGGTCACGTCGGTCCCGGCCCGGCCTGTGGGTGTGCCGGACCCGACGGGACGACTGACGCGGGTTCGGCTCACAGTCGCGGATGGGTATCGACCGCGCGCATGTGCCGGCAGGACTGCCGGTCGAACGGCCGCTGTGCGACGTGGCAGTTGCAGTCGACGGCCGTCCCGCCCTCGACAGTGACCGTGTGGGTCACTTCTCGCTCGACCGCGGACCCCGTCGGGTCTGCCTCGTCGGCCGGCGAGAGCAACACCGTCCCGTCGTCCACGACCGTGAAGGAGAACCGGTCGCGGTAGTCCGCCCAGTCGCGGTCGCGGTTGCGGTCGACCGTCTCCCTGAGCACCTCGATGTGTTCCCGACCCCTGTCGGGGGCTGTGTCTTCGCTGGTCATACGCTTCAGTACGCGAATCCGGGGCTTAGATGTTTTCCCGCTGCTATCCACAGCAACGAATGTGCCGGCCGGCGACGGAATCGGTACCGGACGTCGCCGACTCGGGTCGGCGGACACCGACGACGGCCGTCTCAGACCAGGCCGCGCTCCTCGTACACTTCGGCGGCTTCGCGGACGTGTTCGGCGTTGATCTCCGCGCCGTACTCGTTTTCCAGTTCGTCCGCAATCTCCTGTAGCGTCTCCTTGTCGGCCCCGCTCGGTCGGAGTGCGTTGTATATCTCGAGGATGCGGTCGTCCGGAACCTCGGTCAGCTCCGCCGCGCGCCGGAAGTTCCGCGCGACCTGTGTCCGCCCCTCCTGTTCGGCGATCTGTGCCTGTTTCTCCAGCGTCTCCGGGGAGATGACGAGCTCCTCGCCGTCGATCTCGCCCTCGACGACTTTCTCGAGGGAAATCTCGGAGAGTTTCGTTCCCTCGGGCGTTTCGACGTCGTCCGGGTTGTCTGCCAGTGGGTAGTGAATGTCGTCGCTCATTGTTACTCGAAGGAGACCTCCATCTCCATCGGCTCTTTGTCTTCGTCCTTGTACCCCATCTCCTTGATGTGCCACAGCGCCGCGAGCGCCTGGTACTTCGGTCGGGCCATCGGGTCGTTGGCGACCGGGACCGGTTCGGGCGTCTCGCCTTTGGCGTACAGCGCCGCGTTCTTGCCGATCGCGCGGTACGTTTCGAGGTCGATCAGCGGCGCCTGGGGGAACAGCTCCAGGTTGCTGAGCGGGACCAGATCCTCCTGGTGGATGAGCGTCGTCCCGCGGGTCTGGATGCCGATAGAGATGCCAGACCCGCAGAGCTTCGCGCCCCTGAGGCCGATGACGCCGAGGTCGAGGTTGTCAGTGAAGCGGACCACACGGGCCGTGAGTCCCTCCTCTTCGATGCCGGCCATCATCTCGCGGAGGACCTCGGCGAGTTTGACGCCCGCGAGCGTCTCGTCTTTCATCTCGTTGAACCCCGCGCTGATCGAGATGACAACCTCATCCGTGTCCGTCCCCTCCTCGGCGACGCCTCTCTCTGTCAGCACCAGTGTCCGCTCCTGCTGTTGTGCTTGTGCCATGGGTGTTCAGATATCCTCCGGATCGACTGCGAACCGAACCTCTTTCTTTTCTTCCCAGTCCTCGCCTTCCAGGCGGTGGCCCGTTCCCGGGCCCTGGTAGTCGTTGGGGTCGTTGACGGCGCTGACGACGTCGAAGTCGCCGTCGCCCTCGAAGATGCCCGAGGTCTGGATGTAGTCCCCGGCCACGCGGCCCTTGAGGATGCCGAGCAGGTTCTCGGCGATCTCCTCGAAGCCGTTGTCGGCCAGTATCTTCACGAGCTCAGCCCCGTTGAGACCTTCCTCCATCATCTCCTCGGCGGCCTTGATGTCCTCGGCCGTGCTGCGCTCGGGCATGTCCTTGCTGCCGTTGGCGTAGACGGCGGCCTCGACCTCCTCGTCGGAGATCGGCGGGAACCCGAGTTCCTCGAAGACGGACTGGACGGCCTTGGCGGCCCGCTCGCGGTACTCCAGGACCGTCTCCTCGTCGACGGGTTTCGTGCCGCCCTCGACCTGCAGGTCCCGCTGCATGATGTTGTACTCGTCGAAGTCGTAGGAGTCGAACGTCGAGCCGGCGAACATGTTGTCGTAGTTCGGGACGGCGCTGTACCCCGAGAAGATGAAGTCCGTGCCGGCGAGGAACTGTGGCATCATCCGGGCCGTGCGACGCTTGTCCGAGTGGGTGAACGTCTGGTCGTTCCCGGAGGCGACTTCGAGGTCGGCCATCATCGTGATGAGGTTCTCGGCGGCCACCTCCTTGACGCCGGCCGGGACTGACGTCGGGATGGCGATACAGCTGATGCCGCCGTTCTGGAGGCCCTGGACGCCACAGCCTTTCGTGACGAGGATACACCGGCTCTCCAGGTACAGCATCGATTTGCCTTCCGCCTGGCCCATGTTGAGTTCCGACCCGGCCCCCGACGTGTACCGCATCTTCAGGCCGCGGGAGGCGTACCCCGAGGCGAGAAACGCCTTGGACCACGGCGTGTCGTCGCCGTCCTTGAACACGTCTTCGGTGCCGTAGACGGAGACGGTCTCGGCGTAGCCGGTCATTCCGCGCATCCCGAGTTCGAGTTCGGTCGCCTCCTCGACGGCACACTGGGTGATGACGCCGCCGCGGCCACACTGGGCGCCGATCTGCTGGGCGAGGGCGGTCAGCGGGGCCATCCGCGCGACCCCGACCGTGTTCTCGATCTCGAAGAACCCCCGGAGCGCGGCCTCCGCGGCGTCGGCGGCGATCTGTGCCACGTTGTCCTCGACGCTGGTGACGTGACACTGGTTGCCCGGCGTCCGGCGCGTCCGCATCTTCTTCATCGCCATGATGATCTCGGCGGTGTCGAGGTGGTTGACGACCTCTGACAGCTTCGCGGGCGTCATCGCGGTCGTCAGTTCGACGATGTCCTCGCGTGGCACGTTGATGTCCACGAGGTCGCGCGCGACCTGCTCTGAGTCGGTCGCCATCGCCTCCTCGGCCTTCTCGACGTTGATCGCGTAATCGGCGATGAAGCGGTCGATGAAGTCGAACTCCGCGCGGTCTTTCCCGTCCATCTCGACGATCTCCCCGTCCTCGACGGTTATGCTCGGGTCGGGGTCGTTCGGGCTCTCCATCGCGACGAAGCCGACCTCCGGCCACTCGTTTACGAACCCGTCTTCGGTGACGGCCCGTTCGTCCAGCGCCTCGAAGCGCTTCGACCGCTTTGGCGCTGTCTCCTCGAGTTCGCCTGAGCCATCGGCTACAGGCGTGTCATCATCTGTCATACACATATATCAACGGAGAGTTAGGTTATATAATTTTGCGTTTTTATTACCCAGGAATATAAAGAAAACATGAGTAATGCAACTGTAGTTGTACTGCAGGTTCGGGGCCGGAGCTCTCCACCAGTACCAGTGGAAATAGCGACTGCGCTGGGAGGCGACCGGGCCGCAACTCGGGGCTGCAGTGATATCGGGACGCTGAGGTATCGCCGGACCCGATGGCTCCGGGATTAGCCTTCGAAGGCGTCGACGCCGGCCTGTGCGACCTCCATGTCCTCCTCGGCGCTACCGCCAGAGACGCCGACGCCGCCGACGACAGTCCCGTCGGCGTCCTCCAGCGGGTAGCCGCCGCCGAAGGTGACGATACGGCCGTCGTTTGTGGTTCCCAGCCCGTACAGCGACTCGCCGGGCTGTGAGACCTCGTGGATTGTCTCCGTATCCAGTTTCAGCGACACCGACGAGTAGGCCTTGTTCTGTGCGATGTCGATGCTCGCCAGGAGTGCGCCGTCCATCCGGTGGAATCCGACGAGGTTCCCCCCCTGGTTCATCACCGCGATGCACATGGGAACGTCTATCTCCTGGGCTTTCTCTTCTGCCGCTGCGATGATCGTCTTTGCGACGTCGAGTGTTACCGCTGTCATCGTGAAGTCCGTCCGCACCGTCGTCGTGACAGAAAATAAAACTATCCCCCCAGCTAGGAGTTCTTCCTTCGAGCGTACCGTTTCGCGGCTCACGCGCACTCAGCCGGAGATGACCTCGTACTCGACCGAGACCGGGAAGTCGACGGACTGGAGGATGAAGCAGTGCTCTTGCGTGCGTTTCAACAACACCTCGGCTTTCCTGTCAGGCGACTCGACCTGTAGTTCAACCGTGAGGTCGAACGAGTCGACGGCGGTCGAACCGTCGTCGGGCCGCAGTCGGAGCGTCCCGTCGGCGTTCACCTCCTGGAACGAGAACCCGGAGTTGTCGGCCATAACGGTGAACGTGGCGACGTAGCAGTTCGTGAGCGCGATGGCGTAGTAGTTCTCGGGAGCCGGCCCGTCGAATGTCCCGCCGAACTCCCGTGGGATGCCGACCTCAAACTGCCCGCGTGACTCAGTCGTCCAGCGGTCGGTGTCGTCCGTCGCAGTGGCCTGTGCGTGGTAGTCTTCCGAGTACTCGACCATACAGTGACTGATGACTGGACGGAAAAAAGCGTATGCACGGCAGGGCGACCATCTCCCCAGTTCGAGTGTCGTCCCTCAGGCCACCGCCGCCAACGGTATATGGAAGCAGTGTGTTATTGTCACTCAGTGGCATACAATCGGGTGCTCGTTCTGACCGGGGACGAGGCAGTCGCAGCGCGAAACGCCGAGGTCGGCATCGCGCTCGCGGAGCGGCTGGACGCCGCCGTCCACCTCCTGCGTGTGGCCGATACGCAGTCGTCCCGCCTCTCGCTGGACGCGGACGCATCGACGGCCGCAGCCGAGCAGGCGGGTCCGCCGGACCTCGAGGAGCTGGTCGCGGAGACGGCAGTCGACGGCAGGGTACACACCGCCGAGGGACCCCTCCGGGAGCAGGTCCTGCGCTACGCGACCGACGCGGATATCGACCTCGTCGTCATCGGACCACAGGCGAGCACAGGCGCCTTCGACGACCTCGTCGACGGCGTGGCGCGTGCGGCCGACGTCCCGGTTCTCGCAGTCCCCGACGCCGCGGCACGGGTCCAGTTCGAGCAGTTGGTCGTGCCCAATCTGGAGACGGTCCCGAGCGAGGCGGCGGCCGGGCACGCCGCGGCGGTCGCCGAGGCGCACGGAGCGGCGGTGTCTGTCGTCACGGTCATCGACCTCCAGCGGGCGGCCGGGCCGTTCAACGCCGGCGGTGTCTCCGAGGCGTTCATCGAGCGCAAGGAGCGGGAACTTCGGGCCCCGGTCGAGGCCGCGGCCGACCTGGACGGCGACCTGACCTTCGAAACGCTCACCGCGCCCGGCCGGCCGGGCGAGGCACTCGACGAGTACGTCGCCGACGCCGGCGCGGACGCCCTGGTCGTCGGCCGCGGCAGGACGACCCCGCTGGTCGGGCGACTCCGTCCGACCGGCGCCAGTCGCATCCGGCAGACGGTCGACGTCCCGGTACTCGTCGTCCCGTAGGGACGACCCGACACTGGACGGGACCGGTGCTCACTCCGACGGCCCCTGGCCGTCAGTCACGACCGGTCGGGTCCGAACCGCGGGGGGGCGACTGACGCGGTCCGCACTGGGCACCGCCGATAGCTGTTCGAGGGCGCGGTGTCTCACTACGTCGGCGTGAATCGCGTCGGTGAGCCGTTCGTGTGCGCCGATGGGCGCGGCGTAGTCGATGCCGCCGCGGTCGATGTCGAGTCTCTCCGGGATGGTCTCCTCCGTGACGGGCGACGGCGAGACGAACACCGGCACCGCGACGACCGCCTCGTTCGAGACGTGATACCGCGCACACTCGACGACGGGGTCCTGCAGGACGTAACACGACCGCACCTCGTCGTAGGCGGTCCGGTCCCGCAGTCGCTGTTCGTGGTACTGGACCGTCCGCCGCTGGTCCGACAGGGACCCGCTCCCGAGGCCGACCAGAAGCAGCGACGTCTCGTCCGGACGGTCGGCGTGTTCGTCGGCGCGTTCCGCGATGACGTCGGTGAGTGCCGGACTGTGGCCGATGGGGTCACAGAGCGACACCGCGTCGCCCCACCGCCGGGCAATCGAGGAGATTACGTGTCTCGTCTCGTTCGTGTACGCGACCGTGAGTGGGACCACCAGCACCGGTTCGTCCACGCGCTCGGGAGCGGTGTCCGCGACGGGGTCGTCCCACGTCTCGTCGTACGTCTCGACCCGCACCGTGTCTGCGATGTTCCGGTCGCGCAATCGCCTTGCGTGTGTCTGAATCGGCTGTGGCGATGCCGCCGTCTGCCGGCCGACGAGAAGCAGTGTTCCAGGTGTCATAGCTCGCTCTGTAACTTGTTTTGTGTTACTACAACCTCGCTTGTCTTCCTGTGCTGCGTGAGCAAATGACATATAGATTTCGGTCAGTGGACCGTTTTCCCGTCGGTCGATGTCGACCTGAGTGCCGTCCCGACGCGGGACGGCGAGCCAGAAACGCATCGCGGCGTGGGGCCGTCACCGCTGGGGAAAGCTATTTGATATTTCCCTCGATAGCAGGGGTATGGCGTATCTCGCAGGTGTCGATATCGGCAATTCCAGTACGGAGGTCGCGCTGTTGCGCCAGCGGGACGGGCATCGCCCGGAGTTCTGTGCCAGTGCCCTCTACAGGACGACCGGGCTGAAAGGGACGAAAAAGAACGTCCCGGGGGTCGTGAGCGCGCTCTCCCGGGCCGCAACCGACGCGGGCATCGACGTAGGCGATATCGAGACGGTGCTTCTCAACGAAGCCGCACCTGTCATCGGCGACGTGGCGATGGAGACGATAACCGAGACCGTCATCACGGAGTCGACGATGATCGGCCACGACCCCTCGACACCGGGCGGCGTCGGTCTCGGGAAGGGGACAGCCATCGAGATAACGGCGTCGAAGGCGGACCACGACCCGGACGAACCCGTCGTCTTTCTGGTGCCCGAGACGGTCGATTTTGCCGTCGCCGCCGAACTCATCAACGAGTGGACGGCGGCGGGGTACGAGGTCGCCGGCGCAATCGTCCAGCGGGACGACGCCGTCCTCATCCACAACCGGATCGACATCGACATCCCGATTATCGACGAGGTGTCGGACCTGGGAAAGGTCCCGCGTGGCCAGCCGACAGCCGTGGAGGTCGCACCCGAAGCGACGGGCCGGACCATCGACGAGCTGTCGAACCCCTACGGCATCGCGACCGTGTTCGACCTCTCCTCCGAGGAGACCCAGAAGATAATCCCCGTCGCCCGTGCCCTCGTAGGTAACAAATCCGCCGTGGTCATCAAGACGCCGGCGGGCGACGTCGAGGAGCGGACCATCCCCGCCGGCGAACTCCGCATCATCGACGAACGCGGGACCACGACCGAAGTGCCGGTCGACGAAGGGGCGGACGTCATCATGGACGCGGTGATGGACAGCTGGCCGGTGTCGGACGTGCAGGGGGAGAGCGGGTCGAACATCGGCGGGATGCTGAACCGGGCACGAAGCCAGATGGCCGAGGTCACCGGCCAGCCGGTCGACTCCATCGAGATTCGAGATATCATGGCGGTCGATACGCTCGTCCCGCAGAAAGTCGAGGGCGGCGTGGCCGACGAGCACAGCATGGAGAGCGCGGTCGCCCTGGCCGCGATGGTGAAGACCCAGCAGCTCCCGATGCAACAGATCGCGGACGGCATCGAGGACGAGATCGGCGCGGAGGTCGTCATCCAGGGCGTCGAGGCGAACATGGCAGTGCTGGGCTCGCTCACGACGCCGGGGACGGACCACCCGTTCGCGATTCTCGACATGGGCGGCGGGTCGACGGACGCGGCGTACATGGGCGAGGACAAGGCGATCGACTCGATACACCTCTCGGGGGCCGGCGACCTGGTCACGATGCTCATCGACTCCGAACTCGGGCTGGACGACCGCGACCTGGCGGAGGCCATCAAGAAGTTCCCCTCGGCCAAGGTCCAGTCCCTCTACAGCATCCGCGAGGAGGACGGGACGGTCGACTTCTTCGACGACCCCGTCGACCCGAGCCTCTACGGCCGGACGGTCGTCCTCGAAGACGGCGGGAGCATGCGGCCGGTGCCGGTCGACAAATCGCCCGAGGAGATACGCCGCGTCCGGCGGCGGGCCAAGCGGAACGTGTTCGTCGAGAACGCCGAGCGCGCGCTCAACATCATCACGCCGACGGAGAGCATCCGGCGGCTGCCGTTCGTCGTCATGACCGGCCGCTCCGCGCTCGACTTCGAGATCCCGGAGATGATCTCCGAGGCGATGGCCGAGTACGGCATCGTCTGCGGGCGGGCGAACGTCCGCGGTGAGATGGGGCCGCGGAACGCCGTCGCGACCGGGCTCGTGCTCTCACACGTCGACGGCGGCGGCTATCTGGACCTGGACATCCCGTCCGGACTCACGACGTCGCTGGAGCGGTCCACGGTCTGACACCCCAGCCGTGTCGAGGCCGACACGCCGCCTCGAACCGCGGTCGCGACACCGCGTCACCTGATTTTATGTTCGTGAGCGCAGAAGACAGGTGTATGAGTGGCTGCCGCGGCCCAGTCGACCAGAACGACCAGATTCCGCGCGTGTTCGTGTGGTGCATCGGCGAGGAGCTACCGGACCCGGTGGAGTACATCGAGTACGGCCTGGAGGAGGAGGGCGTCTCGTGGGCGGTCCAGTCGGGCTTCGACGGCGACGGCGTCCCGGTCGCCTACGACGCCTCTGTCAGTTCGCCGCTGAAGATCGGTGTGAGCGTAACGCCGGACGGGCGGGTCGTCGTCCACCACAAGCAACTGCCCGACGGCGACCCGATGTTCGACATCGCTGGCGTGACGGCCGAGACCGCCCGCAAGCTCGGCTCGAACGCCGCCCGGCTCGCGAAGGGGACGCCGCTCAAAGCGGTCGCCTGACCGGCCGGTACGGAGACAGTATTTTTTTATCAGGCGGTCACAGTCGGGAGCGTGTATGGCACCAGAACACACAGCCTACATCGAGACGTTGGCACACGTGAACTGCGGCGCGTGTGACGGCTACTGGGGGCTGAGCGACATCACCAGGACAGACCTGACAGACCGTGACTGGACCTGCCCGCACTGCGGGGCGGAGAACCGGATCGGCGAACTCGTCGAGGAGTGAGCCCGAGCATGAAAATCTACACACGTCGCGGCGACGAGGGACAGACCGACCTGCGGGACATGAGCCGAGTCTCGAAGGGGAGTCACCGCATCGAGGCCTACGGCAACGCGGACGAACTGAACTCGCTCATCGGGACGATCAGACCGACTGGTTACGAGGACGTCGACGAGAACCTGGCAGCGGTGCAGAACCACCTCCACATCGTCCAGGCCGACTTCGCCAACCCCGACCCGGACGACGACGACCCGGTCATCGGGGAGCGACACGTCGACCAGCTGGAGACGTGGGTCGACGAGGCGTCGGCGGAGCTCGACCCGCTCGAATCGTTCATCCTCCCCGGCGGGAGCGAGGCCGGGGCGGCGCTCCATCACGCACGCTCGGTCTGTCGACGCGCCGAGCGGCGGGCGGTCGCGTTCCAGTCCGAGGCTGACGGGGTCAACGAGCAGGCGATCGCCTATCTGAACCGGCTCTCGGACCTGCTGTTCACGCTGGCCCGGTTGGTCAACGAACGCGAGGGCGTCGGTGAGGCACATCCGACGTACTGACCGGCGGATCGTCACGTCGGTCTCCCGGGGGCGGAGGCGCCAACTCCCACCGTCCGGAGATAGAACTATACGTTGGTGCCGAGATAGTGGTGACCGAACCGATGGCGTCGACACTCAATCCGCAAGTCCAGGAGTACCTCCACGGCCTCTCGGAGCAGGGACTCCCCCCGCTGTACCGGCTGCCGCTGGCCGAGGCCCGCGAGACCTACCGCGACCTGAGCGTGCCCGACCAGCCGCCGGAACCGGTCGGGTCAGTCACGGATAGAACCGTCCCTGGACCGAACGGGGAGGTTCCGATCCGTATCTACCGGCCGACGGGCGACGAACCGCGACCGGCGCTCGCGTTCTTCCACGGCGGCGGCTGGATGCTCGGGGGTATCGAAACCCACGAGGCGCTGTGTCGGGCCCTCACCAACGCGGCCGACTGCGTCGTCGTCGCCGTCGACTACCGGCTGGCACCGGAACACCGGTTCCCGGACGGCCTGGAGGACTGCTACGCCGCGACACAGTGGCTCGCGGCCAACGCGGAGGAGATCGGTGCGACACCCGGCGCGCTGGCCGTCGCCGGGGACAGCGCCGGCGCCACGCTCGCGTTCGGGGTGAGCCTCCTCGCCCGCGACCGTGGCGACCCGTCCATCGACTACCAGGTGCTCGCCTATCCGCCGACCGAGTTCGGGTTCGAGACGGACTCCTACGAGGAGAACGCGCAGGGGTACTTCCTGACGCGGAAGGATATGGAACGGTTCTGGAACGGGTACATTCGGAGCGAACTGGACGGGGACCACCCCTACGCTGCCCCGCTGCAGGCCGACCGGCTGGACGGGCTGGCGCCGACCTTCCTGCTCACCTGCGGATTCGACCCGCTCCGCGACGAGGGCCGCGCGCTCGCGGACCGTCTCGACGCCGCGGGCGTCCCGACACGCCACGTGCAGTACGACGACATGATTCACGGGTTCCTGACGATGCTCGCCGACCCGGAACTCGACCGTGCGCGGGAGGCCATCGACGAGATCGGCGACGCCGTTCGGTCGGAACTGGGGTGAACCCGTTCGCGCCATCGCTCCGACAGTAGCCGAGAAGCCGTCGTGTGCCGGCATGTTTTATTGTGATAGTTGATAGACATTTTTGTGTGATGGTCGAACAAACCACACTAGACGGAGCTGTATCGATTGTGACCGGCGGGGCCGGCGACATCGGGGGCGGTATCGCCGCCGAACTCGCGGCCGCGGGCAGCGACGTCGTCATCGCCGACGTGGACGTGATGGAGTCGGCGTACAACCAGCGGTCGTCCACCGAGATGGCCGGCACCGAGCGCGCACAGGAGGTCGTGGACCGCGTCGAGTCAGAGGGCCAGCGCGCTCACGTAATCGACTGCGACGTGACGAAGGCCGCCCAGGTCGACGCGATGGTCGAGGAGGTCGTCGACGAGTTCGGCCGCATCGACGTCCTCGCGAACAACGCGGGCGTCATCACCGTGGCCCCGGTAGAGGAGATGGCCGAGGAGGAGTGGGACACGGTGATGGACGTGAACCTGAAGGGGATGTTCCTCACGGCCCGGGCCGCGAGCCCGCACCTCAGAGAGACGGAAGGGGCAATCGTAAACACCGCCTCCATCGCCGGGTCTATCGGGGCCGCCGGCCTCGCCCACTACTGCGCGTCGAAACACGCCGTCCTCGGGTTCACCAAGTCGCTGTGTCTCGAACTCGCGCCGGACGTGACGGTCAACGCCATCTGTCCGGGCATCGTCGAGACGCCGATGTGGGAGGACGTGCTGACGCCGGAACTCGGCGAGGCCTACGAAGACACCATCGACCGGGCGATTCCGATGGGCCGCGACCAGACCCCCGAGGACATGGGACGGACCGTCGTCTTCCTCGCGGAGAACCGGAACATCACCGGGCAGGCGGTGGTCGTCGACGGCGGCATCCTGCAGAGCGTCATCTAGCGAACCGGCCCGTAGCGAACCCGACGCGGCCCGACACAGCGACGGCTGCTTTCGGCACATGTTTTTTAGTAACCGCGCGGCGATAGGTAGCGCACCGTGTCATATATTGTCAAGATGCCGAAACTCGGGCTGGAGATGGAACAGGGAACCGTGCTCGAATGGACCGTCGAGCAAGGCGATGACGTCTCAGAGGGCGAGATGATCGCCGAAGTCGAATCCGAGAAGAGCATCGGCGAGGTGGAGGCACGCGAGGACGGGACCCTCCGGCGCGTCTACGCCGAGGAGGGGGATGCTGTGCCGCCGGGGACGCCCATCGGCATCTTCGCGGCGCCGGACGCCGACATCGCCGACCTAGAGGCGGAAGCCGAGGCCGAACTGGCGGGCGACGCCGAAAGCGAGGCCGAAACAGCCGAAGCAGAACCGGCCGAAGCGTCGGAAGCAGTCGCCGCGACGGCCGAAACTGCAGGGGGTGGCGGCGAGGACGGAGCCGGGACGGGCGACGCCGGAGAGAGCAGCGCCGACGTGAAGGCTTCCCCGCGTGCACAGAAGCGCGCTGAGGAGCTGGGCGTGGACCTGGCGACCGTCGAGGGGACCGGCTTCGACGGCGCGATCACGGAGGACGACGTCGAAGCGGCCGCCGACGCAGCCGAGAGCGAACCGGCGGACAAGGGGGACACGGGAGCCGTGAAGGCCTCCCCGCGTGCCCAGAAGCGGGCCGAGGAGTTAGGCGTGGACCTGACGACTGTCGACGGCACCGGCTTCGAGGGCGCGGTTACCGAGGACGACGTAGAGGCCGCCGCCGAGGCGGAACCGCCCGTCAGGGCGGCCGAGCGGGGCGGCGTGGAGTGGCTCTCGGCCGAGCGGCCCGAACAGGACCGGTACGACCGGGTCACGGCCACTGCGGACCCGGCCGCCGGCGAGGCGCTGTTCGAGACGATGGAGGCGGTCCGCACGGCCTTCGAGCAGCGCGTGACGGTGACCGACGTGGTGCTCGTCCTCGCATCGGCGACGCTCACCGACCATCCCGTGCTGAACGGCACGTTCACCGAGTCGACACACCAGGTCACAGAGCCACAGCACATCGCCCTCGTCGCAGACATCAACGGGTCGGTCTCGGGCGTCATCCCCGACGCGGCGAACAAGTCCCTCACCGAAATCGTCGACAGGCGCCAGTCGGTCGACGGCGACGAGGAGCCGCCACACCAGGCCACCTTCACCGTCACGAACGCAGCCGAGACCGACGGCAGCGGCCGACTCATCAATCCGCCGGCCGTCGCGGCCCTTGAGGTCGACCCGACCGGCGAGCGGGCCGTCCCGGGCGAGAACGGCGTGACCATCCGGCCACTCGTGACGGCGAGTCTCACGTACGACACGCGCGCAGTGGGTGCCGCTGAGGCGCAGGCGTTCCTCGAGGGGTTCTTCGAGCGGGCGCAGCGAGCGTCGGAACTCGTTCTGGGCTCGTATCGCGGCCGGGAGTGAGTCCGGGACGAGCGTCGCCGTCTCGGTGCTCTCATGGGCAAGCCGTCGGGAGCGCACACGTCGTTGCCGACCTGAAAAAATCCAGACAGTCAGGTATACTGAAAGGTAATTGTAGAAGGCCATGCTCGCCGACGGCCGCCTGGACCCCGAACCGTTCATCGCTGGTCGAATCGGCCTGGAAGTGATTGTCGAGGAGGGGGTCGACCGACTCATCGACCCCACGTTAAAATCCTCGACAAGCCCGACATGGCGTAGCGGCTCCGGCCACACCCCGGAAAACGGCCCCTATCAGGGGTTCTCGACCGTCGTCGCGTCCTGTAACAGCGCGCCCGCGTCGGCCGCGGCACCGAGCGCCGCGTCGACCGCCACCAGACGGGGCCCGTCGGCGACGGGCGTAATCTCGACCGTGGCGTCGACGAGTTCGAGTTCGCGCTCCCCGTCCGCACCGACGACGCCGTCCTCGACTTCGAACGTTGCTGGGTCGTCCCAGCCCAGTCGGTCGTGACCGACGACGCCGACCTCGGTCGTCATCCCCGGCGCGAGAATTCCCCGGACCGTCCGGGACGCGTCCGCCGGGTCGCCGAGACGGAGCGCCGCACCGCCGGGTTCGTCGGGGGCCAGCGGTTCGAGACACCCGGCGACGCAACTGAGGCCGATTTCGGACGGGTGCGCCCGCGAGACGACGCCGCCCAGCAGTTCCGAGGGGTCGATGACGGCGCGGGTCCCGACGAACGGACGGTCCGTGATTTCGACAGCGGCCAGCCCGGTGAGCCGCTTCGTGCCGTTGACGTCGTCGGCCACCACGTCGATTTTCCCGTGGCGATAGGTGACGGCGTCGGTGTCGACGATATCGCTCGCGACGACGGCCGCGGCCGCGCCGGCGGTCGTCCCGTCGACGGGCGTCGGAACGACGTTGTTCGTCCCCGTCGAGACGGAGACGAGCGGCACGTCGCCGAGTTCCATCGCCGTGTCGCGGGTCGTCCCGTCGCCGCCCAGCACGACCACGGCGTCGGCGTGCTCGCGGAAGTGGGCGGCCGCGCGCCGCGTGTCCGCCGCCGAGTTCTCGACGGGCATGTCCACCTGCTCGACAGCGACGCCGTCGGTGGCCTCCGAAACTACGTGGGCGGCGATGCCCGCGGTGTCCGGCATGACAGCTACGCTCGGGGTGTCGGGAACGATACTCAAACCCGCCAGGACGCACTCCGCGACGCGGCGCTTGGCGTAGTTGTCGACGACGCTCGCACCGCCCGTGAGACGGCGGATGTCGCGACCCGCGGCCGGATTGACGACTAAGCCTACGCGGGCCACGTGTTCAGGTGATCCGCTCGATGGCGTTCTGGACATCGTCCCCGTCGGGCAGGACCTCCTGCTCGAGCGGCGGGCTGAACGGCATGTGGGTGTCCGGCGTGCCGACCCGCTGTATCGGCGCGTCGAGGCTGAAGAACGCCTCTTCCTGCGCTCTGGCCACTATCTCGGCGTGGGTACCGTACGAGAGCGGGCTCTCGTCGGCGACGACGAGTCGCCCAGTCTTCTCGACGCTCTCGACGATGGTGTCCGTGTCGAGCGGGTACAGCGACCGGGCATCGATGACCTCGACGTCGACGTCGCCGGCCAGGGTCTCGGCCACGTCCAGCGATTCGCCGACGAGGCGCTGGGTCGCGACGACGGTCACGTCGTCGCCCGCCTGCTCGACGCTCGCCTCGCCGATGGGGACCGTGAAGTCCTCGTCGGTCGGGACCTCGCCCTTCTGTTCGTATATCATCTTGTTCTCGAAGACGAACACGGGGTCGTCCGAGCGGATGGCGGCCTTGGTGAGGCCCTTCGCGCTGGCCGCCGTTCCGGGCGCGACCGCCTTCAGGCCCGGGAAGTGGGCGATCCAGGCGTGGACCGTGCCGGAGTGCTGGCTGGCGGCCCCCATGCCGCCGCCTTCTGTCGTCCGGACGGTGACGGGCATCTCCGTCTTCCCGCCGAACATGTAGCGCATCTTCGCTATCTGGTTCATGATCTGCTCCATCGAGACGCCCATGAAGTCGCTGAACATGAGTTCGACGACCGGCCGCGTGCCGGTCGCGGCCGCACCCGTCGCGGCGCCCATGAACCCGGACTCGCCGATGGGCGTGTCGCGAACGCGCTCATCGCCGAATTCCTCGTAGAGGTCGCCGGTCACTTCGAGGACGCCACCGAACAGGCCGACGTCTTCACCCATGAGGAACACGTCCTCGTCGCGCTCCAGCTCCTCCCGGAGCGCCTGTCTGATGGCTTCCCGAACGGTCATCGTCTCGGTCTGTTCCGCGTCGAGTTGTGCCTGTGCAGTCATCGGGTGTCACCTCCACGTGTGCCCCCGTCGGCACGCGGGCGGGCGGCGAACTGCTCGATTTCGGGGACCGGTTCGCCGAACATGTCCTCGTAGGCCTCGGATGGGTCGGGCATGTCCGCGTCCTGTGCGTAGTCGACGGCGTCGGCGATGGTCTCCTCGACCTCGGTCTGGAGGTCCTCGAACTCGTCTTCGGTGAGTTCGCCCCGGTCGACGAGGCGGCTCTGGAACCAGTCGATGGGGTCGCTCTCCTTCCACTTCTCGATTTCCTCTTTTGTTCGGTAGGGCTGTTCGTCACCCTCGTAGTGGCCGCGGTAGCGATACGTCTCGGCCTCTATCAGCGTCGGCCCGTCGCCCGCCCGGGCGCGTTTCCGGGCCTCCTTGACGGCCTCGGCCACCGCGGTGACGTCCATCCCGTCGACGGTTACGCCGGGGATGTCGTACGCCTGCGCCGTATCGCTCAGGTTTTCAACGTTGTGCTGGTCTTCGACCGGCGTCGCCTCGCCGTACTGGTTGTTCTCGATGAGAAATATCGCCGGAAGGTCCCACGCCGAGGCGAGGTTTATCGCGGAGTGTACCTGCCCCTGTGCGACCGCCCCGTCCCCGAGGAAGCCGAGGGCGACCCTGTCCAGGTCTTTGTAGTCGATGGTGAGCGCCGCGCCGGTCGCCATGGGCGGACCGGCCCCCACGATGCCGTTAGCGCCCAGCATCCCCGACTCCACGTCGGCGATGTGCATCGACCCGCCCTTGCCGTTACAGTACCCGTCGCGCTTGCCGAACAGTTCGGCCATCATCAGCTTCGGGTCGAGCCCCTTCGCGATGCAGTGGCCGTGGCCCCGGTGCGTGCTGGCGATGTAGTCGTCCGGGTCGAGCGACGCACAGGCACCGACCCCGACCGCCTCCTCACCGATGTACAGGTGGACGAACCCCGGAATTTCGCCGTCCGCGAAGTACTCGCCTGCTGTCGTGTCGAACTCCCGTATCAAGAGCATCCGACGCAGGGCTTCGAGCCGTCCGTCGTCTGTCTCTAGTGTATAGTCTGCCATACTACGTTATGTGATGACAGTTAACACAATATTAGTAGTATCGGTTATTCTGCGGTAGTAATATAGCATAATTACCTTCATAGGTCAATATTCGTGGCTATCGGACAGAAACCGAGAGCAGGTCCTCGGGCGTCGGGTCGCGAAACTGGTACCGGGTCGGGGCCCGCCGGACCGCGAACAGTTCCAGAACGACGACCAGTCGCCGACCGTCGCTGACCGTTCCGCGGCAGACCGGCCCCCGGCTCGTGATGACGAGGTACGGCGGGGCCGGGATTGGTCTGCCCTGCACCGTCTCGTCCATCGCTGCCGTCCCTGTCTGCAGCATCTCGATGAGGTCCTCAGCAAGGCCTCGCTCTCGAAGGAGGTGCTCAAGCGGCTCCGTCACAGCACCGGATTCCTGCACCACGTCGGTCGGCCAGGCAGTGGCGACCGAGCGGCCGGCGTCGATGACCGACTGCAGTGTCTCGCGGTGCGTTTCGCGGAGTCGCGTTCGGATCGTCGACTCCTGTTGTGTCACAGGAGCGTGTTGGACCGGCGCGTTCAAAAAAGCACGCCGTTCTATCGAGAGACGCCGATCCAGTCGGACGTTCGGCACGGTATCACCCAATACAGTGATACTTTCTCGCCTTGGAGAGAAATATCGAAGCGATACTGCTTCGACTGTCAACGGTTCTTTACGAAACGGACTAATTAATTAATAATAATGTACTATTTGTCAGCAGATGCCGGTTCCATGTGATAGGATAGCTCCTTTGAGAAGCATCTGCGCCTTCCACGCCAGCAGCGAACACCGCGGCAGGTGGCGGGTATCCGGCCGTCGAATAACAACTGTACTGGTATTAGATGCTACCGGCGACGGACAGCCGTCCGCGATTGAGATCGACTCATCTGGGGATAAAACAGACGGGGCTGTCACCCGTGGGCCAGATTGACCTCGATGACGTTGGCAGCCTGTTGCACTGTGTCGATGAGCTCCGCTTTGCGGCCCGGCGATTGCAACCGGTTGATGGGTGCGGTGATGCTGATGGCGGCTTTCCGTCGGTCGCCAGTGTCGATGGGGACCCCGACACAGCCGGTCCCGTCGACCCGCTCCTCGGTGTCGTCGGCGACCCCGTGCTCGCGGATCGTCTCGAGCTCCGCGAACAGCGTCTCGCGGTCGGTGATGGTGTTTTCCGTCTCAGCCGGCAGGCCGCGAGCATCGATGATCTCCGCGACCCGGTCGTCGTCGAAACTCGACAGGAGCGCCTTGCCGATAGCGGTCTTGTGGAGGTGAATCCGCTTCCCGAGGCGCGTATCGAGCGCGACCGCCTGGTCCCCGCTGGTCGTGTGGATGTAGATGCCATAGCCCTGCTCCTCGATCATCAGGTTCGCCAGCTCGCCGGTCTCGACCGCCATCCGTCTGACCTCGGGTTTTGCCACCTCGTAGATGCCGTCGTAGCGCTGTGCGATGCCACCGAACTCCAGCCACCGGAGCCCGATTCGGTACTCGCCGTCCCGTTCCACCACCAGCCCTTCGTCTTCCAGCGTGACCAGGTGCTTGTATACCGTGCTCTTGGCCGGCTCCAGCGTGTCGGCGAGTTCGACCAGCGTGGCACTCCCGCCGAGTTCCTTGATACCCGAGAGTACCGCCAGCGAGGTCTGCGTCGCCCGGACCGAGTCCGTTTTCGCCTCTGTCATTAGCCACACTTCCGGGGCCTCCCGAATAAAATTGCCGTATCCCCTGTGTCAGACGCTCTGGAAGGGGAACGCAGCGATAGACTCGTGACCTGGTTCACCCCTCTCGGAGCTCGGTTCGAAATGACGAAACGGAAAGCCGACGGAGTGCGCCTAACGAAACTCCCGGGGACCCGACGCTGGGACCGGGCGGTAGCAGGTATCGATACAACGACCGCGTATCGCCGTCTATCGCAGTGTGTCAGCGTGCTGTATCGGCCGGCCGCGAATGGTCCTGTATCTTATATATTTCGCACGTTCGAATCACTCGCCAGCCTGTCGAATGACGGCTGTGTACGGGATTCTGGGCGACTCCGGACGGTAGATTTAACACCATCCGTTGGGTTCTTTGAGGTGAGTTATGAGTGTAACGCGACACTACGAGCGCGAGTTCGTCAGAACGTTCTTCACCTCTCCGACAGCGGTCGACGGGGAAGACGATTCCGCGAAGATGCTCCGGAGCGCGGGTCAGCTCCGTGGCCTCCAGGCACCTGACGTCTGGGTCCCTGACAACGAGGACGCGACGGCACCGAACATGCGCGAGGAGGGCGTCGAGAACATCATCGAGGTCGTCGCCGAACAGGGCGCCGAGTTCCCCGGCGAGATACACCCGCGCGTCGTCTGGCACCGCGAGTCGCCGACGACCCGCTACCAGGGGTTCCAGCAGATGCTCGAGATCGCCGACCCCGAAAACGGCGCCGTCGACCACATCGACGGCTTCGTCATTCCGGAGGTCGGCGACATCGACGGCTGGAAGAAGGCCGACGAGTTCCTCACCATCATCGAGCACGAGCACGGGCTCGAAGAGGGGAGCCTCTCCATGTCGGTCATCGTCGAGAGCGGTGAGGCCGAACTGGCGATGGGCGACCTGCGAGACGAGATGGGCAAGCCATCGAACAACCTCGAACGCATGTTCCTGCTGGTCGACGGCGAAGTCGACTACACGAAGGACATGCGCGCGATGACGCCCACCGGCGAACTCCCGCCGTGGCCCGAACTGCGCCACAACACCTCCCGAGGAGCCAGCGCCGCGGGCCTCATCGCCGTCGACGGCCCCTACGACGATATCCGCGACGTCGAGGGGTACCGCGAGCGGATGGAAGACAACCGCGCGAAGGGGATGACCGGCATCTGGTCGCTGACGCCGGGCCAGGTCGTCGAGGCGAACACGGCCCCGCTGCCGCCCAAGACCGGCAGCTGGCTGCTCGAGGCCGGCGGCCAGGAAGTCGAGCTCGAGGAGCAGGACGGCACGCAAGTGTACGACGGCGACGACCTCTCGCTGGAAGCGGACGGCGAGGGCGGCTACGTCATGCAGGCGGGCGGTGACCGACTGGAACTGGACGAGGACGAACTCACCGAGGAGCTGCTCGACCGCACGGCGTACGTCCCCAGCATGACCGACATCGTCGACTCCATGGAGGAGTTCGAGGCCGCCAAGGAGGCCGGCAAGGGAGCCATCGCGATGACACAGGCCGCGACGCTGGTCATCGACGGCGTCGAGGTCGAGGTCAGCAAGGACCGGATGTGGGACGAGGCGACCTACCAGGCCGCCCAGACCCCCATCGCGCTGTTCCAGGACGTCTACGAGCACCGGCCGGACCAGCACGAAGAGTTAGAGGAGATGTACGGCGCTGACATCGTCGAACGCGCCGTGGCCGTCGGGAACTGACGGGCGAACATCGTTTCGTCATTCGAAACGCCGTGGGCGCGGTTCGGTTTTCGAGCGCTTCTGTCTTCGAACGCTTCTGTCTTCGAACCCCTCGACCGTCGAACTGTTCAGTCTTCCAGCGGTTCGATGAGTTCGACGTGGTGGCCGTCGGGGTCCGCGACGAAGGCCGTGTACGCCCCGGCCTCGGGCTGGGGCCCTGGCTCCTTGACGACGCCGTGGTGGTCGATGCGGTCCACCGTCGCGTCGACGTCGTCCACGCCGAGCGCGAGGTGGTCCCAGCCGGTCCCCATCTCGAAACTCGTCTCGCCGTCCGTCTCCGAGAGTTGCAGTTCGACGCCGCTGTCGTCGGCCACGTAGTAGTTGGTCGTCTCGCCGTCCGGCGTGGTGAACTGCCAGGACTCCTCGAAACCGAACTGCTCGTAGAACGCAATCGATTCTGTGGCGTCGGCGACGTTCAGACACATGTGAAGTACGCTTGCACTGGCCATACACCGCGTCCGGGGCCCCGGGTGAAATAGCTGGTGGGCTCTCTCGACCGAATTGTGACCGCATGCACAGACTTTAATGATTATTACTCCTGATTGCAGGTATGGCCATCGAAAACGTCGAGGACAACTGGTCGGCACACGAGCTTGACCTCGACCGACCGGATGTCGCTGCGTATCGGGACCTGGCAGAAGCGCTCCGTTCGCGGGTCTCGGGTGGGGTCGAGTTCGACGAATACGCCCGGATTCTGTACGCGACGGACGGGAGCATCTATCGCGCCGAACCGGCAGGGGTCGTGTATCCGACCGACGTCGACGACGTGCGGGCGGCCGTCGAGGTGGCGACGGACCACGGCGTTCCAATCCTGCCCCGCGGGACCGGGTCGTCGCTCGCGGGACAGGCCGTCGGGCCGGGCTGTGTCGTCCTGGACATGTCCCGGCACATGGACGGCATCCTCGATATCCGACCGGACGAGCAGACGGCACACATCCAGCCCGGCGTGGTGCAGGACGACCTGGACGACACGCTGGCCGAGTACGGCCTGAAGTTCGCCCCGGACCCGGCGTCGTCGAACCGCGCCTCGGTCGGGGGCGGCATCGGGAACAACTCCACCGGCGCACACTCTGTGCGGTACGGCATCACCGACGCCTACACGGACGCGGTGAAGGCCGTCCTCTCGGACGGGTCGCTCATCCACGCCCGCGAGGTCGTCATCGACTCGCCGGAGTGGGACGACATCGTCTCGAAAGACGACCGCGAGGCCGACATCTACCGGACGGTCCGCGAAATCGTCGAGGAGAACGCCGACGAGATCGAGGACCGCTACCCGGACCTCAAGCGCCGGGTGTCGGGCTACAATCTCGACCGCGTCATCTACGAGAACGACGACGGGGAACGAGTCATGAACCTCGCGAAGCTGTTCGTCGGCAGCGAGGGGACGCTGGGAGTCATCGTCGAGGCCGAACTCTCGCTCGTGACCGTCCCCGAGGAGACCGCCCTGGCGCTTTACTGCTTCGACACGCTCGCGGACGCGATGAAGGCCGTTCCGGTCGCGCTCGACTACGACGTCAGCGCGGTCGAGCTGATGGACGACGAGGTGTTCAGGCTCGCGGCCGGCTCAGACGGCTACGCCGAGTACGTCGACCCGATTCCCGACCGGGCGGCGGCCGCACTGATGCTGGAATACGACTCGGAACTGCACGACGACTTCGAGGCAGCCATCGCACGCACCAACGAGCGGTTCGTCGACGACGGGGAAGCCTTCGACGTGGTCGAGGCCTACACCGAGGCCGACCAGGCTGACCTCTGGAAGCTCCGGAAGGCGGCGATCCCGCTCCTGATGTCCATGGACGGCGACCCCAAGCCGTACCCGTTCATCGAGGACGCGACGGTCCCGCCCGCCGAACTGGCCGAGTACGTCGAGAAGTTCGAGGAGGTGCTGGCCGACCACGATACCTCGGCCGCGTACTTCGCTCACGCCGGTTCCGGGACGCTGCATATCCGCCCGATTCTCAACCTGAAAGAGATGTCGGGCATCGAGGATATGCACTCTATCACCGACGACGTGACCGACCTCGTGCTGGAACACAACGGGTCGTTCTCCGGCGAGCACGGCGACGGGATGGCCCGGACGGAGTTCACCCCCAAGATGTACGGCGAGACGCTCTGGGACGCGTTCAAGCAGGTCAAGACGGCCTTCGACCCGCAGTGGTGGATGCATCCCGGTAACGTCGTCTACCGCGAGGGGCCGGAGGATGTCGGCCCCGACGCCGACCGCGGCGTCGGCGCGGACATGCGCGAGAACCTCCGCTATGGTCCCGACTACCAGTCTCTGGAGCCCCAGACGACGCTCGACTTCGAGGACGAGGGCGGCTTCTCGGAGCTCGTCGAGCTGTGTAACGGCTGTGGGACCTGCCGACAGACCGACGGGGACGTGATGTGTCCCACCTACCGCGCCTCGGAGGAGGAGGTCCAGACGACGCGGGGCCGTGCGAACCTCCTCCGGTCGGCCATCAGCGGCGATCTCGACGAGGACGAGATCCACTCCGACCGCTTCCAGGAGGAAGTGCTCGACCTCTGTGTCGGCTGCAAGGGCTGCAAGAGCGACTGCCCGACCGGCGTCGACATGGCGAAACTCAAGACCGAGCTGAAACACCAGCACCACGAAGCGGAGGGGGCCAGCTTCCGGGAGCGCCTGTTCGCCAACATCGACACCGCTTCGAAAATCGGGTCGGCGCTGGCGCCGGTCTCGAACTGGGCGACGGAGGTCCCGGGCGCGCGCATTGTCATGCAGAAGCTGTTCGGCATCGCGCCGGAGCGCGAGCTCCCCACTTTCCGCCGGGAGACGCTCCGGGACTGGTTCGACGACCGCGGCGGTTCGGCCGTCTCGCGGGCCGAGGCCGACCGGAAAGCCCTGCTGTTTCCCGACACGTACACGAACTACTCGTACCCGGCCGCCGGCAAGGCCGCCGTCGAAACCCTCGAAGCCGCGGGCGTCCACGTCGCCATCCCGGACGACACCGCGCCGTCCGGGCGGGCGGCGTACTCCACTGGCATGCTGGACCTCGCTCGCGACCGGGCCGAAACGAACACGAACCGGCTGTCGGACCGGGTCGCGGAGGGGTGGGACGTCGTGTTCGTCGAGCCCTCCGACGCCGTGATGTTCCAGGACGAGTACCGCGACCTGCTCGACGGCCCCGACGTCTCGCAGGTGGCCGACAGCGCCTACGGCGTGCTGGAGTATCTCGACACCTTCCGGATCGACGACGCGCTCCCGGTCGAGGACCGGTCGCTCGGGGCCGCCGGCGCGGTCAGCTATCACGGCCACTGCAACCAGAAGGGGACCAACAAGGACCACCACGCCGTCGGCGTCATGCGCCGTGTCGGCTACGAGGTCGACCCGCTGGATTCGACGTGCTGTGGCATGGCCGGGAGCTTCGGGTACCACGACGAGCACTACGACCTCTCGAAGACGATCGGGCGGTTGCTGTTCGATAAGGTCGACGAGAGCGACGGTGACCGCGTCGTCGCACCGGGCGGGTCCTGCCGCTCGCAGTTGGGTGACCGCGACGGCGTCGACGAGATCCCGCCCCACCCCATCGAGGTCGTCGCCGAGCGACTGTAGGACGCGACGCAAGTCTCACAGTCGGTGTGACGGACGCGGCGCCTCGAGTCGGAGAGTATTCGCCTTTGTATCAAAAAATTATGAAAAATACTATATATAATCTCCCCGTCCTTTCGGCCATGACAGAGAAGGGGGGCGTCGACTGCGCGCACCTCCGCGTGCCGGACATAGAGCGCGCAACGCGGTTCTACACGGAGACGCTGGGGTTCGCCGAGCGGTCCCGGGAAACGGGAGTGAGCCGGCTCGCGACGCCGCCACAGCAGGGCGGTCGGTGTCCGCTCACGCTCAGCGAGGGCCAGCGCGGGCTCGACCGGCTGGGTATCGGCGTCAGCGAGGGGGGGATCCGCGACATCGAATCCCGACTCGCCGGCCGCGGTACGGACTTCACCCGCCGGACCGATACCGAGGGATGGACGCTCCGGGTCACACTACCCGGCGGCCTGCCGATTGAACTCTATAGCCGGGACGTCGGACAGACGCGTGAGGACGCGTCGGTGCCGTCAACGGAAACCACTCGCGCGCCACACGGCATCGACCACGTCACTGTGACAGCAGCGGACGTGCAGGCCGACGCCGAGTTCCTGCGGGACGAACTCGGCTTCCGGCTGTCGGACGTCGCGATGGCCGGACCCGGTGTCTGGGGACGTGCGTTCGCCCACCGGGGGGACGGGACACACGACGTGGCACTGGTGATGGAACCGCTGGCCCCGTCGATGCGGTTGCATCACGTCGCCTGGCGAACCGCCGACGTCGACCACGTGACGCGACTCATCGAGCGGGTTCGGGCGGCCGGGTCCGAGGTGGATGTCGACGTGCGGACGGGGATGCGCGGCGCGCGTGCCGCCGTGTACGTCCGCGACCCCGCCGGGAACCGGGTGGAACTCACGACAGCAGCCACGAGCCAGACACCTGCCGCACCGATTGCGCTGTCGCGGGCGGACGCCGAGGACATCGACACCCTCTGGCCGGAGACACACCCACGGCGGACTGGATAGGCCAGAGGGGGCCTGTCTCGGAAGTCGCCCGAGTTATGACTCACCGCCCAGCGGCGTCCCTGCCTTCAGACGGTCGTCTGCCGCTGCGTCGTCACATCCGTGTCGAATGCTGCGTGTATATCCGATTTTATTTATATCTTTGGGATTTCCAGAGCCGTATCTCGACTGAATCTCTCAAAATAATACGCTTTGATGAGATAGGTACTATATATAGTACTACTTGGGAGATAGTAATCTCAGTATGCCCCCATTCTATGGAGATCTATCCAGCGACAGGTTCAAATCCGATTCTCGAACCGGCTCGGACCGGAGCACCTTCGGACACCCTTCAAGCACGCCGACACGGTGCGGGCAGAAACCCAGACGTGAAGGTGGGAGGAATCGGTCAGTTGAACAGCGGTCCTCGCCACCGCGACGTCAGTCCCGGACGAACGACGCCGTGCCGTCGGTGAACGAAAGCGATTCCCGGCCGGTGACTTCGGCGGCGGCCGGCAGGTCCTCGACGAGCGGCTCGGAGACGTGGAGCGGGGACAGGTCCTGTGTGTTCTGTATCCAGACGATTCGGACGGTGTCGGGGTCGTAGCCGCCGAGCGCAGACAGGGCCGTCCGGATGGCGAACTCGTCGTCCGGTGCGACGAGCGGGAGCTTCGCCTTCGCCGTCGACCCGCTGGTGAGCGCGTTCGCGTACGTCTTCCCCAGGTCCAGCTGGTCGACGGCGGCCCGGCGGGTGATGTCCGCCAGCCCGATGCCGTTGCCGTTGCCCTTCGTCGCCTCGGTGAGCCCGCGGGCGTACAGCAGCTTGATCGCCGGCTCGTCGGGGTCCGGCGCGTTGAGGACGCGATAGCGGCCGATGACGTTCGTGTCCATCCCCGCGCCGGAGACGTCCTTGCCGAGCTCGTCGACGACGAGCAGGTCGATGTCGTCGACCGGGAGCGTCGCCATCTCGTCGTAGGCCCGCTCCAGCAGCGCTGGCTCGCGGTCGGTGAACGCCCCCGCCGGAATCGCTTCGACGTGGGCCGTCTCCTCGTGGAAGTTCTCGACCAGCGCCACGCCGCCGACCAGTGGCAACGCCGCGTCGACGACCGGGAGCGCGGCCTCGAGCGTCTCGACGTAGCCCTCCTTGATAGCGGTCGAGTGGAACGCGTTCGCGCCGCGTTGCTTGCCCAGTCCGACGACGGCCATCTTCGTCAGGCCGCTCTCGATGCGGCCGCTGTAGTTGGTGTGGGGTTTCACCCGGTTCACGACGACCACGGCGTCCGCCTCCCGTGCCGCCGTCGAGACGTAGACCGGAAACTCGGTGGTACCGACAGTGACGGTGTCGACCTGGTCGGTGTCCATCCGGGCGTCGATGGGGGCATCGAGGCGCGCTGCCGTGACGCCCAGGCTCTCCAGTACCTCGCGCTGGCCCTCGGGCGTTGCCCCGCCGTGGCTCCCCATCGCCGGGACGACGACGGGCTCGAAGCCCCAGTCGCGGATCGCATCGACGACAGCCTCGGTGATGTCGTCAAGGCGGTGGATGCCGCGGCTGCCGACGGCGACGGCGACGGTCGCCCCCGGTTCCAGCCCGTCGACGTCGAGCCGGTCGAGTTCGGCCCGCGCCGCGGCCGACGGGTCCTCTACAGCCGCAGTCTCCGGCTCGTACCGGACGCGAGCGAAGCCCGGCAGCGGCTGTGGGTCGATGAGGTGGTCCACATCGCCTCGGTCGGGGAAGTCCATACCGGGGGATTGGCCGCGAGCCATACAAAAACCGGGGTCGAGCGGCGCTCCGGTCGCAGACACGACCCATCTTCCGGCCTCGGCCGGGACCGCGCTACTCGAAGGCCGGGATGCCGGTCAGGTCGTGCCCGACGATGAGCGAGTGGATGTCGTGGGTGCCCTCGTAGGTGTAGACGGTTTCGAGGTTCGTCAGGTGCCGCATCGGGGAGTAGTCGGCCGTGATACCGTTGCCACCGAGCATCTCGCGGGCCACCCGTGACTGCTCGCGGGCCATCCGCGCGTTGTTGCGCTTTGCCATCGACACCTGCTCCGGTCGGAGGTCCCCGCGTTCCTTCAGGTCGGCGAGTCGGTGGGCGAGCAACTGGCCGAGCGATATCTGGGTGGCCATCTCCGCGAGCTTCTCCTGCTGGAGCTGGAAGCCGGCGATGGGCTTCCCGAACTGCTCGCGGTCGGTCGCGTACTCGCGGGCGGTCTCGAAACAGTCCATGGCGGCCCCGACAGTCCCCCAGGCGATGCCGTAGCGGGCCTGCGTGAGACAGGACAGCGGCCCCATCATCCCCTCGACGCCCGGCAGGACGTTCTCCTCGGGGACGCGGGCGTTCTGCAGGCTGATTTCGCCCGTGATAGACGCGCGCAGCGAGAGCTTCTCGTCGATCTTGTTCGTGGTGACGCCGTCGCGGTCGGTCTCGACCAGAAAGCCCCGGACGGGGTCGCCGTCGGCGGACGTGACCTTCGCCCAGACCAGCGCGAGGTCGCTGATGGGCGCGTTCGTGATCCACGTCTTCGAGCCATCGAGGACGTAGCCGTCGGCGTCGCGCTCGGCCGTCGTCTCCATCGCCGACGGGTCCGACCCGTGTTCGGGCTCGGTCAGGCCGAAACAGCCCACCTGCTCGCCGCGTCCGAGCGCCGGCAGCCACGCTTCCTTCTGGGCGTCGCTGCCGTAGGCGTGAATCGGGTACATGACGAGCGCGCCCTGAACGCTGGCCATCGAGCGCAGGCCGCTGTCGCCGGCCTCCAGTTCCTGCATCAGGAGGCCGTACGCCGTCTCACTGAGTCCCGGGAGGCCGTACCCATCGAGGTTCGGTGCGTAGAACCCGAGGTCGCCCATCTCTCCGATGAGCTCCGTCGGGAACGTCCCGTCGAGCCAGTGCCGCCCGACGTCCGGCTTGACTTCGTTCTCGACGAACTCCCGTGCCGTGTCACGGACCATCCGCTCTTCCTCGTCGAGGTCGGCGCCGAGACCGAGGTAATCAATCATACGGAATCTGGGGCCCTGTTTCAATTAAGCGTTTGCCCAGTGCCGGGTCAGCAGTACTGTGATTGCTGTGGGCTGTGGTCTCTGCCGCTGAAGGAGTCTAACCCGGTATCAACGACGACGACAGCCTATCCGCCGACCGTCTGTCTGACTAGACGGGCGGCGCCCAGAGGAGGGCCGTAGCCTGTAAACGTAACGCGCAGACATCCGGCGTGCCGTACGCTGAAACGGGCCGCGTATTTCGCCACAGTGGGATGCTCGTGGCTTCGCGGTCCGGTTCAGCGAGTTGGGAACCGGGCGGATAATACCCGTACTTTTGTTATCCAGTGGGGCGGCAGCGCGAGCGTCGGTCAGGCCCATCGTGGTCCCACACTGGGTCCTTGAACCGCTATGTCTTCGAACGACTCCCCTGTCGTGCTGAACTGGATTCCACCACGTCCGGTAGCCCCACAGCGAGCCGACCCGTGTCCGTTGGCTTCTTCGAACACGTTCACGGGGAACAACTCCCATCGACTAGAGCGGAGTGTTAACAGGACCATAAAAATAGACACGTATACGAGATATAGGATTCTATATTGACAGATTCTGAAAACAGCTCTAGATTTTTATGTTTATTCTATCCCAATATATATTCGTATGGACGAACCTAGAACCTTAGGGAGGTGTTTTAATCTCACCAGATAGAATTCACAAACGTCCATCAGTCGCTATTTTGCAGAGAAACAACCGCCAGATACGCTCGTTGTTCCGAATATGGAAACATATTTCTACAAGTGTGTACACATTTGGTCCTATGGGAGACGACGAAGACATCGAAGACGAGACCGTGTCCGTATCGATGGAGATATCGGGGAATTACGACGAAGTCATGTCGAAGCTGGCGACGGAGGACGAGGGGTCGACGTCGCTCGTCTCGCTGCTTGACGACCTCGAGCAGTTGCTCGATACGGTGGTCCGGATGGACGGCGGGACACGCAGTGCGATCGCCCAGCAGCTGCCCGAGGATATGACAGTCTCCTTCGACGCCCAGGCGGTCGTCGATACGCTTCAGGTGCTCGAACGCTACGACCTCGTTGTCCTCGAAGGCAACACCTGGAAGCCGGGTCCGAAACTCGCCACAGAGGAATAGCGCTACTGCGGCGTCCGACGTGGCTCGACTCACTTCCGTCGGGAAGACGCTGTGACCTACCAAACACCGGTGTATCCCGGCCAGTAGCGGACGGCTAGGGCGTTGTAAACGGACCGTACCGACCGGCCCAACACCCGCCCAGACGCCCGTGGTGACGTGCACTGCCGTCCTCTTTCTGCCCGGCGCGACCGAACTCTGGTAGCGTCCGCCTGTCGTCCAGCCCCTCGATTGCCGCGAGATAAAGAGCCGTATAACAAACATCGGATAGCGCGGAGGGTTGTATGCGAGCACATTGCGTGCTCGTACTCTCCCGACGCCCACCGTCTCATGCTCCCCTGTACGGGACGGTTTCACGCCGGGTTTGCCCACCCGGCATTGGTCCTCGATACGTTCGCCTGGCGTCTTATTGCTCGAATCGAGCCCGTCGAAGCGCATCGACAGTCCGGGTGCAACTGTGAAACCAACTGCCGACTTTCGCATGCAAGCTACAGTCTCGTGGGTGAACAGACGGTAGCAGAACCTGCAATGTCACAACCGCTCACCGATGCAACGCATCTGAGCAGGCGCGAACGCGAGTGTCTGGAGCTGTGTCGGCAAGCAGTCGAAGTGTCCGAGTGGTGTGCCGACGAATGTGCTGGCCTCGACGGTATGACCGAATGCGTCCGCCACTGCCGTGACGTGACGGACGTCGCATCCCTCCATTGCAAACTCCTCGCACGGGGGTCACCGCACCGAGAAGCACTGGCCGGACTCTGTGCGACGGTCTGTCGGGAGTGCGCCGAGGAGTGTCGACAGCACGACCACGACCACTGCCGTACCTGCACAGAGGTCCTCTCGGAGTGTGCCGAGGCCTGTGAGTCGATGGTCAAGTAACGACTAGCCAGGGAGAGCGAACGAGCGGAGCGCAGTCCGCCGCGACCCCGTTGTTCGGAATCAGCCGCGAGAAACCAGTCGCAGTGCGATACCCTGACTCCTGAACCACGTCACCTACAGGTCCGAGCTGAGCCGAATCTGGTCTTCGGTAATCGTATCGACGGCATCGGTCTGCAGCGGGTAGCCGTCATCGGCGTCGGTGTCTTCCCAGCCGAGTTTCGTCAGGAGCGCAGTTTTCAGCCCGGGGTCCGGGTCGACGTAGGCGGTACCGTATCTGTACCCGCTGACGATGCCGATTTCGTCACCAGTACTCGTGACAACTGTCTTGCCGACGTCGTCGTCGGTCAGTTGGATCGTAGACATTGCAGTCATCGCTACCGGCGGGACGCGCATCACCGACGTGCTTGCACACGCAGCCACCGGGCGAGAGTCGATGCAGTCGCGTGAACCTGGACCCGGATGAGTCAACGAAAAGACATACCAGCGTGCCACTCGCAGTTCGGGTATCCATGCCCACCATCGTCTCCGGGACAGTTCCCGCCAGCGACCTCGCGCTCAATTATTCGCTGGAACAGTTACCGGAGCTGCGGTTCGAAATCGAGCGGATCGTCACGAGCGGTGACGATGCACTCATGCCGATGCTGTGGGTCCGTGGGAGTCAGCGCGAGGACATCAAGCAGACACTCGAAGCCGACCCCACCGTTGACAACGTCGAACTGCTGGGCGACTTTGAGGATGAGTGGCTGTTCAGGATGGAATGGATCGACCACGTCGACCTCATCGTCCAGATGCTCACCAACTCGGAGGCGACGGTTCTCGATGCCGTGGGCCACGGGACAGCCTGGAAACTCCGCGTGCTGTATCCGCGCCGGTCGCTGTTCTCCCAGACCCACGACTTCTGTGAGGAGCACAACCTCGCGTTCGAGGTGTCGTCGATACGGGAACTCGACGAGGACCCGGCGGGCCGCTACGGGCTCACGTCCGCCCAGTACGAGATTCTCGCCGAGGCGTCCGAACACGGCTACTTCAAGGTGCCCCGGGAAGTGAGTTTGGCGGAGCTGGCCGACAAGTTAGGCATCACACACCAGGCGGCCTCCGAGCGGCTCAGACGCGCGACCGACGCCCTCGTCGAGGACGTGCTGTTCGTCGACTTCGACTGACGGCGCGGGCCGTGGCGTCGCCGACCGCGTTAGTCGTTTCTCGTCGAGGACCGGCGACGGCTGAGATACGCACCGAGCGCGACCAGCCCGAGCGCAAGCGTCCGACGGGAGCGGAGCCGATTCCGGAGTCGCGAACGCGACCCTGCCTGTGTCGCGTCCGCAGCGGACGACGCCGATTCGGCAGCGTCTGTGACGTCCGACGGGTCCACTTCGATGCGTCTCGACGCAGCCGCCTCGGATTCGACGTTGCCGTCCCCGTTCTGGGCCGTGTCCGCGAGCGCCTCCCGGACAGCCTCCTTAACCGGTCGTTTGAGTGCCTGCTCCACGCTGGACTGTAGATGTCTCCCGACCCGGGGCCGCAGTGACGATGATTCGCTCATGTGACGACTGGAGAGACTGGTGGAAACAGCAGGAGGCTGCTGCCTGCCAGTGCAAGACCCGACAGTGCCGGCCCACCGACGCTACCAGTCCAGCGTCGCGTTGACGACGACACCGAGCAGCAACACGATTGCGGCCAGATACAGCGCCGTGACGAACAGGAGCACGGCTCCGAGGTAGCCGTAGGCCGCGTACCGCCCGGCGGTACCGGCGTAGTAGAAGAACCCGACCTGGATGGTGATCCAGCCCGCTGCGGCGATCAGCGTGCCCGGCGCGACGTGTGTGAGTGAGGTTGCGACGGGCGGCAGAACGTAGTATATCGGGACGAACGAGACGACCAGAACGGCAAACACAGCGAGATTGCCGACCAGCGTCGGATACGGGATCTGAAACTGGACGTACGTGAGCGCGATGCTGGTGGCCGACAGCAGGACGACAGCGCCGAGGAGCACGCCCATCACGACTGCACTGCGGATGAACTGGGCCGGCAACGAGATGTCGGCCACCTCGCCGTACACTTCGGTGAACGCGATGGAGAGGCCGCGAAACACCTTGCTGCCGCTCCAGACGACGAACACCAGACTCAGGGTTCCGGTCGCCCCGTGGCCGCGCGTGTTCTCTAGCAGTTCCGTCAGAACCGTCTGACCGTTCTCGGAGAGGACCGTCCGAAGCAGTTCCAGCAGCGTTGCGGTCCCCCCGAACGCCGAAAGCACGGCGAGCGAGAGCGCAAGCAGCGGAACGATCGACGCGATCGCGTAGTAGGCGATACTGGCCGCCATGAACGGCACGTTCTCCTCGCGGACCGTCCGGACGATCTCGCGTCCGGTCGCGATACCACTCATCGGCGGTGGGGAGGCGTGCCAGTTACACAGGTTGTAACCGATAGCTGAACTGGATTCACAGTGCGTAGGTCAAGAGCCACACGAATAGAACGACCGCCTGCGATAGCAGGCCGGGTGTTTGCCGGCCACCGACAAGCAGTTCGCCGACGGAGCGCGGCCACTGCTCATAGCTCTGTGAGGGTTCTGTTCAGTATTCCGACAGTATCTCCCCCAATATCTGTCAGGAGAATTTTACTTTCTCGCGTCGAAACAGTCGGATATTGTATAATAACTCGAGGACAGCACCGGGTCGCTTACCGCGTTTCTGCGACAGCGGTCACGGGTTCGCCTGGGCTCTGTTGCTGGGGAAACACGTGGAAAAGCAGATACCTCTGTGGAGCGGGTGACTACCAGCGATGGTGGACGTCGTCGAAGACGTACGCCTCGTAGATGTCACGCACCGCGCCGTGGACCTGGTTGGAGAGCGGGTTCATCTCGCTGACGGCTGCGTTCGCCCGGACGTGGTCCGGCGTGGTCGAGCCGGGGATGACAGTCGACACCGCCTCGTGGTCCAGAATCCAGCGCAGCGCCATCTGGGCCATCGTCATCCGCTCGGGGACGTGCTCGCGGAGTTCGTCGACGGCGTCAAAGCCCGCCTCGACCGGGAGGCCGGCGAAGGTCTCGCCGCGGTCGAACGCCTCACCCTCGATGTTGAAGTTCCGGTGGTCGTTCTCGGGGAACTCCGTGTCCCGTGAGAGTTTGCCGGTCAGGAGCCCGGAGGCCAGCGGGACGCGGACGATGACGCCGACGTCGCGGCGCTTGGCCTCCTCGAAGAACAGCTCCGCGGGTCGCTGGCGGAACATGTTGAAGATTATCTGGACGGTCTCGACGCCGGGGTACTCGATGGCTTTCAGTGCTTCCTCGACCCGTTCGACGCTGACGCCGTAGTGGGCCAGTCTCCCCTCGTCTTGCAGCCGCGCCAGGGCGTCGAAGGTCTCCGGCTGGTAGTAGGCGTCGGTCGGCGGACAGTGCAACTGCAGCAGTTCCAGCGTGTCGGTCCCGAGGTACTCCCGCGAGCGGTCGACGTACTCGGAGAGGTTGTCGTAGTTGTAGCGGTCGGCAGTATGCGGGTCGAGCCGGCGGCCGGCCTTCGTCGCGACGGTCACTTCGTCCCGAACCTCGCGTTCGTCGAGTACGTCGGCGATGCGCTGTTCGCTGAAGCCGTCACCGTACACGTCGGCGGTGTCGATGAAATCGACGCCGGCATCGAGCGCGGTCCGGATCGCCTCTCGGCCCTCCTCCGGTGAGACATCGCCCCAGTCACCACCGATGTTCCAGGTTCCCAGTCCGACGTCTGTCACGTCGTACCCTGTCGTCCCTAACTGTCGTCGGTTCATACACGGCCGTACCGTCGGCGGTCACTTGGTGGCTGTGGTACGCGACACCATCTCGAATAAAAAAAGGGCAGTGTAGCCCGATAGCAGGCAGTCCGGTGGACGTGCCAACGTGGACGCCGGGGGCTACGTGACCCACTTCGTCCGGCGGATGTCGTACGCACCGCAGTCCGGACACGAGTGGTACTGAACGTCGAACGACGCCCGGCACACCAGACAGGTGTACCGGTGTCTCGGTTCCTCCCCAGGGGACGCAGTGCTTGCGTTATCGAACAATCCCATCGACGACCACACGCACCCTTAGCAGTACGGGGATAAAAACAGGGCAGATAGTTCACGCGACCCATGTCGTCGCTGTCTTGCGGTTATGACTATGGGGTAGGGTCAGTCGGTGATACTGGCGGCTGTACCTATTGGGAGATCTCTGCCTCGCCGGGGAAGCGACGGTGACCAGCGAAGCCGTGGGGCCCCTTCAACGCTGACCAGAGAGCGCTGACCGCGGAATTTAAAACCCAGTCACCGGGAAACACGTGGTATGGACGAACCACCTGCTGTTGGTGAGTTGACACCGCCGGACCGAACGCTGATGGGTCCCGGCCCGAGCGACGTACACCCGCGCGTGCTCAAAGCGATGAGCACGCCGCTGGTCGGCCATCTCGACCCCTCGTTCATCGAGATCATGAACGAGGTCCAGGACTTGCTGCGGTACACGTTCCGAACGGACAACAAGTGGACGATTCCGGTCTCCGGAACCGGCTCCGCGGCGATGGAGGCGGCCATCGGAAACGTCGTCGAACCGGGCGATACGATGCTCGTCCCGACGAACGGCTACTTCGGCGGCCGGATGGCGAGCATGGCCGAGCGAGCGGGCGGGGACGTCGTCACCGTCGACGCCCCCTGGGGCCAGCCGCTCGACCCGGCGGCGGTCGAAGCAGCCTTCGACGACCACAGCCCGGACGTGTTCGGGTTCGTCCACGCCGAGACCAGCACCGGCGTCCTCCAGCCGTCGGTGCCCGAGCTAACAGACATCGCCCACGCGAACGGCGCGCTGGTCATCGCAGACAGCGTGACTTCGCTGGGTGGCGTCGAACTCCGCGTCGACGAGTGGGGCATCGACGTGGCCTACTCCGGCCCGCAGAAGTGCCTCTCCTGTCCGCCGGGCGCGAGCCCGCTCACGTTGAACGACGATGCGATGGACAAGGTCCTCTCCCGCGAGTCCGAGGCTCGGTCGTGGTATCTGGACATCTCCTTGCTGGAAGGGTACTGGGGCGATGAGCGCGCCTACCATCACACGGCCCCGATCACGAACGTGTACGCGCTCCGTGAGGCGCTTCGCCTCGTCGCCGAGGAAGGCATCGAAGAACGCTGGGACCGCCACCTGCGCGTCGCTGGCGCACTCAAAGCCGGCGTCGAGGGCATGGGCCTGGAGATGAACGCCCCCGAGGACTTCTGGCTCCCGAGCCTGAACACCGTCCGCGTGCCCGACGGCGTCGACGACGGCGCGGTCATCCAGCAGTTGCTGGACGAGTACGACCTCGAAATCGCCAGCGGACTGGGTGCACTGGAGGGCGACATCTGGCGTATCGGCTGTATGGGGCACTCCGCTCGTCGCAAGAACGTCAGCTACCTGCTCGCGGCGCTGGGCAACGCGCTCGGTGAGCAGGGCGCGACTGTCGACGTGGACGCCGGACTGGCGGCGATGAGCGAGCGGTTCTGACGCCACGCCAGGCCGACACCGGCGGTTCGATTCGAGATGCAGCCGGGTTCGTCTTCGCCGGACCTCGCGGCCCCCTGGCATTTTGCTTTGCTTCGAGCGCGGTGGCAGCTACTGCTTCGAGTGTGTCCCGGCAGTACAATCTCTGCCGTATGGGTGGTCGACACGACCTGCCGAGGTGGTGTTCCAGACCTCTGAGAACATCTCCCACAGATTAATTCTCTTGAGCTAACATTTCTACGTGTGATGTACAGTGTACTCATACCCGTCGACAGGGACGCGGCGCGCGCGTCTAATCAGGCGAGATACGTTTCACGGCTTCCGGATGCCACCGAGACCGTCGAGGCGACAGTGCTCTACGTGGTGCCACCCGACGACTTCGCCGATGCCGACCAGGTGGCGTTCGATGAAATAGACGCCGCGGTCCGGGCAGCCGAGCACCTGGACGAAGCCGGCATCTCCGTGACTCGGAGGGTCGACGACGGCGGCGTTGCCCGACAGATCCTCCGTACCGCGACTGAGCTGGACAGTGACGAGATCGTCGTGGGCGGACGCAAGCGGTCAGGCGTCTCGAAAGTCTTGCTCGGCAGCACTGCACAGGACGTGTTACTCTCTGCAGACAGGCCGGTCACGATTACGGGTGCGGACGTCGTGCTCGGCGAGGGGATACGGCGGGTACTCGTCCCGGTCGATACGAGCGAAGAGCGGGCACGGAACCAGGCCGAGTACCTGTCCTCTCTTCCCAACGCTCGCGAGTCAGTCGAAGCAACGGTCCTGTTCGTGTTCCCACATCAGGATTACAAAGGGGCGCCACCACACGAGTTCGAGGAAGTCGACGCTGCCGTCACTGCCGCCGAGTATCTGGAGGCCGAGGGGATTCCCGTCGAGCGAGTTGCTGTCGGCGGCGAGGTCGGAGAGAAGATACTCGACGCCGCAACAGAACGCGATGTCGACAGCATCGTCATGGGCGGACGCAAGCGGTCGAGCATCACGAACGTCCTCCTCGGAAGCACCACGCAGGACATCATGCTCACTGCCGAACGCCCGGTCACGCTCACCGGCTGACCGACTCCAGTGGTCCGGGTCCTGCAGGGCTGGAAAGCAAATCTGTCCGCCCCAAATTCGAACACTCTGAGACGTGCTCATTTCGCTGCGCGCCCTCCGAGCACGAAATCGGGGAGGGAGTTTCACTGCTCACTACCATTCGCAGGAAAAGTCCGCCCTCCCCGATTTGAACGGAGGAAGACGGTCGGCCTCGCCTTGCTCGGCCGCTGCGACTTCCAGGCTCAAATCGGGTCAGTCGTCTCTCACATCCTCACCGTTCGCTGCCGCTCACGGTGTTGAAGTTCAGTCCGCCCTCCCCGATTTGAACGGGGGACAAGTCGATCTACAGTCGACTGCTCTACCAGTCTGAGCTAAGGGCGGTCGACACCCGAAAATACCCCGCCGTCCGGACTTAAGGATTGTTATTCGTGGAGGGTGCGCCGAACGGTCACACGACGCGGAGTGACACGCCGGCTCGGTGTCAGACACGTCTGACCCCGCTGTCGGTGCACCAATAGACGGTCTACGAACGGAATCCGAAGAGAAGAGACCGATCGCGTCGTGCCAGTAGCTGACGGGCGTCAGACAGCGCGGGAAGATTAAAATACCATCATGTATAATACTCTCATCGAACCCGATGAGCAAAATAACGTTCCGTGCTGACGATGACCTCATCGAGCAACTCGAGGCGTTTGACGCCTCGAAGAGCGAGGTCATGCGCGAGGCGCTCCGGGAATATCTCGGGGACGCGCCGTCGTCAGCGTCGGAATCAGCGTCGGCGGCGTCGGAGTCCGTTACCGACACCGAGACGATCGACGAGCTCATCGAAGAACGAGTCGACAGCATCATCGCCGACCGGCTGGGGGCGCGACAGCCCCGCACGCACCCACAGGACGTCAACGTAAACATCTCGGTAGACGGCCAGGGGGCGGGCACAGCGAACGCCGAGACCGAACGACGGGGCGCCCCTGACCGGGGAGCGAGCGCCGAGAGCGAACCGTCCTACGGAGACAGTCAGACAGACGACACGAGCGGGCGTAAGACAGAAGCGAACCCACGGGACCGAGCCGACGCGGAGGAACGTAAGACGTGCGCACAATGTGGTGACAATCTGGGTTCTGACCACGTTTACTGCCCGAACTGTGGCGAGAAGGCATCCCGCCGGGTGTTCTGTGACTGCGGCGATGAACTCCGGTCGGACTGGGGATTCTGCCCGAGCTGTGGCAGACGAACCCCTGCGGCGGACGTGCTCGATCAAACATAAACCGGTGTTTACGCGCGACCCAAGCGCTCAAACGACGTAAACGGGAAAGTGTATGACACTGCCCGTAAGTTTTAATACATCAGGGTTAATGGTTTATTCTGCGTAAGACGGTCGTCTTACACAGCGACGAACGCGAGGGGATGCCACCCTCGTACTGCGGTTTCGCTGTGTAAACACTCGGGCGGGTCGTAAACGGGTCCCTTCCGGGCCGTCTTACCCAAGGGGAAACTACCAAACATGGAGCGTGTGACACTACGGATTCCGAAGCAGCAGATCGAAGAGGTCGAACAGATGGTCGAGACGGGCGAGTACCCCAATCGGAGCGAAGCGATTCGCTCGGCGGTTCGGGAGATGCTCGCCGAGGAAGGCTCCGAACAGACCTCCGAAAAGAAGCGGTCCTGGGCCAAGGTGTAACGATGCAGGATATCGTCAACGAGGCCCTCGAACGCGACGAGCAGGAACAGAAGAAGATGTCCGACGAGGATGTCGACGGGTTCGGAGACCCGCGCATCGTCATCGTCGGCTGTGGTGGCGCCGGCAACAACACGGTCAACCGCCTGTACAACATCGGCGTCGAGGGCGCCGACACCGTGGCCATCAACACGGACAAACAGCACCTCAAGATGATCGAAGCCGACACGAAGATTCTGGTCGGCAAGTCCCTGACCAACGGCCTCGGTGCCGGTGGCGACCCGTCGATGGGCGAGCGCGCCACGGAGATGGCACAGGGCACTATCAAGGAAGTGCTGGGCGACGCTGACCTCGTGTTCGTCACCGCGGGTATGGGTGGCGGAACCGGGACCGGGGCCGCCCCCGTCGTCTCGAAGATCGCCAAGGAACAGGGCGCAATCGTCGTCGGCATGGTGTCGACGCCGTTCAACGTCGAGCGGGCCCGCACGGTCAAGGCCGAGGAAGGCCTGGAGAAGCTCCGCAACGAGGCGGACTCCATCATCGTGCTGGACAACAACCGCCTGCTCGACTACGTCCCGAACCTGCCAATCGGCAAGGCGTTCTCCGTGATGGACCAGATCATCGCCGAGACCGTCAAGGGCATCTCCGAGACAATCACCCAGCCGAGCCTCATCAACCTCGACTACGCCGACATGACATCCATCATGAATCAGGGCGGCGTCGCGGTGATGCTCGTGGGTGAGACCCAGGACAAGAACAAGACCGAAGAGGTCGTCAAGGACGCGATGAACCACCCGCTGCTCGACGTGGACTACCGCGGCGCGAGCGGCGGCCTGGTCCACATCACCGGCGGCCCGGACCTCACGCTGAAGGAGGCCGAGGGCATCGCCCAGAACATCACCGAGCGACTGGAGGCCAACGCCAACGTCATCTGGGGCGCACGGATTCAGGAGGAGTACAAGGGCAAGGTGCGGGTCATGGCCATCATGACCGGCGTCCAGTCCGCTCAGGTGCTCGGTCCGACGACCCAGAAGCAGGCCAACAAGTCCCGCGAGGCGATCCAGGAGGTCGGCGACGACACGTCCTTCGACGCCTCCGACAACGTCGAAAGCTTCGACAGCCCCGCCGCGAACGGCGGCAGTCGGAGCAGCGGCGGTCGGAATACTGGCTACAGCGAGACCGACGGCGGCCAGGACCAGCGCGAGAAGAACAACGGACTCGACGTCATCCGGACGAACAAGTAACACCGCGGTTCTTCTTTCCGTTTTCAGCTGTACCGACGAGCGACGCGGTCAACACACGCGTCAGACCGCTTCCAGCGCATCCAGCAGGTTGCACTTCCGACAGAGGTCCCGCGCCGTCGGCGACCCGCAGTTGTCGCATTCGCCGTAGTCGGTGTCGCTGTTCTCGCCGCCGTAGGTGTCGGCGGCTAACGCGGCGAGCTTCTCGTAGCCGGCCATAATCGAGTGGCGCGTTCCGGGGTGGTTCTCCTCCAGTCCGAGCATGAGGTCCTGTATCTCGCCGCGGTAGGCTTCATCGGCGTGAGGACACTCGGTGATGTGTGCCGGGAGGTCCTCGAAGCGGGCGTACAGGGCGACCTCCTTCTCCGGGATGTCACGGAGCGGCTTCGCCCGGGGGATGTGGTGGTCCTGGGCGGCGCGGGTCTGCGCTGTGGGCGCGTCGGCAGACGAGTCGAACGGCCCGAGCGAGGCCTCGAAGTGCTTGGCGATCTGTGAGACGTCGCCTTCGAGGAAGTTCATCAGCGCCGTCTCGGCCTCGTCGTCGAGGTTGTGGCCGGTCAGCAGTTTGTCCGCGTCGAGTTCCTCGGCGTACTTCGAGAGGAGGTCACGGCGGAACACGCCACAGTAGGCACAGGCGGCCATCCCCTCCGGGTCGTCCTCGACGACGTCGTCCATCTGGACGCCGAACTCCTCGGCGTAGGAGACGGTCACGTGGCGGATGCCCAGGTCGTCGGTCAGTTCCTCGCAGGCCTCCAGGCTCGCGTCGCGGTAGCCCTCAATGCCCTCGTGGATCGAGAGCGCGACGAGTTCGATACGCGGGTCCTCGGCGAACGTGTCGTGGAGAATCTGCGTGAGGACGACGCTGTCTTTCCCGCCCGAGAGGCCGATGACCCACGTCTCGGGGTCCTCGACCGTGGCGTCGTCGGACACGAGCCCGTCCTCGCGGATGCGACGGCGGACCCGTTTCGTGACCGCCCGGCAGAGGTGGGACTCACAGAGGTGGAGCCCGGAATAGGCCGCGTGTAACACCGCCGTCTCGCCGCATTTGTCGCACTCCATCGTGGCGAGTAGTCGTGGCCCCAACGGTGAGAGGGTTTCGTCTCGGGTCCAGCGCGCTGACTCGGCCGGAAACCCCACTCACAGCGTGTCTGGCCCGTGCCGTAACGCATCGAGGACGGTCTCGATTGTCCCCTCGCGCCCGCTCGAGGAGAACAGTTCGTGGCCGCCGTCGTACAGCCGGATGCGGTCGGCCGGGAGACGCTCGCCGACGGCACGCGGGTCGACAATGGTGTCCGTGAGCGAACAGAACGCCGCGGCGGTGTCCCGAGCCGGTGGCAGGGACCGCTGTGCCCGCAGCACCGTCCGAACGAACGCCGGTGAGAACGCCGACGGACCCTCCGCGAGCTGGCGGGCCGTTGCGAGGTCACCGATCGCCTCGGCATCCAGGGTGTCGACCGGAATGAACGGCGTCGAGATGGGCAGCGACGCGACGGCGTCAAGCACCGGCCTCGGGACCGGGAGGTCGCTGTCCCACCACGGACTCAGATACACCCTGTTGCCGACGGCGTCGGCGTCGAGGTGGGCCGCTGTCAGCCCGCCGGCGCTGTGGCCCAGCAGATCGAACTCGTCGAGGTCGGCGGCGTATTCCTGGGCCGGGTCGACCCACTCCCGCCGGTAGTCGGTGATGTGTGTCGGCAGCTCGACGGCGTGGACGCGGTACGCCGTCGCGAGCTGGTCGATGAGCCACTGGACGTTCCGGTGCCGACATCGGTTCCCCCACCCGAGGACGAGCAGGCAGTCGCGGGCGGCCCCCTCGTCGTACACGCGAATCTGCATAGGCGACCTTTCCGCGGCGGGGACATAAGCCCGCGTGAACAGTTACCAAATGGCTTCGAGTTTCCGGCTGCACGTCGAGACGTCACCTCAGGGCCGCCAGGACAGCCACGCTCCGTGTGGCTTGTAGTCGACGAGGTGTGTCGTCTGGACGCCGGCATCGGTCCGGCGCTTCCAGTCCAGCCCCACTGACTCGCCGCCGGAGAGGGCCGGCCGGCCGGTGAGCCAGTGCAGCGACCGCTCGGTCATCCGGCCCTCGAGAAACGCCGTCAGTGCCTCGATCAGTTCCTCGGGGACCTGATAGAGCACGAGCGTGGTGACGACACAAACCGGTACGTCGGACGGAATGTCTGCAAGGACCGGCGGCAGGTCATCGAGCATGTCACCCTCGATGAGCCGCGGCGGGTCGCCCCGCGCCACGGTCAGTGCGCTGTCGAGGACGGCGCGCCGCGCCCCGTGCTCCGGCCAGACGAGCGCGCGGAGCCAGTCCCTGTCGGCCCCGTCGGTCACGTCGAGTGGATTGCGGTCGATACCGACCCGAGAGTGGATATCGGGCGGCGTCTCCGGGAGCGGCGGGTCGCCGCTGCGGACGCTGCTCTCGATGGTGACCGGCGAGTCGCCCTTGCCGACCACGCGGCCGTCGTAGTCGTAGCGGTAGCGGTCGAACAGGAGGTTCAGGCCGGCGCTCGGTCCGAGTTCCACCAGCGCGAGCGGTCCGTCGGCGGCGCGGGCCACCTGTGTGATGGCCGGGTACAGCACCGCGCTGCGCCGCACCGCGTTCGTCTGCGTGCGCCGGTTCCCCAGGAGCGGCCGGAGGTCGTCGGCGTGGTCGAGACAGAACTCGCGAAACGCCGGAAAGCACTCGTCGTCGGGGTCACGCGGTTCCGGGGCGATACTGGGGTAGTATTCAGCCAGCCGGTGGTCCGGGTTCCGGTCGAGCAGGTAGTGGGCCGCGGCCAGCAGGAGATGCGGGGCCTGACGGCCCTCGGGAACGGTCGCCGCGAGGTCGAGGAGAGCGGCGTCCTCGGCAGCCTCGCGGCAGAGATGGGCGTACAGGGGGGAGGTCCCCTCGGCCCACGTCGCCAGTTCCCGGAACTGTGTTCGGAGGTCTGACACATCGGCACGGAGACAGCACAGTGGTATCAGTGTTCGCCTCGGGAGAGTCAGCGTTTAGGTCACTGAACTGGTAGACCAGGCAATGAGTCTGGACCGTCCGGAGGCAGTCGAGCGGGTCGAGGAGATCGTCGCCGCGGTCGAATCGGAGACGATGCCGGTCCCGGTCCGGGAGGTGTGGGTCTACGGCGACGTGGCGCTCGGACTGGACCCGGTCGAGCGGCTCGACGTGTACGTCACCAAGGACATCCTGTTCAAGGACGCCCCGGAGCGGGCCGAGGAGTACCAGCGCAGCCACGGCGTCGACGGCGTCGGCAAGACCGTCCGCGCCGCGTGGGCCGACGAGCATCCCGAGTACATCCGTGCGAACGCCAGCGGTCACGCCGCGCCCGAGAAGTGCCTGGCCGCCCACCTCCTGGAGGACGAGGAGCCGGTCCATCTGGAGGTGTGTAACGCCTCCTTCGAGGACAACGTCACCCAGCGGCTCAAGGGCGCGAAGATGCGAAACGACTACGAGCAGATTCTGGACCCCCGCGGGGCCTGCCTGTGGCTCGACGGCGAGCGGTCGCCGGAAGCCTTCCGGAAGCTCCGGGACAACGAGTTCGTCTTCCCGACGCTGACCCAGTCGCTGTCGATGCTCGGGATGGACGACGACGAGGCGAGCCGGGCCGCCGACGCGGTCAAGGAGTACCGGGCACAGCAGGAGGGGGCGACGGTCCGGGGCGACGTGGTGTAGGCGACCCTCGCACCGGCCGTGCCGGGGCGACTACTGCAGCCAGGGCGCATCGACCGTCGGGAACTGGTGTCCGCAGGCGGGACACTCGACGAGCCGAGAACTGCCCTCCCTGTCGCCCACGACGGCGAACCGACGGCTCCAGGTCACGTGTCGGCAGTCCGGACAGCGGCGAACGAGCGGTGGTATCATGAGGCGATGCGAATCGGCACGTGTCGTTCGTAGCCGCTCACCCCGCAAGGGTCTATCGGCGGGCGACGGCACACTGGGCGGGGACGCCTGGGCGCGAGCACTGGCCGCGGCAGCTACAACACGGTTTTGAGCGAACAGAAGGGATACACCCACACCGCGGGAAGGGAGTCGTATGAAGCGAACGCGACGAGCCATCCTGGGACTGGTCGGCGGCACGGTGACGGGGGCCCTGAGCGGGTGTCTCGCACCGGGCGCGAACGGCAGCGGCGACGGCGGCACGGCATCGCCAACGCACCCGTCGCCCCACACTGAGACCGACACCGACGACGAACCGCCGACGGACACGCCGGACGGGCTGCCCGGCGACCTTGACCGGGTCGATACGCCGCCGTATGACATCGCAGACATCGAGTGCGACATCGACGACTCCGGCGAGGGCGACCGCGACCCGCTGTACCTCTGTGTGAACATGCCGGCCGAGCCGTCGCTGTCGTTCGAGCAGGTGTCGACGCGGGGCACGCTGCTGGCAGACGAGGGGCTGGAACTCACTCCCGACAACAACGCAGACCAGCTCTACGCGACGCTGCTGACCGACGCCGACGACATCGATCGCTTCGAAACCGACAGCGGCGACGCCTACGACCTCGCCGCCGGCACCGACTTCGAGAGTCACGCCGTCCTCGTCGTCCAGACCGGCTGGGGCTCCGGGTCTATCCTCCCCCGCCTGAAACGCATCGAGGAGACCGAAGACGGCATCCACGCGTTCGGCTGTTACACACAGCCCTGTGTCTACACCGACGATTTCACCGCCCGGTCGACGGTCGCCAGGTTCGAGCGGCCTGGCACCCTCGACAGCGGCGTCGTCAGCCTGACCGTCGACCCGTCGACGCGGTACAACGTGGCGACGGGCGAGGGCGTCGTGACGATAGACCAGTCGGAGTGACCCCCGGATTCTTTGCGACCTGCCGGTGAACCGACAGCTATGGCAGCCCTCCCGATTCGAACCCTCCACGTGCTGGCGATGGCGGTCATCGTCGGCGGTACGACCGTTCTCTGGTACAGCTACCGGAGCGGCGCTATTTCCTCGCTCGGGCCCGCAAGACAGTTCGAGTGGCTGTTCTGGGGCAGTGTCGGCGTGCTCGTGTTCACCGGCGTCGGCAACCTCGGCGCGCTCGGGCCGCCGGGCCCCGGAACAGACTGGGGACGGACCCTGCTGGTGAAACTCGTGGTCGTCGTCGCCCTCGTCGGTGGGTCGGTCGTCCGCACGCTCCTCCTCGTGCAGGCTAGTGACCGCGAGGGCACGTCCGCCGAGCGGTCCCCGCCGCTTCGGCGAACGCTGTCGCGGGCCTACGGCGCGACGGCGGCTGTGCTCCTGGGTGTTGTCGTCCTCGCGGAGGTCCTCGCACATGGCTGAGGACCGGCGTGAGCGGACGGCGGTTGGCAAGGCGGCGACCGAGAGCGAACCGCCGCGCGACGTGGCACGGGCCGACGCGGGACCGGTATCGCTCGTGACGTGGACGCTCGCCACGTTCGACACTGCCCTGTTCGTCCTGCTGGGCGTCCTCGTCGGCCACGCGAGCGGCGACCTCGCCGACCTGCTCGCCGGACTGAACACCCTCGTCGGCGTGGCCGTCTTCTGCTACCTCTGGGCGCTGTTCGTCCTGGCGGTCCGATGGGTTCAGAGCCGGGTCGCGCTCGGGGACGCCCCGCCACGGACCCTCGTCCTCCACGGAGTTGCGGCCGGGTGCGCCACCGGCGTCGCGTTCCTGCTGGGACTGCTCGCGGTGGCGCTCGTGCCGACGTTACAGAGCGGCGGGGTCCGCCTCCAGGCCGTCGTACTCGTCGCGCTCATCGGAGCCGGTGTCGCCGCTGTCGTCGGCGGCGTCGTCGGACTGCTCGCCAGTCTGCTGGACATCGCCGTCTACGGGCTGGCGGGCTATCTGCTCCCCGAAAACGGGACCGAGCGGGTCACGGAACCTCGCCGACGGTGACGAAGAACGGCACCGTCTCGCGGCGCTCGTAGGTCTCTTCTTGCATCTGCTCGATCACGTCCCGTCCCATCGAGCGCCAGCGCTCCCGGAGCGCGTCGTACTCGGCGTGAGTCGTCTCGCCGTTGAGAATCGTCTCGCGGTCGTGGGCCAGCCCGGTCCCGGTGGCTTTCCGCCGGGCCGCCCGCATCGCCGCGTCGTCGTAGGGCGGCTCGATGCATTGTTCCTGGTCGTATTGGGTCGTCGAGACGACGGCCAGCCCCGCGTCGCGGAACACGGCCGCGGCGTCGCCGCCGAGCGTGACGTCGGTCCGCACGCCATCGAGAAAGAGCCGGCGAGCGCGGCGGGCCAGTATCGGTTCGGCGTCGACAGTCGACTCGACGGTGACGGCGGCGTTGTTCGGCTCGATGGCGGCCACCCGGTCGGTGGCGACGCGGGCGAACTCCCGGACCGCGACTTCGGGGTCGGGAAGGTTGATGAGCAGCGCCTGACACACCACCAGGTCGAAGCTGTCGTCGCCGAAGGGGAGCCGCGTCGCGTCCCCGCAGACGGTCGGGTCGCCGGCGGCGGCCAGCAGGTCCGTATCGGCGTCGAGGCCGACGACCGTTCCGTCGGTCTCCTCGCGGAGGACGCGGGTCAGTTCGCCGGTGCCACAGCCCACGTCGAGAACGCGCTCGCACTCGCCCAGCCGCAGGTCCGAGAGCGCCTCGCGGGAGTCGCCCCACATCCCCCTGCGGGTGGTTTCGAGGTAGTCGGCGGAGAACCTGCGCACAGGTCCCCAGAGTCGGGTCGACCTGAAAAGCACCGCGGTCGAACGGCCCTATTCGCCGCGGAGTTCCTTCACGCGCTCGACGTTCCAGGCGAAGCTCTTGCCGTCCTCGGTCGGCGTCTCCAGCACCAGCGGCACGTCCCGGACGGCGTCGTGGTTGACGAACGCGCGCATGCCGTCCTGGCCGATGTGGCCCTCGCCGATGTGGGCGTGTTCGTCCTTGTTCGTCCCGCAGGCGTGTTTCGAGTCGTTGAGGTGGACGCAGGCGAGGTCCCCGAACCCGACGACCTCGTCGAACTCCGCGAGCGTCTCGTCGACAGCCTCGGGCGTCGAGAGGTCGTAGCCCGCGGCGAACATGTGGGCCGTGTCGAGACAGAACTCGATGTCCTGGTCCGTTCGTTCGCGGACCGTCGCCAGGTGCTCGAACTGGCCGCCGAGTTTCGTCCCGCTGCCGGCGTCGGACTCGACCAGCACGGTGACCCCATCGGGGATGTCGAGGTCGTCCAGAACACTGGCGGCGTTGTCCAGCCCGCCGTCGACGCCCGCGCCGGTGTGGGCTCCGAGGTGGACGTTGACGTACTCGATACCCAGCTTCGCGGCGGCGTCGACCTCCTTCTGCATGGAGTCCAGTGACTTCTCCCGGAGGTCGTCTTTGGGCGTACAGAGGTTGACCAGGTACGACGAGTGGATGACCCACGGGCCGACGTCGTGTTCGGCTGTGAGGTCGCGGAACTGCTCGGCCTCGTCGTCGTCGATGTTCGGGTCCTGCCAGACCTGCGGCGAATGGGAGAATATCTGCCCGCAGTTGCCGCTGTACTCGACCTGTTCCTCGACGGCGTTGTAGACCCCGCCGGCGATAGAGGTGTGTGCCCCGACTCGTACCATGCACACCGGTCGGTGATGCCCGACAAAAGAGGTTCCGGAGTCACCGCCGTCCGGACGGGCGGAATCACGCCGCGAGATACGCGCCGAAGCCGATAGATGTCGCTCCGGAGTACCGGACTGCCCGAGGGGCTGCCCGATGCATCCGCGCAGTGGCGGGGTCAGGGCGACCGTCGAACCCACTCCTCGGCGGCGTACTTCTCTTCCGCGTGGTCGCGTGCGCGAGCCAGCTCGTCCTCGGACCACGTGTCCTCCGTCGCATCGACCCACTCGGCCAGCGTCGAGCGGAGCGTCTCAACGGCTTCGGCGCGGCCGACGTCGGCGTACTCGTCTATCCCGCCGACGCGCTCGGTGAATCGCTCCGGGTCCGGCTTGCCGGTGAAACAGCCACAGTGACGGTCGGACCGCAGTGACACCGAAAGCGAGCCGTGCTGGATGACGGCGTCCCTCTGGCGGTACTGGGCGTTCCCGCTGAGTTTGCGGCCGTCGGGGCCGACGATATCGTGGGCCGAGTGGAGTTGCCGCAGGTAACAGGCCGGCTGGTGGACCGCTGCCCGCTCGTCGTCGGCGAAGTCGGCGTCGACGCCCATGCGCTCGAACGCTTCCAGCACCGGCTCGCAGAACTGCTCGTAACACGCCATCAGGTCGCCCGGCACGGCGTCGGCGGGTGCGACGATGCCGTAGGAGACGTCCGCGACGCTGTCGTGGTATATCGCCCCGCCGCCCGTGGGACGGCGCGTCACCCCGATATCCTCGCGCTCGCAGAACGCCCAGTCGACCGTGTCGGGGTCCTGCCCGTAGCCCAGCGACAGCGTATCGGGCCAGGTGTACACCCGCACCGTCGCCGGACCGCCCGCGGCGACGGTTTCGGCGGCGGCCGCTTCCAGCGCCATCGTCATCGGTCCCGGGCGTCGCTCCTCGCCGATGACGCGCCACTCCAGGTCGGCCAGAGACATATCCGGTCTTCGTGGCCCGGTGCGATATGAATTGCGGGCTAGCAGCGGGTGGAATGACTGACGGGGTTGTTGGTTGTGCCAAGAGCCACAAAGCCCCGGGCGGCTGAACTCGGGGGGCTCGCTGCGCTCCTCGTCACTCTCTTCGGTCGTTCCTGTGGTGCTTGCGTCGCCCGCCTTCGTTCAGCCGCCCACCGGGAGACCTGCGGTCTCACGAGCAGTCGGCGCACAGCGCCGACAACGCCCCTTTCAGTCCCGCCCAACGTTGTTTGCGAAACCGGCTACGGGTGGGGCTTTCTGGCCGTTCTCACTCGCCGTTACTTTGTCAAAAACGACCGAATTAATTGCTAGCCCTGAACGTTGCCGCAGTCGGTACAGGTGAGTTCGAACCGGCCGTCGGCGATGGCGACGCGCTGGGTCGTCTCGGCGTCGCACTCCGGGCAGTGCGCTCTGGATTCCAGGTCGTCCCAGTCGTGGGTCGCGCCGGGCGCGCCGAAGGCCCAGCCGACGACCCGCTCCTCGCCGGAGTTGTACCCCTCCTGGAACTCGCCGGGTTCGAAGCGAATCAGTTCGCCGCCGGACACGTCGACCGACTCGCGGTCACGGCCGACCTCGAAGGTGGTCTGTCCCCGCTCGATGTAGAACACCTCCTCCTGGTCGTGGTGGCGGTGGAGGGCTCCCGAGAAGGAGTCACCCGGGTCGAGTTCGAAGTAGTTCGCCGCGAAGTGCTCGGTCCCGAGCTCCCGGGAGACGGGCTTGCGGACGTCGTGTACCTGCATCGGGTTCCGTTCGACCGGGACGTCGTCGATGATTACTTTCTCCATGGTGTGTGTTCGTGGGTCGACACTAGCTGCCACTATGTCGTAGTTTATAGTTTTTCGGGGCTCGGCTAACCCGGCCGTCGACGCCTCCTACGCCGGGCCAGTCCGCTGGTTCAGCAGGGCTGACATCACGTGGGCCTCGGCCTTCCGGAGGTGTTCGGCGGCAGTTCCGGGTGCACAGCCGAGTCTGTCGGCGACGTCGTCGACGCCCCCCTCGCGAGGGTTGGCGTAGTAGCCACAGTCGACGGCCGCGGCGACGGCCTCGAACTGGCGGACGGTGAGCGCCGACCCGGTGTCGAGCCGCCGGCTGTCGTACTCCCCGACCTCCCGCACGTCGACGGAGACGCCGTCGGGTACCGTCTCGACTGCCTGCTGGACGGTGCCGCCCGGGCCGACAAGCGTGAGGCCGACCGTGCCGTCGACGCGGTAGGCCACCGGTGAGACGAGGACCAGTCCGGTCCGGGTGAGCGCGTCGATGAGTTCCGTATCGGGTTCAGTCGGTCGGCCACGCACGTACAGGTAAAACGAGTCGTCGGGGCAGGTGGACAGGGCGTACTCCTCGACCCTCGGGGCGTGTTCCAGGGCCGTCTGGTACGGCTCGACCGGCCAGCCGTCGACGTGAAAGAGGAGTGTCTGGACCTCGGCTCCCATGTCGTTCCACCGGAGGAGATAGCTCGCCTCGTAGCCGTCGTGGTCCATCACGAACTGGTGCATCGGGTGGCGTATCTCGGGAGCCATCCACAGAGAGAGTGTGACGTATTTCATACCGGGCGATTTCCCAGCGGTATTTAAAATAACCTCGGGCGTGAGGGGACAGGTCGAGGAAGGTGGACGGCGAACGCACGGCCACGGAGATGGCCCAGAGAGTCCACCGCACCGACGATACCCGTCCGCTTATCGAGCCGATTGCCGACCACGTCCTCTCCACTGAACGCCACGGGAACGCCCCTGCTGTCGTCATCCGCGCGGACCAGGTCCAGACCGTCCTCTCGACGCTCCGGAGCGAGGCCGGCCTGGACCACTGTGCCTGTGTCACGGCCCAGGAGTACGCCGACCGGTTCGAGACGATATATCATCTGCGGCGCTACGCGGACCCGACCGAGGAGCTATCAGTCGTCGTTCCGACGGCCAGGGAGTCCCCGACCAGCGAGTCAGCCGCGCCCGTGTACCCGACCGCGGCCTGGCACGAGCGGGAGGCCTACGACCTGGTCGGCATCGAGTACGAGGACCACCCTGACCTCCGGCGCATCCTCCTGCCCGAGACCTGGCAGGGCCACCCGCTGCGCCGGGACTACAATCAGGACCAGCCACAGATCGTCTCCTTCCGGGAGCACGAGCGCCTGCTCGAAGACCGCCGCGAGGGGCCGGAGACGATGCATCTCAACATGGGGCCACACCACCCATCGACCCACGGCGTGTTACACCTGAGCGCCCAGCTCGACGGCGAGCAGGTGGCGGCCGTCGACCCCGACATCGGCTACATCCATCGCTGTGAGGAACAGATGTGCCAGCAGGGCACCTATCGCCACCAGATTATGCCCTATCCGGACCGCTGGGACTGGGGCGGAGCCGGGCTGTTGAACGAGTGGGCCTACGCCCGCGCGGCCGAAGACCTCGCCGACATCGAGGTGCCGGCGTACGCGCAGGTCATCCGGACGATGGGCGGCGAACTCTCGCGTATCCTCTCACATATGCTCGCGGTGGCGACCTACGCGCTGGACGTGGTCGGCGAGTTCACCGCGACCTTCCAGTGGGGGGTCCGGGACCGCGAACTCGTCCAGGACATCCTCGAAGACCTCACCGGCCAGCGGCTGATGTTCAACTACCTGCGACTGGGCGGCGTCGCCTGGGACCTGCCCGAGCCTCGCGAGGCGTTCTTCGAGAAGATACGCGCGTTCCTCGATGACCTGCCCCACAAGCTCACGGAGTACCACGACATGCTCACCAGCAACGAGGTCCTCCAGCTCCGGACCATCGACACGGGCCATCTCCCGGCCGAGACCGCGAAGGCCTACGGCTGTACCGGGCCGGTCGCGCGGGCCTCCGGCGTCGACTACGACCTCCGGCGTGACGACCCCTACGGCTACTACGACGAACTCGACTGGTCGGTCGTCACCGAACGGGGCGGCGACAACTTCTCGCGCCTGCTCGTGCGCCTGCGTGAGGTGGAGGAGTCCGCGAAGATTATCGGCCAGTGCGTCGACCTGCTGGAGGACTGGCCCGAGGACGACCGCGAGATACAGGCGAACGTCCCCCGCACGCTCCGGCCGGACCCCGACGCGGAGATATATCGCGCCGTCGAGGCCGCGAAGGGGGAACTCGGCATCTACATCCGCTCGGACGGAACGGACTCCCCCGCGCGCTTCAAGATTCGCGGTCCCTCCTTCTCACACGTCCAGGCGCTTTCGGAGATGGTTCGTGGCGAGTACATCCCCGACCTCGTGGCGACCATCGGCAGTCTGGACACCATCATGGGCGAAGTCGACCGGTAGGTCGGTCCGTCCAGGACGAACCCGGCCAGTGAGTTTTGTATGCTGGGCACGTACATTCGGTGATGACCGAACAAGCGACGCTCGCGGGCGGCTGCTTCTGGTGTACGGAATCGGTGTTCAAGCAGGTCGACGGCGTGACCGACGTGGTTTCGGGCTACGCCGGCGGACACGTCGCCGACCCCAGCTACGAGGCGGTCTGCCGCGAGGAAACGGGCCACGCCGAGTGCGTACAGCTCACCTACGAGCCTAGCGTAGTGAGCTACGAGGACCTGCTGGCGGTCCATTTCACGACTCACAACCCGACCACGAAGGACCGGCAGGGCAACGACGTGGGCACCCAGTACCGCTCGGCCGTCTTCTACCACGACGAAACCCAGCGAGAGGCCGTCGAGGCCTTCATCGAGGAGATCCAGTCGGGCTACGACAGCGACATCGTCACCGAGGTCGAACCACTGGAGACCTTTTATCCCGCCGAGGAGTACCACCAGGACTACTTCGAGAAGAATCCGAACCAGAGCTACTGCCAGCTGACCATCCCGCCGAAAATCGAGAAGCTCAAACAGAAGCACGCGGAGTTGCTGGCATGAGCTTCGAGTACACGACGGAGGTCGAGGTCCGGTACGCGGACATCGACACGTACGGCCACGTCAACAACGCGACGTACGCGACCTACTTCGAGGAGGCCCGAATCGACTACCTGGACGACGTTGTCGACGCCGGCGAAGCGCTGCTCTCGGACAGCGGGTCGGGCGTCGGGATCGTCATCGCGAACCTCGAAGCCGACTACAGGAAGCCGGTCCGAATCAGCGACACCGTCGCCGTCGCCGTTCGGGTCCCCCGGCTGGGCGAGAAGAGCTTCCCCTTCGAGTACGAGGTCCGGACCGACGAGGGAGTGGCCGCGACCGGGGAGACGACCGTCGTCACGTACGACCGCGACACGGAATCATCGCGTCCGATTCCGGAAGACTGGCGGGACGCGATTACGCAGTTCGAAGGACTGTAACCGCGGTTGATAGCCCAGGCGGGACCGTTCCGCCCGTGCGGGGAAGTCCGTCTCACCGGTGGATTTATTTTTCATCCAGAGGTTGTATTGAAAGCATATGGAATACAGTACCGCCCTCGGACGGCGCGTCCTCCTCGCCCTCGCAGGTGTGGCACTGCTCCTCGTTGTCGGGCTCGTCCTGTCCCAGTTCCTCCCGACGCTCGTGTTTACCGTCTTCCTGTACTACGCCAGCCGACCGATCTATCGACGGCTCGGGCGGCTCCCGCTGTCCGAGTCGTTCCTGAAGCGGGCCGTCCCCTATCAGAAGCAGATCCATGCGGCCGCCACGATCTTCTTCTTTCTCCTCCCGTTCGTGATTCTGGTCGGCTACACGCTCGTCCTCGTCATCCCCGAGTTACAGGCGTTCTTCGGCGAGGGCGGCCTGGGCGCGGCGTACCTCTCCCAGTTTCAGGAGCTCCAGGGTGGTTCCCTACCGGGACCGCTCGCCGACCTCGGCTTCAGCGAGTTGCTGGCGATGGGGCCGGCCGAGGTGTTCGACCTGCTTCGAAACGCGACCGTCCAGTCGTGGCTGGGGCGTGTCTCCGACACGCTCGTCGGTTCGGTGAGTCTGCTCACGTCGCTGTTGCTTCGCGTGTTCATCATGCTCGCCGGGACGTACTACCTGCTCACCGACGGGCCGCGACTCGTCGGCTGGTTCCTCGACACCTTCGATGGGTCGGGTGTCCTCCGCAAGTACGCGGCGGAGGTCGACGAGGAGCTCTCCTCGATTCTCTTCGGGAACATCCTGAACGCGCTGGTGACGGGCGTCATCGGGATTTTCGTGTTCTCGCTGTACAACCTGGTCGCCCCCGGTTCGGTACAGATTCCGTTCGCACCGCTCGTCGGCGCACTGACTGGTATCGGAAGCCTCGTTCCCGTCGTCGGGATGAAGATCGTCTACGTGCCCGTGGCCGCACTGCTTGCGGTCTCCGCAGTCCTCGCGGGACAGGCGGCCGCCCTGGCCTGGGTCGCCCTCTTTCTCGTTGTCACGCTGGTCGTCGTCGACACGATCCCGGATTTCATGATTCGGCCATACGTCAGCGGCGACCTGACCCACGTCGGCCTGTTGATGTTCGCGTACATCCTCGGACCCATCGCGTTTGGCTTCTACGGCATCTTCCTGGGCCCGATACTGCTGGTCCTCGTCGCGCAGTTCTTCCGCATCATCGTTCCGTACGTCATTACAGGCTCGGTGGAGACGACGCAGACCTCCCTCTCCGAGTACGACTCCACGGAGTCGTGACGGCTACCCGTTTGCGAGTCGGTCTCTGGCGGTCCCGAAGTCGAGACAGCGGCTATCGGTAGTCGAGTCGGTTCGGTCGAGCCACCGCAGTTCCATCAGCGAGAGCCGGTAGTGACACGTCGACGGTTCGATCTGTTGCCAGTAGACGTACCGGACGTCGGGTGCTGGTTCGACGCCCTCGTAGGCCTGTGGAATGTCGTTTGTTTCGAGGTCCGACATCGGAACTGGGCCCGGTGTCTCGACGGGGGTGAAGACAGCGCCGACGCTGCCGAGGAAAGCGACGTTCACGACAAGAACCAGAGCGAGGGCGGCACCGAGAGACTGCGTCTGTCGCCGACATCGAAGCTCCGCGGCGAGAATACCGATACCGATTGCGACGAAGGCGAGCCCCGGGATGAGGTCGGTGTAGCCGCCAGTCGCGGGGACGGAGAAAGGGAGCGTAGCAGGTCTCTGAGTTGGTCTTTGTGCCGCCTGCTCACGCGACGCGCTTACGGTTAGGTGATCAAAAGTATAGAGTAGTTTAAATCACTCCCGCTAATTGAAACTAATCGCCGTCCGCATTATATATACAGTCGTTGCGGTTAGGAAGATGTTTCACTGTTTTGTCGGACCTCGACCTGTACGAACAAGGTACATGAACGCCGTCATCATTGCTATCAAGCCTTCGTTTTCAGGGTTGATTGACCGTGTTTTGAGGGACAGAACCGGCGCTAAGGCTGTAGTATCAGACTGGTAATATCAATTCGAAAATGTGTGATTATGTGGGTTAAATTGTTCCTCAGTCGGCGAAGCGTCGATCCAAAGCCGGTTCCGTCCGCGTGACACCGGACACGACGGGCAGCCGGGATTGGTCACTCATTGGACATTAGCCCTGGTATAAGCCGAACAGGCAGAACCATAGACCAGTCACGAAACGCCATACCGTTCCGAAGTCCTCCAGCACCACCACACTGGTCACGTCTCTGAATCGTCTAATCGGTACTGAAAGCTCGTCTGTCGGTCAAGAACAGCAATCTCACGCGAGTTCCCCCGGAACACGGACGCTCTCGGTCGGCACACCTGCAATCCGACGGCAGAGCGGCCGGCAGTGATGCCGGAATTGGTGTTTCCTATAGCGGATACAAATTTATGAGTGGCGGCCGGCGAACGCGTCGGCCTTTTACCAGTCGGCCGATTAGAGACCCCTAATGGTCCAGAACGTGGCTTCAGTGATGGCGGAGCTGGAACCCGAGGACTTCCATCTACTCTCTGGCGTCGAACAGGGGATGCGGTTCTCGGAGTACGTCGCCCGCGAGAAGCTGACCGAGTTCTCGCGGCTGACGACGGAAGACGTCGACTACCGGCTCGACCGGTGTGCGGACCGGGGGCTGGTCGAGCGCAAGACGATCCAGTACGAGGGCTTCAAGCTCACCTTCGAGGGGTACGACACGCTTGCGCTGCATACCTTTGCCGAGCGCGATACTATCGAAGGAGTCGGGTCGCCGCTGGGCGTGGGCAAGGAGAGCGACGTCTACGAGGCCCAGTCGTACAAACCAGTGGCGCTGAAGTACCACCGGGAGGGTTACACCAACTTCCGGGAAGTGATGAAAGAGCGGGAGTACACTGCCGACCGCGACCACGTCTCGTGGCTCTACACCGCTCGAAAGGCCGCCGAGCGGGAGTACGACGCCCTCGAAACGCTGTATCCGGCCGTATCGGTCCCACAGCCGATCGACACGAACCGGCACGCGATTGTAATGGAGAAAATCGACGGCGTCGAACTCTCCCGGACGAAACTCGAATCGAAGCAGGTGCTGCCGATTCTGGACCTCGTTCTCGACGAGATGGAGACGGCCTACCGCGAGGGGTACGTCCACGCGGACATGAGTGAGTACAACGTCTTCGTCACGAACGAGGGCGTCGTCGTCTTCGACTGGCCCCAGGCCGTCCCGACCGACCACGAAAACGCCAGGGAACTGTTGACCCGCGATGTCGAAAACATCATGAGTTACTTCGAGCGAAAATACCCACAGGAGATCAGCGACGTCGACAGGGACGCAGTCGCCGACACGCTGGCCACCGACGCCTTCGAGTCCATCAGGGCATTCGTCGACTGAGACGTCCTGTAGCGCTTCTGTGTTGCTTCCTCGGAAAGAGGGGGTGCCGGCATGATAAATCATATATCGCGATATCAAATACGATTTACCCGGAAGTCCGGCAACTCCGAGTGTTTCATCGTCGTAAAGGTCACACTCTCGGCGAGAAGTCAGGTGGTGGAACGGACAGTCGGCGGCGTCGTCGAACTTCGCTGGAGGTATGTCTCACCGATTGATGAGCAGATGGTCTCTCATCCGACGTGTGCGGTGTGAGGCGCTACCCGGCCGCGCCCTGTATCTCGGACGGCCCCACCGTGTCCCCTTGCTTGTATGTGGCGTCCTGAATACGGAGCAGAAGAGCAGCACTCGAACACCGGTAATTTCTGGCCGTCTATTGTGAACCAGTCCCTCGATGCTATCATATGTCCTACGGAAGACACCGGTGTTTGTGAGAGGAAGACACAAGTGTAGTCCAGCGAACACGTGTTGTATGGCATCATCACTTGCCGACGAACCATGTGAGGCCTGTACGTCAGATGACGAGCCACTCACGAGAGAAGCGTACACCGAGTACCTCACTGAAATCGACGATATCTGGGAGGTTGTAGACGGGCACCACCTGGAGGGTGCGTACCCCTTCGAGGATTTCCGTGATGCGCTCGAGTTCACGTATGAGATCGGAGAGCTTGCCGAAGAGGAGTGGCATCACCCCGATATACATCTTCAATGGGGCGAAGTACGAGTCGAAATGTGGACGCACAAAATCGACGGACTGCACAAGACTGACTTCGTGATGGCGGCGCGCATGGATCGGATTCATCAAGAGTACGCTCAAGCGTAACCACGGTCACCCACAGAGACGCTTTTCCAACAGGTCGGTCGTTGGAGACGAACGTGCGGGTAGCGGCAGTGCCGCATATTCGCCCTGTCTGGCACGCCGCCAGGAGCATCATCGCTGTTTAGCAGGTGGCGTGAGGCGCGCCCACACACTGCGCACCTGTTTGTACTCAGTCTGAACGGAGACTACTGTGACTTGCTATATGACACGCGTTACGCCGAAGTATCGTCAGCATCAAACAGTAGAATCCGTCCGTCGCTGTGAATACGAATCAGATACCCGCGGTACGCAAAGGTAACCCTTTGTCCGGCCGTACTCGTACCACCGTCTTGCCGGGAGCCAAACAGCAGTATCTCAACCGCTTCGGCATCGATACTCTCGTGTAGCGGGTCCTCCCGCAGCGCCGCCACTGGGCGCTCTTCCAGTACAGCCACCGCTTCCAGAATCGAGGCGATTAGCCCCTGATTGCTGTCCGGGTCGTATCGAGCATCGTGCAATGGGGACGCATTCCGGAAGGGTTCGTCACCCCCCTCTGTGGATCCACTCATCGTTCACTCAGGGCCAGTCCGGCGGGAGTTCGTCGGCGTGGTTCTCTATGAGGTCGAGCAGCGGCTTGATTTCGTCATACTGTGGCCCTTTCGAGATCGTTCCGCTGTCCCGATCCCATTCGATGTAGCCTGCCTCCTCCAACCTCGGAAGGTGGTTGTGAACGAGTTCCAGGTCACCGTCCTCCACCTGGTCCCCGCTGCGAAACAGGACATCAGCCTCGGTCTTCTCTCCGTCGTGTTTCAATGCCAGCAGGACCAGCCGTCGCTGGCGCTTCGAGAGGATTCCGATCTTGTCATCCATCCCAGCCTGTAACAGAATGTCTCGTTGCGGTGCTCCCATGATTTGGTAATCATTTGTCCATACTCATATGAAGGTACTGGCTATTCAGATTCGTGAGTTGATATCTTGAACACAGTCTGCCCATGAGAGTGTGACACCGCCCCGAAAGTGTCGGGAAGACGAACGATTGGGAGATACTCGCCACCCCGATGTGGCGAAATCCGTCACAGACGTAAGCCGACAGTGTGAGCCGGCATCGTCAGTGCCTGGTCGTTCTTCGAATGCTATCGGCCCGCGGGACTGCGGTGGACGCTTACACAACAGGTCCGTCTGTTGTGTTATCGGGTCGATGACTGCGGGAAACGGTACCGCTAATCAAGTCTAATGGTGACAATCAAATATGCAAAAGCGCTTTATCACCCAATAGCTACTGTTCGTAACAACTGAAGAATAGAATGGGTGACAAGAGAGAGGAGCATGTAGATACCGCAGAGGCACAAGAGGCGCTACGAAAGACGGAACAGCACTTGAATCTCGTACTGGAACTCGCCGGTATCACCGCTGCTCGGGTCGACACCGACCTCAGGCATACGTGGGTCAAAGACCAGGGGCCCAACAGTATCTCCGAGACAGAGGCGTTGGGAAAACGAGACGACGAGCTCTTTCCGCCTGACGTTGCCGAGCCGACGGTAGAGTTAAAGAAGGCAGTCATAGAGACCGGGAAGCCACTCACTCGAACAGTGACCTTCCAGAAATCGACGGGTGACCGGGTGTACAGCATCCGGGCTGAGCCGATGCGTGATAGCGAGGGCAACATCGAGGGTGTCATGCAGGCTGCAGTCGACATAACCGACGAGCAACGACAGCAAGAGCAGTTGAACGTGGCGACGCGGATGCTACGGCACAACCTTCGAAACAGAGTCACCACATTGCTGGGACAGGCGGAAATGCTAGATGAGCATCTGTCAAAGCTCCCTGACGACGATAAGCTGACTGAACTGCGAGATGTACTGGAGACCCTCGACGGGGGGATACAGGCGACAGACCCGGATTCCAGCCTGAAATCGAATCTGAATCCCCCACTCGTGGAGGCGAAACAACTCGCGGATGACCTCTCGGACCTCTCGAAGTCAAATGTCTCGGAGATGTCACAGACGATACGGCAAGTCACTAATCGACTGTACGACGTCACAGAGAAGGTCGACCGGTTCCTGATACTTGCCGATTCACACACGTACTACGACAGGACTGCGGGAACGGAACTGCGACCGACGCTAGAAGCAGTGCAAAAAGAAGTCACGCAGGCGTATCCGGACGCCGAGGTCAATATAGAGGGAGATATCGACACCACGGTGCTGGCACCATCCAACGAGCTCAGGATCGGACTCCTCGAACTTGTCGAGAACGCTATCGACCACAACGACCGCCCCGATCCGAGGGTGGAAATCCGCATTCGCACACAGGATGCCGATCGGGTCTTAGTACAAGTGGTCGATAACGGCCCGGGACTGCCGGTACACGAAGCCCGAGTTATAGAGGAGACAACGGAGGCGCCACTTGAACACGGCAGTGGGATGGGACTGTGGCTTGCACAGTGGGCGAGTCACAAAAACGGTGGGCCGCTCCAGATCGACGCCACCGAACAAGGCGGGACAGTGGTTTCACTCACACTCGCGACTGACAGCGACTGACAGGACGGGGTTCCGTTTTCAAGCGGAGAGAGTTCTGCTAACCGACTGACCGACCGTGTCGACTAAGTGTGGGTTCGAAAATGCTACCGGACCGGGACGCTTTCCGTCTCGGTCTGTGGTGGGGTGCTAGTTCCCCTGTGAGTCCCGTTTCGGAATGAGCCCCTGCGAGAGCAGGCGGCGCGCAATCACGATGAGACCGTTCCGGAACCCACCGCCAAAGACGGCCTGTTCTTCGTGCGTGTCGGGGACGAGTGTGCTGACGAGGATTGCCGACCGGTCCACGAGGAGGAGTCGTCCGATAGCGAGGTCGTCATCGGCGACACCCGCGGTGCGGAGCCAGTCGAGGCTCGACAGGAACGTCGTCGCTCGCGGAACGGCGCCGTGAATCCGCGCCTCGAGGTCCTCTGTGACCGCACCGACGAGCAGGTCGACGCGTTCGTTCAGGCCGTTGAGGCTCCCGACCAACTCGTCGGTCAACAGCGAGTCATCCCCGATGACCAACACCACCTCCTCGGTCGCGTCCCCGATGAGCGTGTTCGAACGGTTTGCTATCGCGTCTGTCCCCGACATGGTCCACACTTCCTGGACCGGTTCTCTTTGCTCGGAATCGAGTTTCTCGGCGTCCGCAAGTGCCGTTTCGAGCCGTTCGACGCGAGCCTCGTACTGGTCCCGGAGCGTTTCGGCCGCCTCCTCGAGCGGCACAGCGCGAAACCGCTGTGGACTCGAGTGCTGGATCTCGACGAGCCCCTGGGCTTCGAGGACACGGATTGCATCGTAGACGCGCGTCCGGGGGACGTCAGTGACCTCGCTGAGTTGTTTCGCCGTGCCCGTAGAGAGGCGTGCGAGGCCGACGAAGCACTTGGCTTCGTACTCTTTGAGGCCGAGTTGCTGGAGCATCTCGACCGCTTCGTTCAGTGTTTGATCTGTGCTCATGTGTCCCAACACACAGCCCGGACAGATTCGGGCACTTTCACAACATCGTTTCGCTGGGCAGATAGGCGTTGTCACTACTGGATGGAAAATGAACGTCTTTCGAGACCGGGGCCGACTGTAGCGTGTACAATCGGTATTCTGGCAGAAATCCACGGTAGATACTGTAAATCGCCGCATCACGAACAATTAGAACGCTACCAATCTGCACTGGGGTGTCTCTCCACGGCCCTATATTTCACCCTGTTAATCACAAAAGTATTATCGGCACTGGGGCTATACTCACCAGTCCGGCACGCGACTCGGAACTTGTGTCCCAACCACAACCCGATGCGTGCCGGTTCCTATCACCGTCAGTGGCTGGGATTTCACAGCACAGAGGCACCCGGATTATGGATACCAACTCGGACCCCGTTGATGATCCGCGCGCGGCGGCGATTGAACAGCTCGATGAGTTCGGGCTGAGTACCTACGCCGCCCGGACGTTCGTCGCCCTCGTGAGTCTCGGCACGAGCACCGCGAAAGACGTGAGCCAGGTCACAGAGGTCCCACGCACTCGCGTGTACGACGCCATCGACGAGTTACACGGGCAAGGGTTGGTCGACATTCAGCAGTCCTCACCCAAGGAGTTCTGGGCGATATCGGCCGACACAGCGAGCCGGAAGTTCGAACGCGAGATGGACTACCGGGTGTCGGTTCTCCGGACCGCACTGAACGAACTCCAGCCGGCCCAGCGCAGCGAGGAACAACGGGGCGTCTGGACGGTCGAGGGACAGGCTGCGGTCACTGACCGCGTGCTGGAGTTCGTGAACGGGGCAGACGACGAAATCGTCTACATGACTGTCGAGGAACTGCTCACCGAGGATATCATCGAGGCACTTCACGCTGCCGCGAAGCGAGGCGTGAGAATCAGCCTCGGCGGCGTGTCCTCGGATGTGCAGGCGCGGATTCAGGACGAGGTCCCCGGTGCAGACCGCTTTGACTCGCTGTGGGTCTGGTCGGACACGCCTGCCGGTCGGCTCATGATGGTCGACGGGGAACGAACGCTCGTGAGCGTCCTCGGTAACGGCGAGGACGCCGCTCCTACAGGTTCGCGGGCGGAGACGGCAATCTGGGGCGCAGGCGAGACCAACAGCCTCGTCGTGGTGCTGCGAGCGATTTTCACGTGGCGCTTGCAAAACGTCGGGGACGCCGAGACCGAATCAGAACGATGAACCCGGTACAGAGTTCAGGGGGAGAGACGGACGGAACCCTGACCGTACCTGTCTCCACCGGCCTTGCTCGACTGGTGGCCCCTCGACGGTCTCGGTGAGTTCGAGTATGCCCGGCTCGAGAGAGGAACGGGCGCTTTCAGGGGGGATTCTGGAACGGTCGCGTCGTGCTCGCCCGCGGACACATGTCTCGGGGATTCAGCCCATCTCGTGGTCCGGCCTCCCGAGTGTCTATAAGACGGTTCGGATGCTCCGTTACGCGGTGTTGCGGTCGTTGACGTCTTGCGAGCTCGTCTCACGGCGACCGGTTTCGAGCGGTTGGAGTGTGAGAAACTCCGCGTTGTCGATTGTGATCTGACACTTGCTATAGACAAAGGAGAGCCGTCCACCGGTTCGTTGCGTGCCGTCATACCGGGCGTCGAACAGGGCATCCAGTGCGTCGGTATCGACCACGTTCGCTAGCGGTGGGAGGGAGAGTGGGTCTCGGCCTTCGACAGCGCTCACCACCCGCACCACGGCCATACTCACCGATTCGTCCGTGCCGATTTCGGATTCCACACTGAGTCATAGTGCTGGGAAATTAAAACGGATATCGTATTTGACTCGAATAATCAAAACAACACTTCCGCGTGTTTTTGAGCCCCCAGGTCCGGTTTCAACAAGGCCGAGTTCCGGGACGGCAGAGATTGATCGACATGCGTTTCGCTCCGGGTCGAGAGCGCTGTCGTCGTTGCTTCTGAATGACGGTACCGATATCCGCTTCGCAACCACTGAGAACGGCGGTGTGAGGGAACTGAACCGAGCCAGTGGTTTCGGATAGTCACTACGAGATACAGTTATATGGTTAGCTCTCTAATAATTTATCGTGTACAGTTTTCTGTCCTGCCACAGGTCTGAGAGGGCATCAGCGAGGAATCGGCGACAGCCAACCACCTGACGATGACCACCGTTACAATCCGACCGGCGGTCGATGCCACAGAACTGTCCTCGACCGCCAGACTGATCGATACAGCCGCTGCGCCCGCTGTCACACAGGCCGGTGATGTCTTTCCACAGTCGGTCGCGAGCGGCGGACCGACGCCGACCGGAGTGATCCTCTGGACGCGAATCTCACCGGACCAGTACGAGCCCTCCGAAACACTCCGCCTCGAAGTCGCGACCGACGAGGACTTCGAGGAGCTCATCGTCCGCTCGGAGCTACCCGGCCCCGGTGTCAAAGCGACCGACAACTACACCATCCGGGTCGACCTCGACGGCCTCCTCGACCCCGACCGCGTCTACTACTACCGGTTCGGGTACAAGGGGGTACGCAGTCGAACGGGCCGGTGCCGGACGCTTCCGGCCTCGGACGACGCACTCGAATCGCTCCGGTTCGGCCTTCTGAACTGTCAGAACTACCAGAACGGCTACTTCGGAGCGATGGCTCACCTCGCCGAGGAAAACGTCGATTTCGTCCTCCATCTCGGCGATTACATCTACGAACACATCGCCGACGGCCCCCCGAACGGAAGCGACGGCCCGTACAGGGACAGAGGCATCGAACTGCCGGACGGGGACACGCTCCCGATGTGTCTCAACGACTTCCGCCGCATCTACGAGACGTACAAGAGAGACCCCCATCTGCAGAAACTCCACGAGCGCCACACCGTCATCCAGACGTGGGACGACCACGCCATCGCCAACGACCGCTACTGGGATTACGAGACCGACGCGCCGGTGTTTCCGAACCATCCCTGTGGCGACGTCCCGGAGTTCACCCGCTATCTCACCAAAGCCGGTATCCAGGCCTGGTGGGAGTTCATTCCCGCCCGCATCACGTACGACCCCGGGGCGGCGCACATCCACGACTCGTTCGACCTCTACCACGCTGTCCAGTTCGGCGACCTCGTGACGCTGCTCCTGACTGACGAACGCCTCTTCCGGAGCCATCCGGATTCGTTCGTCGACCGAGTCTGGACCCGGGGGGACTCGGAGCCGCCCGAGACGATGCTCGGCACGGCCCAGCGCGAGTGGTTCCTCACCGAACTCGAAGCGAGCGACACGCCCTGGACGGTGTGGGCGAACTCGGTACTGTTCACGCCGCTCGCGCTTGGCGCGAGGTGGATGACCCCCTGGGACGATTCGTGGGACGGCTTCGACGCGGAACGGCAGCGAATCCTGGAGACGTTCACGGAACTCGACCGAGACGGTGAGACGACCGTCGTGACGCTCACGGGCGATATGCATACGACACTCGCCACCTGTATCCGGGGGCAGGGCGCGGCCGCCGATCCCGTCGGGGTCGAGTTCATGACCCCCGGAGTGACGAGCGTGAACTTCGGCGAGAGTGTCAGGGAGCGAGTCGGCGGCGGCAGACGCGGTCGGCTCGCCGGTCGGATCGCCTCGAAAGCGATGGAGGCGGTGCTGATGGCATCGAATCCCGACTACGAGTTTCTCGACAGTTCCCACTGGGGCTACTCGGTTATCGAGTTCTCGCGCGATGCCTGTACCTGGGACGTCTACTGGGTCGACAAGACCGTCGACTCGGCCACGGCAGACCGCGAACACGTGTATCGAGTCCGCGTCCCCGCTGGAACGTACGAGATTCAAGCACACCACGGGGCTGTACCCGGGACCACGCCCCCCGGGACTGAGTAGCAAAACGGTGCGACTGGCTGCGACCGAGTTCGAACTGTTCCTCGAGCTAGTCCAGACCCACAGTGACCGGCTGCCGGATAGCTGTGTGTACCGTCTCGATGGAGAGTCGGGAGATGCACCGCTTCACTCACCGGAACAGAGTGCGGTACTTGACGAGTTCGGCGCTAATCTCCCGACTCTCCAGGAGCGCGAACCCGGCGACGATGATTCCAAAGCCGACGAGCGTCAGGGGATGGACGCGCTCGCCCAGCAGCAGCCACCCGATCGCCAGGGCGACGAGAGGGGTAAGATACGTCGTCAGGTTCGCCTTCAGCGGCCCCACCTCGCCCATCAGCACGAGATATGTCACGAGCCCGAACACCCCGATAAAGACGCTGAGATAGACGACCATCCCCACAGCCAGCGGCGTCAGCTGGACGGCCGCAACCGATTCGCCGACTGCGACCGAGAAGGCGACGTGGACGGTCCCCCCGAGCATCATCGCCCAGCCGGTGAGCGCCGGAATCGGCATAGATGGCTGGCTCCGTTGGACGAGGACGGCACCGAGTTCGACGACGGTTAGACCGACGAAAAAGAGCAGTTTCCCGACGAGTTCCGGGTCGAACAGGCTCGCCGGGTCCGGACGGATGACGACGGCGATTCCGACGAATCCCAGAAGTACACCGACGTAGTCGCGGCCGCCCAGTCGCTCCGCGGGGAGGAGCGGCCACGCCAGCACCGCGGTGACTATGGGGGCGAGGCTGAAGATGATGGCTGCGACGCCGGCGGTGATGAACTGCTGGGCGACGAACCCGATACCCGTCCCGCCGACCAGGAACACGCCCCCGGCAAGCACCGCTGTCACGTCCCGTCGAGAGCGGGGGTACCAGTACTCCGTCGTCGCGCCGACGTAGGTCAACAGAATGGCGGCGGCCAGGTAGCTCCGGCTCGCTGCGAACAACAGCGGCGGGATGAACGACAGGCCGGTTTTCACTGCCGGAAAGGCGGTTCCGAACAGGAGCGTGACGAGGAGGAACAGCCCGATTGTCCGGTTGCGTGACATGGATGAGTTACTCGTTCCGGGGGACCCCGACGAAGAAGTATCCGGTCCCTGCGGCTGTGGCGGTGACGGACCGACGGTCCGAGCGTGCGAGGAACACGCAGTGTAGCACATCTCGTGACGGTACTCGAGTTGAGAGTGCGAGTGTGGAAACGGCCGGACCGGAGTGTGGAGGGTCGCTGCGGTCGGGGTTCGCTCCGGTCGAGAGCCTGTGCTCACTCATCGTCTGTCAGAAGCGACGCTGTAAGGAACCGCGATTGTGCTGCCGATGCCTTCTCGAACGTCTCGCTGGGGTAGTACAGCAGCCCGAAGAGGCCACCGGGGAGCGCTACCCACTCTTTTGGCCCGGCCAACCGCTCGTACGCGTCCCGTGCCGCGGCGGGGGAGGACCGGGGCATCTCATCTTCGGGAGACACGACGAACGTGGCCGGACACGACACGTCCGAAGCGCACAGTCCGGGAGACCACTGGACGGGCTGGGTTGGACGGACGACCGTCACCTCGTTCGTCCAGTTCGTGTCAGAGCGAGTCCCGTACCCGGTGAACCATCGAAACGCCGGTTGCAGGGCGGAGGGGCGCCGATTCTGGTCATCCCACACGACCGGCATCGGTCCGCAGAACTCGTGTGCGGATGGCTCAACGGCCCCGGAGCGGACCTTCTGCCGGATCGATTCATGGTGCGGTCCATCGGGGTCGTCCAGCGACACCGCCACCCCGGGAGCCGGAACCTGAACGACCAGTGCTGCCACTCGTTCGTCGAGCGAGGCCACGACCAGCGGCCGCGGTGACGCCGCGTCGGGCGAGTAGTACCAGCCACTCGGCTCTGCACCGTCCGATTCGACGGTCACGTCTTGTCTCATCCGGCCCTCCACGGGACGGTCGAGGGCGGCGGAGACCCGGAGGTCGATAAGGAGGAGCCAGCCGGCGAGGCCGAGCGGTGCCTGAACGTGTCGGCCGACACGAGGCCGACTCCGGATACGTTGCCGCGTGCGCTCGGGCGATACATCCACCTGGCGAGGGCCCACACAGCGGCTCTTCGAGTTCGAAAGCCGTCTACTGACATCTCAGACTCGCCTCACCTGTATCTATTTCACTGAAACCACGTATAATGTTAACATTGTAATACCATAGTGCTGTGTTGAGGAACTGAGTCAACGCAGTTTCCGCTCGCCGACCGTCCGGAGCCACGCGTCAGAGACACTGTGAATCCGCTGTGTCTCATCCCAGACCTGCCGCGCTACGGAACGCTGGTGTCTGATACGAACCCGGAAGTGAGCCCCAGCGCAGCCACAGGGGGTCACTGCATCAGCCGGGCCGCGCTGGCGAAGACGGGACTGCGTCGGGGACCACGGGGTTTCAGGCCGGAAGGGCGCTTTCGGGGACCGTGCCGTCGTCGGACCAGCCGCGCGCGTCGTAGTACTCGTCGAGCGCTGCCTCGAACGACGGGAGTTCGTACGGGAGCGCGTCGTCTCCCCGGTCGAAGCCGCGCTGATTGTTGAAGTGGCGTTCGAGCGTCACGGTGCGAGCGCCGACGGCCAGCAGGTCCGCGAAGTCGGCATCGAAGAGTTGCTCGTAGCGCTCGGGCGTCATGAAGTCCCGCGAGAACTTGCAGACGACGCCGCTGTCGTTCAGCGCCATCAGGTTCTCCCGCTCGACCAGCACGTCGGCTTTCCCGAGTGTCCCTTCCGGGGCGACCGCCTGGTCGTCGGGGACGAGCGGGTACTCGACGGAGTAAAACGTCGCGTACATGTGGTCCGCGCCGCGGTTGGCGACGGCATACGAGAGCCCCTGCCCGTGGAGCACCCGGCCCTCGTGGGCGGCGAAGTCCATCCCCTTGACCGTCCAGTTCTCGACGCCGAGGTCGGCGTGACAGCGCTCGATGCCCTCCGCGAGCGTGTCGCCGATACCGTCGCGGTGAGCGATTTTCTCGACAGTCTCGTGAATCAGTTCGGTGTCGCCGAAGGCGTCCTCGCTGTCGAGGTAGGCCGCGACCGTGTTGCCCGCGGAGATGGCGTCCATCCCGAGGCGGTCACAGAGCTCGTTGGATTGCATCACGTCCACGATGTCGTCGACGCCGGAGTTCGACCCGAAGGCCATCGCCACCTCGAACTCGGGGCCTTCGGTCTCGACGCCACGCTCCTCGTCCCGCGTCGGGAGCTTGCAGGCGAAGGCACACGCAGAGCAGGTCCCCTTCTTGTACTTTTTCGCTTCGACGGCGTCGCCGTTGATGCCCTCCACGCCCGCGAAAGACTGCTCGGAGAAGTAGTAGGACGGGAGCCCGTTGACCTCGTTCGCCAGGTCCATCACGGAGACGGTTCCCTGCCGTTTCATGATGTGGTCCGCCGTCGCGGCCTCGCGGTGGATGTCCGTCTGCAACGCGGGAATCTCGATGGCTGGCGGGGACTCGCCCGCGAACGTGAGCGCCTTGACGTTTTTCGCACCCATGACCGCGCCGAGGCCGCCGCGGCCGAACGCCCGCTCCCCGCTTGTCATGATAGACGCGAACCGGACTCGGTTTTCGCCAGCCGGACCGACGACTGCTGTCTGGTCCGACTCGATACCGTGTTCGGCGTCCAGGTAGTCAAGCGTCTCGGGGACGGTCGCCCCGGCGAGGTCCGGGACGGCCTCGAACTCGACGCCGTCGTCGCGCACGTGGACGATGACGAGGTCGTCGCTCTCACCGGTGAGTTCCACGGCGCTGTACCCCGTATCGGCGAAGTTGCGGGACATGAACCCGCCGGCGTTCGAGGAGAGCAGTCCGTCGGTCAGGGGCGAGACGCCGGTGCAGTTCATCCGACCGGTGAAGCTCATCTGCGAGGCCTGCATCGGCCCCGTCGAGAACACCAGGCGGTTCTCCGGGCCGAGCGGGTCGGCGTCGAAGGGAATCCGCTCGTGGGCCAGCCGCGTCCCGACGCCGCGGCCGCCGAGATACTGTTCGAGGACGCCGTCGATCGCCTCCGTGCTGGTGTCGCCGGCAGTCAGGTCGACCGTCAGCAGCGGCCCCGTTGAGTGTATCATTAATGTCTCTCACACACACCACGAACTTAGCGGTTGTGCCAGTCGTCGATACCGGCGGATTAATCAGGGGACGGCGACGGGGTATTGCCATGGCCCCGCTGGTGACGACAGCACCGGACTCGCGCCGCTGGCCGGAGTCCCGTTCCCCGACCGGGAGCGCGTGTTCCCCGTCGGCCGAACGCGGACAGACTCGCAGGTGGACAGCCAATCGAAACCGCGGTCACCCCACCGCAGTCCGGTGGTATCGACCGGTTGCAGAGCTGCCGGCGTCGTCATGCTATAAGTGTGTGGGAAGCCAACATCGGACATAAGTTTCGAGGTAGATGTGAATGTCTTATGACGCAGATACCGATACGAGTACAGTATCGCGACGACGTGTCCTCAAGACGGCGGGCGCGTCGACGGTAGTGGCGCTCGCCGGCTGTAACACCGGAAGCGACGGAGAAGGGAGCGGTGAAAGCGGGGGCGGGCAGAGCCTCGACCCGGTTCGAGAGCGGGCGGAAGTCGCCGTGGACGACATCCAGGAAGGGGGGACACTCAGATTCGGCCTCGGGGCGGCCATCGACTCGTTCGACCCGTCCTACAGCACCAGCGCGCCGGCCGGGAACGTTCACGGACTGGTGTACGAGAGTCTCATCACACAGGACGCCGCGGGGACTGTATACCCGTGGCTCGCGCGGACGTGGGAGCGGGTGGACGTCCGGGAGGTCGAGGACGGGGCCTACGAGCCGTACATGGTGTCCGCGGAGACGGACGACGACGGGAACCTCGTCGCCGACGACCAGATCATCATCCGGAACCCCGACGCCGGCGAGGTCCTGACCGTCAACGAAGCGCCCGACGCCGTCGCGGACGGGACCTACGGGATACAGTACCAGGCCCAGCTGCACGAAGGGGTGACCTTCCACAACGGCGAGGAGATGACCGCGGAACACGTCGCCCGCTCCTACGAGGTCCTCGAGAACTCCTCGATTTCGGCCCAGACGTTCGACTCATTTCTCTACGCCGAGGCCGTCGACGACTACACCGTCAACATCTACGGGCAGGAGCCCGACGCCGAGGCCGACAGTCAGCTCCCGGCGACGGTCTACCCGATGGAGCACATCGAGGACTACCCCGACAGGGGGGCGGACCCGCGCAACGACCTGACGCCCATCGGGACCGGCCCCTTCGAGTTCGAGTCCTACGAGGCCGAACAGCGCGCCCAGTTCAGCACGTTCGAGGACTACTGGCTGGACGACCTCGGCCTCGACGCGCTGGAGTGGTGGGACGGCCCGGACGGGTTCCCGACGAGTCCGGTCGTCGACGAGGTCACGGTCTCTATCGTCCAGGACGACGCGACCCGGGCGGCCGCGCTCAACAGCAACGAGATAGACCTCACCTACGGGCTCACGAGCGACACGTACAGCGAGTACCGGAGTGCGGAGGACTACCGGCTCAGCGTGACCAACGCCGGGGCGTACAACTTCCTCCAGTACCCCGTCACGGTCTCGCCGTGGGACGACCCGCGCATCCGCCGGGGCGTCAATCAGCTGATTCCGCGCGAACAGATAGCGGAGAACATCTACAACGGGTACCGGAACCCGGCGTACACGCCGCTGCCCGAACTGGCCGCCGACGAAGGGTCGGCCGACTACGAGGCGCTGGTCGAGGAACTGCGCCCGCAGACCGAACAGGACACCGAGGCCGCGACCGAACTGCTGGGGGAGGCCGTCGACGACCTCGGCGTCGAGACGCCCATCGAGGCGACCATCGAGACCAACACCTCCGACGACCGCGTGCGCGAGGCCGAACTCATCGCCCAGGTGATGAGCAACACGGAGTTTTTCGACATCGACGTCGAGACCTTCGAGTTCACGACCTTCGTCCAGCGCATCCTCGGCCCGGAGTACTACCAGCAGGGCAACATCGTCCTCATCGGCCTCTCGGGGACGTTCAACCCCGGGAGCTTCTACGACGCCGTGAACTCCATCGACAACTTCGGCCAGTGCTGTAACTTCCAGCGGGTCGACACGCCGGACCTCGACGAAATCGCGACGGAGGCGCGGTTCTCGGTCGAGGCCGTCGAGGACCCGGCGTTCCGCGGCGAGCAGTACGACCAGGTGTGGCGTGGGCTCATCGAGCAGGCCCCCAACAGTTACACCGTCTTCGGGACGAACGTCTCGTCGCTGTCGACCGACTACGTCGGTCACAACACGTACACGTTCTCCAGTGGGATACTGCCCTACGGCCTGCACGACCCGACGGACCAGCAGGTCGCGTATCTTGACCGGGAGACATGAGCCTCAGACGCTTCGTCGCGGTCCGCGTGGCCGCGACGATACCGATACTGTTCGGCGTCTCGGTGTTCACCTTCGCGCTGGTCCACCTGACGCCGGGGGACCCCATCGACCAGATGGTCGCCCTGAACCCCCAGATATCGGCGGCCGAGGAGGCGGCGATACGCGCCAGGTACGGCCTCGACGGCCCCGTCTGGCAGCAGTACCTCACGTGGATGGGCAACGTCCTGCGGGGCGACCTCGGGACGGTCATCAGCGTCGACCAGGCCGTGCTGCCGTACATCATGGCCCGGCTCCCCGAAACCATCGCGCTGGGCCTGTTCGGCTGGGCCATCGCGCTGCTGATCGCCATCCCGACCGGTATCTACGCCGCGGTGAACAAGGACACGCTGGGCGATGACCTCTCGCGGGTGTTCGCCCTCTCGGGCATCTCCCTGCCGAACTTCTGGCTCGGCCTGATGCTCATCCTCGTGTTCGCGCTCTGGCTTGACCTGTGGCCCGTGCTGGCTCCGGACGAGCCGCTGCTTTCGGCCGAGATGCTGTGGTATCTCGTCCTCCCGGGGGTCACCATCGGGACGGCGTCGTCGGCGACGCTGATGCGCGTGATGCGGTCCTCGATGGCCGAGGAGATGAACAAGGAGTACGTCACGGCGGCGCGGGCGAAGGGGCTCCCCGAGCGGACGGTCGTCCTGAAACACGTCCTTCGGAACTCGCTCATCTCGGTGACCACCATCGCCGCGTTCCTGACCGCGAGCATCTTCGCCGGCGCCGTCGTCGTCGAGCAGGTGTTCGCCTGGCCCGGTCTGGGACGGGCCTTCGTCGGCGCCATCGTGGGCCGCGAGGTCGACCTCATCATGGCGATTACGCTGTTTACCGGCGTGACGATTATCTTCGCGAACCTGCTTGCAGATATCATGTACGCCCTGCTGGACCCGCGAATCCGCTACGACTAATCTATGAGCACTGAACGAGGACGCATCCGGATAACGGGGTTCGACGCCGACCGCGTCGAGCGCCGCGAACCGCTGTCGGACTGGACAGAGACGAGAGACACGGGGACGGAGAGCCGCTGGGCGCGCGCCTGGCGCGAGTTCCGCCGGAACCGCAGCGCGATGCTCGGGCTGTACGTCGTCGCCGCGATGGCGCTGCTGGCGGTGTTCGCCCGTCCGATTACGGTTGCGGGCGTGCCGGTCCAGCCCGTCTCGCTCGCGCCGTACGACCCGAGTGCGATCCTGTACGCGCAGGGGCTGGACGTGAGCGCCTACGAGGCACCGTCGCTTGCCCATCCCTTCGGCACCGACGGCTCCGCGCGGGACGTGTTCTCCCGCGTGCTGTACGGCGGCCGGTTCAGCCTCTCCATCGGCTTCATCGTCGTCTTCGTCACCGCCACAATCGGCCTCGTCTACGGCGCGGTTGCCGGCTACTACGGCGGGTGGGTCGACGAGGTGATGATGCGGACACTCGATTTGATATTCGCCTTTCCCGGCCTCCTGCTGGCGCTGATTATCGTCGCCGTGCTCGGCAAGGGGTACTGGGAACTGGTGCTCGCGTTCACGGCCATCGGCTGGGCGGGCTACGCCCGGCTGATACGCGGCGAGATTCTCAAAGTCAAGGAAAACGAGTACGTCATGGCGGCGAAGGCGCTGGGGGCGCGGGACCGTCGCGTCATCTTCAGACACGTCGTGCCCAACGCCGTCGCGCCGCTCATCGTCCAGGCCTCCCTCTCCATCGGCACCGTCGTCATCGGCGTGGCGGCGCTTGGCTTCCTGGGCCTGGGCCTCCCGCCGGGGTCCGCCGAGTGGGGCACGATGCTGGACCAGACCCGAGAGACCATCGTCCAGGGACCGGGCGGGTCGATTCCCTGGTGGGTCACCGTCTTCCCCGGCGGCGCTATCTTCCTGTTCGTGATGTCGATGAACCTCATCGGCGACGGCATCAACGACGCGCTGGACGCCCAGGAGGGCGAGGACGTGGCCCGCGGGGGCGAGGTCTGATGGCGCTGCTCGAAGTCGAGGACCTCACGGTGAACTTCTACACCGAGGAGGGCGTCGTCACTGCCGTCGACGACCTCTCCTTTCGCATCGAGCGCGGCGAGAAGTTCGGCGTCGTCGGCGAGAGCGGCGCGGGCAAGAGCGTCACCGCGCTGTCGGTGATGCGGCTCATCGAGGACCCCGGCCGTATCGAGAGCGGGAGCGTCCGCTTCAACGGCACGGACCTCATGGAGCTGTCCGAGTCCGAGGTGCGGGACGTGCGGGGAAACGACATCGCGATGATATTCCAGGACGCACAGACGGCACTCAATCCCGTCTACACCGTCGGCGAGCAGATCGCCGAGGCGATCCGCCACCACCTCGACTACGGCGACGCGGCCGCCCGCGAGCGGGCCATCCGCCTGCTCGACGACGTGGGCATCCCGGAGCCGGCGGCGCGCTACGACGACTACCCCCACGAGTTCTCGGGTGGCATGCAACAGCGGGTCGTCATCGCGATGGCGCTGTCCTGTGACCCGGAGCTCCTCATCGCCGACGAGCCGACGACGGCGCTGGACGTGACCATCGAGGCGAAGATCCTGGACCGCCTCGAACGCCTCAGCGACGAGTACGACACGGCGATACAGCTCATCACCCACGACCTCGGCGTCATCGCGGAGATGTGCGACCGGGTGATGGTGATGTACGCCGGCCGCGCCGTCGAGAAGGCGTCAGTCGAGGAGCTGTACTACGACCCGAAACACCCCTACACCGTCGGGCTGATGAGCGCGATTCCGCGTATCGGTGACGGCCAGGACCGCCTCCAGACGATTCCGGGGACGATGCCGGACCTCGTTGAGGTCCCCTCCGGCTGTAGCTTCCACCCGCGGTGTCCCTTCGCCGAGGATGTGTGTACGCGCAAGCGGCCGCCGCTCGTCGACCCCGAGACCGGCGACGGCGTCGGCCTGTCCGACCGGGCGGCGGCCTGTCTGGCCTACACCGGCGACCTCGACGGCGAACTCGACTACGAGGTCGAAGTGAAGGGGCGGGCCGACGGCGCGGTCGAAGATATCGGAGGCCGCCAGGATGGCTAAGACAGCGGACGGCCCCATCCTGGAGGTCGAAGGGCTTACGAAGTACTACGAGTCCGGCGGGAGCATCGTCGACACCCTGCTGGGCCGGAGCCGGGAGGTGAAGGCGCTTGACGGCGTCGACCTGGAGCTGTACCCCGGCGAGACGCTTGGCATCGTCGGCGAGTCCGGCTGTGGCAAGACCACGCTCGCCCAGACCCTGCTCCGGCTCGTCGAGCCCACAGCCGGAACGGTCCGCTACAGGGGCGAGGACCTGACCGCGGCCTCCGACAGCCGGCTGCGGGCGCTCCGGAAGGACATCCAGTACATCTTCCAGGACCCCTTCGCCAGCCTCAATCCGCGGCTGACGGTCGGCGACATCGTCGGCGAACCGCTGGATATCCACGACATCGCCGAGGGCGAGGCCCGGACCGAGCGGGTCAACGACCTGCTGGAAACCGTGGGGCTCAATCAGCGACACGCCCACCGCTACCCCCACGAGTTCTCCGGCGGCCAGCGCCAGCGCATCGGCATCGCCCGCGCGCTCGCCGTCGACCCCGAGGTCATCGTCTGTGACGAGCCGGTCTCGGCGCTGGACGTGAGCGTCCAGGCCCAGATTCTGAACCTCTTGACGGACCTGCAAGACGAGTTCGGCCTCTCGTACATCGTCATCGCCCACGACCTCAGCGTGGTCGAGCACATCTCCGACCGCGTGGGCGTCCTCTACCTGGGTGAGTTCGCCGAAGTGGGGCCGACCGAGTCGGTGTTCGAGCCGCCCTACCACCCCTACGCCGAGGCCCTGCTTTCGGCCATCCCGGAGCCGGACCCCGGCTGGGAGGGCGACCGAGTGTTCCTCTCCGGCGAGGTCCCGTCGCCGCTGAACCCCCCGTCGGGCTGTCGGTTCCACACCCGTTGTCCGAAGATTATCCAGCCCGAGGGGGCAGAGATGGCCCAGTCCGAGTGGCGCGCGCTCATGGACCTGAAACAGCGGCTCCGAAGCGCTGACTCGCTGGCAGCCGTCACCGCCGTCCAGGAAGGCGTCGAGGACGGGGACCTCGGTCAGCTCTCGCGGTCGGCCCTGGAAACGCGGGTCCGCGCCGAGTTCGACCTCCCGGACCCGATCGGCGACCAGGAGGCCGAGGCGGTGTTCGGGACGGTTGTCGACAACCTCCGTGACGAAGCCTTCGAGGCCGCGCGGGCGGCGCTAGACGATGCCTTCGAGTCCCCCTGTGAGCGGACCGACCCCGCGCTGTTCGACGTCGGCGATGACCACCGCATCGCCTGCCTGCTGCACGAGGACGGCCATCCGGACACGCCTGAACGGAGTCGATAGTCCGGGTACCTGGCCCACGGGAGTTTCAAACCCCGCGGGTGGTTTCCGAACCGCGGCCGGCGGATAGCGCTCGATAGAACCGCTGTGGCTCGAAATTATGTACCAGTTACATATGTCTGACGTAATTTTATCTATTTTTAGTTACTTTCTACTAACGAAATGTCACAACAGGTGGGGAACACATCGACTGGACTGGGCACCCAGGCACAGTCAGGGGAGCCGGACGAATCAGTGGTTATGGCGGTTATCCAAGCAGTCTCGGACACGACCGAGACGATGCCAGAGGAACTGCCGTCCTTGGCCGACGTTGTCGACCCGGATGCGCTGGAAGCGCTCTTCGCGGGCCGCCAGACGAGCGTAGAGGTCAGCTTCCGGTATGCGGGCCAGTCCGTGACCGTCGCCGGGGACCGGACGGTGACCGTCGCCCCGAGCGACGACTCGTCTGCGTGAGTCACGGCCCGGCGAAACGAATGGCTACGGCGGCAATACACAATGCCGGCCCGAGCCGAGTCCAGCGACTGTCGGCGTCGTAGATTCTGACGCCCCCAGTTCCGGAAGCGGGACGTGTGTGCCAGTAGCACCGGCAGTACACGACAGCTACTCGAACCCGACGCCGGTGAATTCGAAGCGGGCGCCGCCCTCGGCGCTGTCTGCCACGGTGACCGACCAGCCGTGGGCCGTTGCGATGCGGTCGACGATTGCCAGCCCGAACCCGGAGCCGTCGTCGGCAGTCGAGTAGCCCGCCTCGAACAGTGCCTCGCGTTCCGCTTTCGGGACGCCGGGGCCGTCGTCGGCGACGTAGAAGCCGTCCTCGGTGGCACCGACAGTGACGGTCACGCCCCCGCGGTCAGCGGCGTCCCCGGGCTTCTGCTGGCTGCCCGTCGACCCGTGCTCTACACTGTTCCGGAGCAGGTTCTCGAGCAGTTGCAGCAGGCGCGGTCGGTCGGCGACAATCGTCACATCCTGGTCAGCAGTGTCGGCGAAGACGAGCGTTCCGTCCGGGGTGTCCTGTGACACCATTGCCCAGGCGTCCGCGACCGCGTCACGGAGCGAGACCGGTGCTGTCTCCTGGATGTCCCGCCCCTGACGAGCCAGAAGCAACACGTCTTCGATGATACGCTCCATCCGGTCGAGAGCAGTCTCGATTTCCTCCAGGTGGCTCTCCTCGCCGGTCTCTCGGGCGAGTTTCAGGCGTCCCTGTGCGACGCTCAGGGGGCTCCGAAGGTCGTGGCTGACGACGCTCGCAAACTCCGCAAGCCTGTCGCGCTCGCGCTGTAGCTCCCGCTCCTGGTTGCGGATGTCGGTGATATTGCTCGCGACGCCGAACACGGCGACCGGGTCGTCCGGGTCGGACCGCTCGCCGGTATCGTATATCGGGACCTTCGTCGAGAGGTACTGGCGTGACTCGCCGTCGACGACGACAGGCTCCTCGACCTCCAGCGGTTGCCCGGTCTGCAGGACGGCACGGTCGTTTGCCCACACCGTGTCAGCCGTCGCTTCGGGGTACAGCTCGTAATCGGTTCGGCCGACGATCTCCTCGTCTGTGAGCCCGGCCATTTCCCGGTAGCCGTGATTGACGAAGATGTACCGCCCCTCGTCGTCTTTCATGAACATCGGGGTCGTGGTGTTCTCCAGAATCGCCTCGAGCCGGCGCTCTATCACCTCCAGTTCGCGCTCGCGTTCTTTGCGCTCGGTGATAGTGTGATGGACGCCGACCATGACCTCGCGACCGTCCCGCTCGACGGGCTGACCCCGAACGGAGACCCACTGTACGTCGCCGTTCGCGTCGAACATGCGAAACTCCGCGTTGTAGATGCCACCCGTCTCGATGGCCTGGGCTATCTGTTCACGGACCGCCGGGCGGTCCTCCGGATGCATCCGGTCGAGGAACGCATCGAGCGTGCCCTCGAACTCCCCTGGGTCAAGGCCCATGAGTCGCTCGAGCGTCTCGCTCCACGTGACCTCGTCCGTCTCGCGGTCCCACTCCCAGACGCCCGTCTCGGTGGCCTCGAGGGCCAGTTGCAGCCGCCGCTTGGTTTCCTGTAAGTCGCGTTTCCGTTCGCGCTGCCCGGTGATATCAGTCAGCGTGAACACGACGCGCTCGACGGCGCCGTCGTCGTCGAACAGCGGCGCGCCGTTCACCGAGAGCACCTTCTCGGTGCCGTCCGGCCAGTGAATCGTGTGTCTGGCATCGTAGAGGGATACACCGGTTTCAAGCACCTGCCGAAAGGGGAGCTCCGCGTCCGGTATCCGGTCGCCGTCGAGGTCTCGAATCTCCCACTCCGGGTCGTTGTACGTCCGGTCGCTCACCTCTGACTGCGACAGGCCCAGGACGTCGATAGCGTGCTGGTTGGCGAAGACGAACTGCCCGTCCCGGTCGAGTTGCACGACACACGACGGGACGGTCTTGAGAATCTGCTCGAGGCGGTGGTGCCGCCGCCTTGCCTCGGTCGCTGATTCCCTCGCCGACACCGCGTTCTGGACCCGGTTGGCCAGCAACGTGTACTGGTCCGTTCCGCCGTCCTTCTGCAGATAATCGGTGACACCGGCCGAGATGGCCTCACTCGCAACCTCCTCACTCCCCTTCCCGGTGAACAGGACGAGCGGGAGTTCAGGGTAGTCCTCACGGACGGCTTCGAGGAACTCGATGCCGTCGCGTCCGGGCATGTCGTAGTCCGACACGATGCAGTCAAACGCGGCCGCTTCGAGCCGTTCCAGCGCTTCGTCCGCGTTCGACGCCGTCTCAACGCGGAATCGGTCGTTCTCGCGCTCGAGGAGCGCGGCAGCCGTCTCCGCGAAGTCCGGCTCGTCGTCGACGTGCAGCAGCCGAATCGTGTCGGTTGTGGATGTCATCAAGAGAGAAGGCGTGATGATATTTCAGGGACCAGGCCACTTATCCTGTTTGGCTGTTTGTCACGTCCGCGGTGCGTGGGACCGACGGTGAGTGCCTGTCCCGGGTCCGACCTGAAACCGCCTGTACAGACGTGTCCGGACACGGCAGGAGCCGAACCGGTCCAGCTAACACTTTTGCGCGCGCCGGCCTACACTCCGACAATGCGTCGCATCTACGACTCGGGGGCGCTCCACCGCGACGACGATGAGCCACAGGCCCCCACCGAACGCGAGGCGCGGCCACAGGCCGCACGCAGTATCGACGGCGGGGCCTGGAGCGACCTGCTGGTGCCGACGTGGCTCCGCTATCGCGCGGTGTCGGTCGATATCGAGGTTCCGGGGGCGACGTATCCGGCGGGAACCGAGGTGCCGTTCGTCGTGACGATGAAAAACGCCCTCCCGGTGCCGATAACGCTCCCGACGGACTCGCCGCGGCCGTGGACGTGGTACGTCGACGGAGTGCCCGAGGCGTCCCACGTCGACAGCATGCCCAGCGAGGGCGGCAGCCTCCGGTTCGACCGCGGCGAACGGAAGCGGTTCAGGCGGCGGTGGGACCGGATGTTCCGGGTCAGCGACGACGAGTGGGAGCCCGCGCCGGCCGGGGAGTACACCATCGGCGCGGGGCTGAGCGTGGCCGATGCCGCCGAGCGTGGCCTGTACAGCGAGACGACGGTCAGTATCAGCGAGCGGTAGCGCCGCAGGCAGTTTCCGAGCGGCCCGGGTCAGCCGCTCGGGGTGGGAGCAGGCGTCGGAGTCGGGGCCGGGGTCGGCTCCGGCGGTGTTTCGGCCGGGGTAGAAGTACTACCGCCAGTCCCGAATCCGGCGTCCGAGGTCGCGCCACCGCCCGGGTCGGGTGCCTCGCCCTCGAGGAGGAACGTAAGCAGGTTCCCGACGAACACCTCGTTGTCGGCGTCGTATATCTCGGAACTCCTGATGAACGTCGAGTCGGTGACAAACACCATGTTGTCGTTGCGGACGACTGTGGGGTACGTGCCGGTGCGCCGCGTCTCCAGCGTCCGGGTGCCCTCGGCAGCGGTGAACTTCGTCTCGGCGTCGCCGTTCACGACCGCGTAGCCGGCGGTGTCGAAGGTAATCGTCTCGACACCGTCGGTCAGTTCACCGTCGCCGCTCGGCGACGCGTAGATGGCCTTGAAGTTGTTGTCGTTGGCCGCGTCGTCGACGTTGTACAGCTGTTCGGCACCCATCCGGACGCCGTACCGCTCGGTGGCGTTGTTGGCCCCGAACGACACCGTCGTCGTCGACTGGGTGAACCCGGTCGAGAGGCGGGTCTGTGTCGGTTCGGCGAGGACGACGACGCGACCGCCATCCTCCGTATACTCCTGTAGCGCTTCGCGTTCGTCCGGCGAGTAGCTTCCGAGCGGCTGGACGATGAGCACGCCGTCGTACTGGCCCAGTGAATCGGCGAACCCGTCGGTACCGGAGGTCCCGTACTCGATAGTGTGGCCGGCCCTGAACATCGCCTCGGTAATCGGTTCGAGCTCTGATTCGGACACCAGATTGCCGTGGCTCGTGTCGACGAGGATACGCTTGTCACTCGCGTCGGTGTCGATCGATATCTCCCCGTCCTCGGGGTCGACAGGCGCGTTGACCGCGTCGGGCTGGTACTGCGACGGCGACTGGCCGTCGATGGACCGGCCGTCCGGCGGCCCCGACGACCCCGGGTCAGCGACTGCGAGAAGAACCGTGCCGCCCAGCAGCACCACGAGAACGAGGATGAACACGGCGAGTGGCTTGACGATGCGGCCCTCAGTCATTGCGGATCACCGTCGCGTTGTTGTCTTCGGCAGGGATTCCCCAGACGGCGTAGTACTTCACCGGTTCCCGGAACGTCGTCTCGCTGTCGTCCGGATGGACGAGATAGGTCACGTTGTTCGCGCCCTGCACGGTCTCGGCGCCGGCGGGGACGATGATGACGTTGAACTCGGCACCGCCGCTTCCCAGATACGCCACGTCGTACCTGTCGCCCTGGATGTCGTTCGAGAGCGCGGCGGCCCGCTCGATGGCCAGCTCGGAGTCGCCGATGCGGTCGGCGAAGCCGTTCTCCGTCGCCTGTGCACCGAGGTACGTGTTGCCGTTGGAGACCTCCTCGCGGGAGAGCGACAGTTGCTCGCCACGGTGGCGCATGACCGTCCCGACGAACGAGCGCTGGAGTACCTCGATGTCCTCGCGGAGGCCGTCTTTGCTTATCTGGGCCTTGTCCGGACCCGAGCGGACGAACGTCTCGCCCTGCTGTTCGACCTGCTCGATGAGGCTCAGCGGGGCCTGGACGATGACGCCGATGCTACCGACGTTCGAACTCGGCTTGACGACGATTTCGTCGGCCGGGGCGATGCCGTAGTACCCGCCCGAGGCGGCCGTGCCCTCGACGTAGGCGACGACGGGCATCTCGCTTGCGGTCCGGTTCACGGCGAGGTAGAACTCCTCGCTCGAGTCGACCGGGCCGCCGGGGCTGTCGACCCTGAGGACGACCGCCTCGATGGATTCGTTGGTCCGTGCCTCGCGGAGGTCCTGCTTGACGGCGTTGACGTTGGCGTCGGTCGTCCCGCCGCGAAGGGTGACGACGGCCACACTCGGGTCGTCGTCACCACCGCTTGGCACGCCGTTCCAGATGACCGGCGCGAATACCGCGGCGACGACGAGGGCGAGCGTGACCGCGATTACGTACGACGCCGTCATCGCCGAGAACACTTGTTCTCTCCCAAACATCTATAGGACCTGTTCGGACCGAGAGAGTAATAAACCCCGGCCGGCGCTCGCTGTCGGAGTCCGGCCCAGGGGCCGACTGGCACAGCAGCGACCAACGGTTATTGGCCTCCGGGTCGTGCAGCCGGTATGGAGACCCGACCGCTGGGCGACACTGGACAGGAGAGCACGGTGCTGACGTTCGGCTCGATCGCACTCAACTGGCTCGAACAGGAGGGCGCGAACCAGCTGGTCGAACTCGTGTTGAACCACGGGGTCAACCACTTCGACGTGGCGCCGACCTACGGCGACGCGGAGCTGAAACTGGGGCCGAAGCTCCGTCAGTACCGCGAGGAGGTCTTCCTGGGCTGTAAGACCCAGGAACGGGAGTCCGAGGGCGCCGCCCGGAAGATCGACCGGTCGCTGGACCGCCTCGGCATCGACACCATCGACCTCTACCAGATTCACGGCCTGGAGTACGAGGAGGAACTGGACACGATCACCGCCGACGGCGGCGCGCTGGACGCGATACGCGAGGCGAAGGCGGCGGGGAAAATCGACCACATCGGGCTGACGAGCCACGGCGACCCCGAGCTCATCCTCGACGCTATCGACCGCATCGACGACCTGGAGACGGTGATGTTCCCGCTGAACCCCGTCGTCGCTGGGAAGAACGGCGACGAGTACGACTACGAGGCCGTCCTGGAACGCTGCGAGGCGGACGGTATCGGCACGCTGGGCATCAAGGCCTTCGCGAAGGGGTCCTGGCCGCCGACCGACGAACTGCCGGAGGCCGACCGCCCGTACGCGAACTGGTACGAGCCGGTCGACACGCCGGAGGCCATCCGCGAGCGGTTCGACTTCGCCGCCGCCCGGGGCCTGGACACCGTCGTCAGCCCCGGCGACCCGAAGCTCGTCGCGATGGTGCTCGACGCCGCCAGCCGCTCGGAGGGGATGGATGAGGCCCGCCAGCGCGCGCTCATCGAGGAAGCGCGCCACGACGACAGCCCGGTGCCCGAGCAACTCCACCACTGAGCGTGGGCGACGTCCCGGAGACGGTGACGGCGGCACTCGCCGACCAGCAGGTCGAGGGGCAGGTCTGTCTGGAGGCCGGAGCCGGCGTCGGCAACACGACGGCCGGGCTGTTGGCCGCGGGCGCGAAGCGAGTGTACGCGGTGACGGACGATGCCGACCACGCAGCGACGGTCCGCGAACGGGTCGGCGACGGGAACGCCGACCGACTGGCCGTGGTCGAGGCCGACCTCCGCGCGACGCCGCTTGGGACCGGCAGCGTCAACCTCGTCACCGCTCACGGACTGTGTAACGTCCTGCCACCGACCGCCCTCGACGCCGTCGCGGCCGAGTTGGCGCGGGTCGCGAAGCCCGACGGTCACCTCGTCGTCGACGACTACGCGGTGCCACCCGCCGACGGGGCCGTCAATCGGCTGTTCGCGCTGGAGAACGCCGCCGCGCGGGCGGTCGACGGTCGGCCGGCGCTGACGTTCTACCCGCCCGCCGTGCTGGCCGCCGTCTTCGCCGACCACGGCTGGACTGTCCAGCGGCGGAAGCCGCTGCTGGACCCGGTGCCCTGGACCGAGGCCCATCTGAACGCCCACGCCGTGGTGGTGCGTGGGTACGCTGACGACCTTCCGGATGCGCTCGGGGCGCCACTGACTGCGATGGCCGACGATTTGGTTTCGGCTATCGGCTCCGAGCGAACCGGGACGATGTACAGTCTCGCGTTCCGGCTAGCGGAGTGATGAGTGGCTTGTATATTTCGTGACGAGAGTTCGAACAGCCAGAAAGCCCCGAGACGCTGGGCTACTGTGACTCGCTGCGCTCCTCACTACGTTGCGGTGCTTCCGTCGTCTCGTACGCCCAGCGTCTCGCCCCTTTCAGTCCCACCTGTGGCCGGTTGGTCAATCCAGGCTGGGTGGGACTGAAAGGGGCGGCTGGCTGAACGACGGCGGACGACGCAAGCACTGCAACGAACGTAGTGAGTGAAGCGCGCAGCGAGGCCCCCAAGTTCAGCCAGCCGGGGCTTTCTGGCTGTTAGATAATACACTCACTCAAGAAACGAAAAGAGACACAGATTTTCCTAGCAACCGAACGGCTAAGGAAGCGCCGGCCCACGTGCCGGTATGTCACTCGACAGGTTATCGGAGTTCGACGCGACACCTGAGGAAGGCGAAGTCATCGACGGGGAACTGGCAGTGACCGACGACGTGCTGGTGAAGGCGTTCGCGCTGGGGCCGGACGCGAGAATCGACCCGCACGAACACGACGGGGCGACGAACGTGTTCCACGTGGTACGGGGGGAGGTGACGGTCCAGCAGGACGACACGGAGGAGGTCATCGCTGCGCCGGGCGTCGTGCTGAACGAGCGCGGGCAGGCCCACGGCGCGCACAACCACACCGACGACGTGGCCGTCTTGACCGCGAGCCTCTGTCCGCTGCCGGGGCAGTAAGGGGTCGCCATCAACACAGGGGTATCGGCTGACCGTTTCCGCATCACGCTTATTGTGATTACAGTTCACTGACACGGTATGGCCGAACCTCTGCCGACGAACGGACTCCGCAAGACAGTCGACAGCGGCGGCGTCGCGCTGGGCGTCCTCGACAACGCTTACAGCCCGACGCTGGTAGAGTTCTACGGCGACCTCGGCGTCGACTTCGTCTGGCTCGACTTCGAGCACGGCGGGCCGGACCCGTGGGACGCCGCCACTGTCGAGGACCTCCTGCGGGCGGCCGACGGCACCGGAACGGAGCTACTGGTTCGCCTGCCGGACACGTCCCCGACGCTGGTGCGGAAGGCGCTTGACCTGGGGGTCAAGAACGTCTTCCTGCCGCGAGTCGAAACCGCCGAAGAAGTCCGAGAGGCCGTCAAGTCAGGGCGGTTCCGGTACGACGGCGGTCCGGGCGACCGGGGACTGGCCGCGCCCCGGGCGCGCCGCTGGGGTCTGAGCGAGAACTACATCGAGGCCTCGGACGAAGAGGCGCTGGTCGGGACCACGATCGAGACGAAGACGGCGGTCGAGAACATCGACGACATTCTGGCCGTGCCCGACCTCGGCTTCGTGTTCATCGGGCCGTTCGACCTCTCAGTCTCGCTGGGCCATCCCGGCGAAATCGACCATCCCGAGGTGCAGGACGCAGTGGAGACGGTCCGCTCGGCGGCGGTGGAAGCGGACGTCACCGTCGGCGGCCTCGGGTTCGGGATGGCGGACGTAAACGAGAAGGCCGAGTCGGGCTACCAGATACTGCACGTCGGGAGTACGACTGGCGCGATAGAGGGCGCCGTGCGCGGGTGGCTGGAGGAGTTCGAAGGGGGGCGCAGTTAGCTCAGAGGCGTAGCGTGGGCGGAACCGAACGGCCGTGTTAGGCGCTCGCGCCGGATTCGGTGCCGCTCGTCGCGTCGACGGCGCTGTCGTCGAGGTCCGACTCGGCTTCGAGCAGTTCGCGGTAGCGCTCGCGGATGGTCACGGTGCTGATGTCGGTCGCCTCGCTGACGGTCTCCTGTGTCATCTCCTCGCCGAGCAGCAGGCCGGCGGCGTAGATGGCCGCGGCAGCGAGACCGACGGGGCTCTTGCCGCTGTGGACGTTCGCCTCCTTCCCCGCCTCGATGAGGGCGCGGGCCTGGCGTTCGAGGGCGTCGTCGGCGTCGAGTTCGGAGACGAACTTGCTGAGGTAGGTCGCGGGGTCCGGCGGGCCGACCTGTAGCGAGAGTTCGCGGTTGAGATAGCGGTACGCGCGGGTGAACTCCATCTCCTCGACGCGGCTGACGACGGCCATGTCGTCGAGCGTCTGCGGGAGGTTCGACTGCCTGACCGCGGCGTACAGCGCGGCGGTCGCCATCCCTTCGATGGAGCGGCCGGGCAGCATTCCCTCGTCGAGCGCGCGGCGGTAGATGACGCTGGCCGTCTCGCGGGCGCTCTCGGGGACGCCGAGCGCGCTACCCATCCGGTCGATTTCGCCCAGCGCCTGCTTGAGGTTGCGTTCGGCGTGGTCGCGGGTGCGGAACCGCTCGTCCCAGGTCCGGAGCCGCTGCATCTTCTCGCGCTGGCGCGTCGACAGGGAGTTGCCGTAGGCGTCCTTGTTCTGCCAGCCGATGTTGGTCGAGAGGCCCTTGTCGTGTTTCATCTCGGTCGTCGGCGCGCCGACGCGGCGCTTGGCGTCTCGCTCCTTGCTGTCGAAGGCGCGCCACTCCGGCCCGTGGTCGATCTCGTCCTCGTCGACGACGAGACCACACGACTCGCAGACGGTCTCGCCGCGACTGTCGTCGGTGACGAGGCTCCCGCCACAGTCCGGGCAGGCGTGGCCGGTGCTCGCCTCGGACTCGGCCTGTTCGTCCACACTGTCACCGCGTTCGTCGGGGGAATAGATGCTGCGTGTCGTCATAGTGTGTGTCTGCGAGCGCGTGGGACGCCCGCGTGCGTGCACAGTTGTAAGGGCGCATCGGGTATGAGGGCTCGTTTGGCGCATGCCGAACTCCACCGACAGTCGGCGACTCGACGACGACCGGTCCCGTCGACGGCTACACGCCCGAACGGCCGATGCGGAGCCGTCCGCCCTCGGCGACGTCCTCGTCGGCCTGGACCGGTCCCATCGACCGGGTGACGAACGACCGGACGATCCACGCCTCGGCCCGCTGGAGGCGGTACTGGAGTGTCGACCGCGACACGTCGAGCGTCTCGGCGAGTTCGGTGAGCGAGGTGTCCCGCGGCGTCCGGTAGTAGCCGTGTTCGACGGCCGCCTCGACGGCGGCCTGTTGCTCCGGCGGGAGCTCCGCCAGCGTCACGGCCTCGTCGACCCAGTACGACGGCGAGCTGAGCTGCCGGAACTCGACGGTGAGGCCCTCCCGGAGTTCGGACTTCATCTCCTCGAACATTCCGTCGACGCCGGCGTCGCTACACAGGAGCAGCCGCCACTCGCATCGGCTGCCGCGGCGCTCGGTCTCGACGAGGACGCCGCGGCCGACGTGGTCGATGGCCAGCCGCGGAATCGAGTGGCAGTCGCCGGCCTCGGACCGGTAGCTGTACACCGTCCGGACGCCGGGGTCCGAGCCGATGACCTCGTAGGTCCAGTCGGTCTTGCAGTTGCGGGTTCCGATGCACTCGGTACACTGGACCGGGTCGTCGTACACGTCGTCCAGCTGTTCGAGGGCGGCCTCCGGGCCGGCGACCCGCTCGAGCCGCCACATCCCGTCTCGCGTGACGTTGCACGCGATCGTCCGGGAGTGGGCCTCCGGATAGTCGATGAACACGTCCATCACGGGGTCGACGTTGCGCTCGTAGTCGATAGTGAAGATGAACTCTCGCATATGTCCCGTTGCGTGCCGAGGGGTTTATACGCACTGTCTCGTTCGGCGCATGCCAAACCGGCCGTGATTGTCACGGACGGCCACGTACAGAGTATGTCGTGTCCTGTCTCTCACGCTACTTGCGAACCGCCCGGCAGAGCGGGCACTGGCGACACGCCATCGCAGCGGTACGAACTGCCGGCGCACAACTGGCGACACACCGTCATCTACGGGGTGGTGTTCTGGACGGTCGTGGTCGCGGCGTGGCTCGCCGTGCCGTCCGGCCACCCGTTCCGCGTGGGGGTCACCCTGTCAGGACTGTTCGCGGCCCCGCTGTTGCCGGTCGCGCTCTGCTGTGATTACCGTCAGGCCAGGGGCGTCGGCGCGTGTGGTCCCGGTGTCCGAGCGTATCTCTCGAATCTCGTTCGTGACATCGCGACGGCGGTCACCGGCCAGAGCGCCCTCGGCGACCAGCGACGGGAGTTCATCCGATGCTGAGCACTGTCACGCCGCTCATGCGGCCGCGTCCGACTGCTGGGCCCGCGCGTCGTCGAGCCAGTCCGGGTCGGGAACGTCGGTCGACCCGACGCCGGTGACCTCGTAGCGCCACTCGACCGAGATCGTGTCGCCGTCGTCAGTTTCGCCGGTCAGCGTCCACGCCGTCTGGCGTGCCAGCCCGTCCTCGTCGACCAGTATCACGACGGTGAAGTCGGTCACAGTCACGTTCCCGCCGGACCCGAACGCACCGGCACCGAACTCCTGCCACGTCGAGAGGTCCGAGTACTCGTAGCGGTCCACGGTGACGCCGTCGAAGGTCTCCGTCCCGACCAGGCGGGCCTCGTCGACTGACTCGTAGCTGAGCGCCCCGCGGTCGACGGCGGACTGGAAGGAGGTGTCGTCCTGAGGTCTGACCTGATAGAACGCCTCGCCGTCGGTCTCGTACCGCGTGTAGGCCGACCCGTCGGCGACGAACGTCTCGAAGTCGGTCCCGGTGTCCGGCCCGGACATCGCGAACGTCTCTACCGAGCGGTTCGCCCGCAGGTCCACCCGGTAGGCGTTCGTTATCGTGGTCGTTTCGCCGGCTTCAGTTGTCGAGTACGACCACGTCGCGGTGAAGCTGCCCGCGTCTCGCAGGAGGCGGTCCGTCGCTTCGACAGAGAGGTCATCCCGGTCTGCCTGAGCGGCCCCGCCGTCGTCCGTATCGTCCCCGTTGTCCGCCGCCGGGCCTCCGCCGACGCAGCCGGCGAAAACGACCAGCGACAGCACCAGCACAGTAAGTAACCGCGTTGTCATGTCTGAGAGGAGGCTGTCACAGGAGATAAGCTAGTACGGTGGATGCGACGGGGCCTTCCTGGTGGCACGGCACTTCCGTTCGGGCAGCGCGGCGCTACAGCCAGTCCGTCTCTGGGTCGATCCGGTCCGGCGGCGTCTCGCCGGCCAGCGCGGCCCCGACGTTCACGGCGACGGCGTCGTTCAGGTCGTCGCGGGCTTCCTCGGAGTACCAGGCCGCGTGGGGCGTGACGAGACAGTTGTCCAGCCCGACCAGCGGGTGGTCCGTCGTCGGCGGTTCCTCTGCCAGGACGTCGAGGCCGGCGGCTGCAATCGTCCCGTCGTCCAGCGCCGCCCGGAGCGCCCGCTCGTCGACGAGACCGCCGCGGCCGGTGTTGACGAGGACGGCGTGGTCCCGCATCGCCGCGAGCGCGTCGGCGTCTATCATCCCCGCCGTGGCCTCGGTCAACGGCGCGTGAAGGGAGACGTAGTCGGCCCGCTCGTACAGCGTCTCCAGCGTGACTTTCTCGACGTCGGCCGCGGCCATCTCCTCGGCGTCGACGTACGGGTCGTACGCGATGACCTCGAGGTCGAAGCCCCGCAGTTGGTCACGGACCCGCCGCGCGATGGGGCCAAAGGAGACGAGCCCCAGCGTCCGGCCGCGGACGCGGTGGACCGGGCGGGTCCGCTCCCAGCCCCAGCCGCCGTCGCGAACGTCGCGGTCGTAGTCCGTGAGCGTCCGAACGCAGTCAAGCAGCAGCGTCACCGTGTGGGTAGCGACCTCGTCCGTGCAGTACTCGGGGACGTTCGTGACGGTCACACCGTTTTCCGCCGCGGCCGACACGTCGATGTTATCGATACCGACACCCGCTCGTGCGACGACCTGGAGCTCGTCCAGCGCATCGAGCACCGCGGCGGTGACCGGCGTGTTCACGTCCACGACGAGGCCCGCGGCCCCGGCGGCAGCGTCCCGGAGCGCGTCCTCATTGTCGGTCTCCGCGACGACGACATCGGCGTCGAGGTCCGCCCGCAGTCGGTCGACAGCTATCATCGGGTCATCGCTTGCGACCACACGTGCCATATCCGGGGTGAGGGACTGGGACGCTAAAACGGGTCGAAGTCGTTCCCACCGAATAGGAATTCGAGGTCAATGATAGATTGGATACAACTGCCGGACCGTCGCCCGAGGCATGCGGTCCGAGCGCCGTGATTTAAGCCGCTCGGTCGCCAACCCAGCGGTATGCAAATCGAACTGCGGTTTTTCGCCAATTTCCGGGAAGCCGTGGGGCAGAAGACGATCGAGCGCGACTACGAAGACGGCCTGCAGGCCGGCGACGTGCTCCGGAGCCTCTCCGAGGAGTTCACCGAGATGGACCTGTTCGAGGACGGCGAACTGCGGGAGTACCTGACGATTCTCCTGAACGGAACGGACATCGCACATCTCGACGGGCAGGCGACACCGCTGGAGGACGGGGACGAACTCAGCGTGTTCCCGCCGGTCGCCGGAGGATAGCGGCCTACTGGAATCGGCCGCCCCGTCTCAGCAACAGAAGATGAACGGGAACATCAACCCGACGCGGTCTCCGGCGTCCAGCTCCGTGTCCAGTCCGTCGAGGTGCTCGTTGAACTCACCGTTGACCGCCACTCGCGCGTAACATCTGGTCTGCTCGCCTTCGGGGTTTTTCGCCCAGTCGCCCGGCAGGTCCGCCATCTCCGGGGCCCAGCCCGCGGTGGTGGCGTCGGCTTCGGTTTCGGCGATGAGCATGTCGCTCACGTCATGTTCCCGGAAGAACGCGGTGAGGAAGTCACGCAGCGTGTCTCCTTCGAAGGTAAACGACAGCGACGGTTCGCCGACGGCCCGGCGGACGTGGCCGGTACACCTGACCTCGACAGTGGTCAGCTCCGGTGCCGACGACTGTCGCTCCAGTGTCTCACTGCTCATACGCAGTTTACAACCCGCCGACACAAATCAGTAGAGGCGAACATGTTCGCCACCGCCGGGCTTTATTTGCGGCGCGCCATGTGTAGCGGTATGGACGACATCGAACTCGGGATTCCGTCCGGGATTGTCGACTCGCTGCCGGCCGACAGCGAGGACACGAAACGCGATATGGAGCAGGCCGTCGGTGGCTGGGAGCGGGAACTCAACGCGGCCCTCGGTTCCGAGGAGCCGGCCAGCGCCGTCGTCGACCACATCGAGCGGTTCGAACAGCGCTGGGAGGCCTACGACGAGTACGTCGTCGAGCTCCGGGCCTGGGGTCAGTCTCCCATCTACGCGATGGCCTGGCGCGACCTCCATGCCGCCGTCATCGCCCAGATTTACGACCACGAGGACCTGGACGAGCGGGTCAACCGCGAGCGCAACGCCCGCATCGTCGACGACGGCATTCGGCCCGGATAGCGCGGTTGTGGCCCAACGGCGCAGACCTGCCGATAGGTTTAGACGACCGGGCCCGTAACGACCACATAATGGAGCGTGAACGGAGTTTTCGCGGTATCTCGGCGCGGGCTGCTATCGGCTATCTGGAGAACCTGGGCGGCGAGCAACGCGGCGAGGCGACCGTCGAAGGCGACGACTGGGCGGCGACACTCTCCGAGGACAAAGTCGCTATCGGCCCGAGCCTCCAGCTCAACGAGGTGACGATCCGGTTCGACGGCGAGCCGGAGACGCTGGAGCCGCTCATCGAGAAGTTCGCACAGAAAGCGATGCGGGCGGGCGGCTGACCGGGTCGCGATGGCCGAGCCGTCCTACCCCATCGAGGGGCAGATCGTTCTCCTGGCTGGCACACAGGCCAGCGTCCCGCTCGACCAGCTTCCGGACCTGCTGGGGCGAGTACAGACGTATCTCCGGGCGAACCGCGCGACCTACGACAGGGAGTACGAACGTATCAGCGGTCCCAGAGAGACCGACTACGTCTGCGCCGAGTCGGGCCACTGGGACAGCATCGGTACAGAACTCGGACTGAGCGACCGCGAGCAGGACGCGGTGCGGCGTGCCCACGTCGCCCAGTTTGAGCGCGACGGCCGGCGCCTGGACAGAGCCGAGGAGTTCGAAGCGACCCTGGAAGTCAGGGACGTACTGGCGGTTACTGCCGAACGGTGATCGTCTCCAGCACGCGCTGGGAGAAATCCGTCTCCGAGAGGTCGCCGTTCTCGAGGTCGTCTATCCACTCGCTGTCGACGGACCACTCGCCGAGTTCGGTGTCCTCGAGGTCAGTCACGGTCGCCTCGATGTCGACCCCGGACCAGTCATCGGCGTGGAGGTCCCGGAAGACGTTGATGACGCGGCCGATCTCCCGGTGGGGGATGACGGCCGCCTCGTCGGCCGAAATGGATTCGTAGGTAAGCCGGTACGTGTCGCCCTCGTCGGCGAAGTCGGTGACGTAGACGCCGTGGCTGGTCAGTCGGGACTCGACTTGGAATTCGAAGTCGTCGATGTCGTCCTTGCGCATTAGAAAATTGGAGTCGGCAGGTGGCGCTGTCTCAGTCGTCGCTCGGTGCCGCCGCGCCGCCGGAACTGACGCCGGTACCGGGGCCGACCTCGATGCCGAGTTCGTCGAGTTTCTCCTCGGTGACGACGCCGTCCTCCCAGTCACGCACCTCGTAGTACTCGTCTTTCATCTTCGAGAGCTCCGCGAGCTCGCCCTCGGAGCCGCCCTGGGCCGGAATCGCGTGCTCGTCGCCCTCCACGAACCGGTTGGGCAGGTCGTCGTCGGACCCGTCGAAGCCGGCGAGGTTGTTGTAGTACCGTTCGAGGTTGTAGATGCGCTCGCCGGCCTCCATCAGTTCTTCCTCGCTCACGTCCAGCCCGGTCATGCCGTTGTACTGCAGGACGTACTCCTCGATGCCCTCCGCGAAGGCGTTGAACTTGCAGATGTCGAAGGAGTCGCTGATGGCGTGCAGGTCCTGGAAGGTGGCACACAGCTCGCCTTTCCCCTCCCACTCTCGCGGGTCGACCTTCTCCGGGATACCCAGAATCTCCGCCGCCGGGGTGTAGCCACGCAGGTGACACGCCCCGCGGTTCGAGGTCGCGTAGCCGATTGCCATGCCCTTCATGCACCGCGGGTCGTAAGCGGCCATCGTCTGGCCCTTGACCGCGAGGGAGTTGGTGTGGGCGTCGAACTCCTCGGCGAGGTGGTCCGGCCCCTCTGCGAGGTGGTCCGCGAGGTCCGTCTCGCGGGTGGCGATCATGTCGATCATGTCGATCATCGTGTCTGCGTCGCCCCACTCTATCCCCTCGCCGAGCTCATCGAGCTTGCCTTCCTCGGTCATCTCCATCGCCATCGCCATGGTGTTGCCCACGTCGATGGTGTCGACGCCCATGTCGTTGCACCGTTCGAGCATCACGGCGATCTTGTCGCGTTCGACGTGGCCGGAGTTCGGGCCCAGCGCCCACGCGGACTCGTACTCGTAGGACTCCGTGCGGACGTTCATCTCCTCGCCCTTGTGCATCGCCTGCACTTCGACTTCCTTCTTACAGGCGACCGGACAGGAGTGGCAGGTCGGCTCGTCGACCAGGATGTTCTCCCGGACGTTCTCGCCGGAGACGTTCTCCGAGTCGATGATGCGTTCGCCGTCGCCCTCGGCATCGGACATCGACCGCGTCGAGGAGTACTTCGCGTTCTTGGTCGGCAGACCGTCCATCTCCTCGGTGAGGTTCATCAGGACGTTGGTGCCGTACATCGAGAGTCCGCCCTCGTTGGGTGCGGTCACGTCGGACTCCTGGATGACCTGCATCGCCTGCTTGTGGCCCTCCTGGAACGTCTCCTGGTCCTTCGGTTTGGGCATCCGGGTGCTGGACTTGACGACGACGGCCTTGAGCTTCTTGTTGCCCATCACGCAGCCGGTGCCACCGCGGCCCGACGCGCGGTCGTCCTCGTTGATGACACAGGCGTACTTGACCTCGTTCTCGCCCGCCGGCCCGATGGCCATCGCCGAGAGGTTCTTGCCGTAGGACCCCTCGACTTCGTCTTCGATTTCGCTCATCGTGTCGTGGACGCCCCAACCCCACATGTGCGAGGCGTCACGGAGTTCCACCTCGCCGTCTTCGACGAGGGCATACACGGGTTCGTCGGCCTGGCCTTCGAACAGCAACCCGTCGAAGCCCGACCACTTCAGCCGTGCACCCGACCAGCCGCCGTGGTGGGAATCAGTGACCGTCCCCGTCAGCGGCGACTTCGTACAGATAGCGATGCGACCGCTCATCGTCACCTGCGTCCCCGTCAGTGGGCCATTCATGAACGCTAGCAGGTTGTCCGGCCCCAGCGGGTCCACGTCCGCCCCCTGGTCGAAGACGTACTTCACGCCGAGTCCGCGCGCGCCGATGTACTTTTTCGCGTCCTCCTCGTCGATACCCTCGTAGGCTATCTCCCCGTCACCGAGGTCGATTCGAGCCACGTGGTCCTGGAAGCCGCCAAGGTCTGTCATGGTAATACGTGGGTAATCGGATGGCACCAACTTAACGATTTGTGTTGCCGTATCACGAATATCCCACGTGTTTCACCGGCCGCGGTCTCTGCGTGACCGGCTCACACCCGCGACTGTGGTCCGAACCGCTTAAGAGTCCAAACGGCAAACTCAAGATAACTCGCTGGACGACGGGCACCAGCGGGCACCTGCGTGTGCAGGTCGGGATGTGAGTCGCGGAACGCGACTTGAACCACGCAACGCCCGTGGTGAACACATATGGCACGAAGCGCATATTCCTACATTCGAGACGCCTGGAAGAACCCGGGCGACGGACAGCTCGCGGAACTACAGTGGCAGCGCCAGCAGGAGTGGCGCGACGAAGGGGCCGTCGAGCGCATCGAGCGCCCGACTCGCCTCGACAAGGCCCGCTCGCAGGGGTACAAGGCGAAACAGGGCGTCGTCGTCGCCCGCGTCTCCGTCCGCAAGGGCGGCGCACGCAAGCGCCGACACAAGGCCGGTCGCCGCTCTAAACGCCAGGGCGTCACGCGCATCACCCGCCGGAAGGACATCCAGCGCGTCGCCGAGGAACGCGCCTCCCGCACCTTCCCGAACCTGCGCGTGCTCAACAGCTACTCCGTCGGCCAGGACGGCCGCCAGAAGTGGCACGAAGTCATCCTCATCGACCCGAACCACCCGGCCATCCAGAACGACGACGACCTGTCGTGGATCTGTGCCGACGACCAGGCCGACCGCGTCTTCCGTGGTCTGACCGGTGCCGGCCGCCGCAACCGCGGCCTCGGCGGCAAGGGCAAGGGCAGTGAGAAGACCCGCCCGTCGCTGCGCAGCAACGGCGGCAAGGGCAAGTAACCCACCTTTTTCCGCCTCGGGTGCGCGAAGCGCACCACTCGGCGCAAAAACGTGGGCGAAAAAGGCCGAACGCTCGCTCCGCTCGCGTTCGGTGAACCGCGCTTGCTTCGCTCGCGCGGATGCCCGCCGTGATTTTTGACTTCACTTCTTCCAGACATCCGATCCTGTCGCCATCGGAAGAGGTAGTCGACTACACCCAGATACCCTGTTCGCGGTCCATGATACTGACGACGACGACGTGGGGCAGCGTGACGACGGCGATGAACACCAGATACAGCGCGACCCACTCGGGGACTGACCCCGGCGGGTTCGGGACCAGGAAGTACAGCCCGCCGAGCAGGGCGAGCGAGGCGGCGGTCAGGGGGGTGGCGTCGCGAGCGAACCGCGCCAGTGCGGCTGTCGGGTCACGGTTTTCGAGGGCGCCGGCGGCCGCGTCGTCGACCAGAAGGAGGCGGGCGATATGGCGCAGTGAGTGCCACAGACAGAAGTACACGCCGATGGCGAGCACCGGCGGGACGAGGGCGAAGTACGCGAGCAGGCCCAGCGTCTCACCGGCGTCGAGCAGCCACGGCCGGCGGGCGTCGGCGCGGGCGAACCCGACGGCCAGCGTCGCCACGACGAGCGCACCGTAGACGACGGCGAGTGCGGTTCGGACGTCCGTCCGGAACGCCCAGCCGATAGCGGCCACGGCGTCGGGCGCGAACAGCGAGACGAGGTCCGTCGCGACGCGGCGGTACCAGTCCGGGAACGCGAGCAGCGGGACCAGCATCGGCAGGCCGCCGCGGATCAGGACGGTTCCGATTCGCTGCGGGAGCGACCGGAGGTGGTCGGCGTCGGCCAGCGCGACCAGTGCGTACAGGTCGCCCTGTCCCCAGTGGAACCACGTCACGGCGATGAACAGAACGAAGGCCGCCGCGGGCGCGAGGAACCAGGCGGCGGCGTAGGCTCCGCCGACGACGCCGTAGAGCGCGAACACGCGGGCGATAGCCCGCCAGTTCGGACGCTCGCCGCGGGTGCGTGCGACCGCGAGGTGGTCGACCGCGCCGTGAGGGAGGCCGAGCAGGACGGCACTGACCACCAGCGGGACGTACTGGAGCGCGGGCGGTATCGAGAGCCCGGCGAGGAAGGGCGCGAAGAGGGCGAGGCTTGCGACCCAGCCGGGAGCCAGCGCGACCCGGTAGAGGACCGACGGCGCAACGGTGGTGCGGTAGCTCACTCCCATCTGTCGATGAGCCAGACGTAGAGCACGACCCCCTGCACGACGAACAGCGTCGTCAGCAGGAAGAAGACCGCCTCCTCGATCGGCAGGTCGAGCAGGGGGATCGTGTACCCGGTCGTGTACTGTTTCGAGATAGTCCAGACGCCGAGCCGGATAGCGATGCTGTCGATACCACAGAGATAGGCCGTCGGGACCAGCGTCGCGGCGCTCACTGTCCGCCACTCGCCGACGAGGAAGTGCCACCCGAACAGCCACTGAATGGCGAGTATCGGGCCGCTCCAGACCAGCAAGGACCCGAGATACAGCCCGGAGTCCGAACGCAGGAGCACGAGGCCGGACAAGACGACGGCGAGAGCGGCGGCGAACCCGACGAGGCGCGTTCGTACCGGCGTGGCCAGCGGGCGTTCCGTGTCCACCCGAAACCGGGCCACCCACAGCCCCACCGCCGCGGTCTGCAGGACGAAAAAGAGGTACTCGCCGAGGGGAATCGACCAGAACCGCGCCAGCACGGCGCCGTCGCCGTACCACCAGACGCCGTGCCGGATGAGCGCGCCGTCCCACGGCGTCGTGTAGACGAGGGCCAGTCCCGTGAGGATTGCCGTCCCTGTCAGGATGTCCCGGCGGCTCCCGAGGCGGTAGGTGGCCGTCAGTGCCAGTCCGGCCACGACCGGGACCACGAACAGGGCGTGGAACTGGAGATACGTGGGCGTGGGCAACATTAGTTCAGATCCGACAGGGGGTCACAGCCCGGCGCGTGGCTGTCATCCACGCCACGCGGGCTGCCCGTGGCTGTGAGCGTCTGTCGGCGTCTCGCCGGGGACGGGTTCGGAGACAGCGCTCACGGTGTAGAACGTCGCTTCGGGGTCGCCGTTGCGCCGCCAGTGCCACCACGTGCGGGCGAGAAGCCAGAGCCGGCGGCGGCGAGTGAGTTCCGGCGTCTCCGTCAGCACGTCGTAGCCGCGGTCACGGATGAGCCGGTGGTGGTCCGCGTACAGGACTGCGGCCAGCAACACGCCGAACTGGCAGTCCTCCGGCAGGTACCGGATGCCGGCGACCCCCTCGCGGTACAGTTCGTCGGTCCGGGCCAGTTCCTCCTGCATCACGGCGCGGAAGGCGTCGTCGACCTCGGCGTCGGCCAGTTGCTCCTCGGTGACGCCGTGGCGGTCAAGCGTCTCCTGTGGGAGATACACCCGCCCGTAGTCGTGGATGTCCTCGCGCACGTCCCGCAGGAAGTTCGAGAGCTGGAACGCTTCGGCCAGTGCCGTCGCGTGGGGCAGGGCCTCGGCTTTCTGTGGCGGGTCCATCACCTCGGTCATCATGTGGCCGACGGCGACGGCGGAGCCCCGCATGTACTCACGGAGGTCCTCGAAGGTCTCGTAGCGGGCCTGTGCGATGTCCATCTCCATCGCGTCGATGAAGACGTTGATCGTCTCGTCGGAGATATCGTGGCGGTCAGCGAGGTCCTGAAATGCCGCCATGACCGCCTCGTGGTCGGTCTCGGCCGGGTCGATGTTCCCGAGCGCGGCCTCACGAATCACCTCCAGTTGCTCGTGCTGGACGGTCGGCGGCGGCCCGTCCGGCTGGTCGACGACCTCGTCCGCGACCCGGAAGAACGCGTACATGACGTAGGTCGGGTGGCGGATACGCTCCGGAAGCAGACGCGTCGCAAGGTGGAACGTCCGTCCGGTCTCCTGCTGTATCGATTTGCTGGTTTGGATGTTATCGGAGTGCATTGAAAGCTATCGGGCGGTCATTCTGCGGGCTGATGCGTCGCGCGCGCTCGTCGGCAGGCTGTCCGTAATGGTCCGGTCGACCCGTGGATGCGCCGCTGTCACGGGGGTCTGTGTCCTGTCCGTCCGCCGGCGACAGAAAGGACACTGGTTCCGTATCACTACATGTATATTCGGTTGTTATCGGTATAAGCGGACTACCAAACTGCTTCGGGAACCGCGCCAGGAGTCCGGCGTCGGAAAGGGGGTTCGGAAGCACTGGTTACCAGTTTTCGAACACTTCTTCCAATAGCTTTCGCTCACCCGCACGGAGGTGCTGGTGGAACGTCGACGGGCAGATGTCCATCGACTCTGCCAGTTGCTCGCCGGACACGTCGCGTGGCCAGTCGAAGAAGCCGCCGAGAAACCCTTTCCGGAGCGCCGTCAGCTGGCGGTTGGTCAACCGGTCCTCGACGTTGGCGATGAACGCCTGTCGGGAGACGGGCGGCTCGTCCCGTTCTCGCACGGAGAGCAGTTCCGTCTCCGGATACTGGTTGCGGACCTGCTCGACAACGCTCCGGGTCTCCATCGACGCCGGGAGCGCGACGGTAATCGTCGCCTGCCCCGGTTCGACGAGTATGTCGCCCGTCTGGGCCCCGCGGTCTGCGACGACCGAGACGACCGGCGGGTCCGAGACGGTGAACTCGAACAGTGCCGACGAGTCCGCCGTCGAGACGTGCGAGACGCCCGACACCTGCGGGTGGTCGGCGGCGACGGCACAGACCGCCGAGGGGTCGTCCGTCTCGACGAGGAAGAACATCACCGTCTCCTCGCCGTCCGGGACGCTCCCGCCGTACTCCATCGAGCAGCCGAGTTCGCTCGCCACGTCGATGTAGAACACCTCGGGGTCGGTGACCTGCAGTTCGAGTTCGGTGACGTTGTCCGCGGTCAGCAGCCGGCTGGTCTCGCGAGCGTCGATAGCTGCCGCGGTCGCCCGGCCGATGGTCCCCAGCACGGCCTGTTCGCGGGGGTCGAACACGTCGTCGCTGTCGGCATAGACGGTGAGCACGCCGTACAGCGATTCGCCGGAGACGAGCGGGACTGCCGCGACCGACGCGACGTCGGAGTCGGCGAGCCGACTGTGTTGCTCGTCGATGTCGCCGGTCACGACCTGCATCTCCTCGGTACGGGCCGCCTCCGCGACCGGGTCGTCAGCGTCCAGCGGGATGGACAGCGTGGTCTGGCTGTCGGCGGAGAGCGCCGTCGACGACAGTGTCTCGTCGCGCAGGTCGAGTTCCGACACCCAGGCGAACTGGTAGGAGTCGACCGCGGCGAGCCGGTCACAGACGGTCTGTTGAATCGCCTCGCGCGAGTTGACGGTCAACACGTCGCCCATCACCGCTTTCAGCAGGCCGTCGACCCGGTCGACGAGCTGTTTGAGGTTCTTGCGCTCGGCCTTGAGCTCCTCGCTCCGGCGCTCGGCCGCCAGTTCGGCGAGCTTCCGCTGTGTGATGTCGACGTGTGCGACGACGGCGCTCCCGGCCTCGTCGTCGGGCAGCGGCGCGACCCGCATCAGGAACCACTGTTTCTCCTCCGGGGAGTGACACGGGTACTCCATCGTGAACAGGTCCTGCTCGCCGTCGATGACCGACTCGATGCCGCCGAGTGCCTGCCCGGCGTACTCGTCGGCGTCGACATCGGTCGTCGCGAAGTAGTTCGTCCCCTCCATCTCCCCGTCCTCGTCGCCTGCGAACTCCCGCCAGGCGCGGTTGGTAAACAGGATCGTCCCCTCGTCGTCGAGGACAGCGATATTGATGGGTAGCGTGTCCAACGTCGAGTGAGCGAGTGTCTCTGGTGGCTTCATTCAGTGTCCCTGGCTCCGGATAGCCGATACCCTGTGTAATAGCGGCGGGTGAATAAACGTGTGGCCCGAAAACGGGGGACTGTTGCCTGTGCGGAAAGCTCTAAACGCTGTCGCACGCAACCCGTAGGTATGTTCGGGTCCCGGAACCCCCGGGCGGAGTCAGTCACCTGTATCGCGTGTGGCGAGTCCATCCCACGGTCCGAGGCCCGCGAGTACGACAAACACGGCGACCGGTGGGACCGCCGGGACAAGACGTTCGAACACCTCTGTAAAGCCTGTTTTGCCGAGCTGTGCCAGCAACCCCGTGATGGCCTCGAAACGACGCTCGACGCCGCCGGGGCCGGCGAGGCCGACCGGGAGACGTTCCTCGAACGGTTCCGGGAACTCTCCGAGGGCGACGCTCGCAGGGAATGAGACGGGAAAGTCACGGCCCAGTCCCACCCCGACAGCCCTAACTGCACCCTGTTCGTACCGGGAGACATGACTACAGAGGACGCGCAGGCGGCTGCCGGGACCGCCGAGGGCCAGGGCCCCGTCGAGATCGACCCGGAGATGGCCCGGCATCTGGAGAACAAACGCGAGGAACTGTTCGAGAAGTTCGGCATCCCAGACGAGTTCCCGCCCGAAGTACTGGAAGAAGCCAAAGAGCGCACGCAGGGCGTCCAGGCCGAAATCGAAGACGAGGTCGACGAGCGCGAGGACCTCCGTGAGATGACCACCTGGACGACCGACCCCATCGACGCCCAGGACTTCGACGACGCCATCTCCGTCGAGGAACGCGAGGACGAGATCGTCCTCTGGGTCCACATCGCCGACGTGACCCACTACGTCAACCCGGACACGAAGATGTGGGAGCAGGCCGTCGAGCGCGGGAACACCGTCTATCTCCCGGCGTACACCGTCCACATGCTGCCGCCCGTCCTCGCCGAGACCGTCTGTTCGCTGGTCCCCAACGAGGACCGCCTGGCCCACACCGTCGAGATGCACCTCGACAAGGAGAACCTCGGCTACGAGGAGATAAACATCTACAAGTCCGTCATCCGGTCGGACGCCCGGCTGACCTACACTGAGGCCGAGCGCCTGCTCGACGAGCCAGAGACCGCAGAAGACGTGCTGGAAGACCAGAGCGTCGACCTCGCGGAGAAGACCGAGCGTGTCTGGGAGCTGGCCGACCGGATGCACGAGCAGCGCAAGGAGGAGGGCTCGCTCGTGCTCAACCCCGCCCGCGACCGCGCCCACACCATCATCGAGGAGTGTATGCTGAAAGCCAACAAGGCCGTCACGCACGAGCTGATGTGGAACCGGGGTGTCGAGGCGATGTATCGGGTCCACCCACAGCCAAGCCCCGACGAGTGGGACGAAGCCCTGGTCGAGATTCAGGAGCTCGACGGCGTCTCCATCCCCGGCGACGCCTGGGACGACCCGCGGAAGGCCGTCAACGCCACGCTCGAACAGGCCCCCGGTCGCCAGCTGGACAAGATCCAGTGGGCCGTCATGAAGGTGATGCCCCGGGCGAAGTACATGAACGACCCCTTCGGCGGCCACCACGCCCTGAACTTCGAGATTTACGGCCACTTCACCTCGCCGATTCGCCGGCTGTCGGACCTCATCAACCACTGGATCGTCTACACCAACGACGTGCCCGAGGACCTCGTCGCGCTGTGTGACCGCGCCAGCGACCGGCAGAAGGACGCCGAACAGTGCGAGCGCGAGTACAAGAACTTCCTGCAGGAGGTCGGGCTGGACCCGTCGGCGGTCAACAATCGTGGTATCGAAGTGGTGGAGAATCCGGATGACGAGGACGGGGAAGACGCCGAGACTGATGCGGCCGACGCAGCCGTTGAAGAGTAACGGCTAGCTAAAGTATCGGGTTCTGCTGTGCATGGTTCTGCAGCTACGACCGTCGAGAGCCAGAAAGCCCCCACGCCATCGACTCCCGCGGCTCGCTGCGCGCGCTTCGCGTGCTTACGTCGCCGGGGTTCGTCGATGGCGCGGCCCCTTTCAGTCCCACCCAGCCTGGATTGGGCAACCGGCTACGGGTGGGACTGAAAGGGGCCTGTCGCTGGGCGTTCGAGACGACGCAAGCACCGCAACGAAGTGAGGAGCGCAGCGAGTCGCAGTAGCCCAGCGACAGGGGGCTTTCTGGCTGTTCAAACTCCAGCTCCAGGGCGAAACAGTACCAAACAACCATTCTAGAGAGTCGCGCATAGCAACAGCAAGAGCTTTTCACAATCGGTGCGGCACTGCCCGTATGTGCCCTCCAGCACCCGCAATCGTCACCGAGGGGTTGACGAAGCGCTACAGCGACACGTCGGCGGTCGAGGACCTCGACCTGACGGTTCCACGCGGGACAGTCTTCGGCTTTCTCGGCCCCAACGGCGCCGGCAAGACCTCGACGATTCGGATTCTGACGACGCTGACGGAGCCGACGGGCGGCACCGCGCGGGTGGCGGGCGAGTCGGTCGCCGACCGCGCCGCGGTGGTCGAACACATCGGCTTCCTGCCGGAGGAGCCGCCGCTGTACGACGAACTCACTGGCCGCGAGCAACTGGAGTACGTCGCCGGCCTCCGCGGCCACGAGGACTGGGACCGCGTGGAGTCGCTGCTCGACCGGTTCGACCTCGATGGGGACGCCGACCGGCGCGTCGAGACGTACTCGAAGGGGATGAAACAGAAGCTCGGCCTCGTCCAGGCGCTGTTGCACGAGCCCGAGGTCCTCTTTCTGGACGAACCGACCTCGGGACTGGACCCGCGGGCGGCCCGGACGGTACGTGACACCATCAGCGAGGTCGCGGCCGCGGAGACGACCGTCTTCCTCTCGACGCACATCCTCCCAGTCGTCGAGGAGTTGGCCGACACCGTCGGCGTCCTGTACGACGGCGACCTCGTCGCGGAGGGGTCGCCAGACGAACTGACCGACGGCGTCGAGTCCGGGAGCACGCTCGAAGACGTGTTCCTGGACGTGACCAGCGAGCGCCCGGGAGAGCGATGAGGCGGCCGAACGGCCGGCGGGTGCGTCTGATTGCCGGGACGGAACTGCGGCGTACCCTTCGCAAACTCAAAGGAACGACACGCGGAGCACTCCTATTCCTGGGCGGCGGGTTAGGTATCCTCATATACAGCCTCGCTATCGGCGCGGGAGCCTACTTCTTCGGCGGCGTCCTCGCTGACAGCCAACCCCACACGGTCAGGCTCGCGACGACGGCGGGCATCGTCGGACTGCTCGGCCTTGTTGGCTTCTTCACCCTCCAGCATACGGTGAAATCGGCCGGCGAGCCCGACGCCGCAGACGGACTGCTGACCACAGTGCCGTGCGAAGACGTGGCGGCTGGGTTGCTCGCCGCGGAGGTCGGTCGAGTCTCGTTCGCGCTTGCCGTTCCAGTTCTGGCACTGGTGGTCGGGCTCGCAGTCGGTGATGCCGGGCTACTCGTCGCTATTGTGGCTCTTACTGGCTCAGTCGCGGTCGTCCTGCTGGCGACGGTCCTCGGCTTCGGCCTGGGGCTGGTGACGAAACTGGTCGCGAACCGCTCGGCCTTCGTCGCCGGCCACCGCGCGAGCGTCGGGGCCGTCGTCTCGCTGGCCCTCCCGCTTGGCTGGGTCGCGATGACAACCGTCCCGACGGTACAGCTCCGCGTGCTCCGGCTTGCGACCCAGTCCCCGCTCTCCTGGCCCGCCGACGTGGTCCTGCTCGTACTGGGGAGCGGCGGCGACCCGGTCGCTGCTGCCGTCGCTACGGTTGGGATTGTCGGCGCGCTCCCGGTCGGCACAGTGGCGTGTCTGTGGGTGGCAGAGCGGACCTGGTATGCCGACCCGGTCCAGCCCGACCACGAGTTCGACGCCGACGAGCGAACGCTTTCGGACCGTCTGCTGACGGGACGGGTGCCCACAGCGACCCGCGTGGTCGCCCAGAAGTCGTGGCTCCGCGCCAAGCGGGCACCCGTCACCGTTCAGTTCGCGGTCATGCCGTTCTTCTTTCTGGTGTATCACCTCCAGATTGTCATTCTGGAACGGGTAGTGCCGCCGACGCTCCCGCTCAGCGCCGGCCTCGCCAGCGCGGCGGCGTTCGGTGCCGCGTTCTCGCTCAATCCCCTCGGTGGCGAGGAGGGCGTACTGCCGCTGACGCTGACTGCCGACGTCTCCGGCCGCGCGTTTGTCACCGGACTCGTCCTCGCGGGGGCGCTTCCCGGTGTCGCTGTCACGACGCTACTGGTCGTCGGCCTCGGCGTCGCCGCCGGCACGCCGCCGGTCACGCTCGCCGCCGGACTCGCGACCGCACTCGTCGCGACCCTCGCCGCGCCGGCTATCGCCGTCGGCACCGGCGTCGTGTTCCCGAAGTTCGAGTCGTCGTCGGTGCAGGGCCGCGAAGTGGTGGTGCCGAGCGGCTGGGCGTTCGGGGTGTACTTCCTCGTTCTCGGCGTGGCCGCCGCGCCAGGGAGCCTGGCGTTCTTGCTCGCCGTCCGCGACCTGTTCGCGATACCGTTCGACGTGGCGTGGCTCCTCGGTGGCGGGCTGGCGGCGACCGCCGCAATCGCCGTCGCTGGCGCTGTCGCCGGCTTCCTCTACGCCGCAAACCGCGTCGGGACCTACCGACTCGACTAGCAGATGGGCTTCGGGTCCAGTCCCATCGCCTCCAGCGTCTCCGCGTAGTCGACGTAGGCCGCTTCGATGGCCTCGGTCGCGGCCGCCGCTGCCGTCTCGCGCTCGGATTCTGAGAGGTATCCGAGGGCAGTCTCTCCGTCGTCGAGTGCCGACGCCTCCCGTCGAATCTCGCGGAACGTATCGGCCCGCTGCTCGTCCGCCTCGTTGATGAAGAAGCTCACCACCTGCAGGTACAGTTGGTCGGCGATCAGCGGCGCGGCGACGAGGCCGACTCCGACCCGCTGGGCAGTTCCGCTGACGGTTTCCAGATGGTCGAGGAAACCATCGGGGTCACCGGCGTCTGCGTCGATGCGGTCCGTCCGCCCGGCCGCGTCTTCGGCGGCCGTCTCGAACTGCGTCGCGACGGCGCTTTCGGTCTCGGCGGCCCACCGGTCGAGGACAGTCGCGAGACCGGACTCACGGGTCGCTGCCGCCGTGAGCACCGCATCCGTCTCCAGCGTCGCATCTGTCGCCGCGATGAGCACCTTGTCCGAGCCCAGTCTGGTACGCTCTGTCTCGGTCCGGTCGCGAACGTCGTCGATAGTGGCTCCGGCGTCCATACGTCTGCTGGGCGGGGCAGGGGCTTGAAATCCCCGCCCGATTTATCCGCCGGGCGGCGCTAGTATCGGTATGGCCGAGGACTACCCCGACCCGCCGACGGACCCCCCCTCGCTGTCGGCAGCAGCGCTGCAGGCGAAACTGGACGCCGGCGAACCGCTCCGGTTGCTCGACGTTCGCAACCGCGACGAGTACGAGCAGTGGCGGATTCGCGGCGATGCGGTGACGGCGACACAGCTCCCCTTCATGAAGTTCCTCCAGGCGAAAGTGACCGGTAAAGTCGACGACGTCGTCGCCGACGTGTCCGGGACCGGCCCGATAACGGTCGTCTGTGGCCGCGGCGAGGCCAGCGCCTTCGTCGCCGGCTTACTCACTGAGCACGGCTTCGGGGCGCAGAACCTCAGCGACGGCATGGAGGGGTGGGCGCGGCTCTACGAGAGTCGCGAGGTCCCCTGCGACGCCGCAACCGTCCTCCAGTACCGCCGCCCGTCGTCCGGCTGTCTCGGCTACATGGTCATCAGTGACGGCTCGGCCGCTGTCGTCGACCCGCTCCGACAATTTACCGACCGGTACGTCGACGATGCCACCGACCGCGAGGCCGCCGTCACCCACGCGATCGACACCCACGTCCACGCCGACCACGTCAGCGGCGTCCGCCGCCTTGCGGCCGAAACCGGTGCCGAACCGATTCTCTCCGAGCGGGCGGTCGCCCGCGGCGTCGACGACATGACTGCAGTGGCCGACGGCGACTCGCTACGGGTCGGCTCGGTCACGCTCGAAGCCGTGCCCCTTCCCGGGCACACGACCGGCATGACCGGCTTCACCGTCGGCGACGTGCTCCTGGCCGGCGACAGCGTCTTCCTCGACAGCGTCGCCCGTCCGGACCTCGAAGCCGGAGCCGACGGCGCTCGCGACCTCGCCCGCGACCTCCACCGCACGCTGACCGACCGACTCCCAGCCCTGCCCGACGAGACACTCGTCGCGCCGGGTCACTACAGCGAGTCGACGCCCCCCTCGGACGACGGCACGTTCACAGCTCCCCTTGGCACGCTCCGCGACCGACTCCCGGGGTTCGCGATGGACCGCGAGGCCTTCGTCGAGTACGTCTGTGACGACATCCCGCCGCGGCCGGCCAACTTCGAACGGATTATCGCCATCAATATCGGGACAGCGACAGCCGACGACGACACCGCGTTCGAACTCGAACTCGGCCCGAACAACTGCGCGGCCGCGCCGCCGGACGCGGCGTGACCCCGCCGCGAGACGGCCGCAGTTACAGCGGGAGGCGCTTGCGAATCTGGTCGAGAATCGACTCGTCTTCGTCCGGCAGCGACTCACCCACCACGCCCTCCCCTGGCAGAATGACGGTCCGCTCCCCGTTGTCCTCGACCTCGATGAGGCCGTCTGCCTTGAGAGAGGCGAGCGCGTCCTCGATGCGGTCGATGTTCTCCTCCGTTCGCGACCGAAGCTCGAAGACAGTCATCCCCTCATCGCGGCGGTCAGCGAGCGCATCGAGCACCGCAACCTCGGTGTCGTCTCGGTCGCGATACTCCGGCTTCGCTCTCATACGTCCCTCTAAAACCGGCTGGGTCTAATCTTTGTCCCTCGCAATTCTGATATGTGTGCCCCGTGCAGTGAACTGTCCCTTACCTGAACAGAAGGCATGAATTACCGTTTCGCTCGTTCGGTCACTGTAGATTCTGCAATCGCTTCGTTCGTCTCTTCCAGTGTCGGATGGCTGCATGGACTCGCGTCTGAATTTCTTTGTGTCCGTGACGCGAGAGGTGAGAAAAAACAATTACGCTGCCCCGCGTCGACCGGTCGCCACGGGACCCCATCGGTGTAGTTTTCGCGAGCGGCTGTCACGACATCAAGTGTCGCTCGTTGCGCCCTGTGCCTGGGTGAACTCGGTTGACAGGCACAGAGCTGATGACGGAAACGATACTATCGCAAACGAGAAAACGAACGCGACCGATTCCTGAGCGGCGCAGTTGGCACCGAGAACGCCCTGTGGCTTATGCTACCGAATTGGGTACTTCGCTACCGCCCATTCTCGTGATAGGCTGGACCCTCTTTCGTGGTAGATCCATACATTCCCATGAAGACTCGAAGCGACCATTCATCGGTGTAATACTTGTACGCCCAATTGTATTTGATGTAGGTCGTTTCGAACACCCCACCGTTCTCCGTAACAAACGTTATATTGACCGTATCAGGGATGTACGTGTGATCCCGCTCTGAATAGCTATCGTCGTTGTCATTATAATCGTCCACAATAACATAATATTTCCAAAGTGGGTTGAGTCGGTCATCTACGGTTTTAGTTCGGTTTGTGGTGTCCCGCATCTGAATCGTCATGTGGTATGAGTCGTTTTCAGGGAAGACATCAGTCTCGGCAGAACGGTTCTCATCTGAACGGTATAGCCGCTGCATATTCTCATCGAACTTCTCAAGCTTCTCTGCCTCACTGAGTTCTTCTTCAGTGGCAGATTCGGTTTTTGTTTCAGGTTCTTCAGTAGCAACTGACTTACTCTCGGTTTCCGTGGGCACGGGTGTTGGAGTATCACTAACCTCTGGCGTGGGTTCCGGCGTCTGCGTCAGCGCAGTTGTCTCTTCAGCAGGTCCGCTTCCGCCGGCGAACGCGGAACAGCCAGCGAAAAGAATGAAGAAAGCGATAGCGACAGAGGTAATCATAGTCTTGGTCTTACTCATGACTCTTAAGTTTCAATGTTAGGTTCCGTATCTTCGTTTTCTTCTTCAACAGGCAGGAAGGGCGGTACTTCAGTTGGGCCAGTGTTGGTTTCAGTCTCGAACCAGCCGTCTGCTCACCGCCATCCGCTCCTGCCGGTGGTGAGTCAAGCACAGTCCGGCCATCAAATCTGAAAAATTTGATTCCTCGGACAGGGGCGGCGGAGACAACCAAGTTGGCGAACACAATCAAGATACTGACGACCCCACTCCCGAATTGGATACCTAGCGTTGATGAATCCTCATCTGGATACCCACTGGCGTTGGTCCATATGATAACCGTAGCGATGACTGGGAGCAAGAGAGCTCCAGCGACCATCGCTAACAGGTAGGCAACCACCTCCCCATTCTTTCGCTTTCGGATCATCCTACCTGGAATTTAGATACTACCTTTTATAAATTTCACCTTTGTAAGTCGGAATTGAAACCGTTACCAGAAACCCCATCCTCCACCGCCGTCGTCGCCACTGTCGTCGTCACCGCCGTCATCGTCATCATCGCCACCAAATAAACCACCCCCTCCGAATAAACCTCCATCACCGTTGTCATTGCTATCATCACTGCTACTACCGCCGTCATCGGTATTACTATCATCATTCGGTAGGGCGTCGTCATCGTCGTTATCACTACTATCGAACGGATTGTCGTTGTCTACCGATGGTTCGTTAGGCAGCGAAGCATCACCATCGTCGTCATCATCGCCTCCTCCACCTGGGTTCATCAGGTTGTTCGGTACGCTGGAGTCCGGACGGGTACTCCCATGGTGGGAACCGTCATCACTGTCACCACCGTCATTGCCGCCGTCACCACTGGGTTCACTCTGAACCTCATTTTCTTCCTTTATTTCACTTTTCCGCTCATTAACAGTCTCCTTACTGAATGTCCCTCCGTAACCGTCCTCGGAGTACTTGTTCAGGTTGTCTTCCGAGATGACCTGAGTGAGCTCACTGTCCACGTACACCCACAGACCGTCCCGTCCGTCGGTGTCGACGATGGTATCGCCGATGGTCATGGCGGCACTCGTACAGCCCTTGTTCTGACCGTCGACGTAGTAGTTCCCGCTGCCACCCGGGCAGCCGTCCCTGCTACCACCGCCGCCGCTGGCGGATGGAGCAACGACTTTTGTCGTCTGATTAGAGACGCCGCGCCGTCCGGCGGCATCGTAGGCGACCGCACGGACGGACACGGTGCCGGAGTGGTCGAACGTGTGCGAAATCGTCGAGGTGCCGTTGTCGCCGGCAAGTCGCGTCTGGTTCCGCGCGGTCCCGTTGACCACCCAAGCGAGCGTTCGGAGGTCGGCAGCCCCGGCGGTCGCGTTGGCAGTCAGGTTCCGTCGGGAGCCAGTGGGGAGCGCCGTCGGGGCCGAGACTGAGACTGACGGCCCGGAAGCAGCCACAACGTCGACCTGGAGCGTGTCCGATCGCGACGCGCCGGCGTCATCTGTGACAGTGACCGTGACGGCGTACTGGCCAGTTTCGGCCGGCGAGAAGGTCGTCTGGACGCAGGTCGGGCAGTCGGGTGTGCGTGTCGTGCCGTCCGGCGTTTCGATGGACCACTCGAACCTCTCGATCGTCCCGTCGGGGTCGCGCGAGCCGTTGGCATCCAACTGGACGGTCGCTGCTCGCTCGACGGACTGGTCCAGACCGGCGTCGGCAAGCGGCGGCTGGTTCCCGGTCGCCCCTGCCGCCCCACCGAGAAGTGCCGACAGGGCGAGGACCGACACCACGAGTGTCGTCGTCCGCTGCATTGGCGTAGTGTATCACCGCCACCAGTTATAAAATTTCACAAATCAGGATAAAATTAATGTGTCGCCGACTCGAAACGGGTAGATAGCTGTCACGAACGGTGGAGCCAACGGGCAGGGTTTAAGTACGCCACGGTGGGAAGTTCTGGCAATGGGTCTCAAATGTTCCGTCCTCGGGCACAAGTACGGTGAGGCCACCGTCGAGCGCGAGCGCGAAGAGCAGGGTAGCGAAGTCGTCATCACCATCCAGGAACGGGAGACCTGTGAGCGGTGTGGAAATACGCGGATTGTCTCGGAGAACAAGGAGGTAACGGCTATCGAGACGCCGTCGGACATCGCCAGCGACCTGGTCGAAGACGAGTCCGAATCCGAAACGGCAGCGGCCGAGCCACCGCCGGAAGAGGAGCCAGCTGACAGCGCGGCCGAACCCACTGACGAGGGAGCGGAGCCCTCGGACGGCTGGGACAGCGTCGACGATCCGGTCGAAACGCCGGGGGACGCGGGAATCGGCGACGACGGTGTAGACGACGGGGAACCGGTCGAACCGTCGGCTGACGACGCCGAGATCATCGACGACAGCGGCGACGACGAGGGAAGCGGCGACGTGGAACTGGACGAGCCGACGACCACGGTCGACGTCCCGGACGCCGAAAGCGAGGAGCCGGTAACTGAAGACGAGACCGACCCGGAAAAAGACGACGGGCTCATCCTCGGTGAGGAAGAGGAATCGGAGCCGGCCGGCGGCGACCGCCAGCCCGGCGAATGGCCGGAAGAGCCCGGTGGCGACGGGGACGACTGGTCGCCGGAGACGGTGCCGGTCGACGCCGGGACGGAGGACGATTCGAGCGTCGAGCCGACCAGCGACAGCGCCGTGACGGTTCCGGAGGGAGAGTTCGCCTGTCCGGAGTGTGGATTCACTACCGAAGTGGAATCGACGTCGCTGCGCGCCGGGGACTTCTGTCCGGAGTGTCACAAGGGGGCACTTATCACCCGGGGCGAGGAGTGAACGCAAAGGGTAAGACAGCCCCTCGCAAAAACTCGCCCATGCGAGAGTACAAGATGCGACGGGGCGAGCATCTCGAAGACCGCGTCCCTGACATGAAAGCGTTCGTCGAGGAGTACTTCGGCGAAGTAACGGACACAGAAGACTACGAAGGTACCGACCTGCTGGTGGTCGATGACCCCGACAACCCAGTGTTCGACCGGGTCGTCGCGGGCCGCGTCGAGTACGGTTCGAAGAAGGACAAGCTGGCGCTGCACATCGACGAGCGGCCGGCAGAAGATGTCATCGCCGAAGGGAACGTCGACGCGGCCGAGGACGCCGTCGCCATCAAGAACGACTTCCTGGAGGAGGCCACCGACCGCGACGCGAAAGCGCGCCGTGACTCGCTGAAGCGCTCGGTTGAGGACGACGCCGACGCACCGGACAACGTCTAAAACGGCATCGAGCGAGCGCAGTCGGTGATACTGTCGGCTGTACGTCTGTGACGGAGTTCGCCACTCCGAGGTGGCGGATATTCGCCGATAGGTAGCCAACAGTACGAGTGCCGGCAAGCCGATACTGGGCTATCGTGTTCGGCACGGCCCGCAGGAACTCAGAGATGCTCCGCTACCGCCAGTATCACGCAGCGTCAGACGGGCGTCACACCTAAATACGCTTGTGGCATACATTAACATACGCCCCGCCCGGAGGCGCGCACAAGTATCCGGGACACGAGACACCCTCGTGTTGCCACGGACCGGTTCCGGGGCAGCCTGTCATAGTTTGTCCGCCCGCCGGAGCGGACCCAATCCGGCATTCGAGTGCGGCCAGGTCAGTTTCCGAGCCAGTGTCCCCGTTTTTCCGCGGCAGAATCCGCTAGAGACGGCGCGGCGCTACTCGGCGAGTCCGTAGCCGCGCTTGAACAGCAGGAAGTCGATTGAGAGCACGACCACAGTCGTCCCGGTCAGGACGGCCAGCGACGTGTTCGGGTCGATTTCGGTCACGCCGATCATGCCGTAGCGCACGCCGTTTACCATGTACACCATCGGATTGAGCAGGGAGACGTTCCGCCAGAACGCCGGCAGGACTTCCAGCGAGTAAAACACCGCACCGAAAAACACCAGCGGCCGGAGGATGAACTGGTTCATCACCGTGAGGTAGTCGAAGTCGCTCGCCCAGAGGCCGCCGATGACGCCCAGCCCGCCGAACAGCGTGGTGATCACCAGCAGGAACGAGACGAGATACACGGGGTTGGCGACGGGGACCGAGGTGAATATCAGCCCCACGCCGACGATAAGGAGCGACGTGACGATGCCCCGGAGCGCGCTGGCCGAGACGTAGGCGGCCACCATGCTCCGGTTCGACATCGGCGACGTGAGGACGGCCTGGATGTAGTCGTTCCAGCGCCCGTGGAAGATGGTGAAGGAGGCGTTCTCGAAACTGTCCGAGATGGCCCCGAGCACGACCAGTCCAGGCAGGACGAACTGGAGGTAGCTCACGCCGGCGATCTCGCCGATCCGGCTCCCCAGAATCACGCCGAACACGGAGAAGTACAGCGCGTTCGTGATGATCGGCGGGAGGAAGGTGTTGTACGGGCGGCGCACGAACCGGAGTATCTCGCGTCGGACGAGCGTCAGGAACTGCGTCGCGTTCTGGTTCATGCGGACACCTCCGCGTACTCGCGGTCGTCGCGGGTCATATCGACGAACACCTCTTCGAGTGACGCGCGGCGGATGTCGAGCGAGGTGACGGTATGTCCCTGCGCTTCGAGTTCGCGCATGATGGCCGGTGCGGTCTGGCTCCCGCCCATCGCGGTGACGGCCAGGCCCTCGTCGGTCAGTTCGACGTCGGTGATTCCCTCCACGTCGAGTCGCGGGGCCGTCCGCGGCATCTCGGCGAGGCCGAGGACGATAGTGTCCGTCCCGCGAGCCATCAGGTCGCCGGGGGTCGCCACCTCGACTTTCCGCCCGTCGTCCATGATCGCGACCCGGTCACAGAGGCGTTCGGCCTCCTCGATGTAGTGGGTCGTCAGCAAGATTGTCGTCCCGGCGTCGTTCATCCGGTTGATGATGTCCCAGAGGTCGTGGCGAAGTTGGACGTCGACGCCCGCCGTCGGCTCGTCGAGGATGAGCAGGTCGGGGTTCGAGACGAGCGCACGCGCGAGGACGAACCGCCGTTTCATCCCGCCGGAGAGCCAGTCGAAGCGCGTGTCCCGCTTGTCCCAGATGCCGACCGTCTTCAGCGCGTCTTCGGCGCGCTCTCGGGCCTCCGCGCGTCCGATGCCGTGGTAGCCCGCCTTGTGTTCCAGCACCTCGATGATGGGGAAGAAACGGTCGACGTTGAACTCCTGTGGCGCGACGCCGATGCGGTCGCGGGCCTCCCGGTAGTCGTCCTCCACGTCGAAGCCGAACACCTCGGCTGTTCCCGCGTCCTTGTGGACGAGGCCGACCAGCGTGTTGATGAACGTCGTCTTGCCGGCCCCGTTCGGCCCGAGCAGCCCGAAGAACTCGCCCTGCTCGACAGTCAGTTCCAGGTCGTCGAGCGCCTGGACATCGCCGTAGCGCTTCCGTAACCCGCTGGCGCGTATCGCCGGTTCAGTCATTGCCGCTCTTAGCGTGGCGACACCGAAAAACGCATTGAAGCCCCCGAAAACCGGCGGTTAGACTGATACGAACTGACAGGATAGACCGAACGACGGGGCCACGTAGACCGGGGTGGCACAGACCCTACCGGCCGAGGCGTTCTCGGGCGATTCCGACGCCAGCCGGCGTGATGATGAGCTGGTCGTCGTCCTTCTGGACGATGTCGCCGCCGACCTCGTTGGCGACCTGCTTGAGTTCGTCGCTGATGTGTTCCATCGTGCGGTCCTGCGTGGAGTGGCGCGTGATGTCCGCGACGACCACGTCGCCGTCGTAGACGGCGTCTTTGATGTCGATGACGTCCTGCTTGTCGCTGATACGGGCGATCCGGACCTGGCGTTCGAGTTCCGTCCCGGTCATCTCGAATTCGTTCGCGTTCAGTTCGACGTAATCCTCGGTGTTCCGAGAGGATCCAGACTCCCCGAGGATCTTGCTCATCAGTCCCATGTCACCCACGGCGTGCGCTACCCGTTTCAACTTTTCGTCCGTCGAATGTATCGACACAGCACGCCCTGACCAGTCGTGGCCGCCGGTGTGACGCCCGCGAACTCGCCCCGGCGCTACACCGTGAACTCGAACAGGTCGTCGCCGACGTGGTGCAGCGACGTGACGACTTTCCCGCTGTCGCCGACCATGTCGTCGCCGTCGGTCTGTGCGCGGCCCACGGCGAGGAACTTCCCGTGGGACTCCTCGCTGATGACGACCAGGTCGCCCTCGCTGATGTCGTCGTCGGCCTCGGTGATGCCCGGTCGCATGATGTCGGCGCCGTCGGAGACGAACGAGACGGCTCCGGCGTCGACGGTGACCACGTGTTTCTGGGGCGGATGCTGATTGGCACCCTGGACGGTCAGGAACGGTTCGCCGTCTAGATAGAGGACGAGCGGGTCGCCGTCGACGAGGACGACGTCCCAGTCGCTGTCGTCGAACTCGACCTTCTCGAAGCTGTCCGCGTCGAGTTCGACACCGAGATTCTCCGACAGCGCCGTCGTGATGGTGTCGACCTCGTCCGAGCGGAGGTGGTGTCGCGACTTGACTTCCATACCCGCGTCTCCTCGGCGACAGAGGGTAAGCGTAACGAAGCGTGCAAGCGGCGTGGCGGACGCAGGTTTTTGTTCGCGCGGTCCAAGGTCGGGGTATGCGAGTCGTCACGCTGCTGCCATCGGCGACGGAAATCGTCTACGCGCTCGGCGTCGAGCCGGTCGGCGTCTCACACGAGTGCGACCACCCGCCGGCGGCCCGCGAGAAGCCGTCAGTCAATCGCTCACGCGTCGACCCGGAGGCCTCAAGCGGCGAGATAAACGAACAGGTCGCGGCGGCCGAGGAGAGCGACGGCGTCTACGCAATCGACCGCGGGACGCTGGCGGCGCTTGAGCCGGACCTCATCGTCACCCAGGGCGTCTGTGACGTCTGTGCCGTCGACCACGTGCTGGTCGCCGAGGCCGTCGAGGACCTGGGACTCGACGCCGAGGTGCTGACACTCGACGTTCATAGCCTCGAGGACCTGTTCGAGTCCATCCACCGGGTCGGCGCGGCGGTCGGGCGCGACGACCGCGCCGCCGAACTCGTCGCGGAGCTAGGGGACCGCGTCGCGGCAGTGGAGACGACGGCGGCGCGGGCCGAGACGGCGCCCCGCGTGGCGGTGCTCGACTGGCTGGACCCGGTGATGGTCGCCGGGCACTGGGTCCCTGAGATGGTCGAGACGGCCGGCGGCACCTACGGGATGGAAGCGCCGGGCGCACACTCCCGGCCGCGCGAGTGGGAGGAGGTCCGCGAGTACGACCCGGAGGTGCTGGTGGCCGCACCCTGTGGCTTCGACGTGGCACAGACCCGCGAGAACCTCGCCGACCTGACCGGCCGAGACGGGTTCGGCGACCTGACCGCAGTTCGGGACGGCCGGGCGTACGTGATGGACGGCCACCACTACGTCAATCGGTCGGGACCGCGGCTCGTGGACACGCTCGAGTTCCTGGCGGCGCTCGTCCATCCGGACCTGTTCGAGACGCCACCGCGAGACGCCGCCGTCGAACTCGGTACCGTTCGGGCCTAAGCGGCGGCCGCGACCAGACCGACGGAGCTTGGCTTCTGCAGGCGAACCGAGAGATGTCAGACGCGTGGGCAGGCCGGACATCCGAACCGATACTCGCGGCTCCCGGACGAGTACAGGTCCACGGTATCAGCCGTGAGAACCGACGGCCAGCACGGGGCGAACCGGTCAGTCCTCGGCGAGCGAACAGCGCCCTTCGTAGCTGGCGTCGGCGACGCTCGCGATGGCCGGATCGTCGCCACACACCGGGCAGTCGGGTTTGGCGGCGACGGGGATCTCCTCGAAGGACATCTCGGCGGCGTCGTAGGCGATGAGCCGGCCCTCCAGCGTCTCGCCGTAGTCCATCGCGAGCTTGACGACCTCGGTCGCCTGCATGCACCCGATAGTGCCCGGCAGGACACCGAGAACGCCCGCCGTTGCGCAGTCGGGGACAGTCCCCTCCGGCGGTGCTTCGGGAAACAGACAGCGGTAACACGGACTGTCGCCCGAAAACGTCGTCACCTGTCCCTCGAACTGGAAGATAGCGCCGTGGGAGAAGGGCGTGCCAGAGAGCGTGCAGGCGTCGTTGACGAGGAACCGCGTGGCGAAGTTGTCGGAGGCGTCGACGACGATGTCGTAGTCGGCCACCAGATCGGCCGCGTTCCCGCGCGCCAGCCGTAGTTCGTGGCGGTCGACGGTCACGTCGGGGTTGAGCCCGGTGACGAACTCGGCCGCGCTGTCGACCTTCGGCCGCCCGATGTCGTCGTCGCGGTGAATGACCTGCCGCTGGAGGTTCGACCGCTCGACCACGTCATCGTCGACGATGCCGAGCCGGCCGATGCCTGCGGCTGCGAGGTACTGGAGCACCGGCGCGCCGAGGCCGCCGGCCCCGACGACCAGCACGTCGGTGTCGAGCAGTGCGGCCTGGCCCTCCGGCCCGACGTCGTTCATGATGATGTGCCGGGAGTACCGGTCGAGCTGTTCTGGGTCCAGATCCGGTCGCATACCGGTCGTACGCCACCCGGAGAAATAAACGGCGGGTTCGTCCCGGGCGGTTCAGGCCACCGAGCAGAGACGAACGGGCAGCCGGTCGGGCCGCTCAGTTGTTGCGCTGGAGGTCCGTGACGAGGTCGTCCATCGCCTGGTTGATATCGCTGAGAAGGTCCGTCTGCTCGGTGGATTCGTCGGCGATGTCGGCCGTGCTGTCGGCGATCTCCTCGGCTGCCTCCGTGGACTGGTCGATCATGCTTGCGACTTCCTCTGTCGAGGCGGCCTGCTGGTCCGTGGCCGTTGCGACCTCCTCGATACCGTTGTTGACTTCGCGGACGGTGTCGTCGATCTCTTCGAGGATTTCGGTCGACTCCTCGACGGTGTCGATACCCTCGTCGATCTCGTCGTTGCTCTCTTCGAGACTCTCGACGGCGTTCTCGGTATCGTCCTGGATACCGTCGATCATCTGCTCGATGGTCGTCGCCTGCTCCTGGGACTCCTCGGCGAGGCTCTTGACCTCGTCGGCGACGACGGCGAACCCTTCACCCGCTTCGCCGGCACGAGCGGCCTCGATGGACGCGTTCAGCGCCAGCATGTTGGTCTGGTCGGCGATGTCGTTGATGACGTCGACGATCTCGTCGATCTCCCGGACGCTCTGCTGTATCGTCTTGACGTCCTCGGCGACGCTGTCGGCCGCCTGCTGGATGTTCTCCATGGCCTCGTGGACGTCGTCGGCGTTGCCCTGCCCGCGCTCGGCCAGTTCCGTCGCTTCGCGGGAGGCGGCAGAGACCTCCTCGGACGACGAGGCGATCTGTTCGACCGACGCCGAGAGGTTCGACACCTCGTTGGCGATGTCCGTCATCCCCTCGTACTGCTCGGCGGCCTGCTCGCGGATGTCGTCGGTCTCCTCGGCGATGCCGACCGAGGAGTCCTCCAGTTCGGCCAGCATCGTCTGTATCTCGCTGGCCGCGTCGTGGTTGTAGCCCGCCTCCGTGTCGATGTTCTCCGCGATGTCGTCCTCGATGTCCGCGTCGATATCGTCGTCGATACCTGTCCCTGTTTGGTTCGCCACGTTCTCTACAGGTCTCTCTGCCATATGATAGGTAGGTCGGGAGGGAAACATAAAAACGGAATACCCAATGGTATCAGAGACGATATCTGGAGCGGGCGGTGCGGGCCCGCGTGTCAGCAGTCGTACAGCGCGCGGTACTTCTCGTCGACGTAGTCGAGGAAGTGGTCGGCGGTGAACGACTCGCCGGTCGCTTCCCGAACGAGGTCGTCGGTCCGGTAGCGGGCGCCGTGCTGGTGGACGTGTTCGGTGAGCCAGTCGTGGATGGGGTCGAACTCGCCGGCCCGGACGTGGTCGTCGAAGCCGTCGATGTCCTGTCGGGCGTGGTGGTCCAGTTGCGCGGCCAGCACCGACCCGAGCGTGTAGGTCGGGAAGTAGCCGAAGGCCCCGTTGGTCCAGTGGATGTCCTGCAGGCAGCCCTCGGCGTCGGTGTCGGGGCGGATTCCGAGATACTCCTCCATCTTGTCGTTCCAGACCCCAGGCACGTCCGCCACGTCGAGGTCCCCGCGGATGAGGTCGCGCTCGATCTCGAAGCGGACGATGATGTGCATGTGATAGGTTAGCTCGTCCGCTTCGACGCGGATGAGGTTGTCGTCGTACACCTCGTTCGACGCCTCGTAGAACTGCCGGGCGGTGGCGTCCGTGCCGAGATGGTCGTTGGCCGTCTCGGCGAAGAAGTCCCAGAACGGGCGCGAGCGGCCGACGTGGTTCTCCCAGAAGCGGGACTGTGACTCGTGGACCGAGAGGTCGCGGTTGTCGCCCAGCGGCGTGCCGTAGGCCTCCTGTGGCAGGCCGAGGGTGTAGGTGGCGTGACCGAACTCGTGGATGGTCGAGCCCAGCGCGTCCAGGGGGTCTGCGGGAGTGAAGCGGGTGGTGACGCGGGCGTCGAACTGCGTCCCCATCGAGAACGGATGGGGGGCAGTGTCGAGGCGGCCGCGGTCCCAGTCGTAGCCCAGTGCGTCGAGCGCGGCCTCGACGAGGCCGTGCTGGGTGTCGTCGTCGTACGTGCCCTCGAAGGGGTCGGCCAGCGTCACGTCGCTGTCGGCGATGTCGTCGATGAGCGGGACGAGGGCGTCCCGGAGGTCCGTCAGCACCTCCTCGGCGGTGTCGATGCCGAGATACGGCTCGTACTCCTCGAACAGCACCTCGTAGGGGTCGCGGTCGGGGTCGATTGCGGCGGCGTACTCCCGGCGGAGTTCCACCAGTTCCTCGAGCGTCTCGGCGAAGGCGTCGAAGTCGTCCTCGGCCTTGGCCTCCTTCCAGACCGGCAGGGCGTTCGAGGACGCCTCGGAGAGGCGTTCGACCAGGTCGGCGGGGACCCTGGTGGCCCGCTCGTGGTCCCGCCGGACCTCCCGCACGACGGCCTCCTGTTGGGGGTCGAGGTCGGCGTCGTCGAGTTCGTCCAGCCAGTCGGCCAGGTCATCGTCGGTCAGCAGCTCGTGATGGAGCGTCGAGATGGCGGAGGTCTGTTTCGCCCGGGCCGGCGTCCCGGCGTCGGGCATCATCACCTGCTGGTCCCAGTTGAGGACGCCGCCGGCGTCCTGGACGTAGTGGAGGCGGCGGACGTGGTCGAGGAACTGCTCGTACGTGGACCCGCTGTCCTCGCTCGCTGTTGCCATACGGCGGGGTTAGGCCGGCGACGGTAAAGACCCGGTGCCGCCGGTAAGGAATGCAGCGGTGGGGACCAAACCGGCCGCGGGTCGGGCCATTACCGAAGCAGGCAGCACTTCCTCAGAAGCTCTCACCCAGATTCTGCGGGTCGATTCCGAAGCCGTCGGTGAAGATGCCCTTCGGAATCTTGCCGTGAATCCCCTTGTTGATGTCGACGATCTGTGAGACGTTGAAGTCGCCAGCGAGACTCAGGAGGCGATAGGCCTCCGTCGGCGTCATGTCCTTCTGGTGGACGAGCAGCGAGATTGCCTCCCGGAGCGCCTGCTCCATCGCGTTGTCGAGGTCGTCGTTGATGCCCATGACGTAGACGTCCTCGTCGGTCTCGGCGACGGGCCAGTCCATCTGCTGGGCGTTCTTGTGCAGGGTGAACCGGAACGTCGGCGTCAGCGACGTCTCCAGGGCGGTGAGGTCGACCTCGCCGTTGCCCTGAAGCGCGTGCCCGTCACCGGTGAAAAACAGCGCCCCTGGGGCGAACACCGGGAAGTAGAGCGTGGTTCCGACCCCGGTTCCCTGGATGTCGATGTTGCCACCGAACGGACCCGGCGGCACCGAGTTCACCCGTCCCGTAGTCGCCGTCGGGCCGACGGCCATGATTCCCTGGAACGGTTCCAGCGGGATTTCGGTCGTGTCACTGAGCTCGGCCATGCCACGCTCCAGGTCGAACTCGATTACCTCGCTGTCGTTCCACGTGAACTCCGAGGGGAGGCCGCCTTTCCGCTGTCGCATCGTGTTCGCGCCGTAGGGGACACGGAAATCGATATCCAGCACTTCGACCTCCAGCACGTCGCCGGGTTCGGCGTCCTCGATGTACACCGGTCCGGTGACGACGTGTGGGCCGCCGCCGTCGTGTGGCACCTCGTCGTAGACTCTGACCTGGTCCTCCAGGATTTCCGATTCCGGAATCCCTGCGTTCGTGAAAAACTCCTCCGGACCCGGTTGGTCTTCCAGGATACCTTCGTGAGAAATAGTTTCGATCTGTACCACGGAATCCGACGGGACACGTTCCACGGGCTCTTTTGTCGGGTCGATTGCGCCCCAGACGACGTTCTCGGGCGTCGATTCGACGACCGTATCGACTTCGTATGAGTCAGTAGAATCGTCCGCTTGCCCGTTCGCCGGTTCGTCGTCTTCCTGTGCCGCCGCAAGGTCGATGTTTCCGCCGAGGAACTGTGAACCAGTTCCGGCACCCAGGACACCTAATGCGCCTGCCGCTTTCATGAGCCGTCGTCGTTTCATCGCTCCACGTCCCGGGAGGTGTCAGACAAGCATAAAAATAGATGAATGTACAATTGTTTCGTGAATCCGATATTAATATACCAGATTACGGATTTTCCTTGAACATTCATATCTTCTTATCCCACCTATCAAAACATACACTCATCCAGAACTGGTGGGCTGCCAGCCGAAACACGAGGGAGCAAATCAGCGAAACGACACGGTTCGGGGCCGGCGACAGCTCAGTGCGATGGCCACGAACCGGCAACGGCCGCGTAGATATCCCGACATCGCTCAAGAACGGCAAGCGACACACTCTCCCCGGCGGTGTGGGCCTCGCCGGGTTCGGCCGCGCCGACGACCACGCAGTCGGTGCCCGCCTGCGCGAGCCAGCCGGCGTCGGTCGCGTGTGGCTTGACGACGTGTTCGGGCGTGCCGTCCTGAGCCGCGGTCGCCGCGTAAAGCACCGCGTCCGCGAAGTCGGCGTCCTCACAGGCCATCGGCGGGAGGTCCTGGTCGACGCGCCAGGTGACGCCGTCAATGCTTTCGACCCTGTCAAGCGGGGCGCGCTCGCCCGGGACCGTCCGCTCGTCGACGGTGACCTCGCATCGCTCGGGGATGACGTTCCAGGCCGAGCCGCCGTCGATTTCCGTGACGGCGACGCTGCCGCTCATTCCGTGGCCCAGGACGGTAGCCTCGGGGAAATCGAGGTCCCGAACCACGTCGACGGCGTCGGTCGCGCGGTAGATGGCGTTGGCGCCCGCCTCGGGTTCGCTGGCGTGAGCCGCCGCGCCCTCGGCGACGAGGGTCGACCCGCGCCGGCCCTTATGGGCGACGGCCACGTCCGTGACACCGGCGGCGGAGTAGCCGGTCGACCCCTCGCCGACGACGGCGTAGTCGGGCGCGAAGCCGTCCTCGATGGCGGCCTGACAGCCGACACCGCCCTGTTCCTCGCCGACGAACGAGGCGAATATCAGCTCGCCGGCTGGGTCGGCGTCCCGGAAGGCCAACATCGCCGCGGCGACACAGCCTTTCATGTCGGCCGTCCCGCGGCCGTAGAGGCGGCCGTCGCGTTCCTCGACGACGTACTCGCCGTCGGCGTCGACCTGTGACTCGTCCGGGGGGACGACGTCGTGGTGGCCGACGAGCGCCAGCGACGTGTCGCCCGCTCCCTTGCGGGCGATGACGTTCCCGTGGTCGTCGCGGGTGACTCCTGTGTCGGTGTGGTTCCGGAGCCAGTCCGCGACGAACTCGCCGGCGGCGGACTCGTCGTGGGTCCCCTCGCGGTGGCTCGGAATCGCGACCAGTTCCTCGGTGAGCGCGGCGACGTCCATGGCTGTCGATGCGTCCGACGGGCCAAGAGTCCCCGGGTAGCCAGCTACCGACGCCGTGATTCTCCCGTTTGATACTGGGCCGGAAGATACACCACCGGTACCACTAAAAACCACTCGTCAATATGGAGCTGACAGCCGCCCTGCTGGCCGGCGGCATCCTGGCCGTCGGTGGTATCCTGGGGGTCGGCGTCGGCTACGCCGTCCGATATCGGCGCGACCACCCCGCAGCGAAGCCGTTATCCATGATGGCTATCCCGCCAGGTCTGGCGGGGCTCTGTACGGCCGGGCTGGTGGTGGTCCCCCAGCCGCCACTGGCCCGGGTCCTGCTTGCCGCCGCGACGGGACTGCTGTTGGTCACGCCGGCGTACTTTCTGCTTTTCACGCTCGTCTACACCGGTCACAGGGACCTTATCACCCGCCGACGCCGGCGGCTGCTCGTGGCCCTGTACGGGACCATCGGAGCTGTCGCGATGGTGGAGCCGCTCGTGCTCGCGGACATCACGGTCCAGACGGTAAACGGGCTGACGTTCCCGGTGATGGACTCACGGCCCGTGATTGTCCTGACCACGCTGGTGTTCGTCTACCCGCTCATCGCCGTCTGTCTCTGGTTGCTCAGTAAGTTCCTCATCGCGCCGGGGAACATCTACCGGCGCCAGACCGCCGTCATCCTCGGGGCAGTGTGTATCACCGTCGTCGGCAACGTCGTCTTCGAGGCCGGATTCAGCCCGCATCCGGGCCTGAACCTGACTGCGGTGTTTTTCTCCGCCGAGGGCGCCCTCATCGCGCTAGCGCTGTTCCGGTTCGACTTCCTCAGCGTCGAACCGCTCGCACCGGAGATTGTCCTCGAAGAGATGAACGATCCGGTGATAGTGCTCGACGAGTCAGAGACGCTCATCGACGCGAACCCGGCTGCCACCCGGCTTCTGGGCGACCCGGCGGCGATCGGCACGCCGATCCGGCAGTCCCTTCCCGGACTGCTGGCGGCCGCGCAAAACGGCGAGGAATACGTGCACAGTTCCGGTCCCGCGGCAGTGACCGACGGGGGCGAAATCGACGTGTACGACCTCAACGACACCTCCATCTACGACCAGTACGACCGCAGCCGGGGGCGTGTCGTGGTCCTTCGGGACATATCGCTGCGGAAACAGCGCGAGCGGACGCTCGCGAGCCTCCAGTCGGTCTCCCAGCAGTTCCTCGGCGCGGAGACCGCACAGGAAGTCCTGGAGATCGCGGTCACGGCCGCAGACGACCTCCTGGAGTACCCCTACTCCGGCGCGATGATGTACGACGCCGAGGCGAACGTCCTGGAACCGGCCGTCTTCGCCGACGCACTGGCGGCGGCCTACGAAGACGCTGACCGGGCCAGCGACCCGATTATCGAACCCGGACCCAACGACATCTGGCAGGTGTTCGAATCGGGCGAGCCGAGACGCGGCGCGCCGATCGAAGCCCCGGAGTCCGAACTGCCCGTCGAGGTCGGCAACTCGCTGCTGTACCCGCTTGGCGACCACGGCGTGCTGGGAATCAGCGCAGGCCCCGACCACGACGGGTTCAGCGACGACGACTGTCGATTCGCTGATACGCTCGCAACGACTACCGAAAACGCGCTCGACAGAGTCGAAAAGGAACAGGAGCTCCGGGAGAGCCGCGAGCTGGTCGAGATGCGGTCCCAGCAGATACGCTTTTTCAACAGCGCGCTCAGGCACGACCTGCTCAACGGGCTGATGGTCGTCCAGGGCCAGATCGATCGGCTCGACGTCGACGGTGAGGCTGCCGACCGCGTGGACACCATCGACGAGTGGACGGAAGACCTCGCCAGGATGGCCAGAGAGGTCCGTTCAGTGATCCAGACGATCACCGGTGAGGCGGGCAGCGACATGGAGGCGGTGGACATCGGGGCGGTCGTAGCCGAGAAAGCCGCGAAGTTCCGGCGGGGTCACGACGCGTTGACCGTCACCGTCGAGACCGGGGCGCTACCGGCCGTCTGGGCCGACAGCCTGCTCGCCTCGGTGGTCGAGAACCTCTTTCGGAATGCGGTCGAGCACAACGACGCCGAGGCGCCCGCCATCGCGGTGTCGGCGAGCGTGGGCTCCGAGACCGTCACGCTCCGAATCGCGGACAACGGCCCCGGCATCACCGACGAGATGAAGGAGGTAATCTTCGAGGAGGCGGTCACCTCGGAGACGTCCGGTTCCGTCGGGTTCGGACTCTACTTCGTCCGCGTAATGGTCGACCGATACGGCGGCGACATCTGGTTCGAGGACCGCGAGGACGGCGCGGCGGGTGCCGTGGCGGTCCTCGAACTCCCGATTGCCGACGCCGCCGGGTGACCGGGCGAGTCGCTCCGCCTCGGCGGGGCCGGCGTGTCGGTCCGTGTGTCGTGCGAGACGGTGTCTGAGCGGTCGGCAGGCACACACACAGCCAGAGAGCCGCGGTTTGCTCTCCGGGGGGTTTCCTGCTAGCGCGACCAGAAGCTTATGCGGACTCCACACCCTTATCAACGGCAGTCTCCAACGGCCGGATATGGAAATCGTACCGGACACGAGCGTGGTCATCGACGGCCGCGTGTCCGACCAAGTGAAGGCCGATGCCGACCCCGACGCCGACATCGACGGCATGGGTTTTGCCGGCGCGACGGTCGTCGTTCCCGAAGCCGTCGTCGGCGAACTCGAAGCACAGGCGAACGACGGCCGCGAGACGGGCTGGGAGGGGCTCGAAGAGCTCCAGACGCTCGTCGACCTGGCCGAGGAGGGCACCATCGACGTCGAGTACGTCGGCCGGCGGCCCGACGCCATCGAGAAACGCGAGGCCGGTGAGGGGCAGATCGACGCGCTCATCCGGGACATCGCCGGTGACCGCGGCGCCACGCTCGTGACCAGCGACGACGTGCAGGCCCAAGTGGCCCGCGCGAAAGGGCTCTCAGTGGAGTTCGTCGAGCCCGTCAAGCGGACCGTCGACCGGCTCCAGATCGAGAACTTCTTCGACGAGGGGACGATGAGCGTCCACCTCAAGGTCGGCGTCCAGCCCTACGCCAAGAAGGGCACTATCGGCGACATGGAGTACACGCCGATCCGCGACGACCCCGCGACCGAGGGCGAACTCCGGGAGTACGCCGCCGACATCGAGGAGAGCGCTCGCGCCTCGCCGGACGGCTTCCTCGAACTCGACGAGCCCGGTATGACGATCACCCAATTCCGGGACTACCGGATCGCCATCGCGCGGCCGCCCTTCGCCGACGCACTCGAAATCACGGCCGTCCGGCCTATCGTCAAGACCGAACTGGACGACTACGAGTACGCGGACGAGCTCCGGGACCGCTTCACCGAACACCAGCGCGGCGTCCTCATCTCCGGCTCGCCCGGGGCCGGGAAGTCCACCTTCGCCCAGGCCGTCGGGGAGTTCCTCGTCGACGCCGACTACGCGGTCAAGACGATGGAGAAACCGCGCGATCTTCAGGTCGGCCCGAACATCACCCAGTACACCGAACTCGGCGGCTCCATGGAGAAGACCGCCGACTCGCTGCTGATGGTCCGGCCGGACTACACCATCTACGACGAGGTTCGCAAAACGGACGACTTCGAAGTGTTCGCCGACATGCGCCTGGCCGGCGTCGGCATGGTCGGTGTCGTCCACGCGACCCGCGCAATCGACGCGCTCCAGCGGCTCATCGGCCGCGTCGAACTCGGGCTCATTCCCCAGATCGTCGACACCGTCGTCTACATCGAGGCGGGTGAGGTCCACACCGTCTACGACGTCTCGACCGAGGTCAAGGTCCCCCAGGGCCTGATGGAGGAGGACCTCGCGCGGCCGGTCATCATGGTCAAGGACTTCGAGACCGGCCGGCCGGAGTTCGAGATCTACACCTTCAACAACCAGGTCGTCACGGTCCCGCTGGGCGACGACGAGGACGAGCAGGACTCCGGCGTCGACCGCCTCGCAAAGCAGGAGGTCGAACGCGAGATCCGCTCCATCGCCCGCGGCCACGTCGAGGTCGAACTCCGCGGGCCCAACACCGCCGTCGTCTGGGTCGAGGACGACGACATCTCGCAGGTCATCGGGAAGGGCGGCGGCCGCATCTCCGACGTGGAGAACCGCCTCGGCATCGACATCGACGTGCGGACCTTCGAGGAACGACCCTCCGGGCCGTCGGGCGGCCCCCAGACCGAGTCCGGCGGCAAGGAAGGCGAGATCGTCCAGCCGGAGGTCACCTCCCGGCACGTCATCGTGCCGCTTGACGGCCACGCCGGCGACACGGTCGAACTCCAGGCCGACGGCGAGTACCTCTTTACCGCGACCGTCTCGCGGGGCGGCGAGATTCAGGTCTCGCGTGGGTCGGGTATCGCCGAGGAACTGGAGCGGGCCATCGACCGCGGCAACACGATTACCGTCGTCCCGTCGTAGGATATCATAGCTGTCACAACCTATTCTGCTACCTGTACGCCGAGCGAAGCGAGGGGTTTCACCGACGTGAGGCCGGAGGCCGAACCGTCGGTCTTTTTCATCGACGTTTTTCGAGGAGTGGTTGCCGGAGGCAACCCGACGATGAAAAAGGTCGTGGAGCGGGCCATCGACCGCGGCAGCACGATTACCGTCGTTCCGTCGTAGATTCGATGAGCGGGGCGGTTGCGCGGTTTCACGGCGCTCGTGACGGCGAAAACGACAGCTAAATTCCGGTGTAGCCCCACCGTCTACACATGACCGACGCAGTCGTCGGGAGGGTACAGGACCAGGCGACGCTGGCCGACCGGGTCGAGCGCGGCGACGCGCCCGACTGGGTCGGAGCCCACTGGCGGACGTTCCGCGAGGGGCTGACCGGCGAGCGGAACGGCTCCCCGTTCCCCTGTTTCTTCGGCGCGGAGTCAGTTCGAGACGGTGAGCCGCTGTACGCGGCTGTCCCGTCGATGAGTGACGCAGACGCGCTGTTTGACCTCGGCCGGACGCTACTGGAGTACCTGGAGACCTACCGGGACCACAGCGAGCGGGCCTCGCTGGTGACGTTCTTCCGGCCGCCCGAACGGCCGCTGACAGAGGGCGAGTACCACGACCGGCTCTGGCACATCCTCCAGTTCCTCCACGTCCACGACCCGGAGCCCTGGCCCGAGGACATCCCGACCGACCCCGACGACCCCCACTGGGAGTTCTGCTTCGGCGGCGAGCCGATGTTTCCGACCTGCCGCGCGCCGTTCTACGACACGCGAAAGAGCCGCTACTGTCCGGTCGGCCTGGAGATCACGTTCCAGCCCCGGGCGCTGTTCGAGGACCTGAACGTCACGGCCGACACCGAGGCCGGTCAGCACGCCCGCGACGTCATCCAGGGCCGACTCGAGGAGTACGACGGCGTCTGTCCCCACGCCGACCTGGGGGACTGGGGCGTCGAGGGCGACCGGGAGTGGCCCCAGTACATGCTGTCGTCGGACGAGGATGCGTCGCCGGACCAGTGTCCGATCACCGTAACGCGCGAGCACCCGAAATCGAAGTGGCTCATCGAGACGACTGCCCCGGAGCCGGCCGACTGAAATGGTCGCACTGCCCGAGACGCCGGTGCTCGTGCTGGTAGATTTCCAGCAGGGATTCGACGACCCGGTGTGGGGGACGCGGAGCAACCCTGACGCCGAGGCGAACGCGACACGCCTGCTCGCAGCCTGGCGGGAGCGCGGGCTCCCGGTCGTCCACGTCCGGCACAACTCGACAGAGCCGGACTCGCCGCTCCGGTGCGGCGAACCGGGGTTCGCGTTCAAGTCGGGACTAGAGCCCGAGTCGGGGGAAGCGACCTTCGAGAAGCGGGTCAACGGCGCGTTCGTCGACACCGGGCTGGAGGCGTGGCTCCGTGACCGTGCGTACGAGACGCTCGTCGTCTGTGGCCTGACGACCGACCACTGCGTCTCGACGACGACGCGGATGGCCGAGAACCGCGGCTTCGATGTCGTCGTCCCGGGCGACGCGACGGCGACGTTCGACCGGGCGCTCGACGGCGAACGCTTCGAGCCGGCCCTCGTTCACCGGACCGCGCTGGCGCAGCTACGCGGTGAGTTCGCGACCATCGCGACGACGGACGACGTGGTCACGTCGCTGTGACAGCGGCTATCGACCGCGTTGGGAAACAACCCAGTGAGAAGGTCTGTCAGTCCGAGACGGCGGCGTCCGCTTCAGCCGGCTGGTCGACGATTTCGTAGAGGTTCTGTCGCGCGTCGGCGAAGTACACGTCTTCTTCGATGACGCCGACCTCGTCGAGTCGTTCCAGGGCGTAGCGAACGGTCCGTGCCGAGAGCATCGACTCTTCGACGATGCCTTTCTGCGTCAGCGGGCCGTCATACTCCAGAACCTTGTATACGAGCTTTGCGCTCGGCGGAAGGTCTGCGATGGCCTCCCCATCAGAGTCCGTCATTACCCGTAATCACAGGCGCCGGGCGCATAAAGATTGAGGAGTCCGTCTCGCCGGCACGAGCGCTTGCGGGCGCGTCACAGCACCGAACCGCGCACCTTTTGGTTGCGGGTAGTGGAACGTGTGGTATGGCTACGGAAACGGCGGACGGGATGAGCTCTCATATGCGGGGGCTCACTGTCACGACGCTGACGGCCGTCGCTGGCATCGCCGCCGCGTTCGGTTCCAACGCGTTAGCGGCCGCGCCAAACGACCCACAAGGCGTGCTGGTCGTCGCGGTCGCGATTGCGGCACAGTTCCCGATTCTGCGACTGATCGGCATCGACACGGACGACCTCTCGGCGAAGGACGTCCTCTACATCGGCTTCATGACCTTCTCGCTGTGGTTCGTCTCGTGGGGCATCCTCCTCACGACGGGAGCGTAACGATGGCTGAAGACAGTATCGCCGTCGTCGACTTAGAGCGGTGCCAGCCCGACCGCTGTAACTACGAGTGTATGAACTACTGCCCGCCCAACCGCAGCGGGAAAGAGTGCATCGTCAAGCGAGAAGACGAGTACGAGGAGGACGAACCCTTCGAGGGCCAGCCCGACCAGGTCCGCATCTCCGAGGAGATCTGTCTGGGCGAGTCCTGCGGTATCTGCGTGACCAAGTGTCCGTTCGACGCCATCGAGATTATCAATCTCCCACAGGAGCTGACCGACGAGCCGGTCCACCGCTACGGGGAGAACGCCTTCGCACTCTATGGCCTTCCCAGCCCCGCCGAGGGCCAGGTCACCGGAATTCTCGGCCCGAACGGCATCGGGAAGACGACGGCCGTCCGCATCCTCGCCGACGAGATGCAGCCCAACCTGGGCCGCTACGGCGAGGAACCCAGCTGGGACGAGATCCTCGACGAGTACCGCGGCACCGCCCTGCAGGAGTACCTCGAGCAGATGCGCGACGGCGACGTCAGCGTCGCCCGCAAGCCCCAGTACGTCGACCGGATTCCGGACCAGTTCGACGGCAAAGCCATCGAGCTGCTGGACCAGACCGACGAACGCGGCGACCTGGACTACCTCATCGAGCGGACGGGCATCGAGCCGGTCGTGGGCAACCACATCGACGACCTCTCTGGCGGTGAACTCCAGCGGGTCGCGCTCGTCGCCACGCTGGCGCGGGACGCGGACTTCTACTTCCTCGACGAGATAACGCCGTATCTGGACATCGGCCAGCGGATGACCGCCGCGCGACTCATCCGGGAACTCGCCGAGGAAGAGGACCGCTCGATGCTCGTCGTCGAGCACGACCTCGCCATCCTGGACCTGCTCGCGGACAACATCAACGTCGCCTACGGGACCCCCGGCGCGTTCGGTATCATCACGCCGCCCAAGTCGACGAAGAAAGGCATCAACGAGTACCTCTCGGGCTACCTCGAGAACGAGAACATGCGCGTCCGCCAGACGGAGATCGAGTTCGAGGAGCACGCGCCACGGAGCGCCTCCACCGGCGACGTGGTCATCGAGTATCCCGAACTTCAGAAGAGCTACGGCGACGGCGAGTTCTCGCTTTCCGTCGAGGCCGGCACCATCCGCGAGAGCGAGGTGCTTGGCGTCGTCGGTCCGAACGGCATCGGGAAGTCCACGTTCGCGAAGATGCTCGCCGGCCGGCTCGAACCGACCGCGGGCGACATCGACACCAGCCTCGACATCGCCTACAAGCCCCAGTACATCGAGATCGACCAGCCGATGCGGGTCGACGCCTTCCTCGCGTCCATCACCGATGACTTCGGCAGTTCCTACTGGAACACCGAGATCGCACAGCCGCTCCAGCTGGAGTCGGTGATGGAACAGCAACTGACCGACCTCTCGGGCGGGGAGCGCCAGCGGGTCGCCATCGCGGCCTGCCTCTCGAAGGACGCCGACCTCTACCTGCTCGACGAGCCCTCGGCCCACCTGGACGTGGAACAACGGGTCATGGCGACCTCGGCTATCCGCCGCTACGCCGAGAACCACGACGCGACGGCGATGGTCATCGACCACGACATCTACATGATCGACCTGCTGGCCGACCGCCTGCTCGTCTTCGACGGCGAGCCGGCCCGGAACGGCCACGCCGCGCCGCCACAGGGCATGCGCGAGGGCATGAACGAGTTCCTCAAGAACCTCGACATCACCTTCCGTCGGGACGAACGGACCTCCCGGCCCCGCATCAACAAGCCCGACTCGCAACTGGACCGCGAACAGAAGAACGCCGGCGAGTACTACTACGCACCGTAGGCTCAGAGCGGGAGCGAGGCTGGAGACAGCCAGAACGCGAGCATCTGGCCACAGACGATTAGCGCGAGTCCGACGCCGCCACCGAAGAGCAGTCGCTTTTTTAGTAACCGCCGAGCTTCGTCGACAGTCCCGCGGACGAAAATCGGTTCGGTGTCGTCTCCATCCGACCGGCTGTGGTCCGTGTGGGTCCCGAACAGTGGGTCCGGTGGTGCGTCCTCGATGCGGACCTGACCGGGCCGTTCGCTCTGGACAGGCTCGCCGACGACGGTGACCGGTTCGTCGCCGGGGATGTACTCCTCGATGAACCGCGTCTTCGAATCGCGCGCTTCGGGGTCGGGCAAGTCTGGGGTCGGCTGCATGAACTCGGCTACGGCATCCGGGAGCGGTTCGTCCCGGCCGACGGTCGTGTATCGCTCCGCGTTCGAGAACACGCGGTGCCGGCCCGAATCGACCACCACGGAACCGTCCCCGAGCGTGAACGGGACGCTCTCGACGCCGGTGGCGACGTTCGACCAGACCTCGCGGAACCCGACGCGGGTCCGCTGCTGGGCAATCCAGTCCGTGTGGACTGCCGGCTCGCCGGAGATGGGGGTCACCGCGGCAGCCGGGTCAGCCACGGTCGGCACGCCCGACGTCGCGACGACGCCGTCGCCGGTGTGGGCTGACAGGTCCGCCGGCGGAACGGCCGCGGCGCGCGAGACGATTCGGTACTCGTCCATCGACGTGAGTGCGATAGTACCGAGATAGAACCCGACGCCGCCCATGGCCGCTCCGACGACCCACAGGCTCTCGTCGTCGACCGATGCCCCGGCAAGCACAGGGAGGAATGTCCAGGCCAGCGCGACCAGGAATATGGTCCAGCCGCGGCTGCCGGTGAGGCCCGTTCGGCGCGACAACTGCTCGACGATTGCGGGATCGAACCGCTTGACGCCGACGGCGACGACGACCGAAACCACGATGAAGCCGACGTAGGCAACGACACCCATATCCCGAGGTTCACCTGCGTTCTGAAAAGTTCACGGGTCGGTGTAGCGACCGGACAGGCTGGCGACACCGCTGTGCTCGGAAAAGCGTCGCAGCTACGTGCAACCTGGAGACCCAGGAACAGTCCGCGGCGTCAGGCCGCAGGGTCGCTGCCACCGCTCGTCTCGGACCCGGCAACCGCATCGTCGAGGCCGTCGGCGACCTCCTCGGGGTCGAACTCCTCGTCCGGGTCGAGCTCGCGGTCGGCCTGCTCGTCGGCCTGGGATTCAGTGATTGATTCGTCACCGGTGACCGTCACGAAGATGTCTCGCAGTTCCGCAACGCGCTCGGGGGACTGACTCTTGCTCATCGCGTGTGTGTACAGGTACCACAGACGTGTAGGCGCTCTACCGAATCAGTTTGGTACCCCTTCGCAAGCTACAGGACGTTTCGCTGGCAGGAACCACACAGCGAGACCTCTTTCACGTCGACCTGTCGGACGGTGGGGGAGAAGTTCATCACGCAGCGCTTGTTGTCACAGTGTTCCAGTCCGAGCGTGTGACCGACCTCGTGGACGACCTCCTTGCGAACCCGCTGTGAGAAGATCTCGCTGGCGGAGCGGTTCGAGAAGCCGCCATCAGAGGACGTCTGGAGCCGGTACGTGGAGATGACGCTGCCGGAGCCACCGAGATACGCGAGCCCGAAAACGTAGTTCCGACGGCGGTAGAAGAGGTCTTTCGGCGTGATAGCGATGTTCTTGCCGCCGGAGCCGACCCGGCGAGCGAGGTCGATAAACTCCTCTGCGCGGTACTGGTCGCGGTCCCCGTCGTACGCACCGGCGGGGATAGACTGTGGCTCGTGCATCGAGACCTCACAGTCGTAGACGGAGCGAAGTCCGTCCGAGGCCTCGCGTTTGACCTGGGCGGAGACCTCACCCACCGGCACGATGTCGACATGCATGCCAACGCATATGCGCCCGCATCTCATAAATTGTACGACGTGACCGACACCACCGACCCGCTTGTCGACCGACTCGCGTCCGTCGATTCCGTCGCCGAGGTCGGCATCGGTAACCGTCCCGACGTGGCCCGGCAACTGGCCGGTCGTGGCGTGGACGTGACCGCGACGGACATCGTCGAGCGAGCGGTGCCCGACGGGGTGACCTTCGTCGTCGACGATATCCTCGAGCCCGACCAGTCCGTGTATTCGGGGTGTGACATCGTGTTCGCGCGGAACCTGCCGCCGGAACTCCACCGGCCGACGCTGGCCGTCGCCAACGCTGCCGGGGCGGCGTTCTGGTTCACGACGCTGGGCGGCGACCAGCCGACAGTCGCCGTCGAGCGAGAGCAGCTCCCGGGCGGGGAGACGCTGTACCGGGCGAAAGATAGCAAGGCGCTTGAGTGAGGGCCGCCTTCGCTCGTCCATGCAAGTCGACGCGGTCGTCCTCGACATCGACGGCGTGCTGGTGGACGTAGCGGACTCCTATCGCCGAGCGATCGTCGAATCCATCGACCGAGTGTACGGCGACACCATCGAGAAGTCGGCGGTCCAGCAGTTCAAGGACGCCGGCGGGTTCAACAACGACTGGGAGCTGACCTACGCGGCCGCGCTGTTCGTTCTCGCCGGTCGCGAGGCCGCCGTCTCCGACCTGGCGGCGTTTACCGACGCCATCGCCGAGCGGGGCGGCGGCCTCGGCGCTGCCGAGGCAGTAATCCGTGACCTGCTCGACGAGACAGCCGAGACGCGGGTCTTCGACGCCTGGGACCCCGAACGGCTCCGGGACGTGTTCCAGGCGCTGTATCTCGGCACCGACCTCTACCGGGACATCGAGGGCGGCGAGCCGCCGTTTGACGCGCCGGGCTACATCCACGACGAGCCGCTACTGGTCGACGACGAGACGCTGTCGGCTCTCCGGGACCGGTTCGCCGTCGGCGTCGTCACCGGCCGGCCGGCCGCCGAAGCCGACATCGCACTGGAGCGCGTCGGCCTCGACCTGCCCGCGGAGCACCGCTTCACCATGGACGACTGGGAAGAGGGCAAACCCCACCCCGCCGCCCTGCGGACGCTCGCCGGGCAGTTCGACGCCGAGCGCATCGCCTTCGTCGGGGACACGCTCGACGACGTGGCGACGGCGGTCAACGCCGACGAAGCCGACGACGACCGCGTGTACTACGGCATCGGCGTCCTGACCGGCGGGCTGACCGGCGACGCCGGCCGCCGGACGTTCGCCAACAACGGCGCGAGCGCCGTCGTCGAGTCGGTCACCGACCTGCCGGAGCTTCTCGACGCGGCGTAGCTGTCGGCATCGAATCGCCACCGGCCGCAAACGGCAACGGTTTCACCGACGGGACAGAGAGCCCGGGTATGCGACGACTGCCGACGTTCGGCTGGGCGCTTCTGGTGAGCATCTGGGCCGGACTCGTCGGGGGCGCGGTCATCCGCGAGCCGTCGGTCGACCTGGTGCCGCTGTACGCCGTCACCTGCCAGATAATCGGCCTCGGCGCGGCCTACTGGACGATGCGCGCCTACGACGGGATTCTCGACTCCTCGCATCGACCGGGCCGCGTCGGGCTGTTCATCATCGTCCTGTTTTTCCTGACGGTGCCGCTCTCGACTGTCTTTGTCCTCGCGCTCGGAGACACCTCCGCGGCGGGGGTCGCGGCCCAGTGGCTCAGCTATCTGCTGGGACTCGGCGGCGCGCTGTATGTCACTTTTGCCGGCGGGTTCGACCGGGCCTGGGAGGAGTACACCTGAGCGAGCGGAACCCGTCACACAACGTTTATTCAGTGGTCGGCCTACGCCGTATACATGGACATCGCGTTGCTTGGCGGTACCGGAGACATCGGCCAGGGCCTCGCCCTCCGCTGGGCCGACGACACGAACCACACGATTATCATCGGTTCGCGGAAAGCCGAGAAGGCGGCGAACAAGGCCGAGGAGTACGAGACGGAACTGGCCAGCCGCGGCCACGACGACGTGTCTATCGCGGGCCTGGTAAACGAGGACGCCGCCGCCCGAGCCGACGTGGTCGTCGCCGCCGTCCCGGCGTACCACCTCACCGACACCGTCGACGCCGTCGCGGACGAACTCGACGACACCACGCTCGTGGTCCCCGCCGTCGGGATGCAACGCGACGAGGCCGGCTTCCACTACAACCGCCCCGGTGCCGGCAGCGTCACGCAACTGGCGGAAAACGCCGCCCCCGACGACACCCCCGTGGTCGGCGCGTTCCACAACCTCGCGGCCGGCCGCCTCGCCAACCTCGACGCCGACCTCGACTGGGACACTATCGTCGTCGGCGACGACACCGACGCCAAAGACACCGTCTGTGAACTGGCCGAAGGTATCGAGGGGATTCGCGCCCTCGACGGCGGCCCGCTCGCCAACGCCGCCGAAATCGAGGGGCTGACGCCGCTTCTCATCAATGTCGCCCGCCACAACGACGGCCTGCACGACCTCGGCGTGAAGTTCCAATAGCCCGGCCACCGGGACTGGCGCTGTGTGGCCCTTCTGTGAACGGTAGTCACCGCTCGTCGGGAGCGGCTGCCGACGGCAAAGCGTCCGGTTCGACCCGGCATCGGCTTTGTTACCAGATGGGTCATTTTAGACACCACGTTCATACACGTCGCTTCCCTAAGCCGGATGAATGTACGGTGACGAGCCGCTCTCGGTACTCCACGTCGACGACGACAGGGACCTGTGTTCGCTCGTCGAGCTCCATCTCGAACGAGCGGAGAGTCCCCTCGATTGCACCGTCTCGACGGAAACGAACCCGCGAGAAGCACTGTCACTGATCCGGTCCCCGGAGACGGACTTCGACTGCGTGATAAGCGACTACCAGATGCCGGAGATGAACGGCATCGACTTCCTCGAAGCCGTCCGAGAGACCCACCCGGAGCTCCCGCTGCTGTTGTTCTCCGGCGAGGAGACCGGCGAAGTCGCCGCCGAGATTATTCAGGCAGGCCTGACCGACTACCTGAAAAAGAGCGTCGGAACCGACCAGTACACCACGCTGATTCGGCGGGTGGGCCACGCCGTCGAGTCAGACGGCGAGTTCGAGGCGGACGGCCGCGTGGAACTCGACGGCATCGGCGTCGTCGGGACCGACGAGCGCTTCGAGGAGGCAAACGACGAGTACGCGTCGTTCTACGGCTACGACCCCGACGAGGTGGTCGGCAAGCACTGGACGGAACTCCACCCGTCGGACGAGGTCGAACACATCAAGACACACGTCCTCCCCGTCGTCGAGGGCGGCGGGAAGTGGACGGGCCGGAGCGAGGGCCTCCGCGCCGACGAGACGACCTTCAGGGAATCGAAGATGGTGACGGCCCTCGACGACGGCCGGTTGCTCATCGCCGTCGACGACCTCGACGATTCCAGACTGGCGAGTAGCGACTGACTAGCACGAGGACCGAACCGCGAAAAGTGCCTGCTCAGGCCGAGGCCTGCTGCAGCGCGTCGTCGATGTCGTCGGCCTGCGTGACGCCGACGAACCGCTCGACGATGCCGTCGTCGTTCTCGATGATGAGCGTCGGGAGGGAGCGTACCTGGTACTCGTTGGCGATGTCCTGCTCCTCGTCGACGTTGATCTTCTCGAACTCGACGTCCGTCCACTCCTCTTCGAGGTCTTCGAGGATCGGGTCCTGCGTTTTGCAAGGGCCGCACCAGTCCGCGTAGAAGTCCTTCAGTGTAACCGTCATAGTACTCTGTTTTCGTTAGTCCGCCGTATCTGATAAGGGTTATCCATGTGTACCGGGGACACGCAAGCGCGGGCGACCCGAAAGGCTTAGTGTTGGTGACACACCACCCTGGTGTATGAGTGGGAGCGACAGCGGCGGACTGATGTCCAGTGCGGGACTGGTCCGGTATTTCGACGCCGAAGACAAGAACACGATCCGTATCGACCCTCGAACAATCGTCGCGACCGGCGTCATGTTCGGGCTGTTGATGCTCGTGCTGAACGCGATGATAGTGTAGGCGATACCGCACTGTTTTCCTCTCCCCGTCACTGACTCGCGGGTATGCACTTCACGCAACGCGAACAGCAGGCGCTCCGTGACGCCGGTGTAGAACAAGACACCATCGAAGCGGCCTCCGAAGCGGTGGTCGCGGCCACCGACGACGCGGCCGCGGAGTTAGAGTCCTTCTTCGACGGCCGCGAGACGGTGTACTCGGATATGGATATCGCCCACAGCTCCAGCGAAATCCAGGAGCACACGGTCGAGTACTGCGACCTGTTCACCCACGCCGACGACATCCGGGGCTATCTGCGCTTTGATACCTGGGGCGTCCCGGTCGAGGGCGGACGCGTCCTGAGCGACGGGAAAGTAGAGCTCTCGCTGGGGCCGACGGTCCACGGGCGGGTCCGCTTTGCCGCCGACGAGGACGCGCTATGACCGTCCGGGTCAGGGGCATCTACGCGACGGCGCTGACCCAGCTGCTGCGCGAGGCGGGCCACGAAGTCGTCCAGGCGTCGGGACCCATCGAAGCGCGGTTCGACGGCGAGTTCGCCGACGAGCGGGCGGCGGTCACCGTGACGACGACGGACGACCAGCAGGGCGTCGGCGTCGTCGGCGACCGCGACATGGCCGAGAGTGTCACCGACCGCCTGAGCGGGGTCGGCCGGGACACGCTCCGCTGGGACGACCCGACACCCCGCGGGGCGATATACGCTGGCACCGTGACCGAGACGCTGGGCAGCGGGGCCGTCGTCGACCTCGGCGACGGCGAGGGCTTTCTCCCGTACTCGTCCTCGGACGAGCGTGTCGAGACCGGTGATACGCTCCGGGTGCAGGTCATCGAGGCGAGCGCGCCGTGGACGGACGGCCGGCCCGTGCTGGACACGACGATTGCGGTCCGCGGGTCACTCCTCTCGCTCGTGCGCGGCGGGACCACGGGCACACCGGGAACCGGCGGGCCGGCGATGCTTGACGTGATTTCGGCGGACCCCCGAGCAGGATGGGGGGTCTCGTGGGAGTCGGCGAGCGAGGACGCGAGCTTCGACGCACTGGCCGACGCGCTCGACGCCGCAAACGACCGCGCGGCGGCCATCGACGACGCACTCGAGGGAGCCGACGCGCCCGCGGACCGTGCGCCGGCCCGGTACGACGGGGGCCGTTCGACGGCGTGGCTGTGGTTCGGCCGCGAGAGCCGGTTCGCACTGGACGAGGCCCGCCGCGAGGTGACGGCGACGATGCCCGGCCACCACCGCGTGAAGGCCGGCGACCGGGCGGCCGGCGCCGCCGTCGACTACGTCGAGGCGCTGTGTGAGGAGCCCGAGACCGGCGAGACGGACTTCCCCTTCGCCGTGACGGCCCGGCAGTTCGGCCCGCAGGTCGGCGGGTCGCTGTCGCTGGGCCACGGCAAGCCCGACGGACGGCTCATTACACTGGGCAACGGCGAGGTCCAGGCCGTCGAGGGCGACGGAACGGTGACTATCGAGCGCGAGATGAGCCCCGGCGGCACCTACGACGCCCTCGGTGTACCGAAGGAGGCCGGCGACGTCGCCCAGACGAAAGTCAAGGAGGGGCGGTGGTGGTACCCAACGGTGTACCGCGACAGCGACGGCGAGAAAAAGGGGACGTACGTCAACGTCTGTACGCCCGTCGAGGTGTTCCCCGACACCGCCCGGTACGTTGACCTCCACGTCGACGTGGTGAAACACGCCGACGGCACCGTCGAGCGGGTCGACGACGACGAACTCGACGCGGCCGTCGAGCGCGGACACGTCCCCGAACCGCTTGCCGAGCGCGCCCGGAGCGTCGCCGCCGCCGTCCGGAGCGCGCTGGAGTAGCGGGGGCACAGTCGTGGGGCGCGGCGTCAGTCGTTCCGGCGCCGGGCGTGCCACGCCGCCAGCCCGACCCCTGCGACCGCCGACCCGACGCCGAAGCCGGGGCCGCCGACGCCGAGCGAGGTGCCGTCAGTTCCGTCAGCGGCGGCACCCTCGCCGTCCGTGGCCGACTCATCCGGCGTCGGCGTCCGTATCTGCGGGTCCGGGAACGTGTACAGTCCGGGCTGGACGTCCGTCCCCTGGCTCGCGTCGGTGCTCCCGGCGACAAAACAGCCGGCGGCCCGCTGGGCGGTCCAGAACGAGGTCGCTTCGGTGTCGCGCCACTCGAAGACGAGTTCGGGTGCGGTCGGGTCCGTCAGGTCGTGGACCCGGACCCCCCCGTTGTACCACGCCGAGTAACAGCGCCCGGCGGTCAGTTCGAAGTTGTGGGCCGTCGTGAGGATGCCACCCGGCGACGGGTCCGAGGTCGGTGGCGGGGCAAGCGTCGACAGCAGTTCGGCGTCGGTCGGGTCGCTGATGTCGTACAGGTCGATGCCGCTGGGGCCGCCGCTGTCGTCGTCACCGAGGTCCCACGACTCGCCGCCAACGCCCAGCAGCGACGCGTCCTCGTCGACGGTCACGAAGTGGTCGTTGCCCGGCGGCTCGCTCCGCTCGGTGCCGGGGTCCTCGATGGCGGCCAGTTCCTCGGGGGAGCGCCCGCGGACCTTCGCCACCAGCGAGATGTCGCCCGGGTCCGACACGTCGACGACCCACGTCCCGCCGTCCCAGTAGGCCAGGTACGCCCGGTCGTCCTGCACCCAGACGTCGTGCAGCGGCCAGAGGCTCGTCGGGACGTCGGTCCAGGCGTCCCCGGCGTCGAGCAGCGACCACTCGCCGACTTCCCGTCCGGTGTCGGTATCGACCACGAGCAGCGGGTTGCCCTCACGGTCGTTTGCGGTCAGGTAGGCGTAGCGGCCGTCGAAGTCGCAGTTGTGGACGCGCGTGTCCAGTTCGAGGCCCGCGATTCGCTCCGGGTCCCGCCGGTCGCTCACGTCGAAGACGACGAAGCCGTGGGCGCCGTCGGCGGGGTGGGCGGGACCAGCGGCCAGCAGCCGCGAGCCGCTGACAGCGAGGTCCTGCACGCGCTGTATCGGGCCGTCGTCGGCCTCGGCCAGCAGCCCCGTCTGTTGGCTGAGCAGTCGGGGACTGGTCGGCGTGACGAGGTCGACGAGCGCGACCCCGTCGCCCGTCGCGACGTAGGCCGTGTGGCCGTCCGGGCTGGTGACGACCTCGTACACCGTCTCCAGCTCCAGGACGCCCAGCGGGTCCCCACCGGTCGAGGTATCGGAGGGCGCTGGCTCGGCGGTCCCGTCGCCGGTCGGCGTCGGATGGCCACGGGCCGTCCCCGTAGCCAGACCGACGCCTGTTCCTGCGAGCGCGAGTCGACGGAGGACCGTCCGGCGGCGCATAGCCGTCCCTGAGGGAGCCAGGGCAAGAAGGATTCCGGTGGCGTCAGTTCCCCTGAATCGCGTCGATGACCATCGCCGCGGCGATGATGGGTTCTCTGGGGACCGTGCTGGCGTCGTCGATGGTAATCTCGTAGCGGTCTTTCAGCGAGAACTGCCCGTCGATGTTGCCGACGTGGGTCCCGTCTTTGTCGGTAATCTCGTACTTGTGGGGGATCCACTCGCCGAAGGGAACGACGTTGCGAGCGATGGTGACGAGCGCGCCCTGGGAGGTTATCTCGGCGATTTTGGCCTCGGTGCTGGCGTCACGAATCTTCCACGTGTCCTGGAAGATAGAGTAGTCGTTGTCGAGGATGACGATGTCCTCGCCGGTCCTGGAGTCCGTGAGGACGTAGTTGCCTGCCACGTCGATGATACCGCCGGCCTTGACCTGGAACACCTCGTCGCCGTTGGCGTCGACGAAGGGGAACTCCTCTTTCATCTTCAGCATCTTCTGTTTCCCGCGGAGGACGACGTTCCCGGCGGCGTCCATCGCTTTGTACTTGTTGCGGATCAGGCTCTGTTCGACCGTGTAGCTGTCGTCGGAGAGGTCGATCCCCGAGATGTCGTACGTGGAGGGCGTACTCATACTACCCGAGACAGAACACGCCGTAATCAGCGTTTCGGCGGGGCCAGTACCAGTCAGGCACGGCCTCGGATACAACCGACAGGGTTTCCCCCCTGCCGGCCAACGAAGATGCAAAGATGAGCAAGGATATAATCGAGGTCCGAGGGGCCGAGGAACACAACCTCAAGGACGTCGACGTGGAGATCCCACGCGAGGAACTGACGGTCGTCACCGGGCTGTCGGGGTCGGGCAAATCCTCGCTCGCATTCGAGACGGTGTACGCCGAGGGCCAGCGCCGGTACATCGAGTCGCTGTCGGCCTACGCACGGAACTTCCTGGGCCAGATGGACAAGCCCCAGGTCGAGAACGTCGAAGGGCTCTCGCCGGCGATATCTATCGACCAGAAGAACGCCGCCAACAACCCCCGCTCGACGGTCGGGACCGTCACCGAACTGCACGACTACCTCCGCCTGCTGTACGCTCGCGTCGGCACGCCACACTGCCCGGAGTGTGGTCGCGAGGTCGGCGAGCAGTCCGCCCAGAACATGGTCTCCCGACTGCTGGAACTCCCCGAGAGCACCCGCGCCAAGCTGTGTGCGCCGGTCGTCCGTGACCAGAAGGGGGCCTTCGAGGACCTGTTCGACGACCTCGTCGGCGAGGGGTACAGCCGCGTCGAGGTCGACGGCGAGGAGTTCGACCTCACGCTGGACCGCCCCGACCTGGACGAGAACTACGACCACACCATCGACGTGGTCGTGGACCGCGTGAAGATATCGACCGAGGCTCGCTCGCGCATCACGGACTCCGTCGAGACAGCGCTGGAAGAAGCCGACGGGACGCTGAAGGTCATCCTGCCGGACCCCCCCGAGGGCGCGGCGGAGACGCTCGGCGGGTCGGACGCCAGAGCGACCGGTGACCTCGCCGACGGGGACGAAGCGGACGACGGCGCCGCCGCGGACCGCCTCGTCGTCGAACTCTCCGAGGACCTGGCCTGTACGCACTGTGGCATCGACATCTCCGAGATCGAGACGCGGTCGTTCTCGTTCAACTCACCGCACGGGGCCTGCCCGGAGTGTGAGGGGCTGGGCGAGACGAAGGAGGTCAGCGAGGACCTGGTCATCACCGACCCGACGAAGCCGCTCAAGCACGTCTTCGAGCCCTGGAGCTACGACCGGACGTACTACTCGCGGCAACTGGACAACGTCGCCGAGCACTTCGGCGTGGACCTCTCGACGCCGTTCGAGGACCTTGAGGAGTCCACCCAGCGGCAGTTCCTCTATGGCACCGACCGAATCGTCGACTTCCAGTGGCGGACGAAAAACGGGACCCGCGAGAAGAGCGAGCGCTTCGAGGGCGTCATCCCCAACCTGGAGCGGCGCCACGTCGAGACGGACTCGGACCGCGCCCGCGAGCACATCGAGGAGTTCATGGCGACGACGACGTGCCCGGCCTGTGAGGGGACGCGGCTGAAAGCCGAGTCGCGGGCGGTGCTCATCGACGGCGTCTCTATCACCGAAGTCAACGAGATGTCCATCAGCGACGCGCTGGCGCACTTCGAAGGGATGGAGGGGAACCTCTCGGCCCGCGACCGGAAGATCGCCGAGGAGATTCTCAAGGAAATCCGGGCCCGCCTGGGCTTCATGACCGAAGTCGGCCTGGACTACCTGACGCTGGACCGGGAGGCCTCGACGCTGTCCGGTGGCGAGAGCCAGCGGATTCGCCTGGCCACCCAGATCGGGAGCGGCCTCGTCGGCGTCCTCTACGTCCTCGACGAGCCCTCCATCGGCCTCCACCAGCGCGACAACGACCGCCTGCTCAACACCCTCGAAGAGCTCCGGGACCTCGGGAACACGCTGCTCGTCGTCGAACACGACACCGAGACGATGCGCCGGGCCGACCAGATAATCGACATGGGCCCCGGCCCGGGCAAGCGCGGCGGCGAGGTCGTCGTCAACGGCCCGATGGACGAGGTCATCGACACCGAGGCGTCGGTGACCGGGGAGTACCTCTCTGGCGAGCGGACGATTCCGGTCCCCGACAGCCGCCGCGACCGCGACGGCGAACTCACGGTCCGGGGCGCTCGCCAGCACAACCTCGCCGACCTCGACGTGTCCATCCCGCTGGGGACGTTCACCGCCATCACGGGCGTCTCGGGGTCGGGCAAGTCCACGCTGATGCACGACGTGCTGTACAAGGGGCTGGTGCGTCGGATGAACGACACCGACGTGAACCCCGGCGAGCACGACGCCATCGACGGCCTCGAGGACATCGAGACGGTTCGGCTCATCGACCAGTCGCCCATCGGCCGAACGCCCCGGTCGAACCCGGCGACCTACACCAACGTCTTCGACCACATCCGCGAGCTGTTCGCCGAGACCAGCCTCTCGAAACAGCGCGGCTACGAGGTCGGCCGGTTCTCGTTCAACGTCAAGGGGGGCCGCTGTGAGGGCTGTGGCGGCCAGGGGACGGTCACCATCGACATGAACTTCCTCTCTGACGTGACGGTCCCCTGCGAGGAGTGTGGCGGCGCGCGCTACAACGACGAGACGCTGGACGTGACCTACAAGGGCGCGACAATCGCCGACGTGCTCGATATGACTGTCGAGGAGGCCTACGACTTCTTCGAGAGCCACGGCGGTATCCGCCGGCGGCTGGAACTGCTGAAGGACGTCGGCCTGGACTACATGCGCCTCGGCCAGCCCTCGACCACCCTGTCGGGCGGCGAGGCCCAGCGCGTGAAACTCGCCGAGGAACTCGGCAAGAAGGACTCGGGCGAGACGCTGTACCTGCTGGACGAGCCGACGACCGGGCTCCACCCCGAGGACGAGCGCAAACTCATCGACGTGCTCCACCGGCTCACCGACGACGGCAACACCGTGGTCGTCATCGAGCACGAACTCGACCTCGTGAAAAACGCCGACCACATCGTCGACCTCGGTCCCGAGGGCGGCGAGCACGGCGGCGAACTCGTCGCCCAGGGGACCCCGGAGGACGTGGCCCGGACCGAGGCGTCCTACACCGGGCAGTACCTCCGTGACCTCCTGCCGAACGTCGAGCTTGAGGGGCCACGCGCCGACCGCGAGCCGACGGCCGAGCAGCCGGCCGCGGACGACGACTAATCGGCCGCGTCGTCGATAAGCCGTTCCGCCCTTCTGACGAGACTCGCACTGAATCGCGCGCCGACTTCGTCCATTGCGTAGAGTGTGTCCGTCGCGTCAGCAGGGTCGATATCGCCCCGCTCGACGGCCCGGACGAGGACGCCAATCGACCCGGAGACTGGTATCGACAGCGCCTTACAGGTCTGTCTGAGTGGTTTGTCGTCGGTGATAACGACAGGGGCAGCGGCGACCAGCGCGTGAGCCAACAGTACGGCATCGCCACGCAGTTCCTCGTTGGAACGGCCGAGGTGGCTGGCTGCTTCCTCGACGGCGGTATCGGAAACGGATTGTGGACAGGTGACCCAGCCGTCGGCGATGGCGTCAGACAGCGTTTTCGCTGCTGGGTCGCTGGTAACCTCCTGGCGTACGAGGTCCGGAACGACTACCGAGCCCTGGAGTCCGGCGAGCAGATCAGCACCCCCCGTATCAGCCAGCGTAATGAATACGCTCGCGTCTACCAGGACAGTCCGGTCGCTGGCAGTCATCGAAGCGCGTCTACGTCGTCAGCCAGGTCACCCTCGTCGTAGTTCGTCATGACGCCGCGCTCGTTCGCCTCGGCCATCATTTCCGCGATGGTGAGACCAGCCAGGTCGGCGGCCCCGCGCATCCCGACCTCGCCGTCCCGATACCGCTGGAGTGCAGTCCGAATCAGCTCCTCTCTCGCCCCGCGCTGGATGGCCTGTCGGATGGCATCACTGCGGCTCGCCCCGGTGGCATCAGCGAGTCGCGCCACCAGGTCGAGTTCCTCGTCGCTCATGCGAGTGGTGACGTTTTCCATGTGTAATACAACGCGTTGCGATGCAATAAACGTGCGGTCGAGTGAGCCGGTCAGCAGTGTCGCGGCGATATCTGAGACGGCCACGAACGCTTTTGATGCCGGAGATGCCTGATACAGCCAGACATGGCGCAGCCGACAGCGGACCGCACGGAGCGGAAACGGGGTATCGGTGGGCTGGCGAAGCAGGCGAACCCGGCCTTTGCTGTGGGGGCGGTCGCCGTCCCGCTCCTCGCCTTCGCGGGGGCTATCGCCAGCGGGAACGTCCGGGCGCTGACCTACGTCCACGTGATGGCCGGCGTGCTGTGGACCGGCATCGACCTGTTCATGGGGCTGGTCCTGGGGCCGGTCCTTGGCGGCCAGGAACCGGAGGCACGAGCCGACTTCTTCGCGTCGTTCACGCCCAAGATGACCTTCCTGATGCCGACGCTGGCGACGGTGGCAATCTCCGGGGGCATCCTGCTGGCGCTTCGCCTCGGGAAGTTCCCCAACGCGGACCCGTGGCTGGCGCTGCTGACCACCGCGACGCTGATTCCCGTCGTCCTCCTCATCGGCTACCAGTTCGACGCGCTGACGGACCCGAAGACGCTGGGCGTCCTCGGCGTGGCCGTGGTGGGCTCGGGCGCGTATCTCGCGACGACGCTGCCGGCCTTTGCGATGACCTCGTGGTGGATCGTCGCCACGCTCGGTATCGTGACGCTGCTGTCCGTGCAGGGCTTCGGCGTCATCCTCCCCGGCGAGGTCCGCATCTACCGGCAGGTCGTCTCCGAGAATCCCGACGTGGACCTCGTCTCGGAGCTCGGGATGCGAAACGCCAGGCTCGGGGGCTTGCAGGGGCTGATGCAACTGGCCATCGTCTTCGTGATGGTTGGACTGCGCTGGTGGACGCCCTAGCGCGTTTGCGGTCCTCTCCTATTGAAGACGGCTTAGAAGGCCAGAAGGCCACAGTCGTCTCACCGGGTAGTGTCGGCAGAACAACTACAAGCCGGCCGAGAGTTAGCATACGTCGTATGTCCGACCCTGACGGCGGTCCGACGGACCCCGAGGCGGTGCTGGAGGAACTCGCCGGTCTGCCGACGCTGGCGCATCCGACCGCGTCCCCCGACGGCAGTGAGGTGGCCTTCTACTACGACGTGAGCGGGCGCAACGAGCTCCACGTCCTCGATGTCGAAAGCGGCACCCACGAGCAGTGGAGCGACGGCGAGGTCCCCCGGAACGCCCGCTGGCACGTCGAATGGGGGGCCGACGGCGAGCGGGTGTTCTTCCACCTCGACGACGACGGCGACGAACAGAACGACGTGTACGCCATCGACCGGGACGGCTCGGTCGAGACGGTCGTCGAGATGGACGGCCAGGTGGTGCTACAGGACGTCGGCGAGGACGGCGAGACGCTGCTGGTCGGGTCGACCCGCGGCGGGCAGCTGAACCTCTACAGCCACGACCGCACGAGCGGCGAGACGACGAAGCTGACCGGCTACGACCGGGCGGTTCTCACGGGACTGCTCTCGCCCGACGGGTCGCGGCTGGCCTACGCGACCAACGAGACCGACGACTTCGACAACGTGGACGTGTACGTCAGCGACGCCGACGGGTCGGCCCCGGAGACCCTCGAAATCGGCACCACCGGCGCGGAGGCTCTCCCGGCCGACTGGGGACCCGACGGCGACCGCCTGCTGGTCGTGGACAACAGCGACGACCTGTCCCGGTGTGGCGTCTACAACCTGGCGACGGGCGAGTCGACGTGGTTCGGCGGCGACTACGAGGAGGAGCCACAGGCGTTCCTGCCCGACGGCGAGCGCTTCCTCGCGGTCCGGACCCGCGAGGCCGCGAAGATTCCGGTCGTGTACGACGTCAGGACCGGCGTGGGCCGCGAACTCGACCTTCCCGAGGGCGTCGCGTCGTTCGGCCGGATGGGCGGTGACCCGGTACTGGACGAGGACCGACTCCTGACGCTGCACACGACGCCCACGCGCCGCCCCGAACTGCTCGCGTACGACCTCACAACGGACGAGACGGAGCCGCTGGTCGAGGCCGAGTACGGGCCGTTCTCGCCCGACGCCTTCGCCGACGCCGAGTACTTCACAATCGAGTCCGACGGCGTCCCCGAGACGCGACAGGCCGCCGTCGAGCACGACCCCTACGACGCGCTGGAGATCGGCTGTCTACTGTACGATTCCGGCGAACGACCGTCCCCGCTCGTCGTGAACCCCCACGGCGGCCCCCGCGGGATGGACACAAAGTCCTTCGACCTCTACACCCAGTTCCTCCTCCAGCGGGGCTTCGCCGTCCTGCAGGTGAACTACCGGGGGTCGACCGGCCGCGGCCGGGAGTTCATCCGCGAACTGTACGACGACTGGGGCGGAGCGGAGCAGGGCGACGTGGCCTCGGCCGCCGAACACGTCCTCACGACCCGCGAGTGGCTGGACGAGGGCCGCGTCGCCGTCTTCGGCGGCTCCTACGGCGGTTACTCGGCGTACTGGCAGATGGTCCAGTACCCGGACCTGTACGACGCCGGGGTGGCCTGGATCGGCCTCACGGACCTCGAGGACCAGTACGAGAACACGATGCCCCACTACCGGACGGAGTTGATGGAGAAGAACATGGGCATCCCGGAGGAGAACCCGGACCTGTACGAGGAACGGTCGCCGATCACCCACGTCGACAGCCTCGAGGCCCCGCTGTTCGTCGTCCACGGCGTCAACGACCGCCGGGTTCCCGTCTCACAGGCCCGACTGTTCCGCGACGCGCTCGAAGACGCGGGCTACACCGAAGGGCCGGAGGGGGAGTTCGAGTACCGGGAACTCGGCGAGGAGGGCCACGCCTCCTCGGACATCGAGCAGCAGAGACGGCTGTTCCGCCTGCTCGATGATTTTCTCGACCGCCGAATCGGGACCGAAGCGGCCGCCACAGACGACTGACTCCCCGGTGTAGAAGCGCTTATCACCCTGCCTGCCGACCGTCTCTGGCAACGATGGGCTGGTCGGGGCGCGCCGGGAGTCGCTGTACGTTCACCTACGACCGCGCGGCGGTACACGGCGAGACCGAACAGGAGTGGGAGTGCCCACACGGCGCACTCGAGGGCAGAGAGCGCTGTCCGTTCCACTGCCGGCCCGAGGACGTCCCCGACGGCGTGGACGTTTCCGACGCGTTCCTCGACGCGATAGCCGGGAACGGCGCCGAGCGTCGGCAGGACCGCAAGCGGGCGAAGCAGTTCCTCGGGGCCACCTTCGACGCCCTGGACCTGTCGAACGCGGTCATCGACGCCGCCGACAACCACCCCGTCGACTTGCGGGGGGCGACAATCGGTCGACTGGACTGCACGGACAGCGAGTTCGGCCAGCGGCTCGACCTCCGCGGGGTGCAGGTCGCGGGAACGGCGACATTCGACGGGACGTACCACGAGATCGACGCGAGGGAGGCGACGATTTCCGAGGCGGTGTTCGCCGGGGTGTCGGCGGACCGGGTCGACCTCCGGGACGCGCGGCTGGAGACCGCCGGGTTCGAGAGCGCGGTGCTGTCGGAAATCGACGCGCGTGACGCGACCATCGGGGCCGCGGACTTCGACCGGGCGTCGATGACCGAGGCCGCCTTCGACCGGGCGGCCATCGAGGAGGGGACGTTCCAGCACGCCACGCTGGAGATGGCCGACTTCGACGAGGCGGCGTTCGGGACGGGGGACTTCTACCACGCGACCTTCGACGAGGCGGACTTCCGGTGGGCGGAGTTCGGCACGGCGCGGTTCTACGGCGCGACGTTCAGCGGCGGCTACTTCAACGGGACCAGCTACGACGAGGCCGTCTTCGAGCGGGTCGAGGCCGAGCGGCTCTACCTCCCGGACGTGACGGTCACCGACGCGACGTTCGCCGACGCGGCCGTCTCGATGAAGCTGGTCGTCCACGACTCGGTGTTCGTCGGCACTGATTTCTCCGGGGCCGACGTCGAGCGCCTCGACGCCACGGACGCGGCGATACTCGGAGCCGCCGTCGCCGACGCGACCGTGGCGGACCTCCGGCTGGACGGGGCGACGCTGGCGAGTCCGCGGTTCGCGGACAGCGAAATCGACCGGCTGCGCGCTGCGGACGTGACCTGTCTCGGCACTGTCCGAATCCACGACTGCACCGTCGGCACGGTCGACCTGCAACCGACCGCTGTCGGGCCGGATGGGGTCGGGGTCGTATCGCTGTCCGAGACGGCAATCGAGGACGGCGTGTTCGGCCAGCCGAACGCGGGAGCCGCCGTCTACGACCTGGAGCGGGCGACGCTGGGGACGGTCCGGTTCGAGGGCGACGGGGCGGACAGGGTCCTCGACAGAGTCGCGTTCTACCGGACGCGGTTCGCGGGCTTTGACTTCCGTGACGACGACGACCTCGACCTCGAGCGGGCGAACTACCGCCTCCACGAACTCGATGATGGGCTCCGAGACGGGCTTCGGAGCGCACTGGCGTACCCGACCGCCCTCGCTGACGCGGTCGAAGTTCTGGCAGATAGCGACGGGAGCGGTGACCCCGTCGAGCCGGGTGCCGTCCCGAAGGTCGACCCAGCCGAGGAGGGTGGCACGAACCCCGTGACCGGCGAACCGGCGACAGCGGTCGACCTGGCGGCCAGGCGGGCCGGAGACCGGGCGCTCGAACCGGCCGCCAGCGCGACCTTCGAGCGTCTCTCGACGGCGACAGCGGGAGAAATCGAGGCCGCCGCCGGCGAGGTGACGTACCTCCGGGCCAAAAACGGCGCGAACGACATCGCCGACAACACCGCGGCCTCCGAGTTCTTCATGTCGCAGTTGGCCTACCGGCGGCGCTGTCACTCCCGGCGCGTCCGCGACAGCAGCGCACCCCGGCGAGAGCGCGGGCGGGCGGTCGCCCGCTGGGGGATGAACGCGTTCCTGTTCGTGACCACCGGGTACGGCGAGCGGGCGTCGTACACGCTCGCGGCGTCCGCGGCGCTCATCGCCGCTTACGCGGGGCTGTACCTCGCTATCGCGCCGGACCTGTTCGGGAGTGTCGGTCAGTACGCCCAGCTCAGCCTCGGGTCGTTCATCGCCTTTTTCCTCGGCGGGGTCGGGGAGGTCAGCGACCCGACCGTGTCGCTGCTCGCCCAGTCCGAGGCGTTCCTCGGCGGCTTCTTCGTTGCGCTGTACGTCTTCGCGCTGACGCGCTCGGTCAGTCGCTGACCGCCACCTTTCTTCGCTCGGGCGTCGTACAGTCGGCTATGCACACCGTCTACGCTGCGCTCGGGGACCGTGTCATCATCGGGGACAGCGACAGCGGCTGGGACGACTGCCTGCTCGGCCACGACATCGAGTGTGTCGCTGCGGGAGCGGCCGAACCGGAGCGTGCCTTCGTCGGCACCGCCGACGCCGGACTCCGGCGGACCACCGACGGCGGCGCGACGTGGGACGCAGTCCTCGAGGCCGGCGACCGCGTGACGAGCGTCACGGTCAGTCCGCACGACGCCGACGCGGTGTGGGCCGGGACGGAGCCCAGTGCGGTCTACCGCTCGACCGACGGCGGGGCGACGTGGACGGAGCGGTCGGGGCTGACCGACCTCGACTCGGCGTCGCGGTGGTCGTTCCCGCCCCGGCCACACACCCACCACGTGCGCTGGCTCGCCCTCGCGCCGGAGGACCCGGAGCAGGTGTACGCCGCCATCGAGGCCGGCGCGTTCCTCCGCAGTTCCGACGGCGGCGAGACGTGGGTCGACCACCCCGACGGCGCACGGCGGGACAACCACACACTGGCGACCCACCCGGACGCCCCGGACCGGGTGTACACCGCCGCCGGGGACGGCTTCGCGCTGTCGGCCGACCGCGGGGCGACGTGGACCCATCCACAGGAGGGGCTGGAGCATCGGTACGTGTGGGGGCTGGCCGTCCGTCCCGACGACCCGGACTGCGTCGTCGTCTCGGCGGCGGCCGGCGCCCGGTCGGCCCACAGCACGAGCGGCGAGAGCTACGTGTATCGGTGGGACGGCGACCGGTGGACCCGGTCGATGGACGGTCTGCCGGGACCGGCGGGGCTGGCCCGGCCGGTTCTCGCCGCCGGTCCGGACGGTGGCTTTCTCGCGCTGACGAACCACGGGCTATTCCGGTCGAAACAGGGGGACGCGTGGACTCGGACGGACCACAACAACGGGGACTGGCCGGCCGACTACGAGCAAGTGCCAAGCGGGCTGGCTGTCGTCTAACCCCTTCCGCTCTCGTCGGACGACAACGCCACACGACGGACAGATGTCCTTACAGGACGAAGACAGCCACATACCCCAGGCCGCTCGTCACGGCCGTCGCACCGGCCGCGAGCAGAAGAATCTTCGCCGCCCGTCGCCGGTCGGCCTGGACGGCCTCGCTCGCGTCGACGCGCCCGCTGGCGCCGCCCGACCCCGAGAGGTCGTAGCGGGCGAGCGCGCCGAAGGCGACACAGAACCGGAAGTAGTCCTGGAACGCGCCGAGGTAGCCGCCGAAGATGAACGGGACAGTCGCCCACAGCGACAGGTCGGGGAGCGCGCCGAGCACGACGGTGAGCGCGATACCGACAGCGACCGCAAACGACCCAACGGCCGACAGTCGGCGGGCGCGGCGCTGGTTCGTGCCGATGTTACACACCCCGGGCTGGTACTCTGCCATAGGCGGTGCCAGGGGCTACACCGACAAATACGCCGTGATTCGACCAGTGTCGCGACGGCCGCTTCGGCGGCTGGCTCGCCGAGTGTAGCGGGTCCCGCCACGGGTAGCTGACCCGGCGGCTGGAACGCCGTGACCGCGGTCTGTCTGAATCGCGAAGCTATTTGGTTCGTGACACCGAGAGAACGTGTATGCACGATGTTGTGGTGGTCGGCGCGGGTCCGGCTGGGTCCCGGTACGCGCGCCAGGCGGCGCGTCGGGGGCTCGACGTGGTGGCGTTCGAACAGGGGGAGGTAGGCACGCCGCTGGCCTGCTCGGGCCACGTGAGCACGGATGTCTGGGAGTTCACCGAGGACGCCCGCGAGGAGCTGTTCCAGAACGAGATTTCGGGCGCGCGGTTCCACACCGGCGGCCCCGGGAGCCCGGACCACCCCTTCTACAAGGACGAGGTCATCTCGAACGTCATCGACCGCGTCGGCCTGGACAAGCACCTGGCGGGGCTGGCTCGCGACGCCGGTGCCGACGTTCGCGAGGGGCATTCGGTCGTCGGCGTCACCGAGGACAGAGACGGCGTCACCGTCGAAGTCCGCGGCGACGACGGCGTCGAGACGCACCGGGCGAAGATGGTTGCGGGCTGTGACGGCCCGAAGAGCCGCGTCCGGCGGGAGCTCGACCTCCCGGAGCCCGACGAACTGCTCCACGGCGTCCTCGGGTTCAGCGACGAGGTGGACCACGGCGACTTCGTCGACGTGCACCTCACCGTCCCGCGCTTTTTCGCCTGGCGCATCCCGCGGGGCGATGCCGGCGTCGAGTACGGGCTGGCGGTGCCGCCGGGTGACGACGCCAGCGGCCGCTTCGAGGCGTTCGTCGAGGGCTACGGGGTCGAGACCGACCGCCGCTGCTCGGGGCTCATCCCCATCGGGCCGCCGAAACGGGTCACCGGCCGGCGGTCCTTCCTCATCGGCGACGCCGCGGCCCAGACCAAGCCGTTCACCGGTGGGGGCATCCGCTACAGCATGACCGCGGCCGACCACGCGGCCCGGGAGATCGACCCCGAGGACCCGGCGACGCTGGGCGAGTACGAGCGAGCGTGGCGCGACGACCTCCGGCAGGAGATACGCCTCGGTCACGCGGTCCGGGCCGGCTACTCCGTTCCGGAACCGATACAGAAAGCCGGGATGAAGGCCTTCGAGGGCGAAATCGGCGTCCACATGGACCGGCCGACGACGCTGTTCTCCCGGGAGCAGCTGGCGGCGCTGTTCTCCCGGTCCTGAGACGTGTTACTCGCTTGGCGTGTGCAGATAACGTTTTTACCGACCAATCGAAAAGGACGGGCGTGGCAAGACGTCGACGGACCTACGTCCTCGCGGGCCTGCTCGTTCTCACCGGCTGCCTGACGGCAGTCCTGCTCGCGCGAGTGCTGTCGACGATTTTCCTCGCAATCACGGTCGCATACGTGCTGTTCCCCGTCTCGGAGTGGCTCGGAAGTCACGGGCTCAACAGGCGACTCTCGGCGGCGGTGACGACGGGGGTTGCCTTCGTCAGCGGAACGCTCGTGTTCGTCCCGCCCGGGGCCGTGCTGTATCTGCGCCGCCGTGACCTCTTTAGCTTCTTCCAGCAGCTTCCGGCGACGGTGGTCATCGAGTTCGGTGAGTTCAGCACCGCGATAGAGATCGACCCCACGCTGATGGCCGCCCGGGAGACGCTAACCGCCGTTGCGGTGGACCTGGCCGCCGAATCGCCCGTTCTGGCGCTGAAAGCCGTGCTGTTTGCCATTCTCGTCTACGCGATGCTCTGGCGGCCACAGGCCCCGAAACAGGCCGTCTACCGGACGGTGCCGACGTCGTATCACGACGTCGCCGACCGACTCCATCAGCGGCTCCGGGGGACGCTGTACGCGATTTACGTCCTCCAGGCGGCGACGGCCTTTGGCACCTTCCTCGTGGCGTGGGTCGTGTTCTGGCTGCTGGGGTATCAGGGGGCGTTTGCGCTGGCGGTGGTCGCCGGCGTCCTGCAGTTCATCCCCGTTATCGGCCCCAGCATCGTCGTCCTCGCCATCGCTGTCGCGGACGTCATCAACGGCAACATCTCCGGGGCGATACTGGTGACCGTGTTCGGCCTCGTCTTCGTCGGCTTCCTCCCCGATGCGGTCATCAGGCCGAGACTCGCCCGCTCGACGACCGGCCTCCCGGCCAGTCTCTACTTCGTCGGGTTCACCGGTGGGGTGTTGACGCTGGGAATCATCGGCTTCATCGTCGGCCCGGTCATCATCGCGCTGCTGGTCGAACTGTCGGCGCTGCTGACGAACGAGCGTAATGGGGGCCAGCAGAAACTGTCCTGACCGCGAACCCCCACGCGGTCAGTTCGTCTCCAGTGGCCGCCCCTGTGCCTCCCACTCGGTGAGGCTCCCCTCGTAGAAGTCCACCCGCTCGAAGCCGAGGTGTCGGAGGGCGACGTACGTGTGGCTGATGCGCCGGGCGGTGTTGCAGTAGAGGACGATACGTTTCTCGGGGACGATGCCCGCACGTTCGAGCACTGACAGCGCCTCGTCTCGGGGCAACAGGCCCCGCGTCTCGTCGTCGACGAGGTCCCGCCAGTCCAGCAGGACCGCGCCGGGAATGTGGCCCGCGTCGTACTCCTCGTCATCGCGAGTGTCGACCAGTACCGCGTCGGGGTCGTCCGCCGCATCGGCGACCGTCTCGGGGCCGACCAGCGGCGTCGAATCCGGACGGCGAACCTCGTAGTCGGCCGGCTCGACGGCCGGCGTCTCGCCCGTCGTTTCCCGTTCGAGCTGCCAACTGGAGAAGTCGCCGTCCATCAGGTGAAGCCGGTCGGGGTCGTGGCCGAACAGCTCCGCGGTGACCAGGAACCGCGCCGCGAAGACGCCGTGGTGGTCGTCGTACGCGACGATATCGCTCTCCGGCGTCACCCCGGCCGCCGAGAGCAGCTTCGCCCAGTCGTCTTCGTCGGGGAGCATCCCCTCGCCGGCGTCGGACGCCGCGCCGTGTTCGTCCGCCCGGAACGAATCGAAGGGGACGTTCACCGCGCCCGGGAGGTGTCCGAGGCCGTCGTACTCCCAGGCGTCCCGCACGTCGACCACCCGGAGGTCGTCACCCCCGCTCGACACCCACGCCGCGGAGACGAAATCAGTCATCGTCCGTCCGTTACCGCTCCGTCCGCTTGAAAACTCTCATCGCAACCGGTCGAAGGTGGATGCAAATACTGCCGATTCTCGCGAGAGAGCGGCCTGGCTCACATCCAGACATGGCACGCCATGGCGCGTGTCCGCTGGGCTGGGGACGTGTCGTCTGTCCAAATGCTCTGGTAGAGGTAACATATGCCGACACGGTGGATGAGTGGCTGAACATGCCGAAAGTCGTGGTAATATATGTTTGGTAGACTTACGTTTCGATGGATTATGACTGACTACGCTAACGAAGTGCTCGTCTCGGCCGACTGGGTCAGCGAGCATCTGGACGAGTTCCAGAGCGACGACCCCGCCCACCGACTGGTCGAGGTAGACGTCGACACGGAACTGTACGAGGAGAGCCACGTGCCCGGCGCCATCGGCTTCAACTGGGAGACGGAACTCCAGGACCAGACCACGCGGGATATCCTCACCAAGGCGGATTTCGAGGACCTGCTCGGGTCCCACGGCATCAGCGAGGACTCGACGGTCGTCCTCTACGGTGACAACTCCAACTGGTTCGCTGCCTACACATACTGGCAGTTCAAGTACTACGGCCACGACGACGTGAAGCTGCTCGACGGCGGCCGCGAGTACTGGGTCGAGAACGACTACGAACTCACCGACGAGGTCCCCGAGTTCTCGGAAGTCGACTACGAGGCCTCCGGCCCGCGCGAGTCCATCCGTGCCTACCGGGAGGACGTCGAGAACGCCATCGAGCGCGAACTGCCGCTCGTCGACGTTCGCTCACCGGAGGAGTTCTCCGGTGAGATCCTCGCACCCCCAGGACTCCAGGAGACCGCCCAGCGCGGCGGTCACATCCCCGGCGCACAGAACATCTCCTGGGCGGCCGTCACCAACGACGACGGGACGTTCAAGGACTACGACGAACTGCAAGAGCTCTACGCCGAGTACGGCATCGACGGCGACTCCACGACAGTCGCCTACTGCCGCATCGGCGAGCGCTCCTCGGTCGCCTGGTTCGCCCTGCACGAACTGCTTGGCTACGACGACACCATCAACTACGACGGCTCCTGGACCGAATGGGGCAATCTGGTTGGTGCGCCGATAGAGAAGGGCGAAGCGGACGACTGACGCGAGATTCGACAGCAGGGAGAATCTCGATTGTGCGAGCGGGCCTCGCCCGCGAGCAAGCGCAAGCGCAGGAGTTCGCTTCGTAGTGGAACGGCGCTGGGAGACCTGCGTTCGAATTTTTACGACAGCGTCCAGCGCGCAACAGCGGCCATAGCCGAGATAGCGACGCCCGGTCCGAACGGCTGTCATCCGACCCCGAAACACGATTCCGTCCCCCAACCGTACATTCAAGTCAGATGCGCATCCTACACCCGGATGTGGACCGAAAGGAACTCGAACGGGAACTCCGCGACGCCTTCGACGCCGATTCCGAGGTCGTCACGGTCGTAGCCAGACAGGCGCGGGACCTCTCGGAGTCGGACCAGTTCGTGACCGACTTCGGGGCGGAGCTAACGGTGGTGGACGTCGTCGACAACCTCGCGGACGCGCCGGAGGACTATCAGCTCGCCGAGCGATGGAACTGGTGGCTGGGTGCGCTTGACCTCTCGCACGGCGGCTACGCGCGGTTCAGCGTGCGGCAGGACATCGGCAAGACATCCTGACCGCCGGTGTGAAAAAGCGGCGCGACGCCAGTCAGAATACGCTAAGCCCGTGTGCCTCTCGTGCGTGTTCGAGGAGTTCCTCCGTCGTGTCGAACTCCTCACCGCAGCTGCACGTGTGGTACGTCGCCGGTGATTGCTGGCGTGTCGCCATGACATTTTACCTATCGATGCGGAGTATAATAATTGTTTATACTAGTGTGCTAACACTCCCCAGCCAGCGTGTTATCTACACACAACATCTCGGCCGAAAAGAGCGCTCGAACCGTTCAGTCCCGCTGAGGGCGCCGATGTCGTCGTGTTACGGGTCATAGATGTTTCCGCCTGCTCGGCTGCCACCGACACGAATCAGTCAGAACCGACGGACGGAAACGGGCGGGCCGCGTCCGTTCCGATAATGGATGTCCAGTTTCTCGGCGGAGCGGGTGAGATCGGCCGGAGCGCTGTCCTCGTCGACGACTCGCTGTTGCTGGATTTCGGGATGCTGACCGACTCGCCGCCACAGTTCCCGGTGCGGACACCGACGCCGGACGCCGTCGTCGTCTCGCACGGCCACCTCGACCACGTCGGGACCATCCCGGCGCTGGTGTCGGGCGATGCGCGACCGCCGATTCACTGGACGCCGCCGACGTACGAACTGGCGATGACGCTCGCACGGGACACGCTCAAACTCCACGGCGGGACGGTCAACTGCCCGTTTACCGAGACCAACGTCAGACGGGTCACGCAGGTGTCGGAGACCCACGGCTACCAGGAGTCGTTCGAGGCCGCCGGCTACGAGGTCACCTTCTACAACGCCGGCCACATTCCCGGAAGCGCGCACGTCCTCGTCGACGACGGCGACACCCGCCTGCTGTACTCCGGCGACTTCCACACCGACGACCAGCGCCTCGTCTCGGGGACGACGGCCCGTCCGGACGCGGACGCGCTCATCTGTGAGAGCACGTATGCCGATGTCGACCACGAACCCCGGGAGACAGTCGAAGGGCGGTTCGCCGAGAGCGTCGAAACGACGCTGTGGGAGGGCGGGACCGTCGTCGTGCCCGCCTTCGCCATCGGTCGAACGCAGGAGATGCTGCTCATCTGCGAAGCCCACGACATCCCCTGTTACGTCGACGGGATGGGGAAGCACGTGACCGAGATGCTCGGGCAGTACCCCGAGTTCGTCCGGGACGCGGACGCCCTCCAGCGGGCGAAGTCCCACGCGCGGTTCGTCACGGGCAGGGACGGCCAGCGCAAGCGCATCACCGACCAGAAGGCGGCAATCGTCACCACCAGCGGGATGCTCTCGGGCGGCCCGGCGATGACGTACATCCCCGAAATCCGGGGGAACCCGATGAACAAAATCACCATGACCGGGTATCAGGTCGAGGGGACGCCGGGACGGGATCTGCTCGAGACCGGCAGCGCCGAGATAGACGGCCGGATTATGCCGGTCAGCGCGCGAGTCGAGCAGTACGACTTTTCGGCCCACGCCGACCGCGGGGGGTTGCTGGAGTACCTCGACAGCTACCGTGACACGACGGTGCTCGTGAACCACGGCGACCGCTGTGGGGCCTTCGCGACCGCGCTCCGCGACGACGGCTACGACGCGACGGCGCCCGAAGTAGGCGCGACCGTCACCGTACAGTAAACGGCTACGCGAGCGACATCGCCCATATCAGTCGTTCTCGCCGGTGGCTTCGGCAGTCCGTTGTTTCAGCCATTCGTCGAGCAGGTCGCGAATCGCGGCGTCCCGGTTGTCGCGATGGTCGGCGAACGCTTTGTCGTCGATCGCGTCGAGCAACTCCTCGTCCAGTTCGACCGCAACGGATTCGAGGTCCAGAAACGCTTCGTCCATTGATTACAGGGAGTTGGACGGCCAGAGAAATATATCCTCGTCAGACAGCCGTCAGTCAGCCGCGTGACAGGGCCATCGCGGGCAGCGGGCACGGGCCCGGCGGAGAACTGCCGTGCTTTGATTACGACGCCCGTCGTAGCCACACTCAGTGATAAATTCGCTACAGCCTCTCATCGGTCCCCACCGGCTCGACGCGCTCGGCGCGTGGGTGGTGACTGGCGTTCTCGTTGGAGGCACCGGACGGTTCGCGGCCGGCGGCGAGTTCGATTGGGCAGTGCTCACGGCGGTCATCGTCGCCGTCGCAGTCGCGGTGCCACTCGCCGCACGGAATCTCGAAACGACGGTTCCCGCGGAGTTGCTCGGACTGGTCGCAGTGCCGGTCCTCGTCCGGACCTTCGGCGGCTTCCCGCAGGTCACGCCGTTTCTCGTCGTCGCCGGGGTCGCGCTGTTGCTGGCCGTCGTCCTCGATGCGTACACCTCGCTGACGATGACGCCGCGGTTCGCGACCGTATTCGTTGTCATCGTGACGATGGCCGTCGCGGGGGTCTGGGCGGTCGGTATCTATGCGACCGATGCGCTGCTTGGAACCGCGTTCCTCGACGGACAGACCGAACTGATGTGGGACCTCGTCACCGCGGCGGCGACCGGTATCGTCGCCGGTGTCGTGTTCGAACTGTACGTCGAGCGGTCAGCACGCATCGCTCGACTGCGCGTCTCGGAACCGGATTCCTCGGGGTTTGACCGCTCGGAAGCGTCCCTTCCCGGAGACGGCCGGCACCACCGCATCGCGGTCCGGGCGCTGCAGGCCGGCCTCGGTGCGATAGCCGTATTCGCGCTCGTCCGGGGCAACGTAACGCTGTTTGTCAACAGCGGCGGTCCGCTGGCGATAACGTTCCTGCCGGCGGTGTTCCGCCGGGAGTACGGCTACGCGATGGACACTGGCCTCGTGCTGTGGATCACGGTGGCGTCGACGCTGCACGCGGCCGGTGCACTCGAACTGTACGAGACGTATGGTTGGTACGACAGCCTGACACACGCTGTCTCGGCATCGCTCGTGGCCGGCGTGGGATACGCTGTCGCCCGGGCGGTAGAACGCCACGCCCGGGCGGTCGTCTTCAATCGCGAGTTCCGTGCGACATTCGTCGTCCTGTTCGTCCTCGCCGTGGGCGTCGGCTGGGAGATTCTCGAGTTCGCCAGCGGTGGCTTCGCGTCGGCAGTCGGCGGCGAGGCGGTCCTCGCCCAGTACGGAACGAGCGACATCGTGAACGACCTCGTGTTCAACACAGTCGGGGCGTTCTTCGTCGCGGTCTGGAGCACCGCCCACTTCGAGGGGATCGCGGCCCGACTCACCGGACGCGTCGGGAGTCTCGCGAGCAGGGAGTGAGCCACTCGACACTGTCCCCGAAAACGACTCGGTGACAGGGCGGGACTCACACGTATGGAGCAGGTACATCTCGGTTTCGACCGCTACTTCGAGGTCGTCATGGAGACCGACGAGGCACAGGCCGCGGAGATGACTGTCGAGCCAGGCCGGTCCGTCGGCGGGCCGGAGAACTATCACGAGGACAGCGACCAGTGGCTGTTCGTGGTCAGCGGCACCGGCGCCGTCACCGTCGACAGTGACACCCGCCGAGTCGACGCCGGCGACCTCGTCCGCATCGAGACCGGGGAACGCCACGGCATCGAAAACGACGGCGACGAGCCCCTGGAGACGGTCAACTTCTACACGCCGCCGCGATAGCCGCCTCAGGTCACGGTCCCGTCGACCGGGGTAGACAGTTCGTAGCAGGCGCCGGCGTGGATGACAAACGCCGCGTCCGACGCGGCGAGCGTGCGGGCCACCCCACCGGTGACGGTCGACGCCTCGTCCGGTCGAAGCGTCGTATCGAGGGACTCGGCCTGCTCGTCGTCGAGTGACAGCGGTTCGAGCGTTGTACATCGGTCGCCGTCCGTCGCTTCGACCGCATACGTGACCTCGACCGGCTTGTCGCCGTGGACCTCCAGCGAGAAGGCGTAGTACGAGCCGTTGTAGGCGTACACCGAGCTGGTCGGGTCGAAGCCGCCCACGTCGGAGTCGTAGGTGTGTTCTCCCGCCGCTATCGCGTCGACGACGGCGCGGCGGTCGCTGTCCGGGAGGTCCGCCACGCGAACCGTCGACTCGTTCCCGGGGTCGTCGACTTCGGTCACGCTGTACTCGTTGATGTAGCCGCCGGAGCCGGTCGCTCGCTCCACGACCGCGTAGGTCCCGCCCTCGAACGCGAAGCAGTCGAACTCGTGAAGCACGTGCGCCCACTCGTAGTCCGTCACGGCTGTCGAGGCGTCGCGGGTAGCCGCTCTGAGGTCCGTGGCCGTCTCCGAAAAGACGCCGACGGTCGCTGTTTCCGGCACTGCCGCGGCGTCGACCGGTGACAGGACCACAGTGGCCGGAGCCGGCGTGTCTGTCCGCGAGGCGGTGTCGCCGAATCGGGAACAGCCGGCAACGAGCGCACAGGCGACGGTCCCGAGGACGGTCCGGCGGGAGGGCATAGTCGTCGGTTGCCGGTCGACCGGTAAATGCTTTCAGCGTCAGGCGACGCCGGCCTCGGCGTCCATCGGGTCCTGGATGTCGCCGACGACCTCCTCCAGCAGGTCCGTGACCGTCACCAGCCCGACGACCGCGCCGTCTTCGAGCACGAAGGCCAGTTCCTGGCGCTCGGCCTGGAACTGGTCGACGGCGTCGCTGACGGTGGTGTCCGGGGACATCGTCATCGGCGGCGAGGCGACGGCTTCGAGGTCGATGCCGTCCAGCAGGCCGCCCGACCCGTCCTGTTCCTCGCGCTCGTCGACGAGCGCCGGGATGTAGACGATGCCGAGGAAGTCTTCGAGCGTCTCACCGACGAGCGGGTAGCGGGTGTGGGGCGTCTCGGCGATACGTTCAGCGTTGGTCACGTCGTCGGCGACCGTCGACAGCGCGACGATGTCCTCCGCGGGCACCATCACCTCGCCGACCGCCCGGTCGCCGACGCGGAACGCCGCGAGCACCTCCTCGCGGCGCTCGTCGGACACGTCGCCGCGGTCGAGGACGGACCCGAGTTCGTTTCGGAGTTCGGCCCGGGACTCGAACGTGTCGACCTCGGTTTCGAGCCACGCGCCGGACATCTCGACGCCAAAGAGCCCGAGCGTCCACTTCGCGACGCCGTCGCCGACCTTGATAATCGGCGAGATGAGCCACGCGAAGTAGTACAGCGGGGTCGCGCCGTACCGGCAGACGAACTTCGCGCGCTCGACGCCGAGGTACGTCGGCGTCTGCTCGCCGTGAGTCAGGTGGACGAGGTTGATGATGAGGAAGGCGATGGCCGCGCCGGCCCCGACCCCGGCCAGCGCGGAGGACTGGAAGTACGGCTCGAAGATGGCCGCCAGCGCCGGCTCGGCGACGATACCGACCGCGATGCTGGAGGCGGTGATACCGACCTGACAGCTCGTCAGGTAGATCTCCAGGTCGTCGGTCATCTCCCAGGCGCGCCGCAGGCCGGGTTCGTCGAATTCGGACTCGCTGTACTGTCTGGCCCGCGTCAGTGCGAACTCGATGGCGACGAAGAAGCCATTGGCGAGGATCAGGGCGACGCCTGCAAACAGCCTGACCGCCATCTCGACTGGTTGCATGTGCTGGCGAGGTTCACGTTCCGTGGGTGAAAAGGTGGGGATTGTCGGCGGCGCTCGCGTCGCCACAGCACGTCGGCCGGTTCAGGCGCTCTCGAAGTCGTACTCGACGCCGGTGAGGTCGGTCGAGACTTCCCAGAGCCGCTCTGCGGTCGCCTCATCGCGGGAAGCGTCGTTGGACTGCTGGAACTCGGGCGGGCCGCGCATGTCGAGCAGGCCGCCGGGACCGACGTACTCGCCGCCGATGACGTCCTCGGCGGTGGCGGCGTACAGCATCGGCAGCGCGCCCTGTTCGGCGGATTGGGCGAAGACAGCGTTGGCGATGCCCATGGCCGCGGTTCGCAGCGTCGACCCCATCTCTCGCGGCCCGCGGAACTGGAGGTCGGTGTCGGCGTAGCCGGGATGGCAGGCGACGCTTATGACGTCGGCCCAGCCGTGGTTGCCCAGACGGCGCTGGAGTTCGTAGGCAAAGAGGAGGTTGGCGAGCTTGCTCTGGCCGTAGGCCGACCACTTCCCGTAGGAGCGCTCGCCCTGGAGGTCCTCGAAGTCGACGTCGCCCATCTCGTGGGCGCCGCTGGATTGTGTGACGATTCGGGACTCGCCGTCGGCGGCCCGGAGCAGGGGAAGCAGGTGCCCGGTCAGGGCGAAATGGCCCAGGTGGTTGACGCCGAACTGCGTCTCGAAGCCGTCGGCCGTCTCGCTCCGGGGAATTGCCATGACGCCGGCGTTGTTACAGAGGACGTCGACGGCGTCGTAGTCGTCCCGGAGGCCGTCGGCGAACGACGCGACGTTCGACAGGTCGGCCAGGTCACACTCCCGGACGTCCAGCGCCGCGTCGGGAACGGCTTCGCGTATCTCCGCCGCGGCTGATTCGCCGCGCTCGACGCTTCGGCAGGCCATCACCACTGTTGCGCCCTTGCGGGCGAACGCTTTCGAGCCTTCGAGCCCCAGTCCGCTGTTCGCACCGGTCACGACCACGGTTCGGTCCGGCAGCGAGGGCATGTCCTCGGCAGTCCAGCCAGTCATTGGGACCGATACGGGCGCGAGACACTGAAACCCATCGCCGGCGAGGGAGAGAGTCTTATGCCGCCGACCCCGTAGTCCCGACGATGAGCGACGTTTCGGTCACCGTCTACACGCGAGAGGACTGCCATCTCTGCGAGGAAGCGATCGAGACGATTGAGCGGGTCGCCGACGACGAGGGGGTCGCCGTCGCGCTGGACCTCGTCGACGTCGACGAGGACCCCGACCTCCGCGAGGCGTACGGCGAGCGCGTGCCCTACGTCCTTCTCGACGGGTCGCCGGCGTTCAAGTACCGCGTCGCCGAGGGGCAGTTGCGCGAGAAACTCCGGAAGTCGGCGTAGCCACGTTGAACGAACTTCGACAGCCGGCTGCCAGCGACAGCGGACGGCGCGGTCAGGTTTAGTTTTCGACCTGACTGATCGTAATGCGGACGTTCCCGAAGGGCCTGAGCGTGAGCGCATCGCAGGTGTAGAAACAGCGCCGCAGTCTCGCGGCCCGCTTCGCACCGACGAACAGCCCTGCGAGCACCGCGAGGGCACCAAGACCGGCAAGCGGCTGGCTGATGGCCCACAGTAGTACGAAAAACGCGAGTACCAGGGCGTAACTCGCCGCGATTCGCCGCCACGTGGGGTTCAGACCGGGGCGCCTGCCCGGATCGGATGGGGGTTGTTGCATGTTATCAGTCGCCCGCTACCGCTCTCGTCTCGTCGAGGACGTCGAGGAGCCGTTCGGCGCGCGGCGTCGCTGTGTAGTACCGCCAGCGGCCGTCCTTCCGGCGCTCGACCAGGTCCGCACTGAACAGCCGCGAGAGGGCCTGGCTGACGGCGCCCTGGCTCACGCCGAGAGCCGGTTCGAGCTCGCAGACGCACACTGCCCCGTCGGCCCCGGCGATGAGCCGGAGCGCCTCGTAGCGGGTGTCGGTCCCGAGCGTCGCAAGCGTCTGTAGGTCCGCGGCGAGTTCGTCCTCCGATAGAGAGAGGCTAACTGACGGACAGCAGTTCGATTGCTGGCTCTCTCCCTCGGGTGGCTGTGTCTCTGACTGGTCTGAAGACATATTAGTGTCTTCTAATATTAGCCTGTACTAATATAATACTTTCGCAGCCGCCAGTCAGCGTCACCAATCCACCGGAGACGGTCTAGAGTGAAACAGGGGCCCGAACGGGATGGAGAAAGCTCGCTACCGACCGCGGTCGACGGCGTCGGCCAGGGCCGCCGTCGCCGCAGCCGGGTCCTCGGCCCGCGTGATGGCGGTGATGACAGCCACACCGTCAGCCCCGGCTTCGACGACTTCGGTGGCGTTGTCGGCCGTGATACCGCCGATGCCGACGAACGGAATATCGACCGCCTCGGCGATGGCGGCGACGCGGTCGGTGCCGACGGCGTACTGCTCGTCGTCGATGTCGTCTTTCGACCCGGTGGCAAACACCGCGCCGACACCGAGATAGTCCGCGCCGGCCGCCTCCGCGTCCCGGGCGGCGTCGACAGTCGAGACGGAACGCCCGATGAGCGCATCGTCACCGAGAAGGTCACGCGCGACAGGAACGGGCAGGTCGTCGTCGCCGAGGTGGACCCCGTCGGCGTCGAGTGCCCGAGCGATGTCAACGCGGTCGTTGACGAGGAAGGTGACGCCGGCCTCGTGGGTCAGTTCCCGCAGTCGCTGGCCGAGTTCGTAGCGCTCGCGCGCCGAGCGGTCCTTCTCGCGGAGCTGGACGACGCCGACGCCGCCGTCGACCGCGTCCGCGACGATTCCGTCGGTTGTCCGGCCCGCCGAGAGCGACGCCTGCGTGACGAGGTACACGTCCCAGTCGACCATGGCGGGTCTCGGACCTGGTGGGCCTTGTGTGCTGTGCGTTGCGACGGTCAGGACTCCGTCTCGGCCGCCGACCCCGACGCGTTCGCGTCGTCGGTGCCGGCCGACGAGTCGGCGAGGGCGCCGTCGCGGACGGCCATCCGGAGTCCGAATTCGGCGATGTTGCCGCCGTGTTCGGCCGTTCTGGCGAGGCTGTCGAGGGCGCGCGTGAGCCGGTAGTCGGCGTCACCGGACTCGAACAGCCGCCGGTCGAGACTGGTTATCCGCTCGCGAAGGGCCCGGCGCGTGGCGAGCGTCTGCCGGGCGGTGGCGACACAGGCGTCGCCGGTGATGACCCGGACGGCGTCCTCGACGGCGGTGTGAACGTCCTGTGCGATGTCCTCGAGGGCCGTGGCGGTTCCCTCGTCGGGCTGGCCGTCGAGCCGGTCGGCGACGGTGCCGATGCGTTCAGCGTGGTCGGCCACGCGTTCGAGTTCGTTCGCGGTCACCCAGAGGCTGAACAGCTCCGGACGCGTCAGCCCGAGCGCGTCTATCTCGTCGAGCCGGGCCAGTCCGCGCTCGAAGTAGCGGTCGGTCATGGCGTACAGCCGGTCGGCCTGGTCGTCCCGGTCGTCCCACCGGTCGCCGGTCGTGCCGGCTGTGAGCGCAGCCATCGCGTCCCGGTGCATCGACAGCGCGACGAACTGGAGCTGGCGAACCGACTGCCTGACGGACACCTCGCCAACGTCAAGCAGCGTCTGGACCGTCACCTGCGACCCGGTCTCCTCGGCGATGGTCACGCCGGTCAGGTTCCGGGTGACGCGTTCGATGGCCCGGTGTTGCTCGTCGGTGTAGCCGTCGGGGGCTTCGAGGACGACGGACTCGACGCCGGCCGCGTAGGCCGCCCGCAGCAACTGCTCAATCTCCGCCGGGTCGTCGTCTCCGACCGCCAGGGTAACGCGGTTCCGCGGCGCGGTCCGGGACTCGGGGGTCTGAATCACCAGGAGCCCGTCGATGTGCGTGTGGAGGTCGACCGTCGTCCCCGCCGTACAGCCCTCCGACTTGGCCCACTCTTTGGGCAGTGAAACGGTGTAGGTCCCGCCGCCGACGGTCTGTATCTTTCGGCTGTCCATGCTTAGTAGATGAGCTCCGAGTCGGTTTCGACCATGTACAGCGTCCGCGCCGCGATGTTGACGGCGTGGTCGCCCACGCGTTCGAGGTCACGCACCGTCAGCAGGAGCCGGGACACGTCGTCGAGGAGCTGTTCGACCGCCCAGCCGTCGTCGGTGTCGGCCTTCCGTTCGATGAGGTCCCGGGCGACGGTCTCGCTGGCCCGCTGACAGAGCGCATCGAGTTCGTCGTCGTCGGCCGCGATAGCGCGACAGGCCTCGATGTCTTCCCGCCGGTAGGCGTCGATGCTGCGCTCGACCATGTCGGTGGCTTTCCGGCCGATGGTGTCGACGTCGACCTCGGGAGCGAGTCGACGGTCGGCCGACTGCGCGTAGGCCGCGAGGTTCGTCGCGAGGTCAGCGACGCGTTCGAGGTCGGTGATTATCTTGAACGAGGCGGCGACAAAGCGGAGGTCGGTCGCGACCGGCTGCTGGAGGGCAAAGAGGTCGATGCAGTCGGCTTCGAGGCCCAGATACAGCGCGTTTATCTCGTCGTCGCCGTCGATGACCGACTGCGCCAGCTCCGGGTCGACCGTCCGGAGCGCGGCGAGTGCCGCTTCGAGTCGCTCGACGACGAGCTCACCCATCTCGACCACGTCCGCCCGGAGCGCGTCCAGTTGCCGCTGGTACGACTCGCGCGACATGGGTCACCCGAACTTGCCGGTGATGTAGTCCTCGACGCGTTGACTCTCGGGGTTCTCGAATATCTTGTCCGTGTCGTCGTACTCGACGAGTTCGCCGCCGGTGAGGAAGACGGCCGTCTGGTCGGAGATGCGGGCGGCCTGTTGCATGTTGTGGGTGACGATGACGACGGTGTAGTCCGTCGACAGTTCCTCGACGAGGTCCTCTATTTTCGACGTGGCGATGGGGTCAAGCGCCGAGGCCGGCTCGTCCATCAGGATGACGTCGGGGTCGACCGCGAGACAGCGCGCGATACAGAGCCGCTGTTGTTGCCCGCCCGAGAGGCCGAGCGCGTTGTCGTCGAGGCGGTCGCTGACCTCGTCCCACAGCGCGGCCTGTCTCAGCGAGCGCTCGACGAGGTCGGCCTCGGCCTCCGTGTCGTCGCGCCCGAACAGGCGCGCGAGCAGGCCCTTGTTGATGTCCCCGTGTTTGCGCGGGCCGTAGGAGATGTTCTCGCGGATGGACTTGGGGAACGGGTTCGGGGACTGGAACACCATCCCGATGCGCTTGCGCAGTTCGACCAGGTTGGCGTTGGGGTCGTATATCTCGGTGCCGTCCAGTTCGACCGAGCCGTCGATGCGAGCGGCCTTGATGCGGTCGTTCATGCGGTTGAGACACCGGAGATACGTCGACTTGCCACACCCCGAGGGACCGATGAGCGCCGTGACGCTGTTTTCCGGGATCTCCATCGAGACGTCTTTCAGCGCGTGGTCGTCGCCGTACCACACGTCGAGGTTCTCGACCGAGAGCTTCGTTTCGCCGTCGAACTCGTATCGCCGCCACTCCTCTCGCACCTGCTCGTCGCTCTCGCCGGCCGTCGTCTCGGTGCCCGGCGAGGCGGTTTCGATCGTCTGGCTGTTCGTTTGTGTGTCCGTGCTCGGCTCCGTGTTGATGCTATCACTCATAGTTGAGTTTCCTCCGGAAGTAGGTCCGCGCCGTGATACCGACCGCGTAGAACGTCAGCACGACCATCAGCAGGATGAACGCCGTCGCCCACCCCATCTCCGGGGACCCCGACACCCCGGCCGCGATGACGGCCCACACCTGCGTCGGCAGCGACGCCGAGGCCGTAAGCAGGGCGTCGTTGACGACGAACGGCGGGCCCGAGACGAATCGGAAGCCGTCGACGACCTCGACGGCCGTCGTCGCGTTCAGCGTCGACCCGAGCACGAGGATGAGCGGGGCCGTCTCGCCGGCGATGCGCCCCACGCCGAGGATGACGCCGGTGATGACGCCCGGCATCGCCGCCGGCAGGACGACGCTTCTGATGGTCTCCCACTGGCTCACGCCGAGCGCCGCGCTGGCGTCCCGGTACTCGTCGGGGACGGATTTGATGGCCTCCCGCGAGGTGATGAGCACCAGCGGCAGGAGCATGAAACCGAGGACGAGCATCCCGGCCATGAGCGACTCGTCGCCACCCAGCCGTGGAATCAGGAATGCCGCCCCGAACAGGCCGAAGACGATGCTCGGCGTACTCCAGAGCGCGTTGGTCGCAACCTCGACCAGCGCGGTGAACCGGCCCTGCTCGGCGTACTCGGTGAGGAACACGGCCGCACCGACCCCCAGCGGGACGGCGAACAGCGTCGCGCCGATGACCAGCCACACCGTGCCGACGATCGCGGGCATAATCCCGCCGGGTTCGACCCCCAGTGGGATGTAGGCCTGCATCGCCATCGGCCACGAGAGGCTCCCTTCCTTCGAGACGGTGACACCGAGCACGGTGAACGAGACGCCGGTCGCGGCCACGTGCAGGCCGACAAGCGCGGTGAAGCCGGCCGCGCCAACGAGCGCGAGGCGCGTCTCCTCGGTCAGCAGCCGGCGGGTGATCGTCGCCTCGCTGGCCCGCTTTGCGACCGTGGTGAGCGTCGCCAATGTGAGCGAAGCGGCGGCGGCCCCGAGCGCGACCGCCGGCACGAGATTCACCGGGCCGACCCGTGGATTGACGCCGGCGACGGGCTGGAGAACGAGCGCGACCAGCAACAGCCCGAGCCCGCCAAACACCCCCAGCGTGAACAGCGGGGCCTCGCGCTGTGCGCTGTCCGCCAGCGTCGGCCCGTCGCCTGCGAGCACGCCGACCAGCGGGTAGACGGCGAGACCGCCCGCGGCGACCGAACCGGCGACGACGCCGGCGAGTCCGAGCGTGCCACCGAGGGGCAGACCGAACGGGGCGGGGCCGAGAACCAGGAAGAAACCGACGAGCGCGACCAGCGCGAGAACCGCGGTCGGGACGGCCTGTCGGATCGACCCGGCCCGCTCGGACTGGGACCCGACCTTTCGCAGCGAACCGAACGAGCGGAAGAACGTGACCGCGAGGACCAGTGCCGGTGCGACCAGCAGTACCGTCCCGACGGTCGTGTCGGGCGTCACCGCGAGTGCCGTATCGAGCGCCCGCCCCTGTCTGTTGACCTGGACGGTGTATTCGTAGGCGTAGCGCAGCGGGGACCCGGTGACGAGCACGCTCGCAAACACCGCGGCGAGCGCGCCGACCACCGCCAGCGGAAGGACCCGGAACAGCTGTCGAGCGCCGGTGTTCCAGTCGCTCGTGCCCGCGGGGGTGCGGGCGAACTGGACCGCGGCGAGGAGGACCGGCGTCAGGAGGACCAGTGCAGTCAGCGCGCCGACCGAGAGCCCGTGGAGGGCGTACCCGACGCCCTTGATCGTCACGAACACCACGATAGTCGCCATCACGGCCACCATCAGGAAGGCGTTGAGGTTGATGACGAGGAAGGCCCCGTACTCGCGGCCCCGGGCCCCGAACCCGGCCCGGCACTTCGCGGCCGACCACGCCGACAGGAGCGTCCCGACGAGGAGGAACACGGGGATGACCGCGCCGCCGGTGAAGCCACCGGAGAGCGTCTGCGGGTTCCACTGCCAGCCGACGCCGATTGTGCCGGTCACGACAGTCAGGCCCAGCGTGCCGACGACGATTGCCGTCGGCAGCGTCGAGCCGAGGTCCTCGCGGGGGAGAATCGCCAGCAGGAACAGGCCGACGCCAGCGACGACGGCACCGGCGAGCCACAGGGGCGAGCCGAACCCGGCGAGGGCGCCCCCGGCGGCGGCCCCCATCGCGAGGCCGATCGCGCCGAGCGCGACGCCGGAGAGCAGCCCGGCGCTCATGTTGGGCTCCGTGTCCACGATTTCGAGCCGAGAGGTGACACCGGCAACAGTGATCGCCAGCGCCTCGACCAACAGCACCGTCCCGAGGAGCGTCGCCATCGTGACCGGGAGCGTCGCCGCGAGAGCGGTCAGAGCGACCGTCGAGACGACGAGTCCGAGTCCGATGCCACGGACCCGCTGTGAGGTGACCGGGACGACGTTGGTGGAGGAGGCGACTCCGACGGTGCCGATTCCCCCGAGAACCACGGCCAGTAGCGTCCCCATGGCTGTGGTGAGGCTACCGCCGCTGGCGCCGGGCGGAACGAGGTTCACGAGCGTGACGAGCCCGAGCGTGAACCCGACCACGCTGAGCGCGATTGCCGTATCGAGCCCCCGGTCGTAGACGTTCGAGTCCGCACTGACGAGTCGGTCCGTGGTCGCGTAGGCGTCACTCATTGTTGCCCCTTCAGTTTCCGCTGCATGCGCCGCTCGATGTACTGCGAGACGATGCTCATCCCGGCGACAATGACGAACAGCATGACGCCGGCGACGAACAGCACGTCGACGGTGCTCTCCGAGGCGCTCCCGTACTGGGTCGCGATCAGGCTGGTCAGCGTCGCGTTGGCGTCGAAGACGTCGAACAGCGGGTCGGCGAACTGCGTCCCCGAGGCCATGATGGCGGCGACGGCCATCGTCTCGCCGATGGCCCGCCCCAGACCGAGGATGACGGCCGCGGAGATGCCCGAGAACGCCGCCGGAACGGAGATGCTCTTCATCGTCTGCCACTCGGTCGCGCCCATGGCAACCGAGCCGTCACCCATCGACTGTGGCACGCTTGAGAGTGCGTCCTCGCCGACGGAGACGACCGTCGGCAGCGCCATCACGCCCACGACGACCCCGGCGATGAGGAAGCTCGCCCCGTCGTCGAGGAAGTTCGTCTGTATGAAGCCGTTCAACACCTGAAAGCCGATGAAGCCGTAGACGATAGAGGGAATGCCGGCCAGGATTTCGACGCCGGGCTTGATGAGTTCCCGCAGGCGGTCACTGGCGACCTCGGCGATGAACAGCGCGCCGAACAGACCCAGCGGGCCGGCCACCGCGCCCGCGATGAGGGTGACGACCACCGTCGCCCATATCATCGGTATCAGCGAGTAGGCCCCGCTGAGCGGGTTCCAGTACGTCGGATCCGACGGCAGAACGGCTTCGAGCCAGAAGAACCAGCGGGTCGCCCCGCCCTGCTCCGGGATCAGTAGCAGCCCGAGCCCGTGTTCGAGAAAGGCCGGCAGCGCGCTCACGAACAGGAAGAACGTGATGAACGCGACGGTCAGCACCGTCAGCACCGTCGCGACCAGCGCGAGCAGGCGCGCGACTTCGGCCTGGTAGGTCACCCAGCCAATCAGCGTGACGAACACGAACGCGAGCAACATTGGCAGCGCCAGGGCCGGCCGAAACAGGAAGACGAGAACTGTTGCCACCAGCGTCGTCGCTACCGCGCCGACGGCGAGCGTCGACCCGTCGACTCTGTCTCCGCTCGACACCGACTCGCCCTCCGTCGTTGGTATGTCCTCTGTCATAGTATGGAAAATCGGCCGACACGGCCGACAGTCGTCGAACTGCTCTCACACCGGGAGCGGTTACACCTGGTCGGGGAGCTTGGCGCGCTGTTCTTCCTGGCGGCGAGCGCCGAGCTTGAAGTAGTTGTTCGGCGCGACGAAGGTGTCCTGGCCGAAGTCGGACAGGATCATGTTGATGACTGCGGCCTCCTTCATCGAGGTGCCTTCCCACGTGTACATGTGGAGGTCGCGCGAGAGGGGGTAGGCCTTCGAGTCCAGGCCGTTCTGGTCGTCCTGGTAGCTGTAGGTCGTCCCCTCCCACTCCAGCGCGATGGGGGCCAGCCCGTCGGTGTCGATAAACGCCAGCGCGAGGTAGCTGATGGCGTTGTCGGCCTGTGCGATGGCCTGTGCGAGGCGCTGGTTCTGACCGTAGCGGTTCGCGACGGAGGTGTCTTCCTCGGGGTTGCCAAAGACGTTGGAGACGAAGGAGGTCCGCGTTCCCGAACCCTTGACACGGCCGAGCACCTGAATCTCGCGGTCCGGGCCGCCGAGCTCGCTCCAGTTGGTGATATCGCCCTTGTACAGCCCCTTGAGCTGGTCGCCGGTTATCGTCTCGACGCCGGCGTCAGCGATCTCCTGGGAGACGACGAGCGGCTGGCCGTCGACGCCGACGACGTGGTCGACGAACTGCTCGTAGGAGTCACGGTCCGGGAGCTCGTCCTCGACGTTCCCGGAGGAGTTACCGATGTCGTTCTGGCCGTTCATGACCTTCTCGACGCCGGTCCCGGAGTGAGAGAGGCCAACGGTGAACTGGAACGGCGGACCGTCCTCGCCGCCGGCCTCGAACCCGTACAGACCCCCCCAGTAGTCCGCGAGGTTCTGGTCCGTGTCGATGTCGTACTCGCCGTGGGGCCAGTACTCGCTGTCGCTGGCCGGTCGGTTGGCGTTCCAGTACGAGGCCGCGGTGTTGGCGATGGGGTACACCGTCGAGGAACCACCGGATTCGAGCGCGCTGGTGTCGCTGGAGCTACCCCCCTCGGTCGACTCCGTCCCCGCCGCTTCCATCTCCGTCGACGCCGCCTCGGTGTCCGCGCTCCCGCCGGAGCTCCCGTCCGATTCGGAACCGCCGCTGCCACTGGAACAGCCGGCGATTGCAGCGATGCCGGTCGCGCCCGTCGTTGCGATGAATGTCCGCCGCGATACGCGGTCTGACAGCCCGTTGGAATCGTGCGCCATCACCAGAATCCAGCGGGACAGATAATAAGTAACCTGCTAAGAGAGCTATATCGTTTAGTGTATTACTATATAGAAGTGGTGTGACAAACACTCACAAATAGGCGACGGTGTATCGATATAATCTTCGCTCTTGGGCCGTCAGAGTACTAATTACGGCGTGTATGAACGGTTACTCAGGCAGGACTATTTGAGCTGCTCACAGTACTAATACCGGCGAATATCGTCGCATAACCGTCGTTCAGCCGGTGAATATAACCCGAAATACTGGAGGTCGGATATAGTATATAGATATGAGTGGATTTATACCATCCCGTGAACGAGTGCCAATCACATGGAGACACGCAAGGTCCAGGTGACGGGCGGGTCGACATACACCGTCTCATTACCCAAAGAGTGGGCGACAGCGAACGACGTGAGTGCGGGCAGCGTCGTCGAGTTCCACGCCGAACGTGACCTGCTGTTGCTCGCTCCCCAGCGGGGCGACGGCCGCGTGGAGGGCACGCTCGACGTGGAGGGGCTGGAGAACAGACACGAACTCACGCGGGCCGTGATGACGATGTACGTCAGCGGCTTCGACATTATCCAGCTCGAAGCCGCTCGGATCACGGCCGAGCAGCGACGCATCATCCGCGACGCGACGCAGGGACTGGTCGGCCTGGAGATGATCGAGGAGACGACCGACCGGGTCGTCCTGCAGGACCTGCTCGACTCGTCGGAGCTGTCGGTCCACAACGCCATCACGCGCATGCGGCTGGTCTCGCTGACGATGCTTTCGGACGCTGTCGAGGCCCTCATCGAGGACGACGACGACCTCGCGGCCGACGTGATGCAACGCGACGACGACGTGGACCGCCTCTGGTACATGGTCTCGCGCGTGTTCCGCACCGTGCTCCGCAATCCCACGGCGGCCGACGAGATCGGCTTCCCGCGCGAGACGGTGTTCGATTTCCAGTCCAGCGCCCGCCAACTGGAACGCATTGCCGACCACGCGACCAAGATCGCCGGCCTCTCCCAGGAGATCGGCGAGATCACCGGCGAAACCGCCGACCTCCTCGACCAGCTGGAGACCGAGGCCACCGCGGTCCCCGAGACCGCGATGGACGCCCTCCTTGCCGACGACAGCGACGAGGCCGTCGAGCTGGCGAACGCGGCCCGGAGCCGTATTCCGGAGGTCGACGAGACCGCCCGCGAAGTCGACGGGAAAGTCAGGGAGCTGGACCCACAGAGTGCCCAACTGCTCGGCCGCGTCGTCGACTCCCTGTCCCGGACCGCCGACTACGGCGGCAACATCGCCGAGAGCGCACTCCAGAAAGCCGCCCCGCGACCGCAGTCCTGAACCCCGCCGCCCCGGAGAATCCTCCCGCACTCAGCTCGTCGACACCAGACAGTGACTGCGGTGTCCCCTGATCGTGTCGAGACAGGCGACGATATCGGCAAGCGCCGGACACGTCACTGAACAATCGTCGTACAGGTACCGGACGAGGCTGGTCCCGTCGATGCCGGAGAGGGCAGCAGCCGACCGGCTGTGGAGCCGCTGTTGCCGGGTCGCCGCCGCCGTCTCGCAGTCCGCTTCGATTTCGGCCAGTTTGTCGTCGATGCTGTCGAGACGGACCGGGTCGGTCGTTCGGCGCGCGTTCGCACCGAGCGCGGCCCCGCGGCGTTCGCAGTCGTCGAGCGTCTCTCGCACCGACTGTAACGACTCGCGTTCGCGTTCCAGCGCCGGACGCAGCGTCTCGCGTTCGTCGCGCGCCCCCTCACTCGCGGTCAGCAGCGCCTCGTACAACTGCGGGGTCAGGCGCGTTCCCGTGGCGATCTGCGTCCCGAGTTCCGGCCCGAACTCCACCGACATGTTCGCTTCCAGCGAGTCGTCGTACTCGGCGTCGAAGTGTGGCACGGCCATTACCGTCTCCCGATAGGCCTCCCGGACGGCACGCAGGCCGGGCTCGGGTTTCGGCTGCCGCGTACCGAGCGCCGACATCCCACCCGCAGACGTGTCGACGGTCCCTGCGGATTGTACTGTCGGCTCGATAGATACGAGACTGGTCCGAAAGCGCCTGAAGGCCGTCAGTTCAGCCTCGATACAGTCTATCTCTCGCTGTACGACAGCGAGTGCGTGCTCGGTTCGCGGCTGGCTTGTCTCAGTGTCAGACACGGAACACTCGTCTGAATTATCAGCTGTCGCCGTATAGGTAATTTATATGTTCGATATATAGCCGACTGTACTGCTACCGTCGAACGGCGGGCAGGTGGTTCGGGACCGGCCGGGTCGACAGCAGTGATTACACCAGTGACTTCCGGGGACACATGCAATCGCAGCAGGCGATAGTCCCACACCTGGCAGCTATGGGTAGTGTCGGACCGTCCTTTCGCGTCGTCACCGGCTGTGCTTTCGCCGAGAGCATGCGGTCCGGTGGCGACACAGCCGCTTGCCTCGGTTCGACGCGTGAGTGGCATTTCCGATGAGCCGTGGGCGTTTTCGGTCGTAGGCGTTCAGAGATGGGGTTCTACATCTATACTGTCCCTCTGTTTTCCTTTACACTGTATTCGGATTTATATTCTCGATTTTATCTACGTGTATGCCGTATCTAATTAAGTACACATATATCTAAAGTCACTAAAGACGTATTTGTAGATAAAAGAGTGGAATCTTCGGATAGAACAGCTACAGCTGGGATTTGGACTTCGGATGGAGCGGTCCTGTTCCGGCGCTGGCGCCCGTGATACTCGGCAGCGTACCCACGGAACTGCTCGGTTCCAGGCACTCTCCCGAGCAGTCACAGGACGGAGACTCGACCGCTGCTCGCTGAGGACCACGCAGAACGTGAGGTATGGACCGGCCAGCCCCAAATGTTTATCATGGGAGCTATGGAACCGTTCTATGTATGCAACTCGACCTGACGGACAAGACTGCCCTTGTCACCGGCTCGGGCAGAGGCATGGGCAAAGCAACTGCGATGGAACTCGCGGACAACGGCGCGGACGTCGTCGTCAACGACATTGACGACGAGGTCGCCGAAGAGACGGCGGCGGAGATCGCCGAACTCGGCGTCGACACCGTCGGGCTTCCCGCGGACGTGAGCGACGAGGCGGCCGTCGAAGCGATGGTCGAAACCGCGACAGCGGAGCTCGGTCAGATCGACATCCTCGTCAACAACGCGGGCGTCGGTGACGCGGGGCCCTTCCTCGACGAGCAGTACGACGACACCTTCGAACTGAACCTCGACGTCCACCTCCACGGGGCGCTGAACTGCACGCGGGCGGTCGTCGACGGAATGGTCGAGGAGGGGTACGGCAAGATTGTGAACTTCACGTCGATCCACACGAAAAACGGCGTCGGCATGTCGCCGGCGTACGACGTCGGGAAGTACAGTCTGCTCGGACTCACGAAGAGTCTCGCGCTCGAACTCGGCCGGGAGGGCGTCCGCGTCAACGCCGTCGCGCCGGGCTGGGCAAACACCAGGATGGTCGAGGGGTTCAGCGACGCCGTCACCGAACAGATCCTCGACAACAACCCGCTGGGACGGTTCGCGGAACCCGAAGACGTGGCACAGGTCGTCGCCTTCCTGGCCGCACCGGCCAGCGATTACGTCAACGGCCACGAGCTCCGCGTCGACGGTGGACAGGTCCCCATCGATAGCTGGCGACTGGACACCCGATAGCGGCGGGACCGTCGGACCGTGCCCTAATTTTTTATATACCCCCCGATGTAACGCTGTGTATGGATTCGTTAGCAGAACTGCGTGTACCGGGTGGGCTCAAAGCGACAGGCGTAGACACCCGTCAGCGGACACTACAGCGTTCAGGCGGTACTGGGCCACGCAACCACGCTGCCGAGATTCGGCATGCTACTTCGGCAAGCGCTCGTATCGGAGAGGCTGTCGCGGGAACGCTTCGACGGCGTCCGAGAGCGGTCTCAGGTTGTGACACGAATGGCGAATAGATATCCGGATTCCCAGACACGTGACGCGGTGGTGTCGTGCCAGGAGCAACTGCCATCCGAACCGAGCGGTGGAGACGTGGTGTTTGGCTTCGACGGGTACGTCGACAACGTCCGACGGGCGGGGACGAACGCCGGCGCGGCAGACAGCGACCGCATCACCACGCTGAGCGAGTTCGGCGAGGAGATCGTGACGTCGGCGGCCGCCGATAGCTCGCTTTCGATCTCCTGGGAGCGCCTCGGCCAGCGCACCGGCGGGCACGTCAGCCACCTGTCCCGCGCGTACCAGACGCTCGGGTTCGATCCGACGCTCGTCGGGATGTGCGGAGACCCAGTGCGCGAGATCTTCGAACAGGAGTTCGAAGCCTGTACCCTGTATTCGCTGGGTGACCCGGGAATCACCGACGCTATCGAATTCGACGACGGGAAGCTCATGCTGATGGAGAACGGCGGTGCCGCGACGCTGGACTGGGAGACCATCCGGTCACGGGTCGGAGTCGAGACGCTCGTCGACGAACTCGACGGGGCGGAGCTACTCGGTGTCGGCTACTGGGCGGTGATGCCCGAGATGGCGGGAATCCTCGATGGCCTCCGCGAGACGGTCTTCCCGGAGCTGACGGACCCACCGGAACATGTCTTGCTCGACCCGGCGAACATCCGGGAACTCGACCGCGGGATACTGGAGTCGATCGTCGCGGCGACGGGCCGCCTCGCCCACGAGGTCGACGTGACGGTCTCGGCGAACCGCTACGAGACCAAAGAGCTCGCGGCGGCACTCGATGCACACACGAGTGACGAGCTCGTCGCAGACGCCCGCGTCGCGTTCGACTCCCTGGACGTCGACCGGTTCGTCGGACACAGCGTGGACGAGTCCGTGGTCGTAAGCGACGACGGAACGACGAGCGTCCGCATCGCGCCGGTCGAGTCGCCGGAGTTGACCACCAGCGCTGGCGACCACTTCAACGCGGGGCTGTCTCTGGGACTCGTCGAGGGGCTGCCCGAATCAGCCGCCGTCGTGCTGGGCAACGCACTCGCTCGTGAGTTCGTCCGGACGGGGGAGACGCCGTCCTACGACGACGTCGTCTCGGCCGTCACTAGCTACGACGCGCAGTTCGAGTAGGACGCGAACCGTTCTTCAGTCGCCACCCTCGGCAGTAGGTCGAACCCGGAGAGCTACGACGGCGTATCGCAACCGAGAGTCGACGCGGTCAGCTTCGGGAAAAAATGTTTCGTCGGGGTTCAGAGGTCCGAGAGCAGTCGGCCCCGGAACCGCTGGACGAAGGTGTACAGAAGGATGGCTGCGAACAGCACGAGTCCGTTGATCGTCTGGACGATCTGCGGGTCGATGTTCAGCATCACGAGTCCGGCCGCGATGGTGCTGAGCAACAGGACCCCGCCGAGTGCGTTGAACACGTTACCTCGGCCTCCGAACAGGCTCACCCCACCGATAACGGCAGCGGTGAAGGCAGGGAACAGCTGTGCGGTTCCCAGCGTCGGCGTCGCCCCACCGTTGAACCCGGTCAGGAGGAGGCCACCCGTCGCGGCCAGCATCCCCGAGAGCACGAAGACGGCGATGACGATGCGGTCCGTGTCGATACCGGCTTCTGCGGACGACTCCTCGTCGCCACCGACCGCGTACACTGCCCGCCCGAATCGAGTCTTCATCAGGACGAACCACACCGTGATGAAGAGGGCGAGCATGAAGATGACGGCGACAGGAACCGACTGCGGGAGCAGGCCGCCGAGCGAGACGTCTTCACCGCCCAGCCACAGGTAGCTCTCTGGCAGTTCGTAGACAGACCGCGTCGAGAGGACCAGGATACCACCTTCGAAGACGATGAGAGCAGACAACGTCTGCAGGAACGGATTCACGTCGAACTTGGCGATGAAGAACCCGTTCATGAAGCCGATCGTTCCCCCGACCGCGAGGACGATCAGAATCCCAGCGACGCCCGGAAGCGACGGGAACCAGCTGGTAAGGGCCAGTGCGGTGAACATCGAGGAGAACCCCGCGACCGAGCCGACCGAGAGGTCGAAGTTCCCGCTGATGAGGCAGATGGCCTCCGCGAGCGTAATCGCCCCGAGCCCGGCACTCGTGTACAGCAGGAACTCGATGTTCCGGTACTGGGTGAATATCTCGGGAAGCAGGACCGAGAAGACCAGAAACGCGACTAACAGGATGGGCCAGATGAGGTTGTCCAGCGCGAACAGCATCATCCGCGTCCGGTCACTCTGTAGTTCAGAGATGGTCGAACGTACGTTGGATAGTGTGCTCATCGTCTCTTGGCGTGAAGTGGCTCAGTTCGACCCCTCGATCTCTCGGTAGACGTTCCCGTAGAGATAGGAGGCATCGGCGTTGTCCTGGGTGATTGTCGCGTGCTGGCACTTCATCCACGGCCACCACGCCTGGTCTTCGGCCTCGTATTCGGTCATCTCGGCCGGGCCCCAGAACTGCTCGGACCACGGCTGGATGCCCTCGACCGTCTTGTTCTCGATGGAGAGTTGCTCACCGGGCGTGACCGTATCGCCGACCTGCGGGAGCGCGCTCTCGCCGCCTTCGAGGTAGTCCCACATCAGTTCGAGGGTCAGCGGCGCGTACATGTGGAGTGGCTGGTCGATGGCGAAGTCGTAGTACCCGCTCCCGATACGCTTGTTGAGTTCGGGACCCCCGTCGATACCGAAGGCCATGACGTGGTTCTCGCTGTCTTTCTTGTGGTACATGTCCATCTGCTGGAGTGCCGTCAGAGCACCCATCCCGCTGCCGACGTTGTTGGAGTAGATGGCGTCGACGTCGGGGTTGGCCTGGAGCGCACTCTGTGTCTGTGGGGCAGAGTCCTCGGGGGTCCCGTCGCTCTCGATCCGGTTGACGACCTCGACGCTGTCCGGGATGTTCTCCGTGAAGCCGAACAGTCGCGCCTGGCTCGTCGTGGACTCGAAGTTGAAGACGCTCGTGATGACCTTCGGGTTCTCGATGCCCTTCTCGTCGATCATTTCTGTGAAGCGCTCACCAGCGACCTGCCCACCGGCGTACTGACCGAAGAGGGCACCCATCACGATGTCCTCGGAGAGCGTCGCGGTGTCGAAGTTCATCACCGGGATGTCTTCTTCGGTCGCCTTCTCGACGATCTGTCGCGACGCCTTGGCGTCGAAGGGGTTCAGAAGAATGCCGTCGAGGCCCTGGTTGATGGCGTTGATGGCGTCCTGTGTCTGCTTCGAGGCGTCGAACTGGGCGTCCAGAATGACGATCTCGACGTCGTCGCGGTCACGTGTGTACCATTTCGCAGCCTGGCCCTGCACGAACAGGCCGGCCTGTCCCATGGATTTCATCGAAACCGCGAACCGCTGGGTGTCGCTGCTCGAACCATCACTGCTGCCGTCGCCGGTCGAAGTGCCGTCACCAGAACCGCCGTCGCCAGAACCGCCGTCGCTGCCACCTGACTGGTCACCGTCTCCGCCGCCCGAACATCCGGCGAGACCGGCGATACCTGCTGCGCCGACTGCTCGTACAAGGTTGCGTCTACTAATCATGATTGTTGATTGAGTTCCAACTCTACCTCTCGAGTAGTGGTAATTAAAGTTTTCGGCAACGTGGCCGGCGAGATCGAGGCGCAAGAGGAGTATCCCTGTCTTCGGGGGCTTACGAGTCCGCGTTCCCGTCCACACCCGGGTTCTCCAGCTCGCAGTCGTCCGAGAGGTGAGCCAAACGACATCGTGAGTCCGCGGGTGTGGTGCAGCCGAAGAGCCCACAACCCCGGGACATCCGGCGAGAGACAGCCGGTCCCGCGCCGTCCCGGAGGCTGGAGCCGTATCCGCTGGACGACGCCGGTCGGCGTCGAGAATACCGCTACGAGTGACTTGAGAGGGGTGAACGACGCGGGGCGCGGTGGATGAAGCGATTGAAGACGGCGGTATTGGCGTTCGAGAGAACGATGGGGAGCGTGGCGTCGGGTGAGACGTGTACGCCACTGAGCTGGGATGGGACAGAACTGGCTCCTCACCACATGAAAATCAGGCCGTGGACGAACGCGACGAGGAAGCGTCCGACTCATCACCGGCCAGTTCGTCGTCTGCGTTCTCGTTGGGGCGGTGCCCGGAGACCATCATGCTGACCACGTCGTCGCGGGTGACAGTCGAGGCGTCGACCACGTCGACGATTCGGCCCTGAAAGAGCACTGCGACGCGGTCACTCATGGACAGGACTTCCTCGAGGTTATGGTCGATGAGGATGACCGAGTGGCCGCTATCGCGCAACTGTTCGACAAGGTCTTCGACGTGCTCGACGGCTGCTTTCGAGAGTGCCGACGTCGGCTCGTCGAGCAGGACGATATCCGGGTCGGTAACCAGAGCGCGTCCGATGGCGACTGCCTGCCGTTCCCCACCGGAGAGGAATTCGACCGGCGTGTCCGGGTCGACGTGGATGTTGAGGTGCTCGCTCAGGATGCGCTCGGCCTCCTCGGCCATGTGCTCTTGATCGACGACTGGAACGAGTCCGCCGACCTTTTTCACCGGCATTCGCCCGAGGAACAGATTCTCCGCGACAGAGAGTTCGTCGACGAGCGCGAGGTCCTGATACACCGTCCCGACCCCGAGCTTTCGGGCGTGTTTCGGGCCGTCGATGGTGACCGGTTCACCATTGAACCGTATCTCGCCGCCATCCGGTTGGTGGATGCCGACGAGCGTCTTGATGAACGTCGACTTTCCGGCGCCGTTATCGCCGACGAGCGAGAGGACTTCGTTGTCTTTGAGCGTGAGAGAAACGTCGGAGAGCGCCTCGACGGTGCCAAAGCGCTTCTTGAGGTGTTCCACCTCGATCCGTGGATTTGAATTGTCTGTGGTCATGGCTGGTGATTATGTATGAGTCGGCCTGACACCATATCTCCACTATCAATATAAATAAATTTTGGTGAGGGAGTACGCGCCCCCGTCCACAGTGTCCTCACTCCGGCGGTACGTCGCGGCCGTCACTGGACCGTGTGGCCTCATTCCCAGGGCATCGCGAGTTCGCCGTCCGCGTCGAACTCCCACGGTCTGTCGTCGTGGACGGCGACGTCGTCTCAGCCGTCACTACCTACGACGCACAGTTCGAGTAGGACGCCGGCCGTTCAGACGTAGCGGCTCTGTCCGGCGCTGCCGGCGGTTTCGGCGAGGTCGGCGTGGACATCGGCGATGCGCTCTCTGATCTTTCGGTCCGCGACGCGCGGGTCGAAGCGGTCCTTGTTGGGCGACCAGTCGACGTTGTTGAAGAAGGTGTCGCGGTCGTCGTCGACGCCCTCCGGCGGGACGATGTCCGTCGGTGCCTCGTCGTAGAGGTCGAAGGCGGTTCGGGTACATTCGTACTTGTAGCGAGTGTCCTTGTTCATCTTGCAGATACCGTGCTGGAGCATCTGCTGGAGTTGGTCGGGCTGGACGCCGGAAGAGCCATGCAGCACCAGCGGTGTGTCGAGTCCGTGGTCGTTCAATGCCTCGCGGATGTCCCGTGCGAGATCCGGGCGCAGTTCGAGGTCTTTCCCCTTTGCGACGCCGTGCTGGGTGCCAACGGAAACCGCCAGCAGGTCACAGCCGGTCCGGTCGACGAACTCGACGGCCTGCTCGGGGTCGGTGTAGAACGCGTCCTCAGATTCGACGTCGTCCTCGACGCCCCTGATCTGGCCGAGTTCGGCCTCGACCAGGATTTCACCGTCGGCCTGCTCGGTCAACTCGACGACCTCGCGACTCGTCTCGACGTTCTCCTCGAAGGGCTCGTGGGAGGCGTCGATCATTATCGAGGACGGAATGTCGAGTTCCACCTGCTTCTCGATCATCTCTAAGTCGGTCTGGTGGTCCATGTTGAGGAACACCCCGATGTCGTACTGCTCGGCGATGAGGTCGATGTAGTTGCCCATCGCCTGTAGCCCCGCAATCGGGTCGCCGTTCCCGGCGAACTCGCAGGCGCCGGTGGCCATCTGCAACAGGAGGTCTGACTCGGCCCGCGAGGCCCCCTCCAGCAGCCCAATCATCGTGTTCGGCTCCTCGATGTTGCTCGCGACCAGGCCAAAGCCCTCCTCGAGCGCGTCGTCGTATACGTCTGAAAGCTCAGAACCGCCTTTGAATGGCATCTGTTGTCACCGAATCGGTATTTGCCTGCACCTAGAATAAACGCACTCCCGAATCGATTCGCCACACTCTCGACGCCACCGGCATACAGCGCTCTCGGGTGCGTTGTCGGTAGCGACGTACAGCGGTTTCGAGGCCGACTGTGAGCGTTGTGTCGACAGGATTGCGGGACGGGTTTCCGAAGCTATAGTAGCCATTGAAAATCAATGCACACCCGACCACACGGCTGCAGTGCGGTCGGTGTGTAAATCGTTTCAATTGTTACTATAGAATGCTCTGAGAGACGGTGTGCGGTTGTCTTCGGAGACGCCTCGATTCGGAGAGAGTCACCGTCGCACAATCGATGCGTGGCTTTCACAGGTGGTGACGTGGCCATCACCGTCAGCGAGTGCCCCCACTCCGGACGACGAACTACCGGTCGAATGCGTCATCCTCTTCCAGCGACTCCTCGGTCCGAACGGCGTCAGCATCGGTCATCGACTCCACTGGAGTCGATAGACTGAGTGGAATCAGTCCCAGGGCATCGCGAGTTCGCCGTCCGCGTCGAACTCCCACGGTCTGTCGTCGTGGACGGCGACGTCGTCCCGGTCGGCGAATTCCTCTGCGACGGGTTCGGACACCCACAGCTCGCCGGGTTCCATCGTGCTCTCGATGTGGGCGATTCGGAGGTCGCTCGCGCTGGCGACGCCGGTCATCGACGCGGAGAGGATGAACGCCGTCGCGTCGCTCGGGACGACGAAGGGGAGCTTTGCCCTGTTCGTTTCGCCGCTCGTCACGATGTTGACGTACGTGTCCTCGAAGTCGACGGTAGACGCGAGGTCCCGGTGAACGAGGTCGGCGAGGCCCATGCCGAGGGCGTTACCGTGCGAGGCCGGTGTCAGCGACCGGACGTAGACCCGGGTGATGGACGGGGTGTCGACCTCCGCCTGGTTGTGGAACCGGACCCGGCCGATGACGTTCGTATCGAGCCCGGTGCCGCTGATCTCTTTGCCCATGGCGTCGACCACGAGCAGGTCGAGGTCCTCAACCGGGAGCTCGGGGAAGAAGTCCTTCGAGCGCTCAAGCAGTTCGGGCTCTCGCTCCAGGAGGTCCGCCGCGGCGACGCCGTGGATCTCGGCGGCCTCCTCGGCGGCGTTCTCGATGATTCCCACACCGCCGACGATGGGCGTCTCCTCGACGAGGATGCCGGCCCACTCCGGGATGACCTCGTGGAACCCGCGTTCGAGTGCGGCGTTGTGCATGTTGTCGGCGCCGCGCTGTTTGCCCAGTCCGACGACGGCCATCTTACAGAGGCCGCTCTCGACGTCGCCCCGGAAGTCGGTGTGCAGTTTGATCCGGTTGACGAGCAGGACGGCGTCGGCGTCGAGCGCGTCCACGGAGGCGAACACCGGCCGCCCGGTCGAGTCGGTGCTCACCTGTTCGACGTCGAGCGAGGAGCGGATCTCACAGCCGAGCCGGTCGGACGTGATACCGAGCGTGGCGAGTGTCTCGCGCTGGCCCTCGGGGGTCGCGCCCCCGTGGCTGCCCATCGCGGGGAAGACGAACGGTTCGAGCCCGCGGGACTGGAGGTCCGAGACGACGGCTTCGAGGACCTCCGGGAGGACGTCGATGCCCCGGCTGCCGGCGGTGATGGCGACGGTGCTCCCCGGGTCGAGGTCGTCGAGTTGGGGGACGTCGGTCAGCGCGTCGACGGTGGCCGCACCGACGTCCTCGACTGTGGGGTGCTCCCGGACACTACTGACGCGGTAGGCGCGGGGCAGGTCGGACACCTCGGCGTCGTTGGCCGCCTCCAACCGGGCGCGGTCTGGAAACTCGAACTCCATTGTTGTCTGTACTAAGTCGCATCTTCGGTTTATGTTTTCCCCTCGCGCCCGTGGGCCGACTGCCGTGCGAATGTTTCTTTACGGAGTCCCTCGCCATACGAACCATGGACGGTCGCTTTACAGTCACGCACAGTCGCTGTGGACGGCGAGGGGAGGGCACGCGATGACACGATGTGTCGTCGTCGCGGACGACCTGACCGGGAGCTGTGATACCGGGCACGAGTTCGCGGCGCGGGAGTACGACACCCGGGTCGTGCTCTCCACACAGACCGACGCGACGGCAGGGGGAGATGTCAGCGTGTACAACACCGAATCACGCTACGCGGACCCCGCTGTCGCCGGCGAGCGCGTTCGCTCGGTCCTCGAGTCCACCGACGCCTCGGTCGTCTACAAGAAGGTCGACTCGACCCTTCGCGGGAACGTCCGGGTGGAGGTCGACGCCGCGGCGCGAGCCGTCGACCCCGCCCTCGTCGTGGTCGCGCCGGCGTTCCCGGACAACGGTCGCGTGACGGCCTGCGGATACCACCTCGTCGACGGCCAGCTGGTGACCGACTCGCCGCCCGGCGACGACGACGAGCGGCCGCCGACACACGACTCGCTCCCCGAGTTCTTCGCGTCGAGCGCGTTCCCGGTCGAGACCATCGGCGTCGAGACCGTCGCGCGCGGGACAGACGCCGTCCACGAGGCCTTCGAATCGTTCGTCTCGACGGACGGACCGGTCGTCGTCACCTGCGACGCCGTCACGGACAGTCACCTCGAGACGCTCGCCGCGGCGGCCCAGGCACTCTCCGAGCGATGTCTGTACGTCGGAAGCGGCGGGCTCGCACGCCACGTCGCCGTCCCCGGAACGCCGTCCGGAGCCGGCATCGACGTCGACCAGAGCCGCTCGGTCGTGGGCGCGGCGGGGAGCGTCGCGCCGGAGACGCTCGGACAGCTCGACGCGGTCCCGGAGGACTGGCGGCGACTCCTCGACCTCGAGACAGCCGTCACCGACCCGTCTGCTGCCGGGGCCGACCTGGCCGCCCGTGGGGCGGCCGTGATCGACGACCACGGCGGGGTAGTGCTCCACAGCGCCGAGTCGCGCGATGACGTCGACCGGGCGATGGCGGCCGGCGAGCGGGCCGGCGTCGACGGCCCAACGGTCCGGCGTCGAGTCACGGACGCGCTCGCGGGCGGGGCCGCCGAGGTCGTTGGCGCGGACCGAGCGTCGAACCTCTTTCTCACCGGCGGCGAAACGGCGCGAGCGGTCTTCGAGGAACTCGAGACGACCGCGCTCCGCATGGCCGGCGAGGCCGTCGCCCCCGGGATTCCGCTGGCGACCGTCGAGGGCGGGACCGCCGACGGGGCGGCCGCCGTGACGAAAGCGGGTGGGTTCGGAGACCAGCAGGCAATAATTAAGTCCCTCGGTCGTCTGGGTCTTCGTGATGAGTGAACGAGCCCCTACTGTAGGCGTCACTATGGGTGACCCTGCCGGAATCGGCAGCGAAGTGATCGTCAAATCGTACCCGGACCTCGTCGAGTCGGCGACCATCGTCGTCGTCGGCGACGCGGCCGTCATGGAAGACGCGGCCGACCGGTTCGCGCCCGGGCTGACCGTTCGCCGCGTCGATTCGCCCGACGAGGCGGACGGCGACCCCGACGTGCTCCCGGTCATCGACCTCGACAACGTCTCGGACCACGAGTACGGCGAACTCTCGCAGGCCAACGGCGAGGCGAGCCTGGAGTACATCGAGCGGGCGATCCGACTCGCACAGGCCGGCGACATCGACGCGATGACTACCGCCCCGATCAACAAACAGGCGACCAAGATGGCCGGCAGCGAGTACGCGGGCCACACGGGGATGCTCGCGGACTACACCGACACCGACGACTACTCGATGATGCTCATCGAGGACGACCTGACAGTGACACACGTCAGCACGCACGTTCCGCTGCGGGAGGCCTGTGACCTCGAGGTCGACGACGTCGCGTCGACCATCGCCGTGACCGGCGAGGCGCTCCGTGACCTCGGCATCGACGACCCGTCGGTCGCCGTCGCGGGGTTGAATCCCCACGCGAGCGACGGCGGCCTCCTCGGTGACGAGGAAGCGGACATCATCGAACCGGCCGTCGACCGCGTCGCCGAGACGGGCGTCGACGTGACCGGTCCCCTCCCGCCGGACACGGTCTACGTCCGGGCCGCCTCGGGTGAGTTCGACTGCGTGGTCTCCATGTATCATGACCAGGGTCACATCCCGATCAAGATGCTCGGCTTCACCGGCGACGGCGACGCGGTGAGCGGCGTCAACGTCACCATCGGACTCCCGATCATCCGGACGAGCGTCGACCACGGCACGGCCTTCGACATCGCCGGGGAGGGGGTCGCCTCCGAACAGAGCATAATCGATGCGGTGTCGACGGCCGTCAGACTCGCCCGGTAGACGCGGTTTCTGTGTCCTGGGATTCGGGTCCGTCACTGGCTCGCGCGCTACGAACTACACCAGTGCGAAGGCACGGACCGAGCACCCGCCGGTCCCCTGGACGTTGAGCGGCGGGAAAAAGAAGTTCGCCCGACGGCTGTCCGCGCCGTCGAGAACCTGGTCGAGGTTTCGCAGTTCCTCGATGGGGATGATCTCGTTTTCGAGCAGCGGGAGATGTGAGTCGGCCGGGTGGACGTCGGTCGATGGCTCGTGGGCCGGAACCTCGTCGTACCAGCCGCCGACGCTCGCCCCTTCGGTTCCGACCGCCTTCGGTTCCAGTGAGGCGATGTACTCGGCGGCCTCACCGGTCAGGTAGGGGAACTCGAAGAGGTACTCGGGCGTCTGCCCGTAGTACTCGTCCCAGCCGGTGTGGAGCATGAGGACGTCACCGGGCTGGATCTCCGACTCGTAGGCCTCGATGTCGGCGCGGGTGATCGGCTCCTCCGGCTCTTTCGGTGTGAGGTCGATGACGACGCCTTCGCCCATGAACCGCTCGATGGAGAAGTCGTCCAGGGTTTTCCCCTCAGGAATGAAGTGCGCCGGGGCGTCGATGTGGGTCGCCGTGTGGCTCCGCATCTCGAACCGTTCCATCGTGAATCCGTCGCGTGCGGCGATGGACGTCTGTTCGATTTCGACCGGTGGGAAGCTCGGCCACACGGGAATCTGCTCGCGGATCGGGTTGGACAGTTCGATGACTCTGTTTGAGTCGAACATGATAGAACCGACAGTCCATGAAATCATAAACATTGTGCTCACGGGGGTGCCGACATGAATCCCGTGTTCGGCCGTGGGGGCGACTCGGTGAGATCAGGGCCCGGAGCCGACACGGCCCGTCACCACGACAAGGGGCTCTCCCGTGACCGGCGGTTCGCTGTCGGCCGGCGGTACCAGTCGGCTGCGTTCACGAGACGCTACCGACGGCGTCGTCAAGACCGCGGCAGTTCCCAGAACGCAGCCTGTCAGACCGTTCCGGCCGCGTGTACTCGGAGTTTCGCACCCGAACACGCCGCCAGACTCGCGGGCGGTTACCGCTCGTTGGGGTAGATCATCTTTTTCAGTCCCTCGTTGTTCTCCATCTGGTCGAACGCGGTCTGGATCCCGCCGAGGTCGAATTCGTCTGTGATGAGCGCCTCTGTCTCTATCCGGTCGCCCTGTAGGAGTTTCACCGCCCGCGAGAACGTGTTCTGGGTGAGCGCGAACACGCCGACCATTTCGAGCTCTTGGTAGTACAGCTCGAACGGATCGATCTCGACGGTCTCGTCCTGTGGCGGCACGCCGAACACGACTGTCGTCCCACCGGGAGACGTGATCGAGTGTGCTTCTTCGATTGTCGTCGGAAGGCCAACGGCTTCGACGGCGACGTCGACCCGGTCGACCAGTTCGTCGACCTGGTCCGCGAGCGCCCGCTCCGTTGGGTCGACGACGTGATCGGCCCCCAGGTCGGTCGCGAGCTCTCTGCGACCCTCTATCGGTTCGGAGACGATGACCGTTCCCGCGCCGTCCGTCCGAAACGCCTGGAGCAGAAGCAGGCCGATCGGGCCGGCACCCACAATCACGACGGTGTCACCGGTCTCTATGTCTGCCCGGTCGACGCCGTGGATGCAACACGCGAACGGTTCCGCGAAGGCGGCCTCTGAATACGAGAGGTCCCCGATGTCCTGCAGGCACTGGGCAGGTGCACGGAGGTACTCCGCGAACGCGCCGTCGAGGATTTCGTCACCCGCGCCCCCCATCGACACCGTGTCCTGACAGAGGTTGTGTTTTCCGTCCTTGCAGAAGTCGCATTCGCCGCAGGGAATCCCCGGGAAGATTGCGACCCGATCACCCGTTTCGAAGTTCGTGACTGCGTCACCAGTGGCAACGACCTCCCCTGCGCTCTCGTGGCCGGGAACGACCGGAAAGTCTGCCGGGAATGTCCCGTGGTACAGGTGATAATCAGTCATACACACGCCACAGGCCCCGATTTCCACGATTACGTCTTTATCGCCGGGCGTCGGGCGCTCTCGATCCATAACTTCGACTTCCCTCTCGTTGGTTAGCACTGCGCTTTTCATTGGAATATCGTATGCGATGTCGTCTCGGCCAAGTATAAAGATACCGACGAACTCCCGAGAGGGCTGGTAAGCGTCGGAAGCATGAGTCCCGGAATCACCGTACTGCAGGACGACATTGCCGATTACCGAACACACGTCAGTCACGTACGCGGACCGCACCCCACGATTCGGGGAGTGGCACGGATGTACGACAAATAGCACACCCGGCAGGCGAAGCCACGCGGCTTGCCGACACGCCAACAGCTGTCGAGAACGGTCGTGCCTGGACTGTGGTACTGCTCCAGACGAACGGACAGAGGGCGGTTCAGTCCGAGGAACTGCTGACAGTCTGCATCCGCTCTTCGAGCGCAGTTTCGGCCTTCTCGTCGAGTTTCCGCTGGTGGATCGTCTCACCGGACTTCGCGTCGAACAGGTGGACGTCCTCGTCGGGAATCTCGACGTAGACCGTATCCCCCTCGCTGATCGGCCGCTGGCCGTCCGTCTCGACGATGAACGTCTGCTCGTGGCCCTGTGACTCCGCCTTGAGATACACGTAGGAGATGCTCCCCATCGGTTCCACGACGTCCACGACGGCCTCGAACTCGTGGCTCGTATTCGCCCGGTCGTGCAGCGTCATGTCCTCCGGACGGACACCCAGGACCACCTCGTTGCGGCCCCCGACCGAGGACTGCATCCGCTCGGTCAGATCGTAGTCGAAGCCGTCCGCGCGGACGGTCCCGCCCTCGACCGCCCCTTCGAAGAAGTTCATCGACGGCGACCCCAGGAACCCCGCGACGAACTGGTTGGCCGGCCGGTAGAAACATTCCAGCGGCGTCCCCACCTGCTGGAGTTCCCCGTAATTCAGGATGACCAGCCGGTCGCCCATCGTCATCGCTTCCGTCTGGTCGTGCGTGACATACAGCGTCGTCACGTCCAGGTCGTTCTGGAGCCGGTTGATTTCCGTTCGCATCTCCGCCCGCAGCTTCGCGTCCAGGTTCGACAGCGGCTCGTCCATCAGGAACACGTTCGGGTCACGGACGATCGCACGGCCCAGGGCGACACGCTGTTGCTGCCCGCCCGAGAGTTCCCCGGGCTTGTTGTCCAGCAGTTCGCCGATGTCCATCATCTCCGCCGCCGAGGTGACCGTCTCTTCTATCTCGCCTGCGGACATCTCCGTCGACATCTTCAACCCGAACGACATGTTCTCCTCGACGGTCATGTTCGGGTACAGCGCGTAGTTCTGGAACACCATCGCGATGTCCCGCGCCCGCGGACCGAGCTGGTTGACCACGGCGTCGCCGATGTGGACGTCGCCCTCAGTTTGCGTTTCCAGTCCCGCGACAATCCGCATCAGCGTCGACTTCCCGCTCCCCGAGGGACCCACGAAGACGACGAACTCGCCGTCGTTGATGTCCAGGGAGACGTCGTCGACCGCAACGATCGACTCGTCGCTCTCACCGAATCGCTTCGTCACGTCGTCGATTGTGATCTTTGCCATTAGTTTTCCTCCAATGTGCGGCTATTTATGCCCACCGCAGGGGCCTGGTTCGCGAGCGATACCCGTCGTGGCGGGGACGGCGCGGTCATTCTTTGATCACCACGCCGAAGCTGAGCCCGGCCGCGAGGTACTTGTTGACCGCAATCAGGAAGATCACGACCGGCACGATCATCGCCGTCGAGGCGGCCGCGAGCATCCCCCACTCGATCGACCGCGAGCCGATGAACGAGTAGACGAACAGCGTCACCGGCACCGCCTCGAAACTCGTCAGCACCAGCCCGAACAGCAGCTCTATCCACGCGAAGATGAAGCTGATGATCGCCACCGAGAAGATTCCCGGCTTGGCCGCCGGCAGCACCACCTTCGTAAAGCCCTGGAACTGGGTCGCCCCGTCGACACGGGCCGCCTCCTCCAAGGTCTCGGGGATGCCGTCGAAGAACGCCTTCATCACCCACACCACCAGCGAGAGGTTGATACTCACGTACATCAGCACCATCCCGATCCGCGTGTCGAACAGATTCAGCTCCCGGAAGATGATGAAGAAGGGCAGCACGACGGCAATCGGCGGCAGCATCCGCGAGGAGAGAATCCACACGAGGATGTCCCGCTCCATCGGGATGTCGTACCGCGAGAGCACGTACGCCGCCGGCACGCCGATCAACAGCACCAGAACGACCGACGCCGACACCATCACCAGGCTGTTGGCGAACGCCTCGACGAACCCCGAGTCCTGTATCAACTGGATGTAGTTGTACACCGTCGGCAGGAAAATCCACTCCGGCGGCAGCGAGTTCGCCGTTCCCGGCGGCTTCAGCGACATCGAAGCCAGCCAGTACAGCGGGAACAACACGATGAACGACCACGTCAGCAAAATCGTGTGCCGAACGACCGTGACGATCGTCTCCCGCGTGTCCTTGTCGATCCACTGCGAGCCCGTCGCGGAGTCGACCGCCGTGTCCTGGGTCGCCATCAGTCCCACACCCCCTCGAAGCCGACCTTCGCGATGACGATGTTCGCAATCGCGATGACGAAGACCAGGTAGACGACTGCGATGGCGGCAGCCACGCCCATCTGGTTGTTGATGAACATCTGTTCGTAGATGTTGATGCTCACGAGCTGGGTCGCCGTCCCCGGACCGCCGTTCGTGAGCCCGTACACCACACCGAAGGTGCGGAACAGGTCGATAAGCCGAATCAGCGTCGCGACGAACACCACCGGCTTCATGTAGGGAATGATGACGTGGATGTACCGGCGCCACAGCGGCGCCCCGTCGACCCGTGAGGCCTCGATAAGCGTTTTCGGCACCGACGAGAGGCCGGCGTAGAAGATGATGAACATGAACGGCGTCCAGTTCCACGTATCCAGGAGAATCACCGTCAGCAGGGGAATCTCCGAGAGGAACGCGGGGGCGGTAAACGGCGTCGCGGTGTTGATCACGTACGGGATGATGCCGATTTCAGTGTTCAGCATAATCCGGCCGATGGTCGCGAGCGAGACGGGTGCGACGGCCATCGGAATGATGAACAGCACCCGGTAGAACGACTTCGTTCGACCGGCGTCGACACCAGCGACGAGCGCGGCCAGGAAGAACCCGAGAAGGCTCTCCAGGAGCAACGCACTGACGACGACGGTGATCGTGATGACGAACGAGTGAACCGCGCCGCCGCGGGTAAACGCCGTCTGGTAGTTGCTCAGGCCGACGAACTCCGCCTGGAAGATATTCAGCGTCGGCTCCGCGATCAGGCTGAGATACAGGTCGTAGGCACCGGGGAAGAAGGTGATCATCACCATCACTGCCACCATCGGTGCGATGAACCAGTACGGGAGGTACTCGTTCCAGAGGTCGCTCAACCTGGCGAGACCCTGCTTGTTTGTCGTTTCCGTTTGTGTGGGTGTACTCATGAATGTATGTGAAAATTAGGCCGGTACGGTTTGTCTCTCGGCCTTACCCGCTGTAGATGTCTTCGGCAACCGATGCGGCCTGGGTCATCGCGTCCTCGGCGGACTTCTGGCCGGCGATGGCCCGCTGGAGTTCCTCGGAGTAGCGCTGTCCCCACTGGGGATACTTCCGGTCGAAGGGGTCCGGCGCGGCCTCCTGCAGGGATTCGAGCGAGACCTGTGCGTAGTCCTCGCCGACTTTCGAACGGTAGTCGTCGTTCTCCCAGACGGACTGGCGCACGGAGAACACACCGCTGCTTTCGGTGTTCATCCAGAGGTCGGTCGGTGGGGACGTCGCCCAGAGCATGAACAGGAAGCCCTGCTCGGAGTTCTGGGCGTTTTTCGACGTCGAGATCTGCCAGTTGAACGCGTTGGGCGAGAGCGACCCGCCCTCGGGTTTGGGCACCTTCGCGATGCGGACGGTGTCGGCGACGCTGGACTCGTCGTTGGTCAGTCCGCCCCAGAACATGTTGGCGTCGGCGACGATGTGGCCGGCGCGGCCCTCCGCCATGGTCGCCTGGACGTCCGACCAGGTCTGGCTCGACGCGCCATCCGGTCCGTAGTCCTGCAGCAGTTTGCTGTACCACTCCGCGGCTTCGATGACGCCCTGGGTGTCGAGCCCGGAGTCGGTCGGGAACTCGCTCCAGAGGCTGGTCCCCTTCTGGCGGAGGAGCGTGTTCAGGATGTAGATGTTCATCCCGTAGCCCTTCTGGCCACGTCCGGCCGTGCCGACGATGTCGGACTCCTCTTCGTGGATGACCTTGGCGTTCTCTCGGTGCTGTTGCCAGGTTTCGGCGACCTCCAGGCCGTGTTTGTCATAGAGGTCCTGTCGGTAGAACTGGGTCTGGACCTCGACGGTGATCGGCAGGCCGGTCCAGTTGTCGCTGTAGCCCCCGCCGTGGGCCTGCCAGCGGGACGCTTCGAAGAGGTCGTTTGGCTTGTAGAAGTTCTCGTCGTAGAGGCTTCCGTCGTTGAAATACGGGTCAAGCGGCTGGAGCCACCCCTCCTCGCGGAACTGGTTGACGACCTGGTCCATGAAGAAGACGTCGAACTGTCCGGCACCAGTACTGGCGTCTGTCTGGCGCTTGGTTCGGAACTGCTGTTCCGGAAGGATGTTCCAGTTGACCGTAATCCCGGTGAGTTCCTCGAAGACGGGAATCGCGGGTTTGATGGCGTCGACCCAGGGGTGCTGGACAGCACCGATGTTGATCGACGAGCCGTCGTACTGCTGCCAGTCGATGTCCGCACTGTCGTACTCGCTGAGTGGGATGGCGAGTTCGTTGCTGGAGCCGCCGTCACCGGAACCGTCACCCGAGCTACCGTCACTCGAACCGCCACCGGAACCGTCACCCGAGGTACCACCATTCGAGCCACCGTCACCGCCCCTTGTACATCCCGCAAGGGCAGCGAGAATTCCTGTACTTGCCGCACCGGACGCTTTCAAGAAGGTCCGTCGATTAGTATCGTTGGGCATGTTTAACGGCCTCGTACCCGATTTCGAGACTATAATATTTAATCCTTTTCATCTAACAGTCCTATTACGAAATCAGAGACACGTGGAACGGTCAGCGAAGGGGTTAGCGGCTTGATTCTGTCTCCACAGGCGAGAGCGCTGAGGCCGTGAGTTTGTTGGTGGTCATGCCAGAAATCGCCGTTTCAGCGGGAACGGTCGCCTGAACCGGTGTGGCACTCAGTAGGTGTCAGTGACGGGCTCCAGTAACTCGCTCGATGTTCAATCACACCTTTCGAGGCTGACCCACCACGTAGGGACCGGAGGAGAGCTCCACACCTCAGTCGTGGAATACGTTTTCCACGAGCTCTGTGTCGTCGAACAGGTCGCGGTAGTCGTCGGGCACACGTTCGTCGGTGATGAGGAGGTCGATATCCTCGATCGACCCGAATCGGCGGAAACTCTGCTCGTCGAACTTCTCCGTGGTGGTGACGACGACAGTCCGCGCCGAGTGTTCGACGACGAGCTGTTTGATCTTCGCTTCGGACTCGTTCGGTGCCGACAGCATGCCGTCGGGCTCGATACCGTTGACGCCGATAAAGGCAAGGTCGAAGTTGGAGTTGCGGATGTAGTCCTCGGTCGTCGGCCCGACGAGCGCTTTGGTCTCGTTTCGGTACTCCCCGCCGGTCATTTTCACCGTGCCGTCCGATTTCGACAGTTCGAGCACCAGCATGGGGGAGCTCGTGACAGCGATAGTCGAGTCATCGTCCGGGACCATCTTCGCGACCTGCATCGTGGTCGTCCCGGCGTCGAAGTACACGACGTGTCCTTCGGAGATTTCCTCGGCGGCTCGGTCGGCGATTGCCTGTTTGCGTTCCAGGTGCTGGATGAGGCGCCGATTGAACGACCGTTCAATGCCCACGTTCGTCATCGGGGCGACGCCGCCGTGCGTTCGCTCGACGAGGTTTCGATCGGCGAGGTCGCGAAGGTCGCGGCGGATGGTCGATTCTGACACGTCGAGACGGGTGGCCAGTTCCTCGACCGAAAGGCTACCGTGCTTTGTGACTAGTTCCGTGATGGACCGGCGGCGCTGTTCTGGGGTCGTCACGGGACAGCCCCCGAAGACTCGTTCGTTCCGTGCACCGGTACGGTTTGCATGCCGAGGCGTAACGGCGACTCGTATTTAGTCTTCTCGCCCGCTTGTGACGGCGGCTGGCTCCGCTTCGTCCCACGCCTCCTCGACGGACGCGCCCTCGTGGACGATGTCGACGAGCGCGGAGACTGTTCGCTCCGGATCGTCGGACTTCCAGATCGTGCGGCCGATCATCAGTCCGCGTGCGCCCGCCTCCATCGAGCCCTCGACCGATTCGAGCATCGCCCGGGTGGTGCCGGTGGCTGCCCCGCCGAGAATCATCACGGGGACCGGCGAATTCTCCACGAGAGGCTCGAACGATTCGACACTGCCTGTGTACGGCGCCTTGAGGATGTCAGCGCCGAACTCCCAGCCCATCCGCATCGCATCAGCCACGTAGTCGGCGTCCGTCTCCAGCTGGTCCGGGATCCGTTCGCCCCACATGACCGGCTCGACGACCAGTGGGATACCGGTGCCGCGAAGGTCCTCGGCGAGTTCGCCGATGTATTCGACGTTCTTCCGGAAGGTCTCGTTATCGTCACGGCCGAACACGAGGACGACCTTGACTCCGACGGGGTCGAGTTCCTCGAGGAACTCCGCGTCGAAGGCCGGCGTCCAGAGGTCTTCGCCGTCGTCCCGGCCCGGGCTGGTCGACCACGTCACGACGTCAGCGGTGAGGACAACGTCGACGCCCGCTTCCTGCAGACGGTCCTGATAGTGACGAGCGAAATGCGGCCCGACGAGCACTGCGTCCGGCTCTCCGGCCAGCACTTTGTCGAGTGTTTCGTCCGGGTTGTGGAATCCGTCAGGCGATCCGAGGCTCAGTCCGTGATCTAGTGCTACAACGACTGCGTTCCCCGATGGGGTATCGAGGAGTTGCTCTGTACTCATTGGCTCCGATTGAATCCTGTGGATGCATCTATATAATTATTCGCCTGTCGGTCGAGGGCAGTCATATGATTCGCCACCCGCCGTCGACCATCAGTACCTCCCCAGTCACGTACGCAGCGTCGTCGCTGGCGAGATAGAGGGCAGCACCGGCAACGTCCTCCGGTGTGCCCGCACGTCCGGCGGGAACCGGTTTGATGAGGTCGTCCTTCGCCGCCGCTTCGGGGGCGTCCTCGGACCAGCCGTCGATGAACTCGGTCGCGATCTGTCCGGGGCCGATTGCGTTCACCCGGATGTCGTGGTCCGCCAGTTCGAGCGCTGCACCGCGGGTGATCATCTTCACCGCGGCCTTCGTCGAGTCGTACTGTATCTGATCGCGCTGGGCCACGAACGAACTGATCGAGGCCGTGTTGACGATTGCGCCCTCGGTCCCGCGGTCGATCATGTCCTGTGCCGCGGCCTGGCAGCCGAAGAACACTCCTTTGGCGTTGACCTGGTGTATCTTCTCGAACTCGGATTCGCTGACATCGAGGAGACTCCCACCGATGAACAGTCCCGCGTTGTTCACCATCACGTCGACACCACCGTACTCGCCGGCGTGATCGACGACTGCACGAACGTCGTCCGCCTCCGAGACATCTGTCTGAACGAACTCGGCCGTCCCGCCCTGGTCGCGGATGTACTCGTGTGTCGGGGTGTCGGCGTCTTTGGGCTCGGATTCGATGTCTGCGTTGAGGACCGTAGCCCCCGCGTTCGCGAATCTGATGGCGATTTCTCGTCCGATTCCGGAGGTCGCACCGGTGACCACGACGGTGTCCCCGTCGAAATCTGAGCTGTAGTCTGGCATCGTCCCCCACTCTGTCAGGATACATGTTAAAGATTTGGGGAGGGGTAGAGGGATTACGAACCACTGCGTGAAACGGAACTCCCGTTTCCAATCATTTCTTGCTGATTATCATTAATTAGCATTCTAAATGGGTGAATACACTACCGGAATAGAGCATTGGTACCAAGTGACATGGCTCGCAACGGCACTCTCAGCCGGATTAAGCATCAATAATCCTCTGGGATTGTGGAATCTTTTGACGTTTATTTTGCTAATTTAAGTATTATTCTGCAGGATTAAGTATCAAATCTGCTCATTTTGCCCAGGCCCCACCCTCCTGTCCACGAAGCGGATCAGAGATTTCGTCGCGTGACTCCGGGACAGGTCGCGATGTCGTTCGGTTCGCTGAGTCGGTGCTCACACGCGGCACGCAGTACCGGCGACAGTGATATATCGTTGAATTCTATAACAGGCGTACATATGTTACGGCTATCCACGACACGTTCCAGAGTCCACCGCCTGCACTTTGGCTCGGTTTACTGAACAGGTCCCACGCTGACCACGGTGATAGGTGCCTGAGACACATAACGACTGTACATGTGTTATGTGGATGCATTCCGCCAGGAACCCACGGGCGACCAAAATGAAGATTTCAGTACAGGATAGATCCGGTTCGTTCGGGAGCAGCGAACGGGCCTCGCGGGCAGTTTACGAGAACTGTGAATTGATTTCTATGACGTTGGCCGACCGTGTGATCATCGACGGCAGGTCCTCTTCGTACCGCTCTCCCTCGAATCGGCTAGCTGGACCGGAGATGCTTATTGCCCCAACGACCTCACCGTTAGTCGTTACAGGCGCGGCCACACAACGTAGTCCCATAATCTTCTCCTGCCTGTCGAAGGCGTATCCCCGCTCTTCGATAGCCTCCAGTTCATCGAACAACGCCTCCCGAGACGTGATTGTATTCTCGGTGTATTCGGGAAGGCCATGTCTGTCAATGATCGACGCAACTCGCTCCTGGGACATGTGTGCCATCATCGCTTTGCCAAGCGAGATACAGTGCATGTATTCCCGTCGACCGGCCGACGAGGCAGTCTGGACAGCGTTGTTACCGCTGGCCTTGTAGATGTAGACGGCTTTCCCGTGTTCCTCCATTGCGAACTGAGCCAGTTCGCCACATTCCTCAGCCAGGTCGTCTAGTTCTGCAGTGACAACGTCGTATATCTGGAGCCTCTCTTTGACCGTCTCCCCGAGTTCTAGATGCCGGAGGCTGAGGCGGTACGTCTCGTCGTTTTTGACGATGTACTCGTTCTCTGCCAGCGTGGCAATGTGTCCGTGAACGGTCCCCTTGGAGAGGTCCAGCTCCTCGGCGATCTCTGTCACGCCTGCGCCCTCCCGCTCTTTCAGGAGGTCGATAATGTCCAGGGATGTCTGGACGGCCTCCACGGTCCGTGACCCGCTTTGTTGTGCCATAGTGTATCATGCCGGGCAACTGTAATAAATGTGTTCGTTATCGCCGAACGTGCGAGGTGGTTCGCGAGAGCCGAACACTCACACTCGACGCGCCTGTCGAACGCAGAATACACAGCCAGAGAACGGCAGGTCCGGTTTGAGAGCGGGCACCTCTATCGAGACCGCTGACCCCGTTCGGGAGAGGCGAACGCCCGAGACGCCGACACAGACCACCGGTGTGAGTTGTCAAGGCAGTGTTTAGTTAGTGGATAGAAGTCAAGAACAGCCAGAAAGCCCCCGCGTTCTCAGCTCCCGCGGCTCGCTGCGCTCCAGCGGGTGCTTACTTCGCCGGGGTTCGCTGAGAACGCGGCCCCTTTCAATCCCACCCAGCATAGCTTCCCCAACCGGCTAGAGGTGGGATTGAAAGGGGCGGCTGGCTGAACGATGGCGGACGACGCAAGGACCGCAACGCAGTGAGGACCGCAGCGAGGCCCCCGAGTTCAGCCAGGCGGGGCTTTCTGGCTCTCTGCGGTCGTCATTGCTAAACTAAACACCACCGTTGTCAACGGGGAAAACGCTAAGAGGTGGACTCTACATGTTCTACCTACGATGGTACGTATCGACTACATGGCCCATCAGGAGCAGTACAGCCCATCTCAGCTCCTCGAATACTCCGAGCTTGCGGCCGCGAACGGCTACGACCTGGTGTGGACATCGGACCATTTCCACCCGTGGTTCCACACGAACGCTGAGGCAGGGTTCGCCTGGTCCTGGCTGGGCGCGGCGACCGAGCGAATCGACGTCCCGATCGGGACCTGTGTCACACCCGCAGGCGAACACTACCATCCGGCACTTATGGCACAGGCGTTCGCCACGCTGCAAGAGATGCACGACGAACGCGTGATCCTCGGTCTGTCCACCGGAGAGGCGATGAACGAGAAGCCGATGGGTCACGAATGGCCCGACTATCCGGTGCGGCGCGATCGGCTAGAGGAGACCCTGGAGATAATCCACGGTCTCTGGGAGAACGAGGGCTTCTACAACTACGAGGGCGAACACTACGAAGTCGACGACGCTCGGCTCTACACGATGCCGGACGAGCGACCGGAGGTCCAAATCGCCGCTAACGGGCCGAGTACGGCGTCACTCACCGGTGCCTACGGTGACGGGTTCATCACTGTCAAGACCGGTGAGGAGTACACCGAGCGGATGTACCCCGCAATCCGTCGCTATGCCGAGGAGGCGGGACGCGACCCCGAGAGCATCGAAACGACGTTGCTCGTGATCGCGTCCTACGACGACGACCGTGAGCGCGCCCGCGAGGCGACACGGCCGTGGTGGGCAACGACGCAGAACGTGTTCGACCGGGCGATGGCCAATCCCAAGCAGATAGAAAAAGAGGGGGAGAAGGCGACACCCGAGCAGGTCGAAGAGAAGTTCCTTATCGCCGACGACCCCAGCGAGATAGCTGCCCAACTCGAGGAGTATGTCGAGATGGGGTTCGACCGCATCGCGCTGGGAAACACGAGCCCCGACCCGGAGAGGCTGTTTGAAGTGATGGGCGACGAGGTCATTCCGTCGCTTTGACCGGCGGGGGGAATATTTAACAAACCGCGCATCCATCAATCCGAACGAGATGACAAAACTGACTGGTGGCGAGATGATCGCCAAGTATCTCGAAAAGGAGGGCGTCGAGTACCTCGTCGGAATCCCGGGTCACGGGAGCACGAACCTGCTCGACGCGTTCAACGACTCCGACGTGGACGTGATTCAACCACGCCACGAGCAGGGTGCAACCCACCTGGCGGACGGCTACGCTCGCGCCAGTGGTGAACCGCTCGCCGTGTTCACCTCCATCGGGCCGGGTGCGACAAACACGGTCACCGGGGCGGCGACGGCATACGTCGACTCGATCCCGATGATAATCTTCACTGGCGCGCCCCAGACCCACGAATACGGGCAAGGAATCTTACAGGAGATCGAACGCCAGAAGCCGGGTGACTTCCCGAGTGTGATGGAACCGGTCACGAAACAGAGCTTCGAGGTCCGCGACATCGAACACCTACCGCGTGTCCTCCGACGCGCGTTCCAGACCGCACTGTCCGGTCGCCCCGGCCCCGTCCACGTCGACGTGCCAATGGACGTCCAGGGCGCGGTCGCCGACGTGGACCTGCCCGAGCCAACCCAGTCGCGGCCACACAGTCGCCCGGGCGGGGACCCACGGACCGTCTCGGACGCCGCAAAACTTCTGGAAGCGGCAGAGCGACCGGTCATCGTTCCCGGCGGTGGGACGATGCTCGCGGAGGCCTGGGACGAGGTGCAGGAACTCGCCGAGCACCTCCAGGCGCCGGTGAGTCCGACGTTCCAGGCGAAAGGCATCATCCCCGAGGACCACCCACTGTACGTCGGCTTCGCCGGCTGGATCGGGTCGACTGCCGGGAACGAACTGGTGTCGAACGCCGACGTGATTCTCGCCGTCGGGTGCCGGTTTACAGACATGCACACGTCCTCGTTCGAAGACGGTGTCAGCTTCGATATTCCCCCGAGCAAGCTGATCCACGTCGACATCGACCCCCAGGAAATCGGGAAGAACTTCCCGGTCGAAGTGGGTATCCAGGGCGACGCGAAAGTCGTCACACGTCAGATCACCGAGGAACTGCGGGAACGCATGGACCCCGTCACGGTCGAGGACAACGAGTACTACGACGAGATGCAGGAGCTGTGGGCGGAGTGGGAGGCGATGGTCGAGGAGCGGTGGACCGACGACGACGTCCCGATGAGTATCTCTCGAGCCGTCGCCAGTCTCCGTAATGTGCTCCCGCGTGACGGGGTGGTCGTCTCGAGCGCCGGACAGCCACAGGAAACGGTCAACCCGGAGTTCCCCGTTTACGAGCCGCGAACGAACATCTCCTGTGGCGGGTTCTCGACGATGGGCTTCGGTGTTTCCGCCGCAATCGGTGCCAAGCTTGCCAAACCCGATAGCCCGGTCGTCGACGTCGAGGGCGACGGGAGCTTCATGATGTGCAACCAGGAAGTCGCGTGTGCGGTCGAACACGACATCGACGTCACGTTCCTTATCGTCAACAATCACGGCTGGAAGTCCATCCGGAACCTGCAGGTCGACAAGTACGGCTGGGACCGCGTACTGAACACGGAGTTCAACGAAGAGACGGATATCGACTTCATGTCGATGGCCGAGGGCTTCAGCGTCGAGTTCGCCGAACGCGTCATCAAGCCCGAAAACCTCGACGACGTCCTCGAAGCCGCCATCGCCCACGACGGCCCGGCAATCGTCGAGGCCGTCGTCGAATCCGACAATCCCGACTCCGGGGCCATCATCACCGGCAAGTGGGACCTCGCCGACCTCGAAAAGTAACGGACGCTATTTCTGGGTATCCATTCGTTCGGAGGGCGTCGCTCAAGAGGCTACTGGGGCCGATATCGGCACAATCGAGTTCAATAGTTCGGGAGCCGAGAACGAGGCAGGCGACGCCGGGAGTCGTCATCACCGTTTATCAGCGCCACCGGCAATACGGCGAGCCGCGATACCGCGACGTCTCACATCTCGATCAGGACTTTGCCGTCGACGCGCTTGGCGGCCTGCCTGAGGGCGTCGTCGGCGTTGTCAAGCGAGAAGGTCGACGTCACCATCGACCGGTTGTCGAGCTGGCCGCTCGCCATCAGACGGATGACTCTCGGGAACACCTGTTGCCCGGTATGGCCCTCAGATCCGTACAGCTGGGCACTGTTTCCCTGGTACTTCCGGAGCGCTATCTCCGGGTCGGAGCCGGCGTTACTGATGTGGACCACGTTCGCGCGTTCGGCTAACGTGTCTTCGATGACCGGATAGGTCTGGGAGACGGCACCGCTCGTCTCGACGTGGACATCGGCGCCTTCACCGTGGGTGACTCGCTGGACCGTCTCGACCGGGTCGACCTCGATCGGATTGTAGACGTGTTCGAACCCGAGATCACGGGCGATCTTGCGGCGCTGATCCGAGGGTTCGAAGGCGATCACCTTCGCCGCACCGGCCGCGCGCGAGACGTTCATCCCGGTGAGTCCGATGGGGCCGGCGCCGTGGTAGACGTGGTAGTCTCCGGGCCAGATGCCCTCTGCCCGCCCGAAGAGGCCGTAGTAGCAGATCGTGCTCGGCTCGACCGTCGCCGCCGCCCGGTAGAGCTCGTCTTCGTCGTCGTAGGTCCGTTCGAGCGACGCGACGCTCCAGCAGATCTTCTCGGGGACCGTGACGTACTCGGCGAACGCACCGTCCATCGTGAACCCGATCTGCTCGAAGTTCTCGCAGTGGCCGTGGAAACCCTGTCGGCACATCTGGCAGCGGGCGCAGTAGTCGGTCACCTCCGCGGTGACCGGTTCGCCGACGTCGAAGAGATCGGCGTCTGCGCCCGTTTCAACGACCGCTCCGGAGAACTCGTGCCCAGTGACGGTGGGGAACCGAGTGTATGCCGAGTAGTGCATGTACCCGTCGTCGTCTGTCTCGATCATCGAGACGTCGCTGCCGCAGACACCGGCGTACTTCACGCGGACCAGTACCTCGTCCGCCGCCGGTTCGGGCCGCTCGCGGTCTTCGATGCTCAGTTCCGGGTTTTTCCAGACCTGTGCGGAGTTCATCGCCCGGTGGCGCTGTCGTTCGTCGTCAGACAGGTCGTAGTCGGGGCGCGGACTCCACTCCGCGTCGATTTCGAGTGCTCGCATCGTTGATAAGGAGAATCCACCACGTAATAATTGTAGGGGGTCACCGCGTTGCCGCCCGTGGGCGATTGGACAGTCTAGAACGTCTGCCAGCCGCCGTCGACGTACACCATCTCCCCGGTCACGTAGTCGGCCTGTTCGCTCGCCAGGAAGAGGACGGTCGGCGCGATGTCCTCGGGGTATCCCGCCCGGTCGAGCGGAATCCGCTTCATCAGGTCCCCGGATGCGATGGACGCTTCCTTCTTTTCCGCACCGGCACCGAACTCCGTGGCGATGTGGCCCGGCGCGACTGCGTTGACCCGGATGTCGTGGTCGGCGAGTTCGAGTGCTGCGCCGCGGGTTATCATGCGGATGGCTCCTTTCGTAGAATCGTATGGAACCTGGTCCGCCTGTGCGAGGGTCGAACTAATCGAGGCGATGTTGACAATCACGCCGCCGTCACCCCTGTCGCGCATATCTGCGGCAGCCGCCTGTGTGCCGAAGAACACGCCGTTCGTGTTGATGCCGTGGATGGTCTCAAAAGTGTCCGGGTCCACGGACAGGAAGTCACCACGGGTGAACCACCCGGCGTTGTTCACCATGACGTCGACGCCGCCGTAATCACGGGCGGCCTCGACGACTGCCGCGATAGCGTCCGGGTCCGAAACGTCCGTCTCGACGTACTCGGCCGTACCGCCCGCGGCTTCGATGGCGTCGTGCGTCGGTCGGTCGGCGTCGGTGTCTTTCGGTTCGGCGTCGATGTCGGCATTCAGCACCGTCGCCCCGGCGTCGCCGAACGCAAGCGCGATTGCGCGACCGATACCGGAGCTACCGCCGGTGACGATGACAGTCTCCTCGCCGTATGCGAAGCTGGTCTGTCCCATATCTCTTAGTCCGGTTCCCAACAGATAAATCAGCCGATTCACCGACCTCGTGCGCAACATCTATGTAGCTCGGTGTAGACATTGCCCATGTATGACAAGCAAGCAAGAGCAGTCACCAGCGGTGACTGCAGTACCTGACACCGTCCGGAACTACGTCGGTGGCGAGTGGGTCACAGTCGAGGGTGACGACGGCCAGCCGGTGCTCAACCCAGCAACGAACGAGACGTTGGCGGAGACGACGTTCTCGGACCAGGCGACCGTAGACGAGGCCGTCCAGACAGCCAGCGAGGCGTTCGAAGAGTGGCGGGCCACCTCGCCCGTCGAGCGCGTCCAGTACCTCTTCGATCTCAAGCGGGAACTCGAAGACAGACAGGAGGCCATCGCACAGGCCCTCACTCGCGAGCACGGCAAGACGCTCGGCGAGGCCCGCGGGGAGATCCGTCGCGGAATCGAGAACGTCGAAGTCGCGGCCGGTATCCCGAACATGCTTCGGGAGGGGAGCGGCAACGTCGAAGGCGTGGCGACGAACACGGACGAACACGCCGTTCGGCAACCGCTCGGGGTGTTCACCGCCATCACGCCGTTCAACTTCCCGGCCATGATTCCGCTGTGGTTCCTGCCCTACGCCGTCGCGACCGGCAACGCCTTCATCCTCAAACCCAGCGAGAAGGTCCCGCTCAGTTCACAGCTCATCTTCGAGGCCGTCGACGCCGCGGGCTTCCCGGACGGCATCGTCAACCTCGTCAACGGCGGCGCCGACACGGTCAACACGCTGCTGGAACACGAGGACATCGCCGGCGTCTCGTTCGTCGGCTCGACCCCGGTCGCCCAGCACATCTACGAGACGGCCGCGAAACACGGCAAGCGCGTCCAGGCACAGGGCGGCGCGAAGAACTACGCCGTCGTCACGCCGGACGCCGAACTCGAGGAGGCCGTGCCCAACATCATCGGCTCGGTGTACGGCAACGCCGGCCAGCGCTGTCTCGCCAACGACGTCGTCGTCGGCGTCGGCGACGTCTATGACGACCTGCGCGAGGGGATTCTGGACGACGTCGACAGCCTGACGGTCGGCAACGGCCTCGAGGAGGACACCGACGTCGGGCCGCTCATCACGGGCGAGTCCGCAGAACGGGTCACCCAGATGGTAGACGACGCCGTCGAGGCGGGCGCTGACCTCGTCGTGGACGGCCGTGACTTCGAACATCCGGACTATCCCGACGGGAACTTCCTCGGCCCGACGCTTCTCGAGAACGTCACGACCGACATGGACATCACACAGACCGAGATCTTCGGCCCGGTGATGGCCATGGCAAAGGCCGAGGACTTGGACGAGGCAATCGAGATGGTAAACAGCACCGAGTACGGCAACGCCTCCTCGCTGTACACCGAGAACGGCGCCGAGGCCCGCAAGTACCGCTACGAGGTCGACGCCGGCAACATCGGCATCAACATCGGCGTCTGTGCCCCGATGGGCTTCTTCCACTTCGGCGGTCGGAAGGGGTCGTTCTTCGGGGACCTGCACGCCCAGGGCGAGGACGCGGTGAGCTTCTACACCGACAAGACAATCGAGATCCAGCGCTGGTACAGCAACAACTGAAGGCCTCGGTCCCAGCCTCGCTGTACGCCCGCTGTCGGCGGTTTTCACGGTTCGTACTGACAGTGGCGCCTGTGTGTCATTCGCGGCGAGTCGAGAGCGGACGTCAGTGAGAGTTATAGCAGGGTCATCTCTGGAGTGTCGCTTGCCGGCGTCAGTTCCTCGGGTGAGAGCGGTATCTCGTACTGTCGGCTGTGCGGCCCGAATAGATTGTCACGGGGGCGGCGGATATCTCCCAGTAGGGACAGGCGACAGTGTCAGTCGAACGATGAGGTAGGGGTCTGTTTGTCCAGGGCAGCCGAATACCCGTCTATCGCCTGATCGATGGAGTCCATCAGCAGCGAGATGTCTTTCCCGGCGATGAGGAAGTCAAAGCCCTGTGCCAGGCGTTCGTCGATCGCGTCGATATCGACGGTCAGCGTCCCGACTGGGACGCCCGTCGTCTCGCTCGTGTCTATAACCGGCTGGATGGCCTGGGTGAACTCCTCAGAGTCCCATTCGGCGAACATCCCGAGGGCACTGGAGAGGTCCGCCGGACCGACAAACAGCGCGTCGATGCCGTCGACGTTAGCGATCTCCTCGGCGTTCTCAAGCCCCGCTTCGGTCTCTATCTGTGCGATGGTCAGAATCGTGCCGTTGGCGTTCGTGACGTACTCCTCGAAGTTCCGACCGTAGTCCGTTGCTCGACTCCCCGCGATACCTCTGATACCCTCCGGCGGATATCGGATCGACTCGACGAGGGTTCGTGCTTCCTCGGCCGAGTCTATCATCGGGACCATGACGCCTGCTACCCCGATGTCGACGACCCGTTTCAGACGGACCGGATCGTTCCAGGGCACTCGAACGATTGTGTCTGTCCCGTTGTTCGCGGCGTCGACGCCGCGAGCCATCGTCTCGACCGTCTCGAGTGTCATCGTCGTGTGTTCCATATCGACCAGGACGAAGTCCAGGTCGAGCTGTGCTACGCCTTCCGCGACTTTCGGGTGACCAATGGAGAGCCACGTGCCGAGCGGATGGCCGTCTGAATCGATCAAATCCTTGGTGTTAGTCATAGCTGGGTGCATTTGGCCAGTATCGCCGGACTGAACTCTGTCCCGGCGACGACTGGCTCCCTGTGTCCCAACTGTACGTCGAGGTACAAAAATATACAGGCTTTTAATACCCCCTGAGACAGGACACTGAGGTCGGCGTCGAGACACCGACGAAGCGAGTGAACGCCCGATGGCGGCACCGGAAATTATAACATGGCAAACGATGAAACGACAGTTGATGCGATTCGGTACCACCTGCGACGGTGTCCCGTGTGCTACGCGGGGACTGCCGAGTCGTTGGCTGGCGACCTGTCGGCGTCCGACTGTGCGACCTGACACCGCCAGCCGATTCCCCAGATCGATTCAACCATGTACGAAGATTTCGCTTCCAAGCTCGCAGTGACCATGTGGGAAGACTTCGATGAAACGCCCCGGCGTGCTGACGGCCCCATAGCGGAGATAACCGACCTCGATACCGTGGTGGTCGACGGGAACTTCCCATGGACGATCGTCACCATCGAGACGAGCGAAGGGGTCACCGGCATCGGCGAAGCCTACCCTTCGCCCGGCGTTCACGAGATAATCACCGACTACCTTCGCCCCATACTGGTCGGCGAGAACCCGACCGACGTCGAACGGCTCTACAACCTCATGCGCGGGAGTCTTTCGGGGCGGGGCTCGCAGGAAGGGGTTGGCACGATCGCCATCAGCGGCGTCGAACTCGCCCTGTGGGACGCCGCCGGGAAGCTACTGGACCAGCCGGTGTACCAGTTGCTGGGAGGGAAGATGCGCGAGGAGGTAGCGGTGTACGCGGACTGTCACGCTGGCGAGGCCATGGTCGGGTCCGCCAAGGAGGGACAGGAAGAGTCCACATACCGGCCAGAAGCGTACGCGCAGGCCGCACGTGCGGCCGTCGACGACGGGTTCGACATCGTGAAGTTCGACCTCGATGTCCCCTCGGGGCGTGAGATAGATACGCTCTCGCGACACTTCGACCCGCCGGAGATAGCGCACAAACGACAGGTCGTCGACGCCGTCATGGAAGAGATCGGCGACGACGCGGAGGTGGCCGTCGACCTCCACTGGAACTTCAGTCCCGAAACGGCCGAGCGCCTCTGTCGGGCGCTCGAACCCTACGACCTCGCGTGGATCGAGGACCCGCTGCCCCCGGAGAACACAGACGCGATGCGCGAGCTCAAACGGCGCGTCGACGCGACGATCCTGACAGGCGAGAACCGCTACGGCCGCCACGGCTTTCGCGACCTCATCGAGGAGCAGGCCGTCGACTTTCTCGCGCCGGACGTACCGAAGACGGGCGGTATCGCCGAGACGAAGAAGATCGCAGATATGGCCGAGTCGTACTATCAGGCCCTCGTCCCGCACAACATCGGGAGTCCCGTCGCGACCGCGGCGACAGCACACGTCGGCGCTACCGTGCCGAACTTCATCGCACTGGAGTATCACGCCCGCGAAGTACCATGGTGGGAGGACCTGCTCGCCCGCGAGGACGACTTCATTCAGGACGGTCGGATCCGAATTCCCGACAGCCCCGGGCTCGGCATCGAACTGGACTGGGACGTCGTCGAACAGCATCGGAAAGAGTAGCGCCGCACCTCGCTTCGAAGTCACCTGCCGGAGGCAAATCCCACCGCTCTGTCCGGGCCCATCTGAGAGCTACGGGCCCCATCCCCTGAACACTGGTTTGTACCGGCTCAGACACCGTGAACGGGTATCTGACCCGAACATTGATTACAGTGCTATCTGAACGCAGAGGTATGCCACGGCTGAACGGCAGTGAAATCATCGCACAGTACCTCGAGAAAGAGGGCGTCGAGTACCTCGTCGGAATTCCGGGCCACGGGAGTACACTGATGATCGACGCGTTCAACGACTCCGACGTCGAGGTGTTCCAGCCCCGACACGAGCAGGGAGCGACCCACATCGCGGACGGCTATGCACGCGCAAACGGTGACCCGATCGTGGTGTACACCTCTATCGGGCCGGGCGCGACGAACACCGTAACAGGAGCGGCGACGGCGTTCGTCGACTCCATCCCGATGGTCATCCTCACCGGCGGGCCACAGACCCACGAGTACGGGCAGGGCATCCTGCAGGAGATAGAGCGCAAGCGCCCGGGCGATTTCCCGAACGTCATGGAACCGGTGACAAAGCAGACGTTCCAGGTCCACGACGTTGCGCACCTGCCGCGGACGATGCGGCGTGCGTTTCAGGAAGCCGTCACGGGGCGGCCGGGCCCGGTGCACGTCGAAATCCCGATGGACGTCCAGCACGCGACGGCGGACGTGGAGATCCCGGAACCGGAACAGTCACGCACTCAGCATCGGCCCGCCGGCGACCCCCGGTCGATAGCCGAGGCTGCGGACCTGCTCGAAGACGCAGACCGGCCGGTCATCGTCGCCGGCGGTGGCTGTCTGCTCGGCGAGGCATCGGAAGAGGTGCAGGACCTCGCCGAGTACCTCCAGGCGCCCGTCAGCCCGACGTTCCAGGGGAAAGGCGTGATTCCCGAAGACCACGACCTCTTCGTCGGGTACGCGGGGGCCTGGGGGACGACGGCAGCTAACGAACTCTGCAGTACTGCCGACGTGGTTCTCGCCATCGGAGTCCGGTTCTCCGACCTCCACACGTCGTCGTTCGACCCCGGTGTCAGCTTCGAGATTCCACCGACGAAACTCGTTCACGTCGACATCGACCCCCACGAGATAGGAAAGAACTATCCGGTCGAGGTCGGCGTCCAGGGCGACGCCAAGGTCGTAACGCGACAGATTCGACACGAGATCGCCGAGCGGACCGACCCGATCGATACCGACGGAAACGCGTACTACGAAGAGGTCCAGCGACGGTGGGACGAGTGGGAGGCGCGCATCCAGGAGCGCCACACCGACGACTCGATGCCGCTGAATATGGCCCGGGTCCTCGGCTCGCTCCGAGACGTGCTGGACCGAGACGCTATCGTCACGACCGGTGCCGGACATTCCCAGGACATCACGAACCCGGAGTTCCCCGTGTACGAGCCCGGGTCGAACATCTCCGCGGGCGGGTTCTCCACGATGGGCTTTGCGCTGCCGGCGGCAATCGGTGCGAAGCTCGGTGCTCCCGACCGGCAGGTCGTCTCTATCCAGGGCGACGGGAGCTTCCTGCACTGCAATCAGGAGCTCATCGCCGCCGTCCAGGGCGGCGTCGACGTGAACGTACTGGTGCTCAACAACCACGCGTGGCTCTCGATTCGGAACCTCCAGGTCACCCAGTCCGGGTGGGACCGCGTACTGGCGACCGAGTTCGACGAAGAGCACGACTACGACGCAGTCGGCATGGCCGAGACGATGGGCGTCGAGTACGCGGAACGGGTCTACGAGCCGGGCCAGCTCGAGGGGGCTCTCTCCGGGATGGTCGACCACGACGGGCCGGCGCTCGTCGAAGCGGTCGTCCAGCGGGAGACGACGGAGACGGGCGGCATCATGACTGGCGCGTGGCACCTCCCGGGACTCGGCGAGGGGTACGAATCCGCGGAACGACCCGACGACGAAACATCTGTGGAGGAAAGCGAAGCGGCCGGTGACGACTGAGCCCGCCGCCGGATTCACACCACGCCATCGCCGTCAGTTGTACACACGCTATCGCCGTAGTACATCGCAGCGTTTTCCCAGCGTCGTCGGAGACTACTGCGGGTCGTTGACCGGGTTCTCGGGAGCCGAGCCCTCGAGGACGCGGCGCACGTCCCGAGCAGCCCGACGTCGACGCTCATCGTTGGCCTCCTGAGAGAACCACGCGACGTGGGGCGTGAGTACGACGGACTCGAGGTCGCGAAGGGGGCTCTCGAACGGTGGAAAGGCGTCTCCCTGAGAAGACGGCTCCGTTTCGAACACGTCTAGCCCGGCGCCGGCGATCTCGTCTCCGCGCAGCGCGTCGACGAGGTCGTCTTCGACCACGAGGCCCCCGCGTGCGACGTTGAGGAGATACGCGGTGTCCTGCATCCGTTCGAACGCGGCAGCGTCCATCTTCCCGCTCGTCTCCTCGACGAGCGGTGCGTGCAGCGAGACCGCGTCGGCGACGTCCAGCACGTCTTCGAAGGTGGTCTTCTGGACGCCCGCCCGGGACATCTCCGCTTCGTCTACGTACGGGTCTGCCGCGATGACGTCCATCCCGAAGGCCTGTGCCTTCTCGGCGACGAGTTGCGCTATCGTCCCGAACCCGACGAGTCCGAGTGTCTGTCCGCGGAGCCGGTGAATCTGGTTCGTCGGCACGTCCTGTGCCCACACCCCGTCGTGCATGGCGGTATCGTACGTCGAGAGGTTGCGTTCGAGCGCGAGCAGGAGCATGATGGTGTGCTCTGACACCTCGTCCTGACAGTAGACGGGGACGTTCACGACGTGTATCCCGCGTGCGGCGGCGCGTTCGGTATCGATGCCATCGACACCGATACCACAGCGGGCGATGACAGCACACCGGTCGAGCGCATCGATAACGTCAGCCGTGTAGGGGGCTGCCAGGAGCCTGTCGACGACGGCGTCTACGTCGGCAAGTTCGCGGATCAGGTCGTCCGTAGTCTCGATATCCACCGGCCGGAGCGTCACGTCGAGCCCGTCGAATACTTCCCTTTCGACGCTCAGGTCGAACGCACTCCCCGCAGTGACGCCGACGGTTCTCTTCCTGGATGTTTCAGTCATACGACTGCGTGCATCTCTCTGACGGACTCAAAAGTAGTTTTCTATGCGACTGGCTTCAGTCACGGGACGAGGGGCGACAACGACCACGGGCGAGCCCAGGAAGACTGCAGAGATTCGACGGCACAGCTACGCTGGGGCGTAGTGAGATGGATCGCCACAACGGGGACGGAGGCCGCACTGATAGCGGCCGATTCGACGTAGCAACGACAGCGGGGCTCGATGGAAGCAGATAGCACGTGTTCGAACGCGCGTATCCGGCTGTGGTGCCACGCGGCGGCGAGTAACCGATGTGGAGCCACCAGAGATTAGTTACGGAATAAACAGTTGAACTCAACAGCATGATTTATTACGTAGGAAAGTCAGGGTCAAGATGTGACTCCAACTAGCAAGGCGGAGACAGACAGTGGTACTGGCACGAACGACTCGACCGGGTGGTCAGCCACGTCGCGGCGAAAGTTCATCGGCACAACCGCAAGTGTCGTAGCCCTCTCCGGTCTCGCCGGTTGCGGGGGTGGTGGGGATGGCTCCGGCGGCGACGGCGGCGGCGGTGACGGCGGCTCGACCGGTTCCGGGTCGAACCAGACTGCAGACGAACTCTCGGTTGCGGCGGTCGAGGGGTCCGGTCGGCTCTTCAAACGTCTCGCGGAGGAGTACGTGGCAGACGATACGGGAATTACGGTCAACGTCGAACTGTTCCCGTACGCGAACCTCTTCGAGAAGACGAACAGCGTCCTCTCGACGCAGGGCGACGCGTACGACATCGCGTTCATGGACGACCCGTGGTTCCCGCAGTTCGCCGGGCACGTCGACCCGATCAAGCAGTGGCTCCCGGAAGACCTTCCGACGGACCAGCTCATCGACACCACCGTGGACATCTCGACGTGGCCCACTCCGGGTGCGCCGAACATCCCGTCTGCAGAGGGGATGGACCAGAAGGTCCGCGGACAGGTCATCGTCGGGAACACGCAGCTGTTTGCCTACAACAGCGGGTACTACGATCAGGTCGGCGCAGACGAGCCAGAGACCTGGGCTGATGTCTACGAGGCCGGACAGAAGATCTCCGACCAGATCGACGGCGCGAACGGGTACATCATCCGCGGGAAGCGTGGCAACCCGGTGATGGCGAACTTCTTCGCCCTCGGTAACGCCGTCGGCGGAACGATGTTCGACGACGACTGGCGGTACAACTGGGCCGGCGAGGACGGAACGGAGGCGGTCCGGTTCTACGCCGAAGACCTCAAATCCATCAGTCCGGACGGGGTCACCTCGTTCGACAGCGACGCGGTACTCAACGGGCTGTCGAGTGGCTCTGCCGCACAGGCCCCGGCGTGGCCGTCGGCTGCATCGCTCCTGCTCGACTCCGAAGAATCCGAGGAAGCCGACAACATATCCTTCACGCCGATCCCGAAAGGCCACACCGGTGCGGAGCGACAGGCGCCGACCCAGGGGAACTGGATTATGGGCATCAACAGCTACACCTCCGACTCGAAGAAGCGAGCGGCCGGCGAGGTCATCCGTTCGGCCATCTCGAAGGAGGCACAGAACAAGTACGTCGAGCTGGGCGGTGTTCCGTTCCGTCACGACACCTTCGAGGACAACATGGACGCCCAGCCGTGGTTCCCGGCGCTGTACGAGAGCCTCCAGAACGCACAGTACCGGCCGCGTACGCCGCTTTACTCCGAGTTCGGGATCGGACACGGCGAGCTGCTCAACGCCGCGCTCGCCGGCGACCTCTCCCCGAGCGAGATGACCAAAGAGGCGAAAAGCCAGGTCGAGGGCATCCTCGCCAACGCCAATTACTACGAGTGAAACAGAACCCTATGGAACGCGACTTACCACCAGCCTCGACGTGTTTCTCCGATCGGTACGGAGCACTTCCAGGGCTATTCGGAGAGGATACCGATGGCGACTGACACCGATAGCGCGACAACGAGCACGGAGGTCGCGCAGTTCAGTACGGACACGTCCAGTCGCGAGGACGCGCTGCTGTGGGTCGACGACCACCTGAAGTGGTTGATGACACTTCCAGCGGTGCTTATCCTGTTTTCGCTGACGTTTTACCCGTTGCTTCGCGCACTCCAGTTCTCGACGCAGTCGTACCTACCGACCGGGACAGAGCCCGTGGGTATCGAGAACTACGTCCAGCTACTCAGCGACGGGGCGTTCATCAATTCGCTGGTCGTGACGGCGAAGTTCGTCGGCGTCGCCGTCGGCGTCGAGTTCGTGCTCGGGTTCGCCATGGCGCTGGTGCTGAACAAGAAAATAAAGGTCCGTGGGCTCTGGCAGACGTTGATACTCATTCCGATGATCCTCTCTCCGACTGTCATCGGCCTGATCTGGCGACTGATGTACGCGCCCAACGGACTGTTGGACTTCATCGCTGCACCGTTAACCGGGGGGGCGAACGTCGGCTGGATCAGCGAGACGAGCATCGCGCTGTACTCGGTTATCCTCACCGACATCTGGCAGTGGACGCCGTTCGTCGTGCTGGTGCTGTTTGCAGGGCTGCAGTCGGTCCCGGACGATGTCAGTGAGGCGGCGATCATGGACGGCGCTTCCCGACGGCAGCGGTTCATGCACATCACGATGCCGTATCTCAAGTCGCTGATAGTGCTGATCCTGATCATTCGACTGGTGGACGCTCTCCGCGTGTTCGCGAAGGTGTTCATCCTCACCCGCGGCGGTCCGTCCGACGCGACGAACGTCATCAGCATGGAGATGTACCGGACCGCGTTCCGGTTCAACAACTTCGGCGAAGCGTCCGCGATGGCCGTGTCGCTACTCGTGTTAGTGTTGATACTGGCCATGAGCTTCGTCAAGATCGCTAACGTGGAGTTCGGATCATGACTACGAAACAGGACACCCCGGTCGAAACGATGCCCTACACGGAACCGTCAGGGCTGGAGAAGCTACACGAACGCCTCACTGAACTGGGACTGACGAAGCTCGGCGTCTACAGCGCTCTCGCCGTCTTCCTCGTCTGGACGCTGTTCCCGGTCTACTGGCTGGTGACGGCGACCCTGAAGACCAGGGAGACCCTGTTGTCGTTCCCGCCGCAGTGGATACCGGTCGACGCGCAGTTTGGGAACTTCGCGCGACTGTTCGCAGAGCGGCCGGAGTTCGTGACGTTCATCACGAACAGCGTCATCATCACTGTCGTCACGACAATCGTCGCGACGACGATCGGGGCGATGGCCGCCTACGCGTTCGTCACGTTCGAGTACCCCTACAACCTGGATTTCCACCTGCCGTTCTACATCCTGTCGACGCGGTTCATGCCGCCGATCGTCACGATCATCCCCCTGTTCGTCATCTTCCGTGGATTCGGACTGGTGAACACGCTCCGCGGGCTCATCCTCGTCTACACGATGTTCAACATCCCGTTCGCCGTGTGGATGATGAAGGGGTTCTTCGAGGAGGTCCCGGAGAGCCTCATCGAGTCCGCGATGATCGACGGCCACACCCACCTGGGTGCGTTCTTCAAGATCGTGCTACCGCTCGTGAAACCAGGGCTCATCGCCTCAGCGATCTTCACGACGATTATCACGTGGAACGAACTGCTGTTCGCGGTGATCCTCGCACAGAGCTCGCAGGCGATCACCGTGCCTGTGGGGCTCGCTTCGTTCGTGACGAAGTTCTCGGTGCAGTGGATCAACATGAGTGTCGCGGCGACAATCGCCCTCGTGCCAGTCCTGGTGTTCGCGTTCATGGCGCGCCAGCAACTCGTCCGCGGGTTCAGCATGGGGGCGGTCGGCAAATGAACGCCGACTGCCGTCCACTGTCGGTCGTTCGTGCCGGACAGTCGGCACCGAATCGATTCACTACGACAACGGAGGTTTCCAAGCAATGGTAACTGTCGAATACGACTCAGTCAAGAAGGCGTATGGCGAAACGATAGCCATCGAGGACATCGACCTCGAGGTCAACGACGGGGAATTCACGATTCTGCTGGGCCCGAGCGGGTGCGGAAAGACGACCACGCTCAGGTGTCTGGCCGGGCTCACGGAACCGACGTCGGGAACGATAACGCTCGACGACCACGACGTGACCGACGTGCACCCGAAAAACCGGAACATCGCGATGGTGTTCCAGAACTTCGCGCTGTACCCGCACATGACCGTGCGGGAAAACATCGGCTACCCGCTGAAAGTCGCCGGCGTCGACAAGACCGAACGGCAAGACCGGATCGACGAGGTCGCGGAGACGCTGGAGATTCCGGAACTGCTCGACCGGGACATCGCCAATCTGAGCGGCGGGCAACAACAGCGTGTCGCCCTGGGTCGGGCAATCATCCGCCGTCCGGCGGTGTTCCTGATGGACGAGCCGCTGGCGAACCTCGACGCGAAGCTCAAAATCAGCATGCGAAGTCGGATCAAGGTCCTCCAGCGCGAGATGGATATCACCACACTGTACGTCACTCACGATCAGGAGGAAGCGATGTCGCTCGGTGACAAACTCGTCGTGATGGACAAGGGCAGCATCCAGCAGATCGGGACCCCCGACGAGGTGTACCACCAGCCGGTAAACCGGTTCGTTGCCGGCTTCATCGGGTCCCCGTCGATGAACTTCATCGAAGTCACCCACTCGGAGGGACGGATTCAAGCCGTCGACGCCCCGGAAGCCTTCGACGTGTCGCTCGACGACACCGCTGCGAGTCGATACACCGGGACCGAGCAGATGACACTCGGGGTCCGACCGCAGTACTTCACCATCCACACGGAGGATACTGCCAACGCCATCGAGGCCGTGGTGAAAGTGACCGAACCACAAGGTGACGAGCAAATCGTCGAACTGGAGGCCGAAGACGTGAGTCTGACCGTCGTCGCACCGAGCACTATCGATGCAACTCGGGGCGATACCGTGTGGCTGACGCTGGAAGACGAACTCGTCCACGGCTTCGACAGCGAAACCGGGGAACGGATCGGTGACCCCAAGGAGATGGTTGCTGCGACGCGCGCCTCCTCCTCGACCGAGTCACAGCCGTAGTCACGACCGCTTCGCCGCACCCAGTTCTCCCGTCCGCTCCCGAACAGTCCGGTACTACCCCGCAGGTCGATACTCTCTGAGGATGTCCGGTCAGGACACAGTTGATGACTCGACACGACACCGCGCTGGAGACGGTGAATTGCCGGTGACCTCTGGAACGGGTGCTACCAACGCGGCAGTTCCGATACGCAGACCGCCGGTGCGGGAATGGGTGCACACTGTACACCGCAAGCCTTGCTGGACCGTCCCGTCACCGTTCGAAGGACACGACCGTTTTTATCGTGTCATCGGAGTCGTCCAGCGCCGCCTCGACTTCCTCGACAGCGTAGACACCGCTGACGAGTTCCTCGAGAAGTGATTCGGGGGTGTCACGCAGCCATTCGACTGCGGCCTGAAAGTGGGGTTTCCGGGAGTTGACCACGCCGAGGATACCCTTGTTGTTCACGACGATATCCGAGTGGAACTCGCCGCCGTCGATTTCGAACGCGCTCTCGCCTGGTATCCCTTGGAGTGTCGCGATGCCGTTGGGGCCGAGCGCGCTCACAGCCTCGACGGCATGACGGGGGTAGCCGGTGGTCTCGAAGATGAAATCCGCAGGGCAGTGGACGTCTGGGAACGCACTCAACTCGGTCTCGCGTGAGTCGACGTACGTGGCGCCGACAGATTCGATGAACGCTATCGTGGGGTCGGGTCGGTCGCGCCGGCCCAGACAGTACGTCCGGTCGAACTCCTGGCCCGTCGAGAGGCGGGCAAGCGCCAGCAAGCCGAGGTTCCCGTTGCCGAGGACGAACGCACTCTCCGGCCGCCAGTCGAATCCGGACCGAGCAGTGAACGCCTGTTCCAGCGCTTTCTCGACTATGCTGGCTGGTTCGGCCAAGAAGCCGTAGTCTCTCCGGCTCTCCGGTACAGAAACGAGATACGTCGGTTCTGCAGTCAAGTACTCGGCCATGTACCCGTGTGCACCCGTGATACCGCACTCGTGGACGGTCCCAGGCGGCGCCATATCGAGTGTCGCCTTCTCGGCGAAGCGCGATGCCGGGTCTTTCGGCCTTCGGACCAGTGCGGTGACGACGTCACCGGGTTCGAACCGACTGCCGTTGGGTTCCTCGACGACGCCGACGACTTCGTGTCCGATGACCAGGTGGTCGTCCCCATCGGGACAGTCGCCACCGATTTCGCCGGCGACGATTCGCCTGTCGGAGCCGTCGACACCGACGTGGAGCGTCCGAACGAGCACTTCGTCCTCGGCCGGTTCTGGTTTTGGTTTCTCGATGACGCGCAGGTCCGGTCCCGCCGGATAGAGTGCTACGGCTTGCATTGCAACACCGACTGCTACAGTTCGCAGACGTCATTAACACTTCGCTCGCACCCACACGGGACGAATGGTAAGCCCCGACCCGCGGCTGAAAACGATTGCGACTGCGTCACTCACCGGTCCGCGGCGTCTCCCCGCGATAGGTCCGGAACAGGTCGATGATAACGCGCAGGTCCTCGCGCGCTTCAGCGAAGGTCGTCCGGACTGGTGTCTCTCCCGCTGTGCATCGCATGAACTGCTGTAGTTCCCGCTTGAACGGTTCTTCGTACGACGGCGTCTCCACCGTGTCGGTCAGTTCTTCGGTTCCCTGTCTGATACGGAGTTCAGTCGGCGTGTTCCTGATGAACGGGTTCGAGAAATCGACGGAGACCATCCCGTCCGGAGAATCGACGCGAATTGACTCTTCGAACCACTTCCGGTCGCTGTCGCCGCTCTCCAGGAGACACGCGACACCGTCCTCGTAGGTCATGTGAGCCGTCGCGTAGCGGCCGTCGGCCAGCACGTTGACGTGGTCGATGCGTTCCACGTCGCCGAACAGCCCCCGGAGTGCGTTCACGTCGTGACAGACGTGTTCGAGCTGGAAGTCGTAGGCCTCGACGAGCGTCTCGTCGTCCGTCCCGATGGCCTGCTCGATATCAGCCCGCCGCTTTGCGCTGCTCTCCTCGATGACCGATTCGGGCGGCGACCCCGGAACCAGGTCGTACACCTCCTCGATGATCCGGAAGTGGTCGGGGTCGACGTCGTAGGCGGTGACGAGGTCTATCTGGTCTAGCTCGCCGACGACTTCCTGGGCCCGTTCGTAGGACGGGTCGTAGCGTTTCATGTAGGCGACCATCGCCGTTGCTTCGCTCTCTTCGGCCGCCTCGACCAGCCGGTTTGCGTCTTCGAGCGTCGCCGCGAGCGGCTTTTCGACCAGCGTATTGACGTTTGCACCGAGCGTGTCGACGGCGACGTCTGCGTGTGCGTGTGACGGTGTGAGCACGACGACGGCGTCGAGTTGGTCACCGACGTCCGCGAGGAGTTTCTCGTGCCCGGCGTATACGTGCGGGACGTTGTATCGGTCCGCGAGAGTCTCCGCTCTGTCTTCTGCGGGGTCGACGAACGCGTGGAGCTCGGCCTCCTGTAGCTCGGCGAGGTAGGGGATGTGCATGACCTGTGCGACGAGGCCGCAGCCGATGATTCCGAATCGCATTACTGTCACTTCCGCGTCGCAGTTTTTATACCTTCGGGTGGGTTCGTCCGCGAGCGGTGTCTCGGTCCTACCGCGGACAGTCGGTAAGGTCGCCCCACTTGCTCCCTCGATGGACTCCGCAGTCATCGTACGTTCGTTCCGGCGGAACGGGCATCGTAGTCGGTGCGGAACGAGTGCAGTTGACGCGAGGCTCGAATACGGTACCCGTGGAGCGGTGCCCCCGTACCGTCGCTCACTCGGCGGTTATCTGTCGCCAGTGCTCGTAGTTCTCCATCGCGTGGACCAGCGCTTTTTCGGTCTGGTTCTCGATCTCGATGGTGTAGTGGCCGTCGTACCCGATGTCCTCGAGCGCATCGTTGACCGCCGCGAAATCGAGGATTCCCTCCCCCAGGTCGGTGAACGACCGGAAGTAGTTGATGACGTGGTCGAGGTGGAAGTCCCCCTCGGTGAGGCTGTCTCGGACCTCGGCAAAGCCCGTCGGCGGGGCCACGTCCTTGAGATGGACGTACGCGATGTCGTCGCCGAACCGTTCGATACCGTCGGTCACGTCACCGTCGGGGAAGTGCTCACCGTAAGGATAGTAGTGAGCGGTGTCCCAGAGCAGTTCGAGGCCGTCGACGGCGTCCAACAGCTCACGGGTTTCCGCCGCGCTCTCGACGTGTGTCGCGCCGTGGTGGTGGACCAGTGGCGTCACGCCAGCGTCGGTCGCGGCCTCTGTGAGCCGTCTGAACCACTGCTTGACCGTTCCGTCGTCCACTCGGCCACGTTGCGGTGGCAGGAGACCGAGATACTCGGCACCGAGGTCGGCGACGCCTGGTACGTCCGCGACGACTCTGTCGACGGCAGCTTCCGTTTCGAGCCACTCGCTCATCACGCAGTAGAGGTCGAGACCGTTCTGTTCCAGCAGTTGTCCGACGGTGTCGAACCCTGTGGCTCGCACCTTCTCGAGCCCGATCTCTGCGCCGTCGTATCGACAGGCTGCGATGTCACGGAGGGCCCGGTCGAGGTCGGTCGCGTCGTACATGATAGTCGTGTATCCAACGCCCATACACCTTCAGGGAACGCGTGATGATAAATAGATTCGGGTGAGAACGCGTCCGGGAGAGGAACCGTACCCGCTCCAAAGCGGAGCTACCAGGTCATCCAGCCTGGGTCCTCACAGCGGTGGGTCCGGTCGATGGCGTCGATGCGTGCGATATCCTCTGTGTCGAGGTCGACCGAGCGTGCCCGGAAGTTGTCTCGAAGGTGGTCGACCGAACTCGTTCTCGGGATAGCGGCCACGCCGTCTTTCGAGCGGAGCCAGGCGAGGCTCACGACCGCTTCGGAGACGCCGTGTTTCTCGGCCACCGCCGAGATAGCGTCTACGTCGAACACTTCGGTCTGTGCCAGCGGTGAGTACGCGACCACCTGTGTGTCACTGTCTGAGAGAAATTCACGGAGCTCGTGCTGTGGGAGCAGTGGGTGCATCTCCACCTGCAACGCGTCGATCGGGACGTCGAGGAGGTCCCTCGCGAGTTCGAGGTCGGCAACTGTGTAGTTGCTGACCCCGAGATTGTCCACCCGCCCGTTCGCAACGCGGTCTTCGAGGACTGGTAAGACAGTTTCGATGTCGGCCTGGCTGCGCGGCCAGTGGTGATACAGGAGGTCGATGCGGTCCAGTCCGAGTCGTTCGAAGCTCTCCTCGACCGCTCTCTCGACGTACTCGGTGGTCTTTTCGGGTTCCTCGAAATGGGCGACCTTCGTCGCGACGAGCAGGTCGTCGCGGTCGACATCCGCGTTTGCGATGGCTGTGCCGACGTCCGCCTCGTTACCGTAGAGCCGTGCAGTGTCGATGTGTCGGTAGCCGTGTTCGATGGCTGCCTGGACGATATCTGTGCCATCCGTTCCAGTGAGCGAGTACGTTCCGAGTCCGATTTGTGTCCGGCTGTCGAACATATCAGCACATACTCAAGCGGGACGTAAGTTCGTATCGGCTTCGTTGTACGGGGTCATCGGATTTCCGTCTCACCGCCCCTCGCAAACAGCAACAGCCACAGCGCTCCGTGGTTCGAATTTCTCACCGGTGTTCCGACAGGCCGGACCGTGGAGTGCTCGCCCGGCGTCGTAGCTCGTCAAGCGCTACGACACAGTGTCTGACCGCATCCGTCTCTCCGTTCGGTCTGTCCGAACCAGATTCACGGCTCCCGATGAGAGTAGCCCTGTCACCGGGACAGGAGGTGGGTATAAACCGATATCCCTCTGCTGCCGCCGCGGACCGTTCGTGTTAGCCGAACACAATCCGCTGTGAGAATAACAACAGTACACCTGTTAAGAAATTGGCTACGGTGTATGTTACCACGGTACGGTGAGACAGCACGTTCGGGAGATTCGAACGCCGTGTCACAGCCTGCTATTACAGCTATTGCCCAGCGCACAGTTATCTCACGTACTGGCGGATTGGGCCCGCCAGCCTCATCTGAGAGGTGATGGGCAGGCGGCCGGCCCATTCCAGACAGGTCGGTGTGTGAATCGTGTCTGTTGTCACTATATACACCCCTATCTCTATCTGAAATCGGTGTATTGGGTTTTATAACCGGGCCTCTGACCCTGTATTTCGAGGTTTAGACGAACTCTCGGAAACAGTGACGGCATCAGTCCGACTTCCTCGAAAGACCAGGCGCTAAATGCAGCCAGCAGCGGATGTGATGAGGACGGCTACATCCGGTGGCCTACTGGTGTCGAGGGCCGGCGTGTCAGAGTTCCGGCTCGTCCAAGTTGACATACACGGTCTTCGTTTGCTGGTAGTGGTCTATTGCTGCCTCCCCAAGGTCGTGCCCGATACCCGACTGCTTGAATCCGCCATACGGGCCCTCGGGGCGTATGGGGCCGTACGCATTGACGTAGATGATTCCTGCATCGATGTCCGCGGCGGCTCTGTGGGCGAGACTTGTCGACTCGGTCACGATACCGCCGGCCAGGCCGAACTCGGTGTCGTTCGCGATTGCGATCGCGTCCTCGTAGGTCTGGAACGATTGGACGGTCTGGACCGGGCCGAAGATCTCCTCCTGTGCGATACGCATCTCGTTTTCCACGTCGGTGAACACGGCCGGTTCCAGGTAGTGGCCGTCGGCGAGTGCCGGGTCACTCGGCGGGCCGCCGCCAGTTTCGAGCGTCGCGCCCTCGTCCTGACCGATTTCGATGTAGTTCGACACAGTCTCGAACTGGTCGCCGTTGGTCAGCGGCCCCAGTGTCGTGTCGTCGTCGAGGGGGTCACCGAGCGTGTACGACTGTGCCCGGTCGACCAGTTGAGCGACGAACTCGTCGTGGACGTCCTCGTGGACGATAGCGCGCGAGAGCGCGTCACAGATCTCACCGGTGCTGTAGTAGACACCGGCCGCGGCGGCGTCGACGGCCGTCTCCAGATCCGCGTCCGGGAACACGACGAGCGGGGACTTCCCGCCCAGTTCGAGCGTGACCGGGGCGATCCGCTTTGCGGCGACTCGCATGACTTCCGTTCCGACAGCGCCGCTTCCCGTGAACGAGAGCTTCCGGACGTCGTCGTGTTCTGTCAGTGCGGAGCCCGTGGTCGCTCCGCTCCCGGTGACAACATTGACGACACCGGCAGGGAAGATTTCGGCTGATAGCTGTGCCATTCGAACCGTCGTCAGAGGTGTGTGTACGGACGGTTTCAGGACGCTACAGTTCCCGGCGGCCAGAGCCGGTCCGAGCTTCCAGGCGGCCGCCCAGGCCGGGAAGTTCCAGGGCGTGATCTGCCCGACAACCCCGTATGGTTCCGCCCGAGTGTACATGTGCAGGTCCTTCTGTGCCGGAATCTGGCTCCCGTGTTGGGTCCGGGCGACCGACGCGTAATACTCGAGGGTACTGAGGGCCCCTTCGACCTCACCGCGGGCCTCCGCAAGTGGCTTGCCGGTGTCCAGACATTCAAGCAGAGCCAGTTCGCTGAGATGGTTCTCCAGCACCCCGACCCACTCGAGCAGGCGCTGTGAGCGGTCCGTCGGCGTCGTGTCGCCCCACGCTCCATCGTAGGCATCCCAGGCGGCCGCGACAGCGCTGTCGACGGCTGCGTCGTCACAGACAGACACCGTTGTGATTTGCTCACCGATGACCGGGTCGCGTGTCGGAGTGGTCTCCTCGTACGATACCGACTGACCGTCGATCCACGGGTCGATCACGAGGCCATCGAGTGCGTCGGAGTGGGCCTGCAGGTGCCGTTCCCGGATGGCGTCGCGCTTGTTGGTTCCGGACATCTCTCAGGCGAACTCGTTGACCACCGGAATACCGATCGTCTGGTAGTCGGTCATGGCGGCCAGTTCGTCGCTGACCTCCTCCAGCCCGATCTTGTCGGTGATCACAGCCCCGGGGTCCAGTTTCCCGTTCTCGACAAGTCGGAACATCTCGCCGTACTTCGAGGGTGGGAGGCCACTGGAGCCTTGCACTTGAATCTCGTTCATGACGATTGTGTCCGTGGGGAGGGAGTTGTACCCGTGCTGTTCTTTCGTCGTCAGCCCGATCTGGATATGGCGGCCGCGAGTTCTGAGCGATTCGATGGCGTTCTGGCAGGTCTCCTCGATACCCAGTGCGTCTAACGAGACGTGTGCACCCCCGTCCGTGATATCCCGTACCTCCTGAACCGGGTCGTCGACTTCGGCCGCGTTGACGGTATCGATAGCGCCCAGGTCCGCTGCCATCTCGAGTTTCTCGTCCATCAGGTCGACGCCGATGACGTTTCCCCCCAGTGCATCGGCGATGTGGACCGCGGAGAGCCCGATACCGCCGAGTCCCTGGATGACGACATATTCTCCCCTGCTCACGTCGGCCTGGTGAGCCATGCCGCGGTAGGACGTCATGAACCGACAGCCCATCCCCGCCACCTCGACTGGGTCCACGCTGTCGGGGAGTTTCACGGCGTTGATGTCGGCGTTGGGGATGGGGACCTCCTCCGCGAAGGCCCCCGGGGCGCCGGGCTGGAATCCGAGACCCAGGTGGTTCTCACACAGGTTCTCGTAGCCGACGCGGCACTCGTGACAGTGGCCGCAGGCGAAGTTGAACGGGATGGCGACCGCGTCACCCTCCTCCACACTATCGACATCCTCGCCGACATCGATGACTGTCCCGGAGGGCTCGTGTCCGAGAATGTGCCCCAGCGGTGGCTTGTAATCGAACCAGTCCCAGTTACCGACCCAGCCGTGCCAGTCGCTGCGACAGACCCCGCAGGCGTCGACTTTCGCGATGACCCCGTCAGCATCCGGCTCCGGGCGTTCCACGTCTTTGATTGCAAGTGGCTCCTCGTACTCCTCTAACACAGCTGCTCGCATACAGCCTGCCAGTCGTTGGCATCTGGTAAAAAGATTGTCCTGTTCCGGATACCACTGGCGACGATTACCCAGAGGGGAAATCATTCCGGATAAGCGGGCAGTCGGGCAGTACGAGCGGCGACGTCTCCGTGAACTGACTGCTCTAATCGTCGTTCCGACAAGGCGGACTGCCCACCAGAGAACGGGCAGCCGTGGTTGTCCGGCACCACTGGTGTCTCTAAACAGGTTCGCCTCGAACTCGAGAGCCACTGGGTGTAGACCGGAAGGACTCAGTTCGTCGCTCGGAGGCTCTCTTCGAGGTCGGCGATGACGTCTCTGAGCGCGTTCGGGATCTCCTGTTCCAGCACCATTCCGTCGACGCGGTAGGTCGGACCGGAGACGCTGAGCGCTCCGATGACGCCGCCGTCTGGTCCGTGAACCGCTTTCCCGACGCTACGCATGCCCTTGGTGTACCCTTCGTTGTCGACCGCGTAGTCACGGTCTCTGATCGCTTCGAGTTCAGCAGACAGTTCCGCTCGTGTCGTGATCGTGTGTTCAGTCCGACTCGGGAGCCCCCAGCGGTCGATGATCTCCTCTACACGCGGCTCCGGGTACGTGGACAACACCGCCAGTCCGGACGCTGTCGCGTGCATGTGGTAGTACGACCCCATCCGGGCCCTGTACTCCTTCGAGGGGCCCTCGGCTGTGGAGTCCCCGTATTTCGCCCATTTGTGGTACGACTCCGCGATCGTGATAATCCGCCCTCGATCCGGTGCCACGAAGTCACACTCCTCCTCGGTCCGTTCGGTCAGTGCCCCGACAGCCTCCTCGATGTGTGGATACCCGGGCCAGCGGCTCCGAGCCCGCTCCCCGTAGTTCAGGAACTTCAGACCAACGTGGTAGCGCTCCCCGCGCTTGACCAGGAATCCGTTTTCACGCAGCGTTGTCAGGTGTTTGTGCGCTGTGCTCTTGGCGACGTCAACTTCTTCGACGATGTCGCGGAGCCTTGCACCACCACGGCTGGAGACGATATCTAGGATAGTGAGCGACTGTTGTGTCGTGTCGACCGTGTGGTCATTGTCAGTCATACCTGGATACTGTTAGCCGTTGCACATAATAGTTCGGTAGAGTCAAACTGATGTCGGGGAAGTGACCGGGAGCGTGGGCCTGAGTATGAGTATGTTACACAGTCACCCGTATTGAGTTCGATTCTACGAAACATCTGTGACGGGTGACGGGGTTTATCCGTAGGATTAACAGATGTACATTCGTTATTAGAACAGGTCTACGCATCCATCATTATTAAATTACCGAGACTCCGGGGTCGAAACAGCGGTACGTCGAATCGTCTCAGCGGGTCGGCACCACCAGTCTTTGAGTTCGATTCAACGAAACGGACGCCGGGACCCGCTTGCAGGTGTCACACGGGATATCGGACTGACAACTATCCTCGGCCACAAATTTAATCTGGGAGGTGTTCAAAAGAGTCCAGTATCAATATAGAACTATATACCCTACATATCTATCCGACGCTGTTTCCCAGCCCGCACCGGAACCAGTTATAAACCGATGCAACTCACATTCGACCCGCAGATACTGAACCTGTTTGTCGCCGCAGCCCTAGGGATGTTTCTCGGACTCGAGCGGGAGTGGTCGAACAAGTCGGCCGGCATTCGAACGTTCACGCTGACGAGTCTGGTCGGCGCGGCCGCCACGACAGTCGGAGAGCCCGTGCTCGTCGCCATCGGTGGCGTGCTCGTACTGGTACAGGGCGTTCTGCTCGGTGTCCGTGGTCTGGTTGCCACAGCGTCGGAGTCGCGGGCGGATGCGGGCCTCTCGCTGACGACTTCGACGTCGTTGCTCATGGCGTATGCGGTCGGCATTCTCGTGGCGAGTGGGCACCCGTTACTCAGCGTCGTCATTTCTATCACGTCTTCCTCGCTGCTGGTCCTCCGCCGCGAACTGCACGGGTTCGCCAACCAGCTCTCCCGTGAAGAGGTGCGTAGCGCCGCCGAGTTCGCCATTATCGCGTTCGTCGTCTATCCGCTCCTTCCCAGTGGCACCTACGGGCCGTGGAACGCCATCGACCCACCGCTGGTCTGGACGCTCGTCATCGCGGTCAGCGGTATCGGGTTCGTCAACTACGCGCTGATGCAGCGCTACGGCGGACAGGGCGTCATGCTCACCGGGTTTCTCGGCGGGCTGGTGAACTCCACGGCGGTTATCGGCGAGATCGCCGGGCGAGCGGAGTCAAATCCCGGTATCTCCGGCGTCGCCGTCGGAACGATACTGCTGGCCGACGCCGCAATGGCCGTCCGGAACGCTGTCATCGTCATCGCGTTCGTCCCCTCCGCCACGCTCAGCGTCGCACTACCCCTGGGGTGTATCGCTGTCGGTGGGCTGGGGCTCTCTCTGTACGACAGGAGCTGGGACCGGGAGTTCGATGTCGACTTCGAATCCCCGTTTCGCAGTTCGACTGCGCTCAAGTTCGGACTCCTGTTTCTGGCCGTGCTGGTGACGTCGGCTGCGGCGCAGGCGTGGCTCGGAGCGCCGGGCTTCCTGCTGACGAGCTTCCTCAGCGGGATGGTATCGAGCGGAACGACCACGACGACGGCGGTGACACTGGCATCGACGGGACAGATTCCGGCTTCCGTCGCCGCACAGGGGGTCTTTCTCGGGACGGTGTCGAGCGTCTTTGTCAAGATTGCCCTCGCTGCCAGCATCAACAGGTCTCTGTTCGCACCCGTCGCCAGACGCTCCGTGTATCTCGCCGGTATCGGGTTCACCGGTGTAGCTGCGACGACGTACCTCCTGTGACACCGCGGCTCAAACGATGTCCCATCGGTCGACGAACAGTCCGTCGACGCCGACGTCGATGAGTCGGCCGGCAGTGTCGGCATCGTCGACCGTCCACGCGTTGACCTCGAACCCGCTGTCGTGGGCAGTTCGACGGAACTCCGTCGAGAGCACGAGTTCGTAATTCGGGTTTATCGCGACACAGTCCAGCGAGTTGGCCGTCTGTATCGGAGTTCCGGACGCATCCCCGATAACGAGTGCGAGGTCGATGGTGTCGTCTTCCGACCGCAGTTCGCGGAGTGCAGGAACCGAAAACGAGGAGTACAGCAGTTCGTTCTCGACCCCGTCAGTGGCGTCGAGGACGTCCGATGCCATCCCCTCGTGTTTGAGCTCGATGTTCACACCGGTGGCGGCCGGGACTACATCGAGAATGTCCGAGAGTAGTGGAATCGTCTGGTCGGAATCGAGCACGGTCAGGTCTTTCAGCGCGTCCCAGTCTGTTCGGGCGACCGCCCCGCTCCCGTCTGTAAGCCGGTCCAGTTCGTCGTCGTGAAAGACGACCAGTTCACCCGAGGCGCACCGCTGGACGTCTATCTCGACCATATCGACGTGTGGCGCGGCCTGTTCCATCGCCAGCACCGTGTTCTCGGGATACTGGTCGGCACAGCCCCTGTGCCCGATGACTCGTACGTCGCTGTCGGCTGTTGTCTCTGTCATAGATTGGGTCTCCGTTGTACACCCTGTCACGACCGCCGTCAGGCCGGCCCCACCGGCCGCGAGTACCTGCCTTCGCGTGGGTGCGTCGTTCATACGGCTACTTCTCGTCGGGGTCTGACACGGCTACTCCGTGGCGACGGCTTCCGACGGTGCCTCCTGTGGCGTCGAGTGATACAGCGCGTCGCCGGAGACTGCCTCGAACAGGTGGAGCCGCGCCTCGTTGAAGCCGAGTTCGATCGTGTCGCCGGGCTGTATCTGGCTCCGTGGTTCGACTTTCACCTGCAGTTCGTCGTCGCCGACTCGGCAGTGCAACAGGAGCAGTTCACCCAGCGGTTCTCTGACAGTCACCTCCGCCTGGAACGTCTCGGTCGAGTCCGGCAGGTTCTGGGCCAGCGTGATATCCTCCGGCCGGACGCCGAAATCGACCTCAGACCCCTCGAGTCCGTCCAGGCCGTCCCCGGTGGGAAGGGTGACGCTGAAACCGCTGTGGTCGGCGACGAACCGGCCGTTCTGGTGGCGGACAGTCACCGGGAACACGTTCATCGACGGCTCGCCGATGAACCCGGCGACGAATCTGTTGGTCGGATAGTCGTACAGTTCCTGTGGCGGCGCGACCTGCTGGAGTTCCCCGTCGTCCATGACCGCCACGCGGTCGCCGAGCGTCATCGCCTCGGTCTGGTCGTGCGTGACGTAGATGGTCGTGGTCGCGAGTTCCCTGTGGAGCTTCAGCAGTTCCGCACGCATCTGGACCCGGAGCTTCGCGTCGAGGTTCGACAGCGGCTCGTCGAGCAGGAACACCTCGGGTTCGCGGACCAGCGCTCGACCGATCGCGACGCGTTGTCGCTCCCCACCCGAGAGTTCCTTGGGTTTGCGGTCCAGCAGGTCGGTGATGTCTAGGGTCTCTGCGGCTTCCTGCACCCGGTCGTCGATCTCCGCGGTGGAGAAGTCACTCACGGACTTCATCCCGAACTTCATGTTCTTGGCCGCAGTCATATGCGGGTACAGCGCGTAGTTCTGGAACACCATCGCGATGCTCCGGTCCTTCGGCGGGACGTTGTTCACGACGGAGTCGCCGATCCGCAACGTCCCGTCGGTGATGTCCTCGAGCCCCGCAATCATCCTGAGTGTCGTCGACTTCCCACACCCGGACGGACCCACGAGGACGAGAAACTCGCCGTCCCGGACCTCGAGGTCCATCCCCTGTACTGCGGTCACGTCGTCGTACTGTTTCACCAGTTGTTGGAGTTGTATCTCTGACATGGCTCTCACTTCTGTTGGATCGCGAACGTTCGGAGTAGCGGGCGATGCAAGGCGATTAGCACCACCAGTGGAGGCAAGAGCGCGATCACCGCACCGGCCATGATGAGTCCCCACTGGGTCAATCCCGCCTGGGCGGAGCCCTGGATGTACCTGATACCGACCTGCACGACCTGACTGCTCTTGTCCGTCACGGCGACCAGCGGCCAGAGGAACTGGTTCCACGAGTAGATGTACGTGATGACGCAGACGCCAGCGATCATCCCTTTCGACATGGGTATCAGTACGCCGAAGAGGAACTTCAACGGGCCGACGCCGTCGAGTTTCGCTGTCTCGACCAGCGACGACGGTATCGACATGAAATGCTGGCGGAACAGGAAGACGGCTGTCGCACTAGCGATGTACGGTCCAGTCAGTGCAAGCATCGTGTTCGTCCAGCCCAGGTCGGCCATGAGCTGGAACAGGGGAACGATGCGAACAGGAACCGGAAGCAGCAGGGTCAGGAGGATGAACATGAACACGCCTCGCTCGAAGGGGAGCTCGTAGTACACCAGCGCCAGCGCGGCCAGCAACGAGAGGCCGACCTTCCCGACGACGATTATCATACTCATCACGAACGAGTTCCACAGGTACGTCGCGAAATTGTAGTCCGTGAGGACGATGTCGTAGTTGGCTAGTCCCTGACTCCCGATACCCAGATTCGTCACCTGATACACCTCCGAAGTCGTCTGCGTGCTCATGATGAGCGCGAGAATCAGCGGTGACGACATCGCGAAGATGGAAAACAGGATACCGAGGTGCATAAACAGGTTCGAGGGGAGCCGCTGTCTGAGAGTCAGTGCGTCCGCCTGCATCGCCGGTTCTGTTTCTGTTGCCATCGATATCACGCTCCGTACTGCGCGTAGTCCTCTGAGATCCTGATCTGGACGTACATCAGAATCGCGACGAGGAGGAAGAGGACGACTGATTGCGCCGACGCGTATCCGAGGCTACTGAACTCGAAGGCGTCGCGATACAGCTTGAATATCAGCAGGTTCGTCGCCTCGCTGGGGCCGCCGCTCGTCATCAGGTCCACCAGGGGGAACGTCGCGAAGAACGAATAGATCGTATTCATCACGACGAGAAACACCATCGTCGGTGAAATGAGAGGGACGTACACCCTGAACAGCATCTTGAGTCGGCCGACGCCGTCGAGTCTCGCACTCTCGGTCAGCGTCTTCGGGATGTTGTTGAGCGCGGCGACGATGAAGATGATGTTGTACCCCAACTGCTTCCAGATTGCGACGATGGAGATGACGATGAACGCCTGGGTCCCGTTGTTGAACCAGTCGAGCGTCCACGGCGTCAGCAGTTCCAGGTAGTGCGTGAAGATACCGAGGTTCGGGTGCATGAGGAAGTTCAGGAGGATTGCGGCCACCGCGGGCGGCAACGCGTAGGGCCAGATCGCCGCGACGAGATACGTCGACGATCCAGTCGATACCTCAAACAGCATGTACCCGATGAGCAACGAGAGCGTGATCGTTCCGGCGACGACAATCGCGGCGAACAGCAGCGTGATTGTGAAGCTGTTCTGGTACGTCGCCGACGTCGCGAGGTCGACGAAGTTCTGTAGCCCGATCCACTCTGTCTGCTGGCCGAGAAATAGGGTTTCAAACAGGCTCAGTCGGAAGGTCTCGATAGACGGATAGTACAGGAACGCAATCAGCACGGCAAAGGTCGGGAGTAGCAACGCTCCGGCCTGGAGCCTGGAATCGTACGGTTTGACTTGTTCTGCCATCGTAGAATACTGTTCTGTGACCGATTAACTGTCCCCGCTGTAGTTGCCCGAGTAGCCCTCCAGTGCCGCCTGGACGTCTTCGTCCATCTTGGTTAACCCCTCTTCGACGCTGAGGTCGCCGTTGAGAATGCTCACAGACGTTTCGGAATTGATGGTACGGGCCTTGGGCCACACGCCCATCACAGCGCCGCGGGTCGCGGGCGTGTCCTCGGTGTCCTGTAACTGGTCGAACGCCGTTCGGAAGTTGGGATTGTTCTCGAACCACCCCTCGCTCGTGAGCTGATCGATGGCGCTCTGTCGCACGGGGAAGTAGCCGCTGTTCTTGTGCCAGCGGACCTGCTGTTCGGACTGGGTCATCCAGGCGAGGAACTCACCGGCCGCCTGTTTTTTCGTGTCCGAGAGCGCGTCGGGGACCCAGAGCGACCCGCCGCCGATGACGACACCGGTGTTCGCCCCGCCGGGCGTTGGCAGATACGCGGTTCCCAGTTCGAACCCGTTCTCGTCCGCGCCGTCTTTCATCGAGACAATGTTCGACGTGGAGTCCCAGAGCATCGGCACCTTCTGCGTGAGGAACGCCTGCCGTGCCTCGCCCCAGGCCTCGATACCGGGGTTGAGATACAGGCCGGCGTCCGCCATACCCTTCCACCACTCGTACACGTTCCGGCCGGCTTCGCTGTTGTAGTTCGTCTCGGACGGACGGCCCGAGCGACCGTTCTCGTTGTTGACAAGCACCTGGTCCTGCTTTGCGAACTGCTGCTCTATCTGCATCCAGGAGTGGTTCGGCCACGTGATGCCCTGCTCCATGTCTGTCTGGTCCACGATGGTACTCGCCGCGTCGCGAACGCCCGACAGGCTCCGTGGCGGGTCTTCCGGGTCGAGGCCTGCGTCCTCGAACGCTGTCTTGTTGTACAGCATGATAGTGTTCGAGGAGTTGAATGGCATCGAGTTGAGGCTCCCGCCGATGCGGTAGTAATTGAGCACTGACGGGAGGAAATCGTCGAGGTTGATCTTGTCCTCCGGGAGTATCTCCCCGACGGGCGTGAAGGCCCCGCTGTCGAGACAGAGCCTCGTTCCGATCTCGAATATCTGTGCAACGCCCGGCGGGTCGCCGGCTCGCGACGCCTGCAACGACTGGTTCAGGTTCTGTCGGTAGCCGCCTTTGTTTATCGCTTCGACGGTCACGCCCTCTGTCTGTTGGGAGAACTCCTGTGCGAACTGTTCGAGAGTGTCGCCGAGCTCTCCCCCGAAGATGTGCCAGAACTCGATCGAGGTATCGCTTCCACCTCCGCCACCGTCGCCTGCCGTTCCGCCGTCACTGCCGTCACCACCATCACCGCTGCTACCGTCTCCGTCACCACCGTCACCGCTGCACCCGGCGAGTGCGATAGCAGTTGCGGCACCTGCGCCTCTGATGAATCTACGCCGTGATGGAGTTCCCATCATTATATAACCTTGATTAACGGAGTAATAATAATACTATCGGTGAAAATATATATACCACTACGTTCTTTTCCGTGTGGATTTTGGTTACTCCAACACGTAGAGAATGATTGCAGTAAACAGCTCAACGGGGAGAGGCCACAGGGTATCGTTACGTATCTATATGTGATATTCTGTATTTCGGATATGGGAATTTTCCGTTAGTACATTGTGCCATACCACCAAGGGCTGTGCCTACGTCTCCGCAGTTTCTGGTTCGATGTGGCTGGACCAGTTCGAAACGCAAGAGATTCGGAAGTTGTGTCTTTCAAAAACATGTTAGCTTGTGGAATGATTTCCATTGAGTCCGTGTCTGAAATCGAGGCCCTGCCGTCGTAGGGCTGGTTTGAATCGGTCTGCACCGTCGGCGAGACATTCACCATCCTCGATGCCGTGGGTCTCGTGGCGCTCTCGGGGAGCGGTTCCGGTCGAGGCAGTTGTGTACCTGGCAGAACGGCAAACTTGGAGGACTGGTTCGTTCCAGGACCGTCGGCGACACGAATCACACACTCGTCCAGCGGGAGGTGGTTCGGAGGTCCGCCACCGTCCGGACGTAAATCCGCCGTTGTCCCCAACCGTGGACGGCCTATTGGGGAACGAGGATGACGATATTTACCAACGCAAAATAATACATATGTAACTGATATTTCGTCCATCCGAATCGCGAGCCCCATCGCTCGCACGGGAGCCCATGCTCGGTCCACAGACTCGGGCCCATCCGGTCTCTGTTCCCGCTGAGACAGGTGAGCTCCGGCACAGGAATTACTCCCGTCCCACTCTCCACGTGTAGCTTCCCATAGCCCAGCGGACGGTCGCGTAGTCTGAACTATCGTGCCAGCGAGCGAAGCTCTGTACCCAATTGCAGCCGACTTCGGTCCGACGCAGTAGTTCGAACCCGAAGGGTTTCGACGTTTTATTTCGCTGAATATACGTTCGACAGCAGTCTGATTTCCGTGCCGTTCCGTCTGAAATCAGAGCCCTGCTCACTGAGGGACAGTTCGGAGGTTTTGTGCCGTCCACGAGGAAGGCGGCAATGTCGACATCGTGTCTTTGCAGGAGCGCTTCGAGAGAGGCCTATAGCGGTCGTTATGGTAGAAGACAGCCGGCATAGAGAACCATGGTAGATGCGTTTTCAGCGGCGGGCAGCCGGAGTGATCAGTCGATGATCCGAATCACCGTATCGACGGCAATCCGGTTCGGTGATTTACCGCTGACTCCTGTAGATCGGTCTTCTGTCCCCAGTCGCGGACGGTTTGTCGGGCGCGATGGGTGCCCAGAAATATCAGGATTACACTATATAGTAGTACATAACAATCTAGCTATGCATATTCCGACACCGTGTTTCACCGTTCGCTCTCGGTTGCTGGCCCGCTCCTGTTCGTCGTAGCCGGACAATTCATCTGGATTGTCGTCGGAGCACTGCTGTTTCGGTAAGCTACGTGATACTCCGCCGGCCGCTCCCAGAGCACCTGTTAGCGTACCTCCCTGCCAGTACCTCCGCTGAAAAACGACGGCCCGTTGATTCAGAACCGATTCCGACACGTGCATGAAGTATATTTAACTTGATGGGTCATTCAGTTTCGGAGGTGGGTAACCAACCAGTGTGGTCAGATTTGGATATGTCAGGCAGCCTCAGGTGTGCAATCGTCGCTGTGTTTGTTGTCGGCTTTCGTCAGCGGAATCCCGGAGCCGTGGTGAACGCGGTGTTTGCATATCTCGGGACCTACATCCCAGATGCCGTCGAACGGGCGTCCGCCATCGAGTTCAGGCCTTGGCAGCGCTTGTACGTGGCGGCTGCCATGTTACTGCATGCGATAGGAATGCTCGGCCCGTATGACGACATCCGATGGTGGGACCATGTTACGCATACCATGTCGGCGAGCATTGTCGGTGGAGCGACCTTCGTAGCAGCCAAACGATACGGGAAAGACCCACTACCGCTGACACTCGAATCCGTCATCACTCTGGGAGTACTCTGGGAACTTATCGAGTACCTCATTCACGCCACGGCCAACCGCCTCGGGGTGGACCCAGTCCTCGTATTTTACAGCAGGAAAGATACCGTTCTCGACCTCGTATTCAATCTCTTGGGTGCGTTCCTCGTCATTCTATTCGGCGACCGGCACCTGGCAAATCTGGTTGAATCCGATGGTTGAGAGCAACCATCGGTACGAATTCGACTCGACGAACTCTGCGGGTGCGGACGTAGGCACGCGGTCAGACTCCTATACCTGTCTCCTCGATGGACCACACCGAGGTCCGAATGCCGTCATCCAGTGAGCATCTATGACTAGTGGAGAACCGCTCTTCCCGCCGATGTAGCGAACACGGACCACCTGTAGGTGATAGTGGACTACGCAGCCAGCTCTGCATCTGGTTCTGCGTGCCGGTCTGCCCACTGTATCGGTCTTCTCGGTAGTGATAGACTCAGCGGCGTTCGAACAGGCGCTGGTGGATACAGAGCGCGTTCCCGGATTTGAAACGGAGAGTGTGAAGTGGTTCGCTCCTGTCTCCGATTGTGACGAGGGGTCAACGAGGTCCTGGTCGTGCTTCTCTGAACCAGTCTCAACCGACACTCGACGATAGACGAACTTTTCAGCGACGACAATTGACCGTACGATGGTGGCGATGACGAAATGTTACCCCCGCTGAGACATATTTTCTAGTAATAGACTGGTGAGCTGGTGTGGAAACAGTAGTTCTTTCCGACGGTCAGCTGAACATTCAGAAATCCCAAATCTGTGAGCTGATCTGAACCCTGTGCTGAATACAACGCGCGAGCCTTGTTTAGACGCGGTGTAGATCGCCCTCTGCGGTCTTTATCTGAATAACAGAATTGGAGCGAGAGACTCTCACGGGCAGATTCTGTTCACCCAACAGAGCCACTAACCTACCAATTCAGGAGCGTCTAAACAAGGCCCAACGCGCGTATTCAGCACGCTCCCCGGCTGGGTGGTCGTGAGTCACTCAGTTGCTCGTCACACCATCGCAACGTGAAAATGGTACCACTTCACATGGGCGAACGTCCTGTCGTACAAGCGGAAGGAAACCCCATCTATGGAAAAAAAAAACCCAGAGAAATCGAACTCAGCCGTGAACGGCGTCCAGATCTCGACGACCACCGAACAACGGAACCGGAGACAGAGCAGGATGAACGACGGCCGCTGAGTAGCCTCAGTCGGCGGAGAGTATTGAAAGCGACCGTATTAGCTGGTGTTGGACTGAGCAGTCTTTCTTCAGCAATAAAAAACGTGAGGGGACAGTCAGGAAAACCAATATCGCCGGATCCCGACGGAGACTTCGACGTTAACATATCCAATGGAACGCTCGAGGTTAATGTCGGTGAACTCGTGTCTGGTATCGGTGTGGGCGGAAGCAACTGGATCTTCCAGGAGCAGGGCACGATGTACCGAGAGACATACGGCTTTCAGGACGGTACTGGGCCGATGTCGAACGCAGAACAGGATGGGTCAGTCGTTAGTACGTTTCCCTCATCTGTAAGTCCCGGAACCACTGCCGAGGCGACGGTCGAAATACCTCTCGAGACGACCACAGCTGAAAGCGTGACATTAGAAGTTGTGAGGAAAGTTACGTTAGACCCGACGGAAGCGACCCTACGAGTTGAGTATGATGTCACAAACCCGGATGGTAGTGGAGTTACTATCTCTAATCTTCAAATTTCTCAATACGTCGATTATGACATTGGGAGTGCCGGTGGAGAGGTCGGTGAGTACTTCCTGGACCAGCAGACGAATTGTGAGTTCATCTTCCAAGAAGACACGGGGATCGGTCTCTTTGCCGGGTTCACCGGCGAATCTATAAGTGCCAATCACGACTTGGCTCAGTGGAGTCAGACTTTGGATCGCTTCCGCATCGGTGAATACAATAACGATAACCTCTGGCCAGATTCCGGCACTGGCGACGTCGGATTAGCATTCGAATGGGACCTTGGGACACTTGCTCCGGGCGAGTCGACGTCGTTCCGAAACTCATTCGTGTACAATGAGAATGAGGCCGACTTCGAAACGGAAATTTGTCAAGAATCCCCGGCCAACCAGCCGCCGACGGCATCGTTTAGCTACGATCCAGGGGATCCCGAAGTCGAAGAGGAGATTGCATTCGACGCAAGCGGATCGAGCGACCCCGACGGAGACGAGACGATCGTCTCCTACGAGTGGGACTTCGGTGATGGGACGATGGGCACCGGCGAGACGACGACTCACAGTTATGTCGACGAAGGTGAGTACGACGTAACACTGACAGTGACTGACGACGCTGATGGGATTTCCACGGACACACAGACTGTGCCAGTCGTCGTCTTTGCCAACCCGCTCGTCGTCGATGGCGAGGAGTACCTCCCGACTGATCCCGACGAAGATGGCCTCTACGAGGACGTCAACGGTGACGGCGCGGTGACGGCAGATGATAGCACTTCACTTTCGGACATCATCAAAGCCTACAGAAAGGGGAACTTGACCCTCGCAGGGGCACAAGTTGACGCGCTTGATTTCAACGGCGATGGAGAATTAACCAACGCTGACAAGGGGGCATATAACCGCCAGATAAACCGGTAAACGCACGAGCGGGAACTGACCTACTGCCGGCGGTCTGCGCTGACTCGCGGTAGTACCTTCCGAAGGTATTTTATCACATTTCTTAAATATAGACTGGTAGCCAATTACGTACAAAGGAAGGGTTTCTGAAATGATATAATGAGAATATCCACTACTCCACCAGATATATCCTTTGTATCGGTCACGACGTTACTGACATGACTCGGGTAGATCGGTTGTGCTCATGCGAGATGCAGAGCGCGTGTCTTGCACCAAGAGACATTTTCTCACATGCCACGAATCCTCGATATGGATATTCTCACCGCGTACAATGGTGCTCTCATCCGTATAGGGCTCTATCTACTGATGTTCTGGCCAATGGTGGGATACTACATGTATCAGGACAGTAGAAAGCGGAATCTCTCGGTACCACATATCCGTGGGTTCGTCTACGGGTTCTTTGGGATACTCGGACTCGTTGCGTATATCTCGGGCAAGAGTCGAACTGAATCTGCTGGCCAATAGAGCCTCTGTATCTTGCACGCGATTCATGTCAGTCTATAACGTTTCTGCCTGAGTCCCAGGAAGGAGGGTTTATGAAGAATTATTCCTAATAGGAATAGTATGCCCAATAGGAAGGATTCGACAACACTCGCTCTGGAGTATCCGTTTCCCGATGAGCGCGTCTTTCGGTATCAGGCGATGCAAGACGTGCTGTCGCGGTTGATTGAGGAGCCGTATGACGAATTCACCATCGGGCAGTTGGCTGAGATGGTCGACGGAAATCAGGCGACCGTCTCAAAGGCCGTCAAACTGCTCAAACAACTCGGTACTGTCCAGACGCGGCAAGAAGGCCGTAAGCAGTACGTGAGTATCCATCGTGACCGGCTCACAAAACCTGATCCAGTCTTATCTATCCCCCAGTCTGAATTTCACAAGCCCATCAGAGCCTTTGTCGACAGGGTTCAGGCAGAAGTTGATGAGTTAGTTGGTGTGCTTCTCTTTGGCAGCGTCGCACGAGGCACGGCAGATCGCGCGAGTGACATCGACATTCTCGTCTTCGTTCAGGATGACAAGACAACGGCTCGCCGAACTGTCCAGTCGATTGTGAGCACACTCCAACAAACGAAGTTTGTCGGTGACCGCTACAACTTCGAAGTCCTCGTTGAATCAACCGAAAGCGCGAAACGGATCGGCGATAGGCTACGGCAGCAGTTCGACGAGGGACTCATACTTGTCCGGTCTGAGCAACTCTCCGATATTCGTAGGGAGGTGTACGCGAATGGAGAATAACTCCGTCGTCAACGCACTCGAGGCTTCCGAGCGTAGCTTCGAGCAAGCGCCCCGGAACGTCGAAGAGGGGCTCGATGTCGAGGAGGCCGAACTCGTACAGTTACGTCGGGCGTGTCGACTTCTGGCAGCTGCGTCTCGTCTCCTTGCCGACGGCTACTATACGGTCGTCATTGAGTCATCATTCGTGGCGATCGAGCGGACAATCCAGTTCCGACTGATCCACGACGGCGCAATGGAGGCTTCCGAGGTAATCAGCAGTCATCGGAGACTCTACCAGCGAGGTGCAGAGGTCGGACTCTACGATGATGCATTTGGGGAGCGACTAGCCGAACTGTGGAATCAAAACCGGACGAAAACGTACTACCGACTCGGAATTGCTACCGAGGCGCAAGCAGAGGCGATGCACGAACTCGCTACGGAGATGCATCGAAATCTGGTTGACGGGAGTCAAGTACGTCACGAGTGTCTCTGCTGACCGCAATGGCCGGTCTCTCATGCCATCGGTCCCGGCTTGGCTGGTAACCTAACCGACATACCTGCTTTCAGATTCATCGAGTGGCCCCATCTAACTCATTTTGGTGGTCGGTTTCTGATATAACTCGAGCCGGAGTGCCGTTGCTTCTCGCGCCACTCTCAATCACGACTCGATAATAGACGAATTTTTCAGCGGTGAAGGTATACCGGCTACTGGTGGCAATGACGAAATGTTACCCCCGCTGAGCCCCTTGTGACGATAGCTAACCCTGAGCCACCATTTCGACGTCCGGAGAGCTAAAACGGTGCGGCAGGGCCTTCGTCGGTGTCTCCGTCAGCAGCGGCAGTATCACTTGTCGGCGTCTCTCCGTCGGCGCCACCGCGCTCCAGCGGCCCGTCCCAGCCGTCGAGGCCGGGTGCGAGGCTCACAGCGTCGCCGTCGAACCCCTCGTAGGAAGTGATGAGCCGGGCGGCCTGAACGCTGGATTTCCCGTGCGGGCAGACCGTCACCACCTCGTCGTCGCCCTCGAACCGTTCGACTTCGTCGACCAGCGACGGGAACGGGACGTTCTCGCTCCCGGGGATGTGGCCCCGTTCGAACGCGCCAGGCGAGCGGATGTCGACCACCCGGACCGCCCCGTCTTCGAGTTTCGACCGTAGCTCGTCGGCGTCGATTTCGCCGTCCATATCCAGCCGCTAGCGGCCGATACCTAAACCTTCACCGACTACAGCAGCCCGTCGGCCTGTGCCAGCAGGATACCTTCGATGGTCGCGTCGTTGGCCGGTTCGCGCCGGGCGACCTGCAGCGCCTCGTCGATTGGGACGGTCGTCACCGAGAGGAACTCGTTGTCGTCGAGCTCCCGGTCGACCGGTTCGAGCCCCTCGGCGAAGACGATGCCGCGGCGGTGTCGGAGCACACCGGTCGAACACCAGAACTCCTCTATCAGTGAGACGCCAGCGGCCTCGAAGCCCGTCTCCTCGCGGAGTTCGCGCGCGCCGGCGGTCGTGTAGGATTCGTCGTCCTCGACGATACCGGCCGGGAGTTCGAGACACTGCTTGCGGATGGTCGGGCGGTACTGGTCGACCATGACGAGTTCGTCGCCGGTCGTCGCAACCACCACGGCCGCCGCGGGCAGGTCCGCCCAGTAGTAGTCTTTCTCGGAGCCGTCGGGCTGGCGAACCCGGTCGTAGCCGCCGGTGTACCAGCCGGTCTCGTACTCGCGTTCGCTCTCGACGACGGGCCACTCGTGGGCCGGTTCGCGGGTCATACGTCCTGTCGGACCGCGACGTGGTAAAACGTGCCGTTGTGCCTGACGACGACGCCCTCGTCGACCACCGCGCCGTCGTACTGCTGTCGCAAGGCGTCGCGCTCGTCGAACGGCGAGTGGGTGAACGCCCCTTTGAGACCGACCGGGCCGCGCCAGTACGGCTCTGACTGGCCGGCTGTCGACGGGGACGCGTCGGCCAGCGCCGCGCTCGTGTACGGGAAGCGCCGCTCGGACTGCGTGCTCCAGTTGATCGCCGTGCCGTTGTCGACGCTGTATGCCCCGTCGGTCGGGGTGGCGACGGCGTAGTAGGGGTCGCCGCTCTTGAGGAGGCCCGGAAGCGCCCCCAGTGCCAGCAACAGGACGACGACGGCGATGATACCGAGCAGGGTGTTCCGTGTGACCGGACGCATCAGACGACCTCGGCGTAAATACGACCGAAGGCCTGGCGGCGGAGCGTGCCGACGGCGGCCCGGCGTTTGTCCTGGAACGTCGCCGCGACGGCCTGCTCTGCGAAGGGCGCGGCGTGCCAGACGACGTTGTCGACGGTCTCCGCGCCGACCAGCGTCACCTCGCAGTCCGTATCGGCCCGCCAGGACTCGAACTCCGCCATCGAACCGACCTGTACCGCGAGCGACTCCGCGAACAGGACGTCGCGGGCGGTTTCGACCACCTCGCTGGTGACCCGCTCCTCGTAGGCCTCCGCGTCGAGACCCATCGCCTTCGCGACTTCCTTGACGACGACCTGGGCCGTCGGCCCGAACGTCTCGTAGCGCTCGCGGGCCTCAGCTGCCGATGCCGGCGCGAACTGCCCCTCAGTGTCCATACGTCTCCTTGCCGCCGACGGGACTACTCGGTTTCGTCTCCGGACTCGCCGGCGTCGTCGCCAGCATCGGAATCCGGCGTGTCGCTATCGGCGGCGTCACCGTCGGTTTCGTCGTCGCCGTCGCGCAGCATCTCCCGCGTCAGGTCCCGGGCCTCGGCCAGCACCTCGCTATCGTGGTCGCTCAGCGCGTCCGACCCCCGGTGGCGGTCCGCGCCCTGAGGGAGGTCACCATGGCCGTGGTCGTGGCTGTGTCCGTCGCCGCTGCGGTCGACGGTGTCCTCGAACACCTGTGGAAACTCCGTCTCCTCGGCGTACTCGACGACCTCGGTCGACAGTTCGGTCTCTCCGAGCTGGCCCCAGTCGGGGACGCGCTCGTCGAGCCACGCCTCGTGGTCGTCGCCGCCGGTCATCGCTGTGAACGCGAGGTGGTTCGCCAGATGCACGTCGTCGGCTTGCGGGTCGTCACACACTGGACAGGCGTATCCCATCGGTGTGCGAACCGTGGATGCGGAGCCGTATATGCAGTCGGGGTCGAAGAGAAGTGGTCACGTCGAGCGGGTCATCTCCCGACAGCTAGAACAGTCATCCGGCGAGGAATCACGGCAAGACGACCACAACACGCCGACAGCGCCAGACATGGAACACCCACTCACAGCAGGCGGACCATCACAAGCGCGTCCTCGCCGTTGCTGTAGTAGTTCGGAATGGTCTTCCGGTGTTCGAACCCGAAGCGGCGGTAGAGCTGTCGTGCTCCGCCGTTGTCGGCTCGGACCTCCAGTTTGACCGAACCGGCACCCGTCTCGCCGATGACCTCCATCGCGCGCCCCAGCAGCGCGCTCGCGACGCCCTGTCGTCGGTACGCCGGCCGAACCGCGAGGTCCTTGACGTGGCCAAGCGGCGTGCCGTGGTTCGGGACCGTATCCGCGATGACATAGCCCGCGACGGCAGGCGGGTCAGCGTCGTCGTTGCCGGTCTCAGCGACGAGAAACCCCGCTTCGTCGAGATAGCTCTCCAGCGCCGAAAACGGCCACGGCTGTGGAAACGACGCCTGCTCGATGCGGTGGACCTCGATGAGGTCCGCGCGGACGGCGCGCCGGACCGATGGTGTGTCCGGCGTCCCCGGTCCGTCGGGAGCGACCGTTGTCACGTGCGTGCTTCGGTGCGGACCTACATATGTGTTATCGCCGACCGAAGATACCCCGGTTTCTGACTGTTTGTCGATAGGAACTGATAATTCATGCATCGATACGGCCGAGACAGGGACAGAACGCCGGAAGGTTCTTTAGCCCGACGAGTCTACCTATATTCGCACCCGTTTCGGGTGCCACCACCCCCACCCCCACCCCTCTTTCCGAATCTTTCCGTCGTCGCTTCCAGTTACGGGCCGTTCCTATGCCACACGCCAGTGACGACGCTCGCCGTCCGTACACGAGGTACGAGACAGCCACGAAAAACAGGCGGACTCCGGCAGCGAACGCGAGCAGGCCGCCGTTGTGCGGAGTCGCGATGTCCACGGGCGCCAACGTACCCGCTTGCAGTGTCGGTCACGCGTGAACACTAACTGAGGGTTCGACAAACGTTCGCGGCTCACGGGTCGCGTCCCAGTTCGCAAAAAAACCGAGGGTCTCGGGTTGTTGAACCTCGCTCTAGTCGTCTGCAGGTGCAGCGCCGCCGTCGTCGTGCTGCTGTTTGGTGTGCGAGAGCTTGCCACCGGCGGCGAGGATCTCGCGTTCGCGCTCGGAGGCGTCGAGCCGGCCGGTCGCCTCCCAGTCGTCGTTCACGCGGATGGTGAACTCTTCCTGACCGGAGCGGACGGCTTCGGCCGCGTCGTCGACGACCTCGATGTCGTCGCCTTCCTCGATTTTCTCGTAGGTCTCCTCGTCGATGGTGAGCGGGACGATACCGAAGTTGAACAGGTTCGCCTTGTGGATGCGGGCGAAGCTCTGTGCGAGGACGGTCTCGATACCCAGGTACATCGGGCACAGGGCCGCGTGTTCACGGGAGGAGCCCTGGCCGTAGTTCTCGCCGGCGACGAGGACGCCGCCGCCGGCTTCGAGCGCGCGCTCCGCGAACGTGTCGTCGACGCGCGAGAGCGTGAACTCGGAGAGCTTCGGGACGTTCGACCGGTACATCAGGATGTCCTGCGTGGCCGGGATGATGTGGTCCGTCGTGATGTTGTCCTCCATCTTCAGGAGGGCCTCACCACCGACTTCCGTCTCGAGGGGGTCTTTCAGCGGCACGTCGCCGATGTTCGGACCCTTGATGAGTTCGTCGTCGACGGCCTGGTCGGGCGCGATGAGGTCCGATTCGGAGTTGCCGATGTACTGGTCGGGCATCTCCAGACCCGGCGCTTCGAGGTCGCCGAGTTCGTCGGCGAGGTTGCGCGGGTCGACGATCTCGCCTTTGATGGCCGCCGCGGTGGCGACTTCCGGCGAGCACAGATAGACGTTGTCGTCCTCGATACCGGAGCGACCCTCGAAGTTGCGGTTGAAGGTCCGCAGGGAGACGGAATCGGAGGCGGGGACGTGGCCGATGCCGATACAGGCACCACACGTCGCCTCGGAGAAGTTGACACCGGCGGCCATCATCTCCGCGGTCCAGCCCTCGCGGGCCAGCATCTCGGAGGCCTGCTTGGAGCCGGGGGCGACGATCATCTCCGTCTTCTTGTCGATGTTGCGGCCCTCGAGCATCTTCGCGCTCGGGAGGATGTCCTCGTATGCGCCGTTGGTACAGGAGCCGATGATGACCTGCTCGACGTCCTGACCTTCGACTTCGCTGACGGGGACGACGTTGTCAGGCATCGACGGCTCGGCGATGAGCGGTTCCAGCTCCGAGAGGTCGACGACGATCTCGTCGGCGTACTCGGCGTCCTCGTCGGGGCCGATCTCCTCGAAGACGTCCTCGCGGTCGAGGCGCTCGAGGTAGTCCTTCGTCTGGTCGTCCGTCGGGAAGATCGAGGAGGTCGCGCCGAGCTCGGTCCCCATGTTGGTGATGGTGGTCCGCTCGGGGACGGTCAGCGTCTCGACGCCGGGGCCGGTGTATTCGAGCACCTTGCCGACGCCGCCCTTGACCGAAAGCCGGCGGAGCAGCTCCAAGATGACGTCCTTGGCGGTGGCCCATTCGGGTAGCTCGCCCTCGAGGCGGACGTTGACGACTTCCGGCATCTCGATGTAGTAGGCACCGCCACCCATCGCGACGGCGACGTCGAGCCCGCCGGAACCGATGGCGAGTTCGCCGAGGCCGCCGGGGGTCGGCGTGTGCGAGTCCGAGCCGAGCATCGTCTTGCCGGGTGCGGCGAAGTTCTCCTTGTGGACGTTGTGACAGATACCGTTGCCGGGGCGTGAGAAGTGAGCCCCGAACGTGCCTGCGGCCGAGCGGAGGAAGCGGTGGTCGTCCGTGTTCTTGAAGTCGAACTGGTAGGTCTGGTGGTCACAGTACTGGGCGGCCAGCTCCGTCTGGACTTCTTCGAGGCCCAGTGCCTCGAACTGCAGCCAGACGAGCGTCCCGGTCGTGTCCTGTGTCAGCACCTGGTCGATCTCGATCCCGATCTCCTCTCCGGGTGTCAGCTCCCCTTCGACGAGATGGTCGTCGAGAATTTTTTCCGTAAGCGTCTGTCCCATAACGTGCGTCAATGGATGGCGCGCGGGTATAAATCCCGCGTATTCCGTCGTATTTTTCATATAAAAAGCCGTGCCGTCCGTCACTCAGAAGCGAGTCAACTGTGTGGCCAGCGCGACTGGCCAGACCGGCAGGCCTTTGCACGACACTCCCACAGACTCCCCTATGTTCAAAAGTGGGCAGTTCGTCGCCGATGCTCTCGGTGACCTGAGGGACTCACAGGTGCAACCGAACGGCGTCGACCTCACGCTCGGGGCCGTCTACGAGCAGGTCGAGCCGGGACGCATCGGGCGCGGCGACAAGACCGTCGGCGACCGGCGGGAGGTCGAACCCAGCGACGGTGTCTATCAGCTCGACCGTGGCGGGTACATCGTCGAGTACGCCGACCGGGTCGTCATCCCGGAGCGGCACATCGGCTTTCTCCTCCCCCGGTCGTCGTTGCTCCGCAACTCCTGCATGCTCGATACGGCCGTCTGGGACGCCGGCTACGAGGGGCGGGGCGAGGGACTACTGGAGGTCCACCACCCCATCGAACTCGAACAGGGCGCGCGGGTCGCACAGCTCGTTCTCGCCGACGCCGCCCACGAGGGGACATACGAAGGGTCGTATCAGGGCGAGAACCTCTGAAACGCAACCACAATCCGAGAGGTGTCCCACAGTTCGGGACATGGTAGACCATGCTGGGAATTTAAGTGGATTTCCCGAGTGGTTTCCATTGGTGCTTGAAGCAACTATACCCCGGTCCATCCCGCCGTCAACCTTCAGTACCCGGAAATTATACAGGCACCGTTTTCAGGTACGACAACTGTCTGACCGGGGTTTATCATTGTTGCTGTGTGACAGTGAGATATGATAGTAGAATTTCACATCGACGCCCCCCTCTTGCAGCGAACAGCTGCGGCGCTGAGTAAAGCCGCGATACGAATACAGCGACTGCACTGCGAGAGCGGCGACTGCCGTGCCGTCGCATGGATCGGCCCTGTCGACCGGCCTGCCATCGAAGGGAATCTGGCACAGGACGAGAGTATCACCGACTACGCCCACGTGGCGGCCGAAGGAGATGGTCACTGGTACACACTGCATACAACTGATACGACAGTCGATGCGGTCGGACAGGCGCTGTTGAACGCGGACGGGTTTCTGCTCGGTGCCGCACAGACCGGTGACGACTGGGTGTTTCGGGCCCGGTTCCCCGAGAAGAGTTCGGTGCTGTCGTTCCGTGATGCGCTCGTCTCCAGTAACATCAATATCGACATCCAGACCATCACCGACGACACCGAAGCCTCCCCGCAGTTCGGGGTGACGGACCCACAGCAAGAAGTGCTGTTGCTCGCGCTCAACCGCGGGTACTTCACCGTCCCGCGAGAATCGTCCCTCTCGGACCTCGCCGCGGAGCTCGGTATCTCCAGTCAGGCCGCCTCGGAGCGGCTCCGTCGCGGGACGCGAACACTGGTACAGAACACGCTGGCGGCCCCTGAGCGGCCGCTTGTCGGCTCGCCGCCGGAGTAACCGCGAGGAGAGCGACGCCCGGTCGGTAGCAGCGGGGTGGTAACGCCGGTCCGGGAGCACGGACGGTCGAGGGCCAGATACCGCTGAACGGCTGCGTTCTGCGTTGCTCGGCACAACCGTGACCGGATACGGGAGTCTGGTCCGTCACCGGGGTTACTTCAGACAGTGAAATAGCTCGTCCGTTATTATATTAGAAGGGGGCGTACGGTGGTGTATGAGCTCTAACGAGGGGACCGTGTATATGCTGCGGAACCGGACCGTGGAGGGGTCCGACGGCTGGGTTAGCCCCGAACCCGCAAGTGACGTTATTGTCGATGCAGTCATCGAAGCGACAGACCTAGCTGCGGATGACATTGACGCTCTGGACACGTACGTCGACAGCGAGTCACTCCGTGCGGTCGTCGCCCGGGGGACGACGGAGTCGCTGACGTTCGCTGTCGAGGGGTACGATGTGACGATCACCGCCGACGGGGAGGTTGCGGTCGACGGGTGACTCCCGCCGGCGTTGCGCTGTCCAAATGACATAAGACGGTGGCCCGAGAGCCCCTGGTATGACCCGCGTCGCCCTCATCGCACACGACGACGAGAAGCCCGAGATGATCGACCTGACACAGAGTTACGAACCCACGCTGTCGGCGTTCGAGCTCGTCGGGACCGGGACGACGAGCAAGCGCATCATGGCAGAGACCGACCTCACAGTAGAGCGTAAAGAGAGCGGGCCGATGGGGGGCGACACGCAGATCGGTGCGGAAGTCGTCGAGGGCCGGATGGACGGCATCGTCTTTCTCCGGGACCCGCTGACGGCACAGCCTCACGAGCCGGACATCACCGCGCTCCTGCGCATCTGTGACGTCCACGACGTGCCCCTGGCGACGACCCGGACTGCGGCGGAGTACGTCCTCGAAGGGCTGGCCCGGGACGAAGCCGACGAGTAGCCCGTCGGGAGACGACCGACAGCAGTCTGACTACTCGGCGTACTCCGGCCGCTCCGCGTACTCGATGGGGTCGCGTTCCCCGATACGCTGGAAGGCTTCGAGCCGGAACGCACAGGCGTCACACGTCCCACAGGCCGGTTCGTTGTCCCGGTAACAGCTCCAGGTGTCCTCGTAGGGGACGCCGAGTTCGACGCCGCGGTCGGCGATGTCGGTCTTGGACCACTCGACGAAGGGCGCGACGAGGTCGATGTCGGTGTCGGGCTTCGTGCCGGCGTCGATGACGCCCTGGAAGGCGTCGAAGAAGGCGGGCCGGCAGTCCGGGTACCCCGAGAAGTCCTCGCTGTGTGCGCCGATGAAGACGGCCCCGCAGTCGTTGGCCTCGGCGTAGGAGACCGCCATCGAGAGGAGGTTGGCGTTCCGGAAGGGGACATACGAGGTCGGAATCTCGTCGCTGTCGGTGTCGGCGTCTTCCACGTCCATCGAGTCGTCGGTCAGCGACGACGCGCCGATACGGGTGAGGTGGCCGGTCTCGACGTGGAGGAAGTCCGCCGCGTCGACGTGGTCTGCCAGCGCGCTGGCGCAGTCGTACTCCCGGTCCTCGGTGTTCTGCCCGTAGCTGGTGTGCAGCAGGTACAGGTGGTCGTAGCCGCGGGTCTGTGCTTCGTAGGCCGCCGTGGCGCTGTCCATGCCGCCGGAGGCGAGCACGACAGCGCGGGTGTCGTCAGTCATCTGTTGTCGTTCGAGAGGTCGGTCAGGTGCCCGGTGCGTCGTTCCAGAGGTCGACGTGAAGCCGCGGCGTGTACCGGTAGCCGTACTCCAGCGCGAGGTCCGCGACTTCGGCCCGGGTCGCTTCGAGTTGGTCGCGGGTCTGGCCTTCCGGCATCAGTAACACGTCGTCGTCGTGCACGCGAGCGGACGCAGCGTCGCGGAGCCGCTCGACGTGGCGCTCGATTTCGGCCATGTCCGCCCGCCCCGTGACGACGAACTTCAGTTGCGTGTCGTAGGTTTCGACGAGTTCGGCCAGCGCGTCCAGGTCGAGTCGGCGCTGTTCGTGGCGGTCCGCCCACTCGCCGTCGCCGTCGGGGTCGCGGTCGGCCGTCGGCGTACTGGAGGCCAGTTTCGGGCTGACGCTGGCGAGGTCTATCGGTGCGTCGGGGACGACGGTCCCGTTGGTCTCGACTGTCGTGTGATAGCCCCGGTCGGCCAGTCGCTCCAGCAGGTCCGCGCTCGCGTCGTGGATGAGCGGTTCGCCGCCGGTGAGGACGACGTGGTCGGCGTCGTATTCTTCGATAGCCGCGACCACGTCGTCGACGGCGAACCAGTCGTGGGTCGGTTCCCACGAGGTGTGATAGGAGTCACAGAACCAACAGCGGAGGTTACAGCCGCTGGTCCGGACGAACACGGAGGGGACACCGGCCAGTCGGCCCTCGCCCTGGAGCGACTGGAACAGTTCGTTGACAGGGAGGTCGCCCGTCTCCGCGTCGGTGTCGGTTCGCTCGATATCGACCGCGGGCGCGTCGTCTGCGACCGGCATCAGCGGATGCAGAGTTCGCTGGTCTCCCGAACGGTGACGGCGACGTCCGACACCGTCGCCGGGAGGCGGTCGGCGAGGCGCTGCTCCAGTAGCGCGGCCATGACCTCGGCCGTCGGCGGATGCTCGAGGACGACTACCGCGTCGGCGTCGCCGCTGGCGTCGAAGGCCTCGACAAGCGGGTCGCCGGCCTCCAGCAGGAAGCGGTGGTCCCACTCGTCGACTACGTCCGTGACCACGCCCTTGTCGACGACCCACCCCTCGTCGGTGAGTTCGCCGGTGACGCGGACGGTGACCTCGTAGTTGTGTCCGTGCGGGCGCGAGCACTTCCCGTCGTGGTGTAGCAGCCGGTGGCCCGCAGAGATCCGGAGCGGCCGGTCACCGCCGACGACGAGTTCCCGTTCCCCCGCGTCGACAAGCGTGTCATCGGCCTTCGATAGTCGCTGAGACATACCACGATATTATCGGTGGGTGGCTTAACTCTCACGGGAGCCGGCCACCCACGCCCCGGGAACCGTATGTGGCTCAATATCCGCCGGAGTCGGCTCCGTCGAGTACTGTAGGTGTCTGAATCAGTCAGATTTCTCGTCGTCGACGGCCGCAAGCCGTCGGTCCATCGCCCGTAGATACTCGGCAGCAGCGTCGGGATGTTCGTTATCTAGCGCTGTGTGTACCTGCCGGCAGCCGTGGAGCAACTGCGCCCGTAACTCACACTCCGGGAGTTTGTTCCGACTGACCGTCTCAGCTGTCCCAACGGTCTGTCGAGCTGTGTCGAACTCCGCTGTGGCGACCGCCGCTGCCCCCTCTTGGGCGAGTTGTGTCAGCACCGCGTGTACGTCGCTTGGCAGGTCTCCAGGCACACATGCTACGTAGCTGTGCACAATGATAACGGTCATGCTACGTCGCCGGCGGCCATCGGCGTAAGGGATAGGTCACTGCAGGCCACAGAGACGGGTGTGACACGACGTGCCGTCGAACGGGAGTTCGAGCGTTACCTCTCGCAGTTCGTCGACGAGACGTACGCGGCGTTCGATGTGGGGGCTGTGCTACGCGGGTCGAACGGGAGCGGGGGCCGCGTCGCGAGCAAGCTCCTGAAGAACAGTCGCCCGCTGGAGCGCCACGTCGTCCGGCCGAAGCTCCAGTCCTACCAGCAGCAGATACTCGCCCAGTTAGAGCCGGTGCTCGACTACGCCGGCACTGACGCGGCGTTCGACGCCTACGCCGACGACGTGCTGGCCCACGACATCTACTGGAACGCGCTCCGGGACAGCGTCCGTGGCGACCGCCGGGACCGGATTCGGGACCGCCTGTTGGCCCGCCAGCGCTCGTTCGGGGACGACCTCGAACCGCTGGTCGCCGCCGACAGCGACGACTTCTGGACGGCCGTCACCGAGTCCTACGACCGGGAGACGGCGGCGGACATCGTCCAGACGCATTTCGAGTTCTCCGTCCCGCTGCGGGAGGACCGGACCGCCTTCGCCTTCGAACTCACCATCGACCCCGGTGAGGTGCTTGGCGGTCTCGCGCGGGCCCTGCCCACGCTCGACGTCGAGTTCACCGACGAGGCGCTGCGGTCGATGCGCCGCGCTGAACAGCAGGTCATTCCGGCGGCGAAAGCCGACGTGGAACAGGCCTACGAGGCGTAAGCCGGCGACGCCGCTGTTTTCCGTTTTGCACAGCACCGACTACGGCTCGGTGTTCCTCAGGAGTTCGGTCAGGAAGTGGACACGACGGCCGTCTTGGCACGTGGACGGCCGCGGTGTCAGGTATTGGTGTTGGTGTTGACTGACGACGGCAGGTGTGGTTTACTCACGTCGGTTCGGCCTCGGACTCCGCGAGACCGACATAGCATGGGAGCGTGGCAGCGAACGCCGGTGTCGGCGTTCACGTGCGGACTACAGTACGTAGACCAGTCGACCTGCCATCGATTTCCATGTTCCCGGTTGGTAAATAACCTACGGAATATGTTACTTCTATACCGAGTAAATCATTATACACCACAGTCAGAGACCAGAACACCGGAACGCCGAAGGGCGTGGAACTGCCAAAAATCTGGTAATTGTTCGACACTGGTCCTGGGAGTGAAGCGTAGAGCCGGCGGTGCCGGTTTCGCGTCAGTCCTCGAAGGGCCAGTCACCCGTAATCCGCATCCCCTCGGCGAGGTCCTGTGCTTCGAGGGCATCGGCTATCTCCGCGGGGTCTTTGTGGTCGGGCCGCACCGAGCCGTCTGCAAGCGTCACGGCGAGTTCGGTCAGCAGGACGGCCTGCTCGCGGAGGGCCCGGGGTTCCAGCTTGTCCAGCGTATCGGCGTGGGTGTGGCCCCAGCCACGCCCATCGCCGCCGGTTTCGCTGGTCACGTGATAGCCGGGAACGCCCCGCCGAACGAACGGCCAGTGGTCGCTGTGGGGGCCCTGCTCCGGCGTGAGTGTGATTGGGTGGTCAAAGCGGTCGGCCACGTCCCCGGCGGCGGCCGCCAGCGCGTCGAAACCGTGCGTGTAACAGTTCAGCGTGCGACCCTGAACGACGCCGTCGAAGTTGAGCACGGCCGTCACATCGTCGGTGGCAGTTTCCTCTGCCAGCCGGTTCGAACCGACTAGACCGACCTCCTCGGCACCGAAGGCGACGAACTCCACGCGGGTCTCCAGTTCGTCTTCGCGGCCGGCCAGTGCGCGAGCCACCTCGACGACCATCGCCGTCCCGGCGCCGTTGTCCATCGCCCCCTCCGCGATGTCGTGGGCGTCGACGTGACTGGTCACCAGCAGTCGCTCGTCGGTGTCCGGCCCCAGTTCGGCGTGGACGTTCTGGCTCGTCGCGTCGGGCGTCTCGCAGTCGACGGTGAGAGTGACGTCGTCGCCGGCGTAGCGACGCGCCAATCGCGCGCCCGTCTCACTGGCGACCCCGATTGCCGGAATCTCGCCGATAGGGGCCGCCGCCGTGCCGACGCTTCCGGTCGGGGGCAACAGCCCCTCGACGTGGTTGCGGTAGACGAACCCCGCGGCACCGGCCTCGACGGCGTGGTAGTACTTCTCCCGTCGGTGGATGTACCGGTCGTACCAGTCGGGCACGTCCGAGCGGGCCAGCACGATCTGGCCCTCGCAGTCGGCGTCCTCGAACTCCTCGGGGAGTCCGTGACCCACGTCCACCAGGCCGCCGGTCACTTCGCCGGCCGGCGACCGCGGCAGGGCGATACACTCGTGGGCCTGGGTCGCGACCGGCGACCCGTCGGCGTGGACGGCGCTGTCGCCCCGTTCCCACCCCTGTATCCCGAACTCCGAGAGCCGGGCGTCGCGAGCGTACGCCGCCAGCGCGTCCCGGGTCGCTTCAGCGGCCGCTCGCTCGCCGTCGCTGCCCGCCATCCGGTTCCCGATGTCGACCAGCGTCTCCAGGTGGCCCCACCCGGTCGCGCTGGTGAACGTTTCGCCGATCCAGTCGGTGTCGTCCATACCACTCGGTGGGGCCGTGCCGGGTTTGAAATTAGGGGTGGCCGTCAGACGCCCGACGCAACGATCAGGAGGGCGCGAACGGGCCGTACCGGCTGGTGAGCCCGTACGCCAGAACGGCCAGTACGGTGACGGCGAGCCCGGCGAGGAGCAGCGAGAGCAGGAAGTCAAGCGGCGTGAAAGCGATGACCGGCCGGTCAAGGAGGCGGTAGTACGTCGAAATGAGTCCGCTACCGAAGAGGGACGCGGCGAGAAACCCGCCGAAGCTGGCGAGGCCGACTGCGGAGGCGGCTGCGGTGCAGTACCGATGGGACAGGTCGCGGCGCCTGGCGTCGGCGTACACCAGCGCGGCCGCGGCCGGTGACACGAACAGAGCGACAAAAACCGGGAGGAGGGTCATGTCCGGACGGTTGGCTACAGGGCTACATAAAATCGGCTCCCGGGAACTGGCCAGTCACCGGCCCGGGGTCGCCGCCCTCCGGTATTTTGTCCGAGGAGTGCGAAGCCGACCTATGCGCGCGGCAGTGCTAGAGGCGTACGGCGAACCGCTTGCGATTCGGGACCGGGACGCCCCGACGCCGGGCCCGGACGGAGCCGTCGTGGAAGTCGAGGCCTGTGGTATCTGCCGGAGCGACTGGCACGCCTGGCAGGGCCACGGCGACTGGGCCGACGACGACGTGCCGCTGGGACAGGTGCTGGGACACGAACCCGCGGGCCGCGTCGTCGCGACCGGCGACCGGGTGTCGACGGTGTCGCCCGGGGACCGCGTCGTCGTGCCCTTCAACCTCGGCGACGGGACCTGTAGCTACTGCCGGAACGGCCACGGAAACGTCTGTACGGACGGCTACGCGCTCGGGTTCGAACCGGCGGTCCCGGGCGCGTTCGCCGAGCGGGTCGCCGTCCCGGCGGCCGACTACAACCTCGTTGGACTGCCCGACGGCGTCGGGTTCGACGCCGCGGCGGCGCTTGGCTGTCGGTACGTCACGGCCTTCCACGCGCTCGCACATCGGGCCGACGTCGACGCCGGGGACCGCGTCGCGGTCCACGGCTGTGGCGGCCTCGGACTGGCGGCTGTTCAGATTGCCGCGGCACTGGGGGCCAGCGTCATCGCCGTCGACATCCGGGCGGAACCGCTGTCGATGGCTCGCGATGTGGGCGCGCGTACCGTCGTCGACGCCAGTGCCGTCGAGGACGTGCCAGCGGTCATCGAGGGCGAAACCGACGGCGGCGCGGAGGTGTCCGTCGACGCCCTGGGCCGGGCCGAGACCTGCCGGAACAGCGTCCGGAGCCTCCGCCCCCGGGGTACGCACGTGCAGGTCGGGCTGACGACCGACGCCGAGCGCGGCGAGGTGGCGCTGCCGACCGACTGGATAACCCGCTGGGATATCGACGTGCTTGGGTCCCGTGGAATGCCGCCGTCGCGGTACGACGAACTCCTCCGCCTGGTCGCCGACGGACCGCTTGACCCCGGCGCGCTCGTCACTCGCCGGGTCGGACTCGATACGGTCCCGGAGCGACTGGTGGCGATGACCGACTACGGAACCGACGGCGTCGAACTGGTGACGGAGTTCGGGGCGTAGCAGACACGCTTTTCCCGCTTCCGCCTGACGGTTCAGGTATGTCCGGCACACTGCGTGAATCCGTCACCGAACCACTCCGGGACGCCGTCCCGTTCCTGGTCATCACCGCCCTGTGGGTCGTCGTGATGGTCGTCCTCTACGGCCTCTTTCTCGTGACCAAGCCGAGCGACATCAGCTACGACGCCTGGGTGCACGCGACGGTGTTTGCCATCCCAGCGATCGGGTTCCTGGGACAGATACTCCAGCAGGCGCTGTCGGGTCGGACCGGGTAAGCTACGGCACCGACACCTCACACCAGTTGTCGCCAGCTCCAGCTGGGTTCCCAGTCGAACAGCTGCCCGGCCTTGGCCGTGTCAATCAGGGCCGCGTAGGGGTTCCCGTCGTCGGCCTCCGGACCCCGATACTCCGCGTCAGGGTACAGCTCCGCCGCGAGCTCGGCACTCGGCGTCTCGGCGCTCGTGTCCGGCGCCGACACCCAGACCCGCTCGTGGCCGGCAAACGACGCCTCGACGGCTGCCTCGACGAGCGTGACGGCGTCTGTGGCGTGGACGTAGCCACAGAGGGTGTTGCGCTGGGTGTGGAAGTGGTCTGAGTCCCGGAGGCCAGCGAGTGTCCGGTCGGCCTCGACGAACGTCTCCCGGGCCGTGTCGTCGTCGACGACCCACGGGAACCGCAGTGAGGTGATTGTATCCGGCGTGTCCCCGCTCCGGCGGGCGAACCCGTCGGCGGCGACCTCCAGCGCCTGCTTGCCCATGCCGTAGGGCGTCGACGGCGTGAGCCGGTGGTCCTCGTCGACTGGGAGATAGTCGACGGTTATCGGTTCGGGTTCGAACCCCCCGCCGATGGCGCTGAAACTCGACGCCAGCACGGCCGTGTCGACGCCCAGTTCGCCGGCCGCCTCCAGCACGTTGTAACTGGACATGACGTTGCTCTCGTAGGTCAGGTGTCCGGGCGTCCGCTCGGGCGTGGGAATCATCCCGAGGTGGACGACGGCGTCGGGGTCGGCCTTCGCGAGTGCGCCGTACACCTCACCCGTGTCGAGCAGGTCCGTCTCGACGTACGCGTCTGCGTGATTCTCGCCGCGTTTGCCGCGTGAGAGGTTGACCGTTCGATACCCCCTCGAAGCTAGATGGGCAAGGACGTGCTGGCCGACGCGCCCGTTCCCGCCGGTGACAGCGACCGATTCAGGCATACGTAGGGCTGTTTCACACAGCCTCAAAACACTCCCGCAGGGCCGGTCGCTGCTTACGATTCAGCCAGCGACCGACGAACCGCGTCTTCGATCGGCGTCTGGTCGATCGGGACGACCGTCTGGAGGTCCATCTCCGGGTCGACCGTCACCGGGTTCCGCATACTCTCGGCCAGCGGTCGGGCAATGGCATACTGCACGTCTGTCGTGAAGCGGAGCCAGTGTGAGGACAGCCCCGGTGTCATCACTGGCACGGGGACGATAAACACCCGCTTGCCCTTCTCCGCTGCAGTGAGTTTCAGCAGCGACTCGTAGGACCACACCGACGGCCCGCCGATGTCGTAGGTCTCGCCGCGGGTTGCGTCGACGCCGAGTAGCTCCACGAGGTACCTGATGGCGTCGTCGACGCCGATGGGCTGACACGGTGTTCGGACCCACTTGGGGACGAGCATCAGCGGCAGGCGGTCGGTCAGGTCGTCGACAATCCGGAAGCTCGCGCTCTCCGGCCCGATGATGACCGCCGCCCGGAGCACCGTCAGGTCGAACGACCCCTCGGCCAGCACGGACTCGACTTCGCGCCGCGACGCCAGATGCGGCGAGAGGTTCTCCTCGTCACCGCTGATTCCGCTGAGATAGACGACCCGGTCGACGCCAGCAGCCGACGCCAAGTCGGCGAACCGGCGGGCATAGCGCCGGTCGAGCTCGGCGAAGTTCTCGGAGGTGAGCGAGTGGATGAGGTAGTACGCCACGTCGATACCGTCACAGAGGCTATCGAGGGAGTCCGGCTCGCCGAGGTCGCCCTCGAACGGCTCGACCCCGTCGGGAAAGGACTCCTCGCTCGCGCTCCGGGAGAAAGCCACCACATCGTGGCCTGCGTCGTCCAGGGCACGAACCAGTCGCTGTCCGATGAATCCGGTCGCACCCACAACGAGCACACGCATGTGTTCGTACCTTGTGTCGGAACCTCAAGGACGTTGCGGCATGGAATATCCCAGTCGGGTAGTCCCGGGGCCGTGAAAACGGGGAGCGAGGGATTTGAACCGAGTGGAGACGGTCGGCCTCGCTTCGCTCGGCCGCTGCGACTCCCCGGGTTCAGAATCCCTGCTGCCGGTTCGCTCACTACGTTCGCTGTACGGGCGGCGAGGGATTTGAACCCCCGACCATCTGGTCCGGAACCAGGCGTTCTGTCCGCTGAACTAGCCGCCCACAAGAAGTGCTATCGGACTGTCCGTCTTAACGGTTGTGAACTGCGGTGTCAGGGCGACTCGCCGGTTTCGATAGTGAACTCGCTGGTCGGGTACGCGACGCAGGTCAGGCAGTACCCTTCCTCCAGATCGTCGTCCATCAGCGACCCGTTGTTGCTGTGGCGGATGTAGTCCGTCGACGGGCCGTCCTCTATGTGGCCGGCACAGGAGATACACTGGCCCTCGCGGCAGGCGTAGGGGAGGTCCCAGCCCTCCTCTTCGCCGGCGTCGAGAATCGTCTCGTTGTTCGCGACTTCGATCGTCTCGCCTTCCTTGGCGAATTCGATCTCGTAGTACTCGACCTCGTCGTCGGCGATGTCGGCGGGGTCGAAGCCGTCGTCTTCTTCCTCGGCCTCTTCGCCTTCGCCGAGTTCGCCTTCGGCCTCACCGGCCGGAATCGCTGTGGCACCGCCGCCACCGATAGAGCGGTTGTACGGCTCCGGAAAGTCCGTCTCGGGGACTGTCGCGGCCCGCTGCTCAAGGACCTCCTGGGAGATGTCTTCCGGTGCCTCCCAACCGGTCCCTTTCGCGTAGTGGAGCGCGACCACTGTCAGGGTGAGCGTGGCCCCGGCGGCGAATGCAACGAGTTCTACCATGTGCACGGCTATGGAATACTGGTTTAATTAGCTGTTGTTTCAGCGCGCGAGCGCCGCCGACACCGCTGGACAGAGCAGCCCTCGGCCCCGAACGGAACCGATGGGGCCTGCCCATGGGTACCGGCGTCGGAGGCGAAACAGGGCGTGAAAATCGAACCGCTATCGCCTGCAGCCCTACTCGCGGCGCGGGACGTCGTGGCGGCCGAAGCCGTACCGGAGTCGGCTGGCGAGGCGGCGCGAGAACCGGCCGTCATCGGCCCGAGAGCCGAACCGCTCGGCCAGGGCCTGATAGATGAGCGGGACCGGGACCTCCTGTTCGAGCGCTTCCTGTACAGTCCAGGTGCCAGTCGACCCGCCCTCGACGCGGTCGGCCACGTCGCCGAGGTCGTTGCCCTCCTCGCGGAACGCCTCCTCACAGAGCTCCAGCAGCCACGAGCGGATGACGGCCCCGTTGTTCCACGTGTTGGCGACCGATTCGAGGTCGAGGTCGTACCGGCCGTTGGCCAGGAGTTCGAACCCCTCGCCGTAGGTCTGCATCAGCGCGTACTCGACGCCGTTGTGGACCATCTTGACGTAGTGGCCCGAGCCCGCCGGCCCCATCCGGTCGTGCCCGTCGGGACCGGTCGCGACGGCGTCGAAGACGGGGACCAGTTCGTCGTAGGCCCACTGCGGGCCGCCGACCATCAGCGAGAAGCCCAGTTCCGCACCGGCGGGGCCGCCGGAGGTGCCACAGTCGAGGTAGGCCGCGTCGGTCGACTCGGCCCGGCGAACTGAGTCCTCGAAGTAGGAATTGCCGCCGTCGACCACGATGTCGTCGTCGTCGAGTGTCGGGGCCAGTTCGTCCAGCGCGGCGTCGACCGGGTCCCCGGCCGGGACCATCAGCCAGACGCGTTTCTCCGAGCCGAGCGTCTCCGCGAGGTCCCCGATAGACGTTGCCGGTCGAGCCCCGGCGTCAGCCGCGTCGGCGACGCTCTCCTCGTCGATGTCGAAGACGACGACCTCGTGGCCGGCTTCGAGTACGCGGTCGACGACGATGCGGCCCATCCGTCCGAGTCCGATGACGCCAAGTTCCATACCGGGGGGTCGCCGACCGAACAGGTAGGGGTTGCGGTTCGTCGTACTGTCGGGAAAAGCGGAGCACGGACACCACCCGTGCCGTCGTCAGTCATACTACCGTCGCCAACCGATGTCGCGGTCGTGGGGAGGGCAGTCGCCGCGAATCCTGTCCCGTACTGCACTGGGGAATCCAGTTCTGGAATCAAAAAAATCTACGGAAGACAATCACATCATCCGTTGTACTCCGGGGACCATCGCCGTTTTGTTCCGGCCACGCCTGGGGGGAACATGGACGACCGCATACACGAACACGCCCGGACCCTCGTCGACTGGAGCGCTCGAATCGAGGCGGGCGACGACGTGGTCCTGGCCGTCGAGGACGGTGCCCACGACCTCGCAGTCGCCGTGGCCGAACAGCTTGGCGAACGCGGTGCGAACCTCCTGTCGACGTACCAGTCGGACGAACTCACGCGGGCCTATCTGGAGGGTCACGACGGGTCCTTCGCCGAGAACCCCGAATACGAACTGGCGCTGTACGAGCGGGCCGACAGCGTGCTGTTCCTGAAAGGGTCGAGAAACACCGCCGAGACGGCCGGCGTGGACAGCGACCGGCGGCAGGCGTACTCGACGGCCCGACAAGAGATCAGGGAGGCCCGGCTGGAGACCGACTGGGTGTCGACCCAGCACCCGACGCGGGCGATGGCACAGCAGGCCGGCATGGCCTACGCCGACTACGCGGAGTTCGTATACGACGCGACGCTGCGGGACTGGGAGGCGCTGGCGGAGGAACAGGCCCAGTTGAAGGAGATTCTCGACGACGGCGAGAAGGTCCGTCTCGTCGCCGACGGCACGGACATCACGCTGTTCATCGACGGCCGGGTCGCCGTCAACTCCGCCGCCAGCGTGGCCTACGACTCGCACAACCTCCCCTCCGGCGAGGTCTTTACCGCACCCTACGACACCGCCGGCGTCGTCACCTTCGACGTGCCGATGACGATACAGGGCCGCCGGGTGAAAAACGTCGAGCTGACGTTCAAGGACGGCGTCGTCGTCGACTGGTCGGCCGAGCAGGGCGAGGCGGTCATCGACGAGGTCATCGGAACCGACGGCGGCTCGCGCCAGCTCGGGGAGCTCGGCATCGGGATGAACCGCGGGGTCGACCGCATCACCGACAACATCCTCTTCGACGAGAAGATGGGCGGGACGGTCCACCTCGCGCTCGGGCGCGCGTACGACGCCTGTCTCCCCGAGGGCGAGTCCGGCAACGACAGCGCCGTCCACGAGGACCTCATCACGACGATGGGCGAGGGTTCGCGGCTCGAAGTCGACGGCGAAATCGTCCAGCGAGACGGCGTGTTCCGCTGGGAGGACGGGTTCGAGGGGTAGCCACAGAGTTCAGTTCCGTGGGCCGGGAACGGCTATTGCGCTGCTGTGGGCCGGGAGTGGCCTCCGTGCCACGACCCGGGGAAAGGCAGGTATGCCGAAGGCTGTGCTGACGATGTACCGCGAGCGGAGCGAGCGGTTTCACTCCGAGCGCGCTCACAGAGCGCGACTCGGAGGACGTTTTTGTACTAAATTTTTGCGAGCGGGGGTGCCCACAGGCCGCATCGCGGCCGAGGACACCCCCCGAAGTAAAAATTTAGATGGCGAGAAACTGCGACACCAGCCACTTGGTAAACGTCCCGGTGAGCGCGCCAATCCACGAGAGCACGACGTAGTGCATGTAGGTGTTGGCGTTGTGGCCCCCGTCGACGGTCCGTATCATCAGCGCCGACAGCATCGCGCCGAACATGATGATGATGATGAGCAGGAACTCGATGAGCGGGATGTTGTAGACGCTGGTGTTGATGAGCGAGGCGGCGTCGAGCCGGCTCCCGGTGGACAGGTTGAGCGACATGTCGGCGAGGATGTTGACGACCTGCAGGCCGATGAAGAAGGCGAACGTCGAGGCGGCGGTCATCCCGTACAGGAGGCCGACGAGCGTCGTCGTCGCTTGCTTGCGCTTCTGGCGCAGTTGCAACACCTCGTTCATGTTCTCGGAGATGAGCTCACCAAGTTGCTTGGGCGACCCACCCATCTCGCGGCCGATGAGGTACATCTCGGAGAAGGTCTGGATGAGATAGGAGCGACAGTCGGCGGTGAAAAAGCGCCAGGCGGCCGTCGGCTCGATGCGCATGTTCAGCCGCTTGTAGAGGTTGTCGATGTTCGGAGAGAGCGCGCCGAAGTCCTTCTTCCGGAGGGTGCGAAGCACCGCGCCGGTCGTGGACTGCTTCGCGCCTTCGGTCGCACCGAGCGCGCGGATGAAGTTCGGGAACTCCGAGTCCCGGTCCTTGATTCGCTGTTCCTCTTGGCGGAAGACGAGACCGGGGATGAGCATCGGCGTGATGGGCGCGGCGGCATAGAAGGGCATCGGAACCGAATCAAACATGAAAAGCAGGTCGTTCAGCGTGACCGGTGAGACGCCGAGCATCCCGCCCAGCGTGACGAACACGAGCACCATCGACAGCCCGACCCCCGCGGCCATCGATTTATCGAGTTTGGACTCGACCGGCGACGGGTAGTCCTCCGGATGGAACCACACCGGGTCGTAGGGGGCCATCGAACGGATGGCGAGGTAGAAGCCGGTCTGGACGAACACGAACATCACGATGACGGCGCTGACCGTCATCGTGGGGTTCGTTCCGGTCAGGATCGGCAGGACGACAGCGAACACCAGCGCGAACGTCATCGACAGAATCATCGACAGGTAGAGGTCTTTCATCACTTCCAGGCTGTCGAGCGAGCTCTTGTACACCGTCGAGTAGTGCTGGATGATCTGCTCCTGTTCGGTCAGGAGATAGTCGTCCAGTCCCTGTCCGGCCCCGAGCGTGTAGGCGAGGCGGTCGAAGAAGTCCGAAACAGCGCGGCTCGGGACCTGCTTGGCGCGACGGCGACAGGCGTCGTCGAGGCTCAGGTTCCAGGTGTCGACCAGCTGGACGATGCGGTGCATCTCCATCGCGAGTTCGCCGTACTCGTCTTCTTCGGCCAGCGTTCGGAACACCTCCATCCGGTCGATCTTCGTCGTCGCCAGCACGGTCATGTGCGTGATGAGCAGGTGAAACCGGTTGTTGAGCTCGCGCTTGCGCTGGCTCAGCAGGATCTTCGGGTAGAAGACCGCCGACCCCATCACAAGGAACCCGAGCAGCGGGATGGGCGCGCGGATTGCGAGCGGGAGGTCAAGCAAGACGGCGACGATCGTCGAGATGATGAAGAAGGCGGCGGCCGGCAGCAGGATGAAAAGGAGGTACCGCTCCAGCGGGATCGACATCTGGCGGTAGGACTCGAGGAGGGACTGTATCGTCTCAGATATCGTCAGGTCGATGTCGCTCTCGGCTTCGCCCTGTGCCATCGTTAGTCCGGCCTGGCCATGTTGAACGGAATCCCCTCGACACCGTCGCGTTGGAAGTCCGAGATGAAGTCGTTGACCTCGTGATATCCCAGAATCCCCTCCTGGATGGCCCGCTCGATGAGGTTCGCGCGGAACTGGAGGTCGTCGTAGATGTCACGCGTGTCCTCGTAGCCGAGCAGGGTCGCAATCTGCTCTTCGAGGACGAAGGAGTTGTTCATCCCCTGGAAGATGATCTCGTCCTCGACGGGGTCCCAGTTGAACACCTGCCGGGTGACGACGCCGTCCATCTCCTTGGAGTACCCCTCGATCTCCTGGACGCTGGTCACGCGGCGCAGGACCTGGTCGCCCTGTTTGACGCGGTTCTGGAACAGCGCCACGTCGGCCACGTCCATGAACGTCTCGGGGACGTTGATGGGTTCGCCGGTGAAGCGCTGGATCATGGAGACGATGTCGCTCGCGTGGAAGGTCAACATCACCGGGTGGCCGGTCTGGGCGGCCTGGAACGCCATCCGCCCCTCCTCGCCACGGACCTCCCCGACGATGATGTAGTCGGGGCGAGACCGCAGCGCGGCGGCGACCAGGTCGAACATGTCGATGCTGGTCCCCTCGTCCTCGCCCTCGCGGGTCAGCAGCTGCTGCCAGGTGTTGTGCGGGGGGAGCACCTCGGCGGTGTCCTCCGCGGTGTAGATCTTCGCGTCGTCGGGGATGAACGAGGTGATGGCGTTCAGCGTCGTCGTCTTCCCGGACGCCGTCTCCCCGACCACGAACACGGTCTGTTCGTTCTCCAGGCAGAGCCAGAGATACGCGGCCAACTGCGGCGACAGCGTCATCCACTTCGTAATCTGGAAGATAGAGAGCGGCACCTCGTCGCCCTGACGGATGGTGAGCGAGGGGCCTTTGAGGCTCACGTCGTCGGAGTAGATGAGGTTCAGACGCGACCCGTCCGGGAGCGTCGAGTCGACGATGGGGTCGGAGTCGGAGACGGGGTCGCCCATCCGTTCGCCCATGTTGCGGAGCCACTGGTCGAACGATTCCTCGCTCTCCCACTCGACAGTGGTTTCGAGCATGCCGTAGACCCCGTGGTCGACGTGGCACTCGCTGCGGCCGATGACGTGGATGTCCTCGTTGGCCGGGTCGCGCATGACCGGTTCGAGCGGGCCGAGGCCGACGATGTCGCGGTTCAGCCGGTAGAGGATGTTCTCGTAGGTCTCCTGTGTGACCTCGACGCTGCTCACGTCGGTCAGGCTCGACAGGCGCGTGAGGACGCCGCTGTCGCTGTCCTCGTCCCGGACCTTCGTGGTCTCCTGCAGGAGTTCCTCGATGCGGTCGTCGAACTGGGCCTCGTTTTCGGGCGCGGGCTTGTTGACGCTGCGCTGGAGCAGGCGGTTCCGGACCTTCCCGAAGACGGCCCGTTCGTCGTCGTCGAGTTCCGGCTCGATGGCGTAGTACTTCATGTCCTGGCCAACGTCGCCGTAGATATGACAGAATATAGGGCCACCGACCGGGTAGAGCACGTTCGGCCGGTTCGTCTCGTACTCGTCGTCGGCCTCGTCGATGAGCATCGGGAACTCACCGGTGATCTGCTTGAACTTCTTCAGGTGGTCCCGGAGATGGGGCCGCCGCGCTGCCATCTGTCGAAGCTCGTCCGACGGTTTCGCACGTCCGTGGTCAGTCATATCTTATATCACCTCTAGGCGACACTCCGCGATTCGATGACGATGCCGGTTCCCGAGCGGACCGAGAACCCGATGGTGTCACCGACCTGTTCGCCCATGCCGGCAAAGCGGAGGACGTTGATCTGCCGGCGCACGTCGTTGCCGACCTCGATCATCTCCAGTTCGATGAACACGTCGGCGATGGCCCGGAACGGACCGATAGCCTCCTCGTCCAGCGTCGACGGGTCGACGGTGAGCATGATGCATTTGCCCTGTGAGATGACGTCACGGAAGTAGGAGATGACCTCCAGTGCGGCCTGTCGCTCCTCGTTTTGCCGGACGAGGGCCTCGAACTTGGGGTCGTTCCGGAGGATGGCGTCGAACGTGTCGATGACGATGACGTCGGCGTCCCACATCACCTCGGCCTCCATCAGCCGCTTGAGGAGTTCCTTGCGGTCGGACTTGTCGTCACCGCCGGTGAGGGCGTTGGACTCGCCGATGTCGGCGTGCAGGAAGAGCACGTCCTCGTCGAGGATGTGGTCCACCATGTCATACGACAGCGAGTGCATCTGGTCGAGGAAGCTCCCGACAGTGAGTTCCGTCGAGAGGTAGGTCACCTCGTGACCCTCTTCACAGAGGCCGTAGGTGAACCGCTGGCTCATAGCGGATTTCCCGGCCCCGTAGTCACCCTCGACGAGGATGATACTGCCGGGGGGGATACCGCCGCCCAGCTCCTTGTTCAGTCGGTCGTGGTCGTCCAGGCCGAGTGAGAATAGGTCAGTGCTTGCGATACTCATGTGTTGAACTCGAACACCTCCTCGTCGCCGTTGACGATGAGCTTCAGCCGGTGGTCGCCGCTGTTGAGGGTGCGGTCTATATCGATTCGGACGACACCGCCGGGCCGCCAGCTGTTCCCGCCGTCGGGCTCTAAGGTCACCGTGTAATCACTGGCGAACACCCCGTCCACGAACAGGTCCATCTGCCCGGGAACCGGAGCCAGCGTCTCTGAGCCAGTGTTCTTGACGTGGATAGTTATCGTGCCGCTGTCGTAGATGTTGTCGCTGCCGCTGTCGGAGATTATCTCCACGTCGGTCCGGACGTCGCTGCTCACGTCCAGCCCCTGTTCCGAGACGGCGTTGCTCAGTTCGCCGATGCTGCTGGTGAACACGCCGGCCACGCTCGCGGCGATGGCCATCGACGCGATGAACAGTATCAGATGCGAGACGGAGACGCTCGCCATGTTAGCTCACCACCATCGTGTCAGCAACGCCGTTCTCCGTGACGACTTTCACCCGGTCGGGCGGACTACTGAACGAGGTGACGGTAATCTCTAACCGCTCCTGTGACGCCCAGATATCCGTTGAGGGTTCGGTGTCAACGGTCGTGTCATAGCCCGTCTGATAATCGTTGTCGACCAGCAGGTCGGTTGCTTCGACCGACAGCGTCTCCGACCCGGTATTGTCGACGCTCACGACGAGGTTCTCGTTGCCGCTCGCGTTCCACGTTGCCGACGCAATCGAGATGTCGGTGTTCTGCTGGTCGAGCAGCCGGTCGCGCTGGTCCTCGCGGGCGTCGTTGACGCGCTCGAAGCCGTTGGCGCTCGCGGAGTAGAACATCCCGAAGCCGATGAAGGCAGCCACGAAAATGATGGCAGCCGAGCCGCTAACGCTGAATCCCATCGGAACCACCTCCACTCACCAGCTTCGAGAGCGCAACGGCGTCAGCGCCGCTGTCACTGTCGAGTTGCGAGATGTAGTGTAAGCTCTCCGTGTGGTGGTCGATAGACAGCCCATCCCCAGTGTCGTTCACGTCGTCGAAGCCCCTGAGATACTCCGTGAGCTGGTCCGCGACTGACTCGTCGATCCAGTCGATGGTCTCGTAGTAGTCGATGGCGCGGGCCGTCTCACGATAGCCCGAGTGCTGGACCAGGAACTCCAGCCACTCGACGATGATGAGATCAGCCGCGAACCCCTCCGGCATCGTCGACAGGTACGGCTTCCCGTCGGCGTCCGCCCCGTCGTCGGCGTCAGCATCCGTCTCCGACCCGTCGTCACTCCCCGCGGCCGCCGTGTCAGTTTGCGTAGCGGTCGGTTCCGGCTCTGGGTCCGGCTCCACGGCAGGCTCGGGCTCTGGGTCCGGTTCGGGTTCCGGCTCCGTGGCTGGCTCGGGTTCGGGCTCCGGTTCGGCTTCCGTGACCGCCTCGTCGTCGGACCCGTCGTCCCCGATGACCTCATCGAAGAGGTCGTCGTCTTCCAGCCCGCTCGCATCGCCGTCCCCGTCGTCCTCGCTCAGCATGTCGTCGCCCTCCTCAGCTAGCAGGTCGTCATCTTCTTCGGCAAGGGGGTCATCACCGTCGTCGTCCCCCTCACCGTCGGGTTCCTCGCCCTCGGCCCACTCGGCGTCGCCGGACTCGTACTCGTCTTTGAGCTCTGCGAACGATTTGCCGCCGTCGCCGTCGTCGCTGTCTTCGTCCATACTCTCCCCGTCGTCCATGCTCATCCCGTCGTCCATGCTCATGTCGTCCTCCGTATCGTCGAAGTCGTCGAACTCCTCGTCGAACGACCCGCCGTCGTCCTCGAAGCCGCCCATGTCGTCGCCGTCGTCGGGGAACATCTCGTCGACACCGCCGTCGTCCATCGACATGTCGCCGCCGGTGTCCTCAGTCAGGTCCTCGTCGAAGAACCCTTCGGCGTCGGCGTTGGCGACGTCGTCGTCGATATCGTCCTCGGTGTCGTCGCCGCCGTCGTCGTCGAAGAGACCGAAAGAGCCGCCACCGGCGTCGCCCATGCCGCCCATGCCACCGTCGACGTCGTCGGCGAAGGGGTTGACGCCACGGGTGACCATCTCGTAGATGTCGAGCAGCTTCCTGACGTTCTCTTCGGTCTCTTCGACGGACTCGGAGATGCTCTCGTTTTCTGTCCGCACCGTGTTGACCGTCGAAGAGAGGCTGCCGACCTCGTTTTCCAGTTCGTCGAGGCGGTGTTCCAGTTCGTCGGTGTCTGGCCCGCTTGCGTCCTCCATGTCGCCGAACTCGTCGTCACCGAACCCACCCATGTCGTCGCCACCATCGTCGAGGCCGCCGAGGCCGCCGAGGTCGTCGCCGCCACCGCCGTCGTCAGCCATCAGGCCGCCGCCGTCGGCCATCTCGCCGCCACCGCTGTCCTCGCTCGGGTCCCCGCTCTCGTCGTCCGACAGGATCGAATCGAACATGTTCTTGATGCTCATACCGACCAGCCCGCCGGTAAGCAGGACAAAGAGGGCGGGTACCAGTCCAGCCAGTTCCGGCGAGACGGCTGGAGTCAGTGGCACGAGAGCGAGACTACTCATCTCTTGTATCTCACGCTTTTTCTACTCTTGAATATTCCCCTTAGCGTATCATATTTGATAATAATATCCCATTTTTCGGGCTCAGACAGGGTAAATTAACGTTCCAGGTACTAGCGTTTTACATTTCAGTTTGATTTCGGGCTGTGAGGCAGGGAACAGAGCGTATCAGCGCGTCCCCGGCAGACAGGCGGCTGTCGCCCGTCTGACGCCCGGATTCACGCGGAACCGCTGTCGCCCGTCTGAGCGGTATTCACGCCCGCTGTTGTTCGCGTCACAGCGTTATCGAATCCGTGTTTGCGCTTTTCACAACGAGGTCACCGGTGTCCGCCTCGAGCTTGACAGACCGGCCGTGGTCGCCACCCAGGTCCTCGCCGACAACGGGAACGCCGTGTTCCTCGAGCGTCTCGCGCACTTGCTTCGCGTTTCGCGAACCTATCGAGGACCCGTTCTCTGAGAAATCGAGCATGTCGCTCCCGCCGGCGATTTTGGCTTCCATCGTCTCCGTCGACGCCCCGGCGTCCGCCATGGCCTCGATGAGCGCTTCGATGCCCGTGTCCGCGAACTTCGCGCGGTTGCCGCCGTCGATATCGGCTGCTGACGGGAGCATCACGTGAACGAGCCCGGCAACCGTGCTACGGGTGTCGTATATCCCGATCCCAACACAGGAGCCGAGCCCGCTCGTGGTCAGCATGGCCGGCTCCGTGGTCACCTTGTACTCCGCGATGCCGACCTTGATTCGCTCCGGCGAGCTCTGGTCGGGACTCTCCGTCTGGCTGCCATCGTATACCTTCATTATTTGAATATCTGTTCCACGTCCGCGTCGGTCTCGGTCGCCCGCTCGACGTCGAGATCGTTGAGGGCGTCGCGCAGCTCTTTCTCGTTGGGCAGGGCGTGAATCTCTGCCCTGAACTCGATGTCGTCGGTCCGCATCCGGGAGTCGATGATGAACGCGTGCTCCTGATACTGGCCGACCTGCGCCGCCAGCGGGTCCATGATCGCTCGCCCCATGTCGTGGACGAGCCGCGGCGGCGTGTGTTCGACTGACGTCTGGAGGACGTTGGCCCAGCCGTCGACGAACCCGCTGGTGATTATGTTCCCCAGTTCCTCGATAGCGGCCTTGTGCTGGTCGGTCAGCTCGTCGCTGTCCATCTCGATAGGCATCATCGCCTCCGCGACGTTGATCGCGGAAACCTCGTCGAACAGCACCATGAGGTAGCCACTGGGCGTCCCAGTGAACTCGACGACTGTCCCGACGAACGTGTCCGTGCCGATCTGCTTTGGGACGTCTTCGATGGGGGCGAAACTGATCTGGGTCACCTCCGACTCCGTCGGGATGCCGGTCATCATCTCGACGTTGTCGGCGGCTTTCTGGGTCCCGCTGGTCGTCATCTCGTTGAACGTCTGGAGCTTGTCGATGGGGACGGCGTCGCCGTCCGTATCGACGTGCTCCACCATCATCTCCGTGAGCGACTCGTACTCAGGGAGCATGTAGATGTAGAAATTCACCGATTCGTCGATCCATTCGATCTCAGATTTGAACACGAACACCTGCTGGTGATCGGCGTTCTCGGGGGCATCGGGGAGAATGTCACTGCCGGACTCCTCGATGTACGCCGGCGGCGAGTGGTCGATAGTCGCACCGACGTAGTCGGCCCACCCGTCGATGAAGCCGCTCATCATGATATTGCCCACCTCCTCGATGGCGCTTCTGGCCATCGCCACGTCGTCGCCGCTGCCGGGCATCATCTCCTCGCTGATAGTCCCGGCGCTGTCCACGTCAAAGGCGAGGACCGTATCCCCCTCCAGGACGCCGTCGAAGGAGAACTGCACGCCGACGAAGTCCCGGTCGGCCAGTTCCTCGCCGACGTCTGCTCTGTCGAGCAGCGTAATCTTTGTCACGTCGACGACGGCGTCGATACCCGTCATCTGGCCCATCGACTGGGTGGCCTGTTCCGCCCCCTCGTGAGCGAGTTGGTTGAACGTACCGAGCGACTGGATATCGACGTTCATCTATGAGGGGACGACGTCCTCGATAGCCTCGATAACGCTGGGTTTCTGGAACGGCTTGGTGATGTACCCGTCAGCCCCCGCCTTCACTGCCTCCTTCATCTTCTCTTCCTGCCCGACGCTGGTACACATGATAACGTTCGCGTCGGGGTTGGACGATTTGATCTCGTCCGTGGCCTCGATGCCGTCACGGATGGGCATCACGATGTCCATCATCACCAGATCCGGGCCTTTCTCTTTGAACACTTCGACTGCTTCGACTCCGTTCTCGACCTCCCCGACGATCTCGTGATCTTCTTCGAGAATTTCACGGAGGAGGTTACGCATAAACTCCGAATCGTCGGCTATCAGTACGTCTGGCATGCTTATCAAGGCTACATATCCCGATGAGTTAGATAAAGGTGTCCCGTAAATTATCGCGTGTGATATCGGTGGGGCCCGAAACCCGGAGACGACAGCCGCTATCCTCGTGGTGATACGCTCCCACTGCAACTGCGATGGCGGCACACCCACATCGGCGTCGCAAGAGACGGAGCTAGAAGGTTGCGCCGTCCCGCGCCTCAATAGCTTCGACGAGGTCAGCGATACTGTCGTCGGGCGAGAGGCCGGTTGATTGTACCATACGCTTGAAATTTTCGGGCGGATGTTTTACCGGGACGTTAGATTCGGAAAGCAGAATGCCAAGCACGTTTTCGACCGACGTCGACCCGTCCATCTGCCGCCCGTACCAGAGCATGAAACTCTCGAATACGGTGATGATGTCATTGGAGACGACCTGTTGCTGGTCGACGTTGCCGTCGAACTTCGCAGTCACGTCGAACCCATACCGACTGTTTGATTCGGCCATCTGTTCGGCGAGCCACTGGTGGACGTTCGCGTCGGTAAACTCGGGCGTGTCGGGTTCGGGAGCCGGATCTGACGCCTGGTCCGGTCCGGAGTCAGACGGAACATGATTGCCGTAGGAATCGTCGGTTCGCACGTCCGAGGAGACGACGTACCGGCCTTCGTCGATCTCCGTGACGTGTTCGTCGTCCGCAATGTCCAGTTCCTCCGGGGAGAGTATCTTCCCGTCCTCTGGATTCGGTTCGTCTGACCCCGAGGCCATGGAGATATATGAGAGAGGGGATGATATAATTCCGTCGCTGCTCGGGGTAGCCGACACGGTTTTGGCCGGTCGTCGGTATCCGTAACTGTGATCGAACCGAATCGGCACCGGGAGCGAGCGGCCACGGAACGGCGGGCACAGAGCTCCGTCGGGTCGATTATCCTCCTGATCGCGGCGCTGCTTATCGCCGCGGCGACGGCCGGCGTGCTGTTCGAGGTGGTCGGTGGGTTCCAGTCCGACGCGGCCACGGCCAGCGACAAGAGCGCCGACCGGGTCATCGCACGGGCCGAAGTCGTCGGCACCACCGGGCACGTCAACACCACCGGCGAAACCGTCGAAGCCGTGACACTCGTCGTCAAACGGGCGGAAGGGGGCGGGAATATGGACCTCGGCGACGTCGTCGTCGGGACGACAATCGGGAGCGGGGCCAACGCGCCGGTGGGCACCTCGACCCAGGTTTCGCTTACCGCGCTCGCGGACGACGACGACTCGCTGGCGCGGGGGATTCTGAACGACGACAACGACCGGGCGGCGCTGCGAATCGACATCGCGGCGCTGACGGGGGTAGAGCTCCAGCCCAGCGAGAGCGGCACGATACGGCTGCTGTCGCCCGATGGCGCGACGACGACGGTCAGAGTTTCCGTCCCGTCGTCGCTCACCGGGAAGACGACGGTCCCCCTCTGAGGTCCCAGCGACATCGACAGTGGACTCGAACTGTGTGATGGGCCCTACTCTGTCGTGGACTGATAGAGCGCTCCCGACGCCCGACAGTTCACCGACGGCGGACAGCCACACTGCGACGCGTCGCCGTTCTTCGCACGAGGGCTGGTGCAGTCGTTCTTGTCGACTTACCGAAGCCCGAAGTCGTGCTGTCGTTCGCACCGCTGCCACGGGCCGCCCCGTTTCGCTACGCTGGCGGCGATGTCTCACGTCACGGTATGGGGACAGGGCTGCATCGACTGCGAGGCAGTGCGCGAACACCGCCGGTTCGGCTTTCGGCCTGTCCGGCGTAGCGCTTCTTCCTGAATCTCGGCATGGGTTCGCTCGTTGCCGTCGCAAGGTGTGACGCGAAAACAGAGACGCCGCAATGGTACACAGCGCACCGCAACGCGTGTGCCGACCGCAGTAGTCACGTCACGAGTAGTCACCGAAGCCAGCGCAGGCGAAACCCCGACAACCGCACGGGATGGCTGTCGCTGGTCGGGTGGAAAACAGAGAAAAACCCCTGCAGTCGAAAGAAGCCTTAGACCTGCACCGCAGTTTCGCCCGATAGCGTGTTGGGCACGCTAATGCGGATTTCGGTGGTTGCGCCGGACTCCGTCGTCAATTCGAGCGTCATCGTCTCACCGGTTTCGAGCGTGCCAGGGTCGATAGTAATTTCGAACCGGTCAGCGTCGGTCATCACCGGAATCGAGTCGTCCTCGTCCTGGACGGCCTGGACACCGAACGTCTCACCCTGGGTGGCACTGGTGCCGCCGTAGGTCAGCGTGTTGGTTCCGCTCGGGCCGATGGTCGTAATCGTCGATGCTTCGAGGTTGATTTGGTCCGCGCCGGAGCCTTTGATCGCGATGATGTTGACTTCGGAGACGCCGCCGCCACCAGCCTCGTATCCACCATTGACAAGGTAGTACTGTGGTGAACTACCCGCGGGGACGCTGCCAGAGTCGAAGTCACCGTCGCCAAGACCATCTAACGCGAGGTCAAGCGTCACTTCGGAGTTCTCTAGCTGAATCGTACCACTATCCGGAGTTGCCCCGATCGGGTTACTCCCAAACGGATCCACAGTTAGGCTACTACCAGTCTCCTGGTTGACCAGTCGGATTTCATCATTCGAGACAATTTCAAACTGAATCTCATCGCCAATGTTCACATCTATTGATTCAGAGCCAGCATCAATCGTTCCAGAGTCTCCGGCAACAGTAAACGTATCGCCGTCACTAATCTGAGCAGTACTACCACTGGCACCCTGAACGGGGATGTACCGCTCACCGTTGTTTCCTAATTGAAGACCGATATCGGCTGAACTAGGACTAGTAGAATCGTCGGAAACAATATCCGCCGAACGTAGGACATACTCGCCATTAACGGGGTCATCAACGGTTCGAAGTAGGGCAATTCCGTCACCATCGCCACCACCAGCAACGGAAAGTGCAGCACTACCAGTACTAATGGTCGTCGTCGCACCAGTTCGAGTATTTTGCACTTCCACTGACGACGCCGACTCCTGAGTGAATGTTAACTCGTCATCTTGTTGGACTGCAACATCACCATTGAGCGTGAGTTCGCTCGTACTACCTAGTAAATCTACGGTAACTGAAGATCCTGAATCAATCGCGAACTCATTCCCAGTGGACGTTTCTATCAGGACAGTGTCAGCACTTCCACTCCCTGCGACCGTCCCAGTCTTCGATGCCACCTGAATCTGGTTGGTCACCTGGTCGCTACTTTCTTGGCCGGTCTGTTCAGCTGAACTCTGCAGGAAGCCAGCAGTGTTTATCAGGACGCCTGCCGCAATCGCGGCGACGAGCACCATCGCGATGAACACGATGAGGGTCCCGATACCCACTTGGCCTCGGTCTTCTGGATTTGTAATGCGTTCGAACATGTGTAGTCCGGGTCGCTCTGACCCTATCGGAACAAATACGTACCACCTAATAACACCATCCCTCAAAATTTTATTCCTGATAACGAGGGTTTCAGCCGGTTTAGACCGTGATGCTCGAAAGTATCTAGCACCGATTTGAAGCCATATTTCGACAGTATAGGAACCAGCGGGAAAACTCGGAATCAGTATTGAAAATTAATTTTGCGAGCCAGGAACGGACGTCGACGACCCGGATCGGAGGTCGTCACTCGTACGTGACGAGACTGTACATCACGAACAGATAGCCGAAGGTCGTCAGTCCGCTGTTGACCAGCAGGAGCGACCGGACGCCCTCGAAGTTGTTGATAAACGCACTAATCATCGTGGCGGCCGCGCCCGCGATCGCCAGCGAGAACCCCACCGAGAGATGGAGCATCGCACGCCGGGATGTCTGGACGTACGCCCGCATGGCCATCCCGACCATCGTCAGTCCGGCCACGACAAACACAAGCGTCGAGATGGCATAGAGGAGTTCTATCATCAGCACTGTAGAGTGCTACAGCGAACCCGTTATTAAATCCACGCACGAAAATATCTCTCGTGATAACGCCGGTTTGAGAGGCTCTACCGCTCGGAGAGGGTCCGCCACGCCTCGTCGAGTTTGTTGGTCACTTCGGTCCGCTCTTCGATGTGGACAGTCAGCTCGTCCTCGAAGTCGACCCGGACCTCGTCGACGTTGCGCCGGTACACCTTGATGCGACGGCGGTCGTCGGAGAGGATATTGTCGTGGAGCTCCAGGAGGTCGTGTTCGGTCAGTTCGTCGATCCGTCGGTAACACGTCGCAATGGGGATTCCGAGTTCGTCGCTGAGCTCCTGTGCGGAGACCGGTTCGTCCGTCGCGTCGAGGATTTCGGCGCTGTATTTATTGCCAAGCGTCTGAAGAATCTCCCCTGAATCCATCGTTATCAAATCATAAATTCAGTCGATTATAAAGCTATCGCCTGTGATATCGAGACGAATGGCGGCGAATACCAGTTCTGGCGGAATTACGCGAAAATAGGGTTCTGTGTGGCTTTAACGGCCGTTCTACAGAGTAATAATGACTCTATTATGTCCTTAGATTGGTGAGTCTCCCTCGCTCATCATCGAGAAGGCGCTGGCGTTCTGGTGGACGTCGATACCGCCCCGGTCAATCTCCATCGGATAGATGTCAGTCTCGATGTTCTGCTTTCGCATCTTTGCGACCCAGACGTACCTGTTCACTCCGGTTTCGGTCGGCGTCTGGATGAGATAGATGTTGCCGTCAGTCAGGTAGTTCTCCAGCCCGATCTCGGTGTCCGGGAAGACAGCCCCCTGTTCGTTGGTCATCAGCGTCGTGAGGCCGCTGTCGCTGAGTATGTCAGTGAATTTCAGGAGGTACGTCCGTTTCTCCTTCTCGCTGTCGAAGAACAGTTCGAACATGGCAAGCGAGTCCAGCACGAGCCGGTCGTAGTCGCCGTCCTCGAGTTCTTCCAGCAGAATATCCAGCGAGGAGGTGAAATCGTTCTCGCGCAGGAGCACCTGCTTGTCGTACACCTTGATATCGCCGTTGTCGACGTGCTCCTGCCAGTTGTCGAAGCCGAGGGATTCGGCGGCCTCCCGGAGGTCCGACTCGTCTTCCTCGAACGAGAGATAGATACCCTTCTCGTCGTACTTTTCGACGCCGTTGTAGATGTACTGGAGACAGAGAATCGATTTTCCGGCACCTGGGTTGCCACTCACCAGTGTCGTCGAGTTCGTCACAATACCGCCGTTCAGAATGTCATCGAGGCCTTCAATCCCCGTTTTGGTTTGCTCAAGCATAGTTTCGGTAGGAACTGACAGCTGATTAGATACTTCTCTGTCGGGAATGTTAAAAAGTCTTGCTGGTATGTCGCTCAAAGAACTGGAATCAGTCACCAGCGTGGACGACGGCGGGGTCCACCCAGATAACAAAACTGTCATCTCGCTTGATGACGCCGCGAATGGAGCCGGCGTCGTTTGCGGGAGACTGGTCGACCTGCTCCGGCGTGACCTGCACCACCTGGTACACCTCGTCGACGAGCCAGCCGGCCGCGCCCTGCTCCTCGACGATTTCCGGGTCGAACACGATGATGCGCTTCTCCGCACCCTCGTCCTCGAGGCCGAAGACGACTTTGGGGTCGACAATCGACGTCGTACGCCCGCGGAGGTCCATGACGCCGCGGACGTGCGGCGGGGCGTTCGGGACGGACGTGAGTTCGCCGATGTCGACGATCTCGGTCACGTAGTCGATACTCACACAGTACGTCTCCGAGCCGAGCTGGAACTCGAGTACCTGGCCGGTGGTGGCTGACTGGGCTGCCATAGCAGTTCTTATCCAGACTGTCGCGGGCAGGGGCGCATAAAAGTGCCTGCTGGACTATCAACTTTGATTACGCGGGCGGAGTATTTATTTCGGGGCCGGACGCGACTTCGAAGTAGGTATGAGGATGTCTCGTTCATCGATATCTCCTGTCGGACAGGAGCGTTGGTGATATGACAGACGGTGTCCGAGCCGTGGTCGCAGACGACTCTCACTTCATGCGGAGTGTCATCTCTGATATCCTCAGCGATGGCCATATCGACGTCGTCGCGCAGGCGCGTGACGGCGAGGAGGCGGTGTCGGCCGTTATCGAGCATCAACCGGACGTCGTGACGATGGACGTCGAGATGCCGGTGATGAACGGCATCGAGGCGACGGAGCGCATCATGGCGGAGCGCCCGACGCCGGTGTTGATGCTGTCGGCCCACACCGACGAGAACGCCGACGTGACCTTCGAGGCACTCGACAGGGGGGCGGTCGATTTCTTCACCAAGCCCGGTGGCGAGGTGTCGATGGAGATGTCCCGCCTGAAAGACCAGCTGGTCGAGATGGTCAGCTCCGTCGCGGCGGTCGACGTCGGCGCGAGACACAGCGCCGGGACAGGTAGCGGCGGCGGGGCCAGCAGTGACAGCGGGGCAGGTAGCGGCGGCGGGGCCAGCAGTGACAGCGGAACGGCTCCGACAGCAGGCGGCGATTCGACCGCCGTACGGGGAGCGGCCGGGGCCGGGTCGGGCCGGACCGCCTACGTTGCGAACCCGACGCTCGTCATCGGCTCCTCGACCGGCGGCCCGAAGATGGTGGAGCAGGTAATGGAGAGTCTCCCCATCGAGGCGGACCTCCGGGTGCTCATCATCCAGCACATGCCGGAGGGGTTCACCGGTCGCTTCGCCGAGCGGATCAACACGCGAAGCGATTACGAGGTCCGGGAGGCCACGGACGGGGCGCGCATCGCCGGCGGCGAGGGACTCGTCGCCGCCGGCGACCGGCACATGGTCGTCAAGAACTACCGGAACGGCCGACTGCGGACGAAGCTGACACAGGACGACCCGGTCAACAGCGTCCGTCCGGCAGTCGACGTGACGATGCGGACGGCCGCGGAGACAATCGACGACCCGCTCGTCGGTCTCATCCTCACCGGGATGGGCGAGGACGGCGCTGATGGGATTCGGCAGATCAAGCAGGCCGGCGGCAGGACCATCGCACAGGACGAAGCCACGTCCGCGGTGTACGGCATGCCAAAGCGCGCCGCCGAGACGGGCTGTGTGGACAGCATCTTGCCTATCGACGACATTCCGGACGGCATTATCGACACGATTACCACAGAGGTGACCTGACAATGGACGACCAGTATCTGGATGCATTCATCCGTGAAAGCAAAGAAGCGATCACCGAACTCAACAACTCGCTGCTCGATCTGGAATCCGACCCCTCCGACACGGAGGCGATGGATTCGATCTTCCGGACAGCCCACACGCTGAAGGGCAACTTCGGCGCGATGGGCTTTGACAACGCATCGAATCTCGCGCACGCGATGGAGGACCTCCTCGACGAGATGCGCCAGGGCGAGATGGAGGTCACGCCGGACCTGATGGACCTCGTCTTCGCCGGCGTCGACCAGATAGAGGTCATCGTCGGGGAGATCGAGGAACACGGTGAGTCGGAGACGGAGACCGACGAGATGGTCCAAGAGCTCCGGGCCGTTCTCGAAGAGGGGGCCACCGCCGCGGGGGACACCGGAACGGCAGCCGACAGCGACTCGTCGGACAGCGACGACTCGCTCACCACGGACGCCAGCGTCGCCGATGCCGACATCGACGGCGAGGCTGTCGACGACCGAGTCCTGCAGGCTGAGATCAGTGTCGGGGAGTCGGACATGCTCGGCGTCGACGCGATGCTGGCCGTCGAATCCATCGAGGGGCGGTTCGACATCCTCGATTCGAGCCCGAGCCGTGCCGATATCGAGGACGGCGAGTTCGAGGACGCGTTCGTCCTGTATCTCGACGGGCCAGACGCGGCGACCGTCGACGCCGAACTGGGAACGACTGGCAAGGTCGATAGCTTCGACGTGACCGACGTGACCGACGAACTTGTGAGCGGGACAGACGCCGATGCCGGGGGCGATAGCGGGTCGGATGCGGGTTCGAGCGCGGACTCCGACCCAGGGGCCGAAGAGGAACACAGCGTCGACGAGATCAAATCCGTCCGGGTCGACGTGGACCAGCTCGACGACCTCCACGGGCTCGTCGAGCAGCTTGTCACGAGCCGGATCAAGCTCCGCCGGGGCGTCGAGCAGAACAACCTCGATTCGACCAGCGAGACGCTGAACGAACTGGACAAGATCACGGCGAACCTCCAGAACACGGTGATGGATATGCGGCTCATCCCGCTGAAGAAGGTCGTCGGGAAGTTCCCGCGACTGGTCCGGGACCTCGCTCGCGAACTCGACAAGGACATCGAGTTCGAGATCGAGGGCGAGGACATCGAGCTCGACCGGACCATCCTCACCGAGATCTCGGACCCGCTGATGCACATCCTGCGAAACGCCGTCGACCACGGCATCGAGTCGCCCGAGGAGCGCGAACAGGCGGGCAAGCCACGCACCGGTCACATCACGCTCCGGGCCTCCCGGGAGCGCGACCACGTCATCATCGAAGTCGAAGACGACGGGGCCGGGCTCGACGTGGAGGGAATCAGGGAGAAGGCCATCGAGAAAGGCGTCCGCTCGCCCGAGGAACTGGACGCGATGGACGACTCCTCGGTCTATGACCTCGTGTTCCACCCCGGCTTCTCGACGGCCGACGAGGTGACCGACACCAGCGGGCGCGGCGTCGGCATGGACGTCGTCCACGACACCGTCTCCCAGCTCGACGGGTCGGTCAGCGTCGACTCGGAGCCGGGCGAGGGAACCACTGTCTCGCTGCGCCTGCCGGTGACGATGGCGATCGTCAAGGTGCTGTTCGTCAAGGTCGGCGGCGAGGAGTACGGCGTCCCCATCAAGAACGTCGACGAGATTACAGGGACCGAGGCGGCGAAACAGGTCAACGGCCAGGAGGTCATCAAACACAACGACGAGATCTACCCCGTCATCCACCTCGACGACACGTTCGACATCGAGGGCGAAACGGCAAACGGCGACGGAATGCTCGTCCGCATCCGCGAGTCCGAGCGCCAGGTCGCGCTCCATTGTGACTCGGTCAACAGCCAGGAGGAGGTCGTCGTCAAGCCCCTGGAGGGCATCCTCTCGGGCACGCCCGGTCTCTCGGGGACGGCCGTCCTGGGCGACGGTAACATCGTCCACATCCTCGACGTGGTGACCCTATGAACAGAGGCAGCGAGCGTACCTTCGAGACCCTCGTGGAGTTCATCGGGGAGGAAATGGACTTCGAATCGGGATTTTACAACGACTCGTATCTCGACCGCCGCATCACCGCGCGGATGCGCCGGACCGACACCGAGGATTACCGGTCCTATCAGCGACTGCTGGAACGGGACGACGGCGAGCGCGAGGAGCTGCTCGATTCGCTGTCGATCAACGTCACCGGCTTCTTCCGGAACCCGGACGCCTGGGAGCGACTCCGCCCGGTCCTCAGAGAACTCACGGCGAACAACCGCCGCGTGCGGCTCTGGTCGGCCCCGAGCGCCGACGGCCGGGAGCCGTATTCGGCGGCGATGCTGGCCCTCGATGACCCTGACATCAACGCCCGTCGGATCGAGATCACGGCGACGGATATCAACGCCGACATCTTAGAGGAAGCCCGGGACGGGACCTACGCGACCTCCCAGACGACCGACATCGCCGAGGAGCTGGAGCCGCTGGACGATTACACCGACTACATCCAACAGGACGGGGACACGTTCCGGGTTCGGGACCGGGTCAAGGAGATGGTCACGTTCGAGCAACACGACCTCATCCGGGGCGACCCCAAGCGCGATTTCGACCTGGTGTTCTGCCGGAACCTCCTCATCTACATCGACGCTGCGTTCAAGGTCCCCATCTTCGAGACGATCCGCGGGTCGCTTCGGGAGGGCGGGTACCTCATGATCGGCATGACCGAGACGCTGCCTACGGAGTGTCGGGATTCGTTCGAAGCGGTCGACAAACGACACCGCATCTACCGGCGAGTGTAGCGACCGATGAGCCTCTACGAACTGGAACGGGACGGCAAGGTACAGGAACTCATCCGCCTCCTCAGGGAGAGCGACAGCGAGCGGGTCAGGACCCGAGCCGCGGAGCTACTGGGGAACTTCGACGACCACGACGACCGGCGCGACGTGGTCAACGCGCTCGTGGATGCGGCCCAGAGCGACAGTGACGCGATAACCGGTGCGGCTATCGACTCGCTGGACGAACTCGGCGACGACGCTATCACGCAACTCATCGGGAGCATGGCCGGCGTCGACCTCGAAGACGACGCCGCCGACTGGGTGAAGGCGAAGGCGTACATGCAGGTGCTCGACGCCGACGTGCCGGAACTCCGGATGGCGGCGGCGAACGGCCTCGGGAACGTAGACCAGGCCGACGCGGTCCCGAAACTCGCAGAGCGCTTCGAGGACCCCGACCCACGGGTCCGGGCGCGAGCGGCCCGGTCGGCCGGTAAGATCGGCGACTCGCGGGCGACGACACCGCTTGAGTCGGTGCTGTCGGACCCGAAAGCCGCCGTCAGGCGCGAGGCGGCGGACGCGCTGGGGAGCGTTGGGAACCGGCAGGCGCTCCAGGCGCTGTTGCCGCTGTACGAGGACGACGACGAGCGAGTCCGGCGTATCGCCGTCGGCGCGTTCGGGAACTTCGGCAACGACCGGCCGGTCGACTATCTCATCGAAGCCCTCTCGGACGATTCGGCCGCCGTCCGGCGGACGGCCGTCTACTCGCTCATCGAACTCCTGTCGAACGTCCCGACCGACCAGAGCCACGAGATACGGGACACCGTCGTCGAGAAGCTCTCGAACACGGACGACCGGAGCGTCGTCGTCCCGCTGGTCGAGATCCTCGAAGAGAGCACGCAGGCCGCCCAGCGGCGCAACACCGCCTGGATGCTCGGTCGGGTCACCAGCCAGGAGGAGCGTGACCGGGTCATCGAATCGCTGGTCGACGCACTCGGCGACGACGACCGGATGCTCCGGCAGTTCGCCGCCACCAGCCTCGCCGAACTCGGCGGCGACGACAACATGGTGGAGCGGCGGCTGCTCAAAATCGTTCAGGACGACGGCGTCGACCCCGAGGTCCGGGGGCAGGCCATCTTCACGCTCGGGAAGGTGGGGGGCGAGCGCTCCCGGAAGACGCTCGACAAACTCATCGACGAGACCGAACACGACGTGGTCAGGAAGAAGGCCTTCTCGGCCATCTCGAAGCTCGGTGGTCGCGGATGAGTCGGCCGAGTGGATTAAGACACGGCGGGGCGTACCCGGGAGCGATAGCTGGCTAACCGATGAGCGACGGAGAACACGCACTGGTCGATACGAAGGGGAAGTTCGTCCAGGTCGTCTCGGACGGGCGCAAGCGAAACGACATCGAGTGGCTACCCGGTCGGGTGCTCCTCTCGAACAAGCGGCTCGTCCTCGCGACCAACGACGGCAAGCGGACCATCCCGCTGTCGACGGTCAGCAGCGTCACGGCCAGCCAGATGAACCAGCCCCTCGCGCAGGTGGACAGCTACATCAAGATCCAGGCCGGCCGGGACGTGACGCTCATCTCGGCGAAGAAAGCCGAGGAGTTCCAGGAGAGCCTCTACAGCACGCTGCTCGACCAGACCGTCGTCCTCGTCAACCACCCGGCGGTCAAGGGCGGCGTCGTCCAGGACGGCGGCTGGGAGAAGGGGCGGCTCAAACTCGACGGCGACTGCATCAATCTCGCCATCGCCAGCGGCACGTTCGTCGAACTGGACATCGACGACGTGGGGACCGTCGAGGCCAAGGAGAAGACGATCCGCGGCGACGAGCGGCCGCTGCTGGAGGTCGAACACACCATCGAGGGGACCAGCGTCGAGACTCACATCTCGGGGCGGCCTCGACACGTCTCGCTCATCGAGGGGCTCGTCCGCCAGGGCGAGCAGCGCAACATCGCCGACGACGTCGACCTCTCGGGTAAGGAGACGCAGGTGTTGATGGCGCTGTACTCGGGAATCTCGCCGTTCAAGATCCCGGAGTTCGTCGAAATGGACATCGAAGAGGTCGAGGACGTGTACGACCGCCTGATAGAGGCCGACATCCTCGAACCGGTCCGAACACGCCGGGAGGTCCAACTGGAGGCCCGCGGGCGCTCGATCGCGAGCGACGCGATGGCCGACCAGTAGCAGGCCAGAGACCCTGAATTAGCGTGGTCAGGGAAACAGCGGACCACAAGACCAACGTACCCCTGTCTTGTTAGGAAGGGGCATGGAAGGGTCCGACCGCCCCCGGATCTCGGTGCTGCACGTCGACGACGAGCCGGGACTCGCGGAGACGGCAGCCGAATTTCTCCGACACGAGAGCGACGTGTTCAGCGTCGAGACGGCGACGAGTGCCAGCGAGGGGCTGGAACGACTCGCCGATGAAGCGTTCGACTGTGTCGTCTCCGACTACGACATGCCGGATATGGACGGTATCGAGCTTCTAAAGGCCGTCCGGTCGGAATATCCGGACCTTCCGTTCGTTCTGTTCACCGGGAAGGGGAGCGAGGAGCTCGCAAGCGAGGCGATTTCGGCAGGTGTAAGCGACTACCTCCAGAAGCGGGGCGGAACCGAGCGGTACACCCTGCTCGCGAACCGGGTCACGAACCTCGTCACACAGTACCGCGCAGAGGAGCGGCTCCAGACGCGAGTGCAACAGCAGGCGGCCGTCGCGGACCTCGGCCGGGACGCGCTGACGGGGTGTGGTCTCGACGCGCTGTTCGAGCGAGCAGTCGAGCGGGTAGCGACAGGCCTCGACACGGAGTACAGCAAGGTGCTCGAGTACCGGCCGGCAGGTGACGACCTCCTGTTGCGAGCCGGCGTCGGCTGGCAGCCGGGGCTGGTCGGCGAGGCGGTGGTCGGGGCCGGCGAGGAGTCACAGGCCGGATACACGCTCCAGACCGAGGAACCGGTGGTTGTCGAGGACCTCCGGACAGAGTCGCGGTTCAGCGGACCGCCGCTGTTGCTGGACCACGACGTCGTGAGCGGTATCAGCGTCGTCATCGGGACGCCCACGGAGCCATGGGGCGTGCTGGGCGCACATACGACCGAGCGGCGGATCTTTACCGAGGACGACATCACGTTCGTCAGGGGGGTCGCAAACATCCTCACGAACGCTATCGAGCGGCGGCAGCTCGAACGCGACCTCCGACAGGCGGAGCGGCGGTACCAGACGCTGCTGGAGAATTTTCCGGACGGCGGCATGTTCCTGTTCGACGACGACCTGCGATATCTCGTCGCTCGCGGCGAGGGACTGGACGTGCTCGGCCTCACGCCGGAGGACATGGAGGGGAAGACGCTGGACGAGGTGTTTCCGCCGGAGGTCGTCGAGATACAGAAGCCCAAGTACCGTGCCGCGCTGGACGGTGAAACGCAGGTCTGGAGACAGGAGTACGAAGGGAGGGAGTATCGGGTGTACGCACTGCCGGTCACAGCCGACGGCGACGAGCGGCTCGGCATGGTCGTCTCCCAAGAGAGTGCCGAAGCGTATCCAGACGAGTGAGTCGACCGGCGGTCCGTCCTGCGGGACGGTTCGACGCGTTTTTGAAGCGCGGTTGATTGAGAACAGGTATGGCAGAATTCACGGTCGCCGTCTCCGACCCGGAGAGCGGCCACACCTACCAGATCGACGTGGACGGACAGGACGCGAACCGCTTCATCGGCCGCGAACTCGGCGACGAGGTCGACGGCGGCGCTGTCGGCCTCGAGGGCTACTCGCTGGAGCTGACCGGCGGCTCGGACACCTCCGGCCGACCGATGCGACCCGACGTCCGCGGCGTCACGACGAAGGAGATCATGTCCGACGGCGGCGTCGGCTTCAAGCCGACCACCGACGGCGAGCGCAAGCGCATCACCGTCCGCGGCCGCGAGGTCAGCGACGACACGCGCCAGATCAACGCGAAGATCACGGCCCGCGGCAGCGAGGACGTGGACGACCTCCTCGCCGACGACGAGTAAGTAACGTGGCGGACCGCGTTCCCAGTGACCACGAGACCGTCGAGACGCATCGCGTTCCCGTCGAGTCCGTCGGCCGGACCGACCGACCGCGGGTGGTGCTACCGGCGGGATTGGGGGTCGCCGACGGCGACACCCTTCGGCTCGCGCTGGACGGCGACCGGTACCACGCGGTCGTCGAGACGAATTTCGACGGCGAGCCGGTGCTATCACACGTCGCCGACAACCGCCGACTGGCCCGCGAGCGGGCGGGGACGAACCGCCTCGCGGAGTGGGTCGCCGAGGGCGATGTCTCGCTGGGCGGCTCGGCGCACCTCGACGTGGTCACCGATGGGACCGAGTACGGGCTCCGAACGCCGGGCAAGCGCGTTGTCTATACAGTGACCGGTGGGCCGGACGCCTCCCTGTCGGATATCGCTCGGGACCTCGATAGCTGACACCGCTGCCCTCGTTCTCCCCAACAAATCCGATTTTTGCTGCTGATACTCGCTCGAAACGCTCAATATCAGTGCTAGTGTACGTCCAGTAACGGACGAATGTCGGAATCAGTGATCGCGGATTTCGTCGGCAAATTCAACTCCGAAGTGGCCGGTCGGGGCGACCCGATAAAGGGCCGGATCGTCCTCTCACAGAAGCGGCTGGTACTGGCCGCGAGCGAGGACGACAAGCTGACAATCCCACTGGACTCGATTTTCGACATCGCCATCGGGCAGGTCCCGCCGGACCTGGGCGATTTCTTCGACTCGACGGTGACGATTGCATTCGAACACAGGGGACAGCGGCTCGTCGCAGCCATCGAGGCCGACGACGAGAAGGTCGAGAAGTTCGGCACGGTGCTTTTCAAGGCCGTCGTCAACGGGACCGAGACGACGGTCAAAGAGCACGCCCGCATCGGTGGCCGCGTCACCGACGAGTCGTTCAAGACTGCGAAGCTGTTTCTCGCGCCGGGCAGCGTCGAGTTCCGACGGAGCGACGGGTCGTTTACCATCGACCTCAAGACGGTGTCGGACTTCGACCGGAACACACGGGAAATCAACGGCAAGGGCCGGCCGGTGCTGACAGTCCGACACATGAAAGACGGGACGGCCATGACGACGCTGGCCGCGATGGCGTCGAACCGCAAGATGTCTATCCTCGGGCGCTATCTCCGCCGCGAGTACGCCGAGCTCATGGACGAGCTCAAAGACGTCGAGCTCACGAAGGACAAGAAGGAGGTGCTCGTCGCGATGTACTCGACCGGCGACATGGACGGGATGCCGCTGGCGAGTATCCTCGGGAAGGACTCCTCGCAGGTGTCGATGATTCTGAACGACCTCTCCGCCGACGGCCTCGTACAGGACGGAGACGACGGGCCGGCGCTCACGCCGACCGGCAAGGTCGTCGCCAGCCGCCACCTCGAAGACGTGAACGCCTGAGCGGGCCGGCGTCTCACTCGCCGCCGGCCGACGGCGTCTCCTCGGCCCCGACAATCGTACTGATTCTGGCGTTTGCCTTGAGCCGCAGTCCCGCACCGCCGACCGACAGCGGAACCCGCGGGAGCGCGTCGACGTGCAGCGTCGGGTGGGTCGCCCCGCGTTCGAGCAGTTCCGTCCGCGGCTGCAGCGTCACCGTCGCCTCGCCGGTCAGCGACTCGTTGTACTCGATGAGGTACTGGCCGCCCCGCAGCGTCCACCACTCGTAGTCGTCGTCCGGGTCCCGCTTCTCGCTCGCGTGGGGGGTGACACCGGCCGGGTCGAGTTCGCCGCCGCCGAAGTCGATGCGCCCCGGTTCGACGACCTCGTACACCGCCGTGACGGTGAGGTCGAACCCCGGGCTGTCGGTCTGTGTCGGTTCGTGGACGACGTCCGTGACGTACTCGACGAAGTCTGTCATGTGCGACTATACCAGGCGAGTGCGCCTAAAGGTGAGGCCGGAAGGGGCGGCGACACGGCGCGTCTCGTTCTCGGCCGGAACGCGTCACTTTTGCCCGGCGAGTGACTCCTTCCCTGCATGACCAAACACACGGAGTTCCTGGCGGGCGAGCGGCCTGAAGACGTACTCTTCTTCCTCCACGAGGACGCCGTCTCGAACCCGGGCGCGCTAGCCGAATACGCCGACGAAGTCGAGGACGGCCACGTCCTCGTCCTGCCGGGCGAGGACGGCCGCAACGCGTTCCAGTCGGCGACGGGCATCGATCCGATGGGACTGGCCCAGCAGGCGATGGGCACTGAGGGCGACATCCGCGACGACCTGACGGGCGCCGTCTGTCCGGTCGCCGAGGAGGAACCGGAGAGCGACCACACGACGCGGTTCGTCTTCGCCTTCGCCGAGGAACAGAACGAGGACGTGGGCGGCCTCTACGCCGAGGGCGACGTGGTCCACGCCTACGCGGTGTGTGCCTGCGGGGAGCGGTACAGCGACAAGTGGGTCGTCGGGGAGTAGAATCGAATCGCAGTACGCCAGTTTTCCTCGGTGACCGAGAACCAGGTTTACCGCTCGGTGTCCATCCCTTCGTCTTCCTCCTCGGGCAGTCGCCGGAACGCGTCCACGATGGCCTGTTTCGCCACCGCTCCCTGTGTCGTCCAGTGGTGCGCGTAGTCCATCATGTCGTCGTAGATGTCGGGCTTGCAGCCCGCGGCTTTCGGGTGGCCGCCGCCGTTGACCTGCTGGGCGACCTCGTGGGCGCGCTCGAAGCTGTCCGTCCCGCGGATCGAGGCGGAGCCGGCGGGTTTGACGATGACGGCGGCGTCCGCGCCCTGTTCGCGGAGCGCTTCTGCGACCTCGTTCTGCGAACAGCGGCCGTAGGTGACGCCGACCGTCCACTCGCTCACGTCGCGGAGCTCGGCCCGGTCGACGGCCTTCTCGATGAGCGCCTCCTTCTCGACGCGCTTCTCCTCGAGGAACTCGTGGAACTCCGGCGAGAGGTCGGGGCCGTGGTCGCGGACCGCCTCGATGTACTCCTCGGGTTCGCTCCAGTAGGAGAGGTCCGCGAGGTCGTCGCTGCGGGGGTCGTCGCGGATCCAGAGGTCGTGGTCGCGGGTGACGGCGGCGAGGTCGGCCCACTGCTCGCCGAAGTCGAAGTCGAGTTCCGCCAGTGCCACGTCGGCGGTACACACTTCCTCGGAGTCACCGACGGTGCGTTCGACGCCCGCGGCGTCCACGTCGGCGGCGAGGTCGGCGGGCCACTGGTGATGGTCGAACCAGACGACCCGTTCGACGGTGCCGACGAGCGCGTCGAGGGGGGCGATATCCGACTCGCGGTCGGGACAGAGGTCACAGATGAAGATGGTCGCGTCGGGGTCGGCGTACTCGGCGGTCCATTCGAGTGCTTCCGTGAGTTCGTGCGGGCCGGCGGGCAGCAGCGCACCCTCGCCGTGGGCCTGCCGAATCAGCGCGGTACAGGCCAGTCCGTCCGCGTCAGGGTCGGCGATGACGATGACACCGGCGTCCTGCAGCGTCTCGGCGGCTTCGGCTTCGGCTTGCTCTTCCTCGTAGGAATCCGGAACAAAGAACCCCTCACCGGGGAGTACGGATTTGCGGCCGATAGAGAGACGGTCGTCGTCGATGAGCCAGTCGTCCATGCCCCAGCAAGCGGACGCGGCGTCAAGAAGCCGTCGGGTTCAGTTACACGTCCTCGCGCTCGGGGTTTGGCTCACCCTCGAGCTGGCGGACCGTCAGCACCGGCATCGGGGCCTGGCGGACGAGGTCCTCGGCGACGCTTCCCAGCAGGAACCCGTGTTCGCCGTGGCGGCCGCGGGTCCCGCTGGCGATGACGTCGGCGTCGTGTTCCGCGGCGTACTTGCAGATCTCGTCGGCCGGGTCGCCCTCCCGGACGGCAGTGACGAGCTCCTCGTCGGCCTCGGCGTCAGCGGCCTCCAGAATGAACGAGAGAGCGCGGCCGCCAGTGGTCGCCAGCGCGCGTTCCAGCGCTTCGCGAACCTCTTCGGGAGTCGCCTCGACTTCGCCGGTGTCAACCACGTACAGGCCGTGGACAGTTGCGTCGAAGCGCGCTGCCAGGTCCAGCGCTGCTTCGACGGCCCGCTCTGCGCTGCCGGAGCCGTCTGTGGCGATGACCACCGTATCGAACATACACCACGCATCGAAGCCGCGACTGAATACACTGTTGGTCACGGCGAGGGTGTCGCCACACCGCCGGCGCGAACCTCGGTGGATTTTTGCCGGCCGGGGTCACAGTGGCGAGTGATGGACATCGACCTCGTACTCGCGCCGGTCGACGGCAGCGACCAGTCGGAACGAGCGGCCGAGTACGCGATCGCCGTCGCGGAGCGATACGACGCCGATCTCCACCTGCTGTTCGTCATCGACGAACGGCTCCACCGAGAGATCGACAGCGGCGACGTGAGCGCGACCGCGGTCGCCGAGGAGCACCGGGCGTTTATCGAGCGTATTCAGGCGGAGTTCCGCGACGCTCACGACGGCGTGTTCGAGACGTCGTCCGCGACCGCGTTCTCGGAGACGCGACTGATGCAGACACCGGGCAGCGTCGTTCTCGACGTAGCCGAGGAGCTCGACGCCGATTTCATCGTCGTCCCGCGCGAGGATGGAAGCGAAGACGCCGTCGGGCGCGCGGCGTTCTACGTCATCGAGTACGCCAGCCAGCCGGTACTCACCGTTTAGAGACGGATCGCCATCTCTATCTCGAAGCTCTCGGCGCTACTGGTCTCGAACCCGACCTTCTCGTACAGCGATATCGCCGGCTCGTTCCACCGCTCGACGGTGAGCCAGACGTGGCCGATACCTTCGGCCTGGCCGTGACCAAGCAGCGTTTCGACCAGGGCCGTCCCGATGCCGGCGCCCTGGTAGGCCTGTAACACGAAGATAGCGAGTTCGTGCTCGGCATCGTTGTCCGGGACCAGCGTCGCGTGGCCGGCGACAACGCCGTCGTGTTTGGCGACGACGTTGACACAGTCGTCGTCGAGTATCGTGTCGAGCCACTCGCGGATGGCGTCCTCCTTGACCGGCGGGATTCCCTGCGCCCGGTCGGCGGGGTCGAAGTCGAGATACATCTCGACGAGGCTCTCTGTGTCGGCGTCGTCAGCGGAGATGACGTCGATAGTGCGGTCCTCACGGTCGGTAATGGTCCGCGGTGGCCGCGGGAACTCCCCGGCCGGGTCGTCCGGATACGTGCGAGTCATCGGATGAGAGTCACCGGGGTCTGTGCGTTCAGCAGGACGAACTCCACGATCGAGCCGAGCTGTATCTTCCCGAGCGGCGAGCGGTCGCCGCCGCCGAGAACGATGCGGTCGAACCCCTCGCTTTCGGCGATGTTCACCAGTTCGCTTCCCGGCGACGTGCCGACAATCTGGCGTATCTCCGGCTCGAAATTGCTCTCCTCGACCTGCTCCTGGACGCGCGCTTGTACCTCGTCGAGGGTGGCGTCGACCTCCTCGCTCTCGAAGATGGCAATAGTCAGTTCGTCGCCCGCTTCCGATGCACGTTCGATTGTTTCAGTCAGTGCCTGGTAGGACAGTTCGCTGCCCCCGACACCGAGCAGTATTTTCATAGTCGAGCCATGCGTGCCAGCGGTGAAAAAGCCACCCGGCCGAAGTGTTTCCGGAGAACAACGACGGCGGGTCGGCGGCGATACCCTTTTTCACCGCGGGCACGCATTCCCGCCTATGACTGAGGGCGAACCGCCGGGCGAGACGGATGTCGACGCGGGAGACGACGCGTCGGCCGGGTACGAGTCGACGGCCGCGGACGACGGGACCGAGGACGCCGACGCGACGGCGGACGACCCCGCCGATTCGGCCACCGAGGAGACAGCACCGGCCGAGCCAGCCAGCGAGGCGGCGGTTTCGACAGCCAGTGACATCCCGTCCGACGTTCAGAAGTACGACCGCTTCAAGAAAATCGAGGGCGGGACCTACGACCGCGCGAACGACTTCCTGCGGGACCGGACGTACATCACCGCCCGCGAGTGGGCCATCGCTCGCCTCTGTGCCGACTTCCGGACCGAGACGGGCGTCGAGATGACGAAAATCGGGGAGAACCTCCCAGAACTCGTCCCGTTCATGACGGACACGTACACGCCACAGGCGGTCAATCAGGCCCGCTCGGCCTTCGAGGACAAGGTCCGGAAGGCCGGCGCAACCTTCCTCTACGGCGCGATGTGTGACTTCTTCACCGCCGAGGACCTCGACGACGTGATGTACGAGGCCACGGAGGTCGCGAAGTTCCTGCTGGAGGTCGAGGGCGTCGACCTCGCCGTCGAGGACGAGATGGAGGCCGAAGACCGGATCTCCTCTGTGATGCGGGAGGTCCGCGAGCAGTCGGCGGCGCTGCGACACGACGAGGTGTGCTGTCCGGAGTGTGGCAATGAGTTCCAGGTCGAGTGAGCGACGCGCGAGTGGGACGCACGTCCGAAACGAGGACCGGCCCAGGCGAGGACTGCCCGATGCCCCCCGCCGATGACCGACATCGACCCGGGTTCCGAGCCGTCGTTGTCTGAACACGAAGCGACACAGAAAGTGCTGCGGACGGACCTCGCCGTCGGCCTCGGCGGAGCGGTACTCGGCTACGCGGAGGCCGGAACGGCCCTGTTCGACGTGCTAGCGGTGGTCGTGAGTGTCTCGGTTCTGACAGCTGTCGCGGTAGCCGTCGTCGAACACGACGCGGTGCCGGGCGTGTATCCGGAGGTCGCCGCACTGGCGTCGCTTCTCGTGCTTTCGGGCGCTGTTGCCGGCCTCGTGACGGTCTCCTCGGCCCCGATGACGGTCGACCTCGCGGGCGCACTCTCGGGGTTCGGGGCCGGTGTGCTCGCCAATCGGCTCCTCTATGGGGTCGTCCTCGACGTGCCGGCGTACCGGCTGACCCGAGTGCGCGAGCAGTCGTAGCCGAGCAGTCGGTGACCTGTCCGGGGCCGGGCACTCAGTCGGGGAAGAACGGCCCGGGGTCCTCGTGGGTGACGGTGACCACCTCGTCGTCGGTGAGGGGTCGGATATGTGAGTACAGGCCGTGGTCGGCGGCGACCTGCGAGAGCTCCGCGCGGTCGGTCTGGTCGTAGTACAGCGGCACGAGCACGGCGAGGTCGTCGCCACACTCAAGCGCCACAAGGAGGAACACCATGCCGTCGCCGGTCGCCCGGAACACCTCGGAGCGGTCGACGGTGCGGTCCGCGAGCGCGTCGGCGACCCGCCGGAACTCGTCGCCGGGAACCACGACATCGAAGCCGAGCCGCCGGGTCTCGGGCTCGTACTCGCCGGTCTGTTCGGCCAACGTTTGTGGCTCGCCGGTCAGTACCGTCACGTCGCCGGGGTGGAGCTCGATAGCCTCGCGACCGTCGTCGCGGTACTGTGATGCCGTCGCAGCCATGTCGTCGATGACCTGCTCCCAGTGACCGACGACGCGGTCGAAGGGGTTAGATTCGGGGTCGGCAGGGTCGTCCATACGCCGAGTGTGGCGGCGGCCCGGATAAATTGTTGGTGGGACAGGGGCACAACAGTTTTACTGGTATTTCGAGAAGATAGCGACAGATGCGCGACCTCTTAACGTTATCTGGTCTCCGAACCCAGTTCGAGACGGACCGCGGCACCGTCAAAGCCGTCGATGGCATCGACCTCACCGTCAGGGAGGGCGAAACCGTCGGACTGGTCGGAGAATCGGGATCAGGGAAGTCCGTCACAGCGCTGTCGGCAATGGATATCGTCGACGATCCCGGACACATCGCCGGCGGGGAGGTGCGTTTCGGCGCACTGGGGACGGTCACACGGCTGGCTCGGCAGTATCCGGACGCGGTGCGGACGACCGACGACGGCAGCGGGTTCGTCGTCATCGAGGCGGCAACGGTCGACCGGAGCAGGCTCCCCGCGTCGCTCGAGACGACAGCCGACGACACCACGCTGGCCACGCAGTTCATCCGGGAGGCCAGAAAGAAGGCCCTGCCAGAGAGCGGTGACGCCCCGGTCACGATTACGGACGGCTACGTCGATCTGACCGCAGCCCCGGAGCGAGTGATGCGGGACATCCGCGGCGGGGACATGGGGATGATATTCCAGGACCCGATGACGTCGCTGAACCCCGCGATAACGGTCGGCGAACAGGTCGCGGAGAGCCTGCGGCTCCACCGCTACGGGAACAAGCGGAACGACTCGTGGTTCAACGCCGTCCGGGAGATCACGCCCTCGCTTCGGCGCGGCGGCGAGATGGACCAGGAGATCCGGGCAGACGTCATCTCCCTGCTGGAAGAGGTCGGTATCCCGGAGCCGGCCGACCGCGTCGACGAGTACCCCCACGAGTTCTCCGGCGGGATGCGCCAGCGCGTGCTCATCGCCATCGCGCTGGCGTGCCGCCCGAAGCTGCTCGTCGCCGACGAGCCGACGACGGCGCTGGACGTGACCATCCAGGCACAGATTCTGGACCTCATCGACGACCTCCAGGCGGACCTCGGGATGTCGGTGCTTTTCATCACGCACGACCTCGGCGTCGTCGCGGAGACCTGCGACCGCGTCGCCGTCATGTACGCCGGCGAAATCGTCGAGGAGGGGCCGGTCGAAGAGATATTCGGGAACCCCTCGCACCCGTACACGTACACGCTACTGGAATCGATACCGGGCGAGGGAACGGAGCGGTTGACTCCCATCGAGGGGAACGTGCCGAGCCTCATCGACATGCCCGAGGGATGTCACTTCGCCGACCGCTGTCCGTGGGCCACGGCCGAGTGTCGCGAGGGCGAGATTCCGTACCTCCAGCACGGCCCGGACGACGTCACCCATCGCTCGAAGTGCATCCTGGAATCGTTCGACACGAGCGAATACGGCACCGGCGACGCCGGCGTCGCCGCGACGGAGACGACGCGAACGGACAGACGGCTCATGGAAGTCGACGGGCTGAAAAAACACTTCTCGCGGGCCGACGACCTGCTTGACAAGTACATCGGCCGCGAGCCGGAATCCGTCAAGGCCGTCGACGGCGTCTCGATGGACATCTACGAGGGCGAGACGCTGGGGCTCGTCGGCGAGTCCGGCTGTGGCAAATCGACGACCGGTCGGACCATCCTCAGGCTACTGGAGCCGACAGACGGGACCGTGGTCTTCGCCGGGCAGGACCTTTCGGAGCTGGATAAAGGCGGCCTGCGGGAAGTCCGTCGGGACCTGCAGATGATATTCCAGGACCCGATGTCCAGCCTCGACCCGCGGATGACCGTCGGCCAGACTATCACCGAGCCGCTGAAGATCCACGGCCTGCCGGAAGACACCGGCGACGGCTCCCGTCGCGAGCAACGCGTCGAGCGAGTGGCCGAACTCATGGAGGCGGTGGGGCTCGACCCCGACCAGTACGACCGCTATCCGCACGAACTGTCGGGCGGGCAGCGCCAGCGGGTCGGCATCGCCCGTGCGCTCGCCGTCGACCCCGATTTCATCGTCTGCGACGAACCCGTCTCGGCGCTGGACGTGAGCGTGCAGGCCCAGATAATCAACCTCCTGGAGGACCTCCAGGGGGAGTTCGGCCTGACGTATCTGTTCATCGCCCACGACCTCTCCGTGGTGCGTCACATCTGTGACCGCGTCGCCGTGATGTATCTCGGCGAGGTGGTCGAAGTCGCCGACACGCCGGACCTGTTCGCCGACCCGAAACATCCCTACACGCGGGCGCTCATGTCGGCAATTCCGGAGCCGGACCCGACCGTGGAGGCCGACCGGATACTGCTGAAAGGCGACGTCCCGTCGCCGATCGACCCGCCGTCAGGCTGTCACTTCCGGACCCGCTGTCCCGAGATCATCCCGCCGGACATCGATATCGAGCAGGAGACGTACCGCGAGGTGATGGACTACCGCCAGCGGGTCGAGGACGAGGCCATCGCCGTCGACGCAGTTCGGGAGCAGGCCAGAGAGACCGACGGCGCCACGGCAGCGACTGACGGCGGCGCAGGCCTCACCGAACCGCAGAGCGACAGAAACCAGGTATCGGTGTCAGCGTTCGTCCAGACGATTGTCGACCGGTTCTTCGAAACGGGCCTGACCGGTGAGAACCGCCGTGTCGTCGAAGCGTCGGCCGAGCAGCTGGCGGACGGTGACTGGGACGCCGCCACGTCGGTGTTGCGGGACCGGTTCGAGAGCGTCTGTGAGACACAGCATCCCGAACTGGGGCCGGACCCCCACCCGGCAGCGTGTCATCTCTACGAGCAAGACGACGGGGGCAGCAGCTGAAAGTACTGTGTAGCGGCACATAGCTCTCAGGCTGTATATAACAGAATCATTGTTCTATCCGGTACAATTATAATATATCTGTTTGAAGAAAGTCCCATGTCATCCGGTGATTCTCTCGACAGACGCAGCTTCCTAACGGCAGCCGGTAGCGCCGCGGCAGCCGCAACGCTCGCAGGCTGTTCCGGCGACGGCGGTGGCGGAACCGAAGGCGGTGACGGTGGCGACGGCACTGCCGGCGACGGTGGTGACGGGGGCAGCGACCAGACGCTCGTGTACGCCCGCGGCGACCACCCCGAGAACTACGACCCACAGCAGACGACCAGCGGTGAAGTCGCGAAAGTCACGAACCAGGTGTTCGATACGCTCATCCAGTTCGCGGCCGGGAGCGGCGGCCAACTCGAAGAGGGGCTCGCGACCGACTACTCCCTCGACGGAACCACGGCCTCGCTGACGCTCCGGGAGGACGTGACCTTCCACAACGGGGAGGAGTTCACCGCGTCGGACTTCAAGGCGACCTGGCAGCGGTTCACGCAGAGCGGCTACCAGTACTACCTCGGCGACGAAACCCGGTCGGGGTACGGCCCGTTCACCCTGGGCAACTGGATCGAGAGCGTCGACGCGAGCCAGGACTACGAGCTGACGATCGAGCTCACTCAGCGGTACGCGCCGTTCCTGCGGAACCTCGCGATGTTCGCCGCGGCGGTCCTCTCGGAGGCCCAGATCGAAGCGATGGGCGACAACCAGGCCGACCTCGGGAGCGAGCCCGCGGGCACCGGCCCCTTCCAGTTCGACACGCTCGACAACCCGAACGAGCGCATCCGACTGACGGCCAACGGCGACTACTGGGGCGACGGTCCGAACGTCGGGACGGTCATCTTCAAGACGATCACCGAGAACAGCACCCGGGTTCAGGACGTCATCAACGGGGCTTCACACATCACGGACAACCTCGACTCCTCCGGGTTCCAGCGCGCAGAGGAGAGCGAGACGGCGACGCTGTTGCGGAAGAACGGCATCAACCACGGCTACATGGCGATGAACATGGCTCGGTTCGAGCCGTTCCGCGACCGGCAGGTCCGCCAGGCCATCGCCCACGCTATCAACACCGAGGCCATCGTCAACCAGATATACCAGGGCTTTGCGACGCAGGCCTCCCAGCCGCTCCCGCCGGACGTGCTCGGGCACAACGACGACCTCGACCCGTATCCGACTGACAAGGACCAGGCCCGGTCGATGCTCGAAGACGCGGGCTACGGCGACGGCTTCGAGTTCGAACTCGCGACGTTCTCGAACCCCCGCGGATACAACCCCAGCCCGGTCCAGACCGCGAACCAGGTGAAATCCGACCTGGAGGACATCGGCCTGACGGTCAACATCAACCAGTTCTCCAACTTCGGGCCGTACCTGGACTACACGTCAGCTGGCCGACACGACGCCTGCTTCCTCGGCTGGTACACCGACAACGCCGACCCGGACAACTTCATGTACGTCCTGCTGGACCCGAAAGTCGAGATGGACGCCGTCCCCGACGGCCAGGACTGGGTCAGTTTCGACACCGAGGGGTACTCGACGCTCAACGTTTCCGGGTGGGCCAACACCGACTACATGGAACTCGTCCGCGAGGCCCAGCGAACCTACGCCGAGGGCGACCGGGAGACGATGTACGAGGAGGCGGCACAGATTGCCTACGACGAATCCCCGTGGGTGTTCATCGACTACGCCGAGACGCTCCGGGCGGTCAACGAGGCCGTCGTCGCTGACTCCTATACGGTCAGCTCCGTCGGTGGCCCGTATCTCAACACGGTCGAGTTGCAGTAGCGGTTCAAGGGTACTCCCGAATGAACTGGACACAGTCTATTTTCAAGCTAATCGAACCGGTGGTGCCACCACGCTTCGTGATCAAGCGGCTGCTGTTGCTCGTCCCGGTGCTGTTCGGCGTGGCGTCGGTCGTGTTCGCGATTCTCCACCTGGCCCCCGGCGACCCGGCTATCGTCATCGCCGGCCAGCGGGCCTCCGCCGAACAGCTCGAACAGATACGGCAAGAGCTCGGGCTGCGACGCCCGCTGTGGGAGCAGTATCTGGGCTTCCTGTGGGACGCGGCACGGTTCGATTTCGGCCAGTCCTACAGCATCAGCCGCGGGAACAGCGTCCGCTCGGTCATCGCCGACCGGCTCCCCATCACGCTCGAACTGGCGATCTACGGCCAGGCGGCGGGCATCCTGCTGGGCCTCCCGCTTGGAATCATCTCCGCGGTCAAGCAGGATTCGCTGACGGACCACGTCACCCGGATCGGGGCGCTGACCGGTATCTCGATCCCGATATTCTGGTCCGGGCCGCTGCTCATCCTGCTGTTCTCGACGTACCTCGACGTGTTCCCGACCAGCGGCCGCATCGAGTCGACGCTGTTCCTGCCCGACACCTGGACGCTGTTCGGCCGTGAACTGCCGCTGACCGGGATGATAACGGTCGATACCATTCTCCTCGGAAACGCTGAGGCGTTCCTCTCGGCGGCCCATCACCTGTTCCTGCCGGCGGTGGTCATCGGCGTCTACTCGACGGCGCTCATCTCGCGGATGATGCGCTCCTCGATGCTCGAAGTCATCCGGCAGGACTACATCCGAACCGCGCGGGCGAAGGGCCAGGGCGCAAAGATTACGCTGATGAAACACGGCTTCCGGAACGCGCTGATTCCGGTCGTCACCGTCATCGGCATCCAGTTCGGGACGCTGCTGGGCGGGGCAGTCCTGACCGAAACCGTGTTCGGCATCAACGGGATGGGGCTGACGATCGTCACCGCCATCGGCGTCTCGGACTACCCCGTCGTTCAGGGAACGGTACTCACCTTCGCCCTGCTGTTCACGCTGGTCAACCTCTTCGTCGACGTCACCTACAGCTACCTCGACCCACGGATTCAACAATGAGTACGGACACCGAGACACGGGGCACGCTGGGACGCCTCCGGGCGTCCCCGTTCCTCGCCGATCTGCTGACGAACCGCCTCGCCGTCGTCGGGCTGACGATCATCCTCAGCATGGCCGCTGTCGCCGTCTACGCCCGCGTGACATACGACTTCGGCGCGCTTACGAGCTCGCAACTCGGCACCGACATCGTCGACCGCGCGCCGCCCGGCTGGCTCGGTCCCGCACCCGCAAACCAGCAGCTGTTCGGCACGGACGCGGCGGCCCGTGACATCTACAAGCGGAGCCTGTACGGCGCGTGGCTGGCCCTGAAGTTCGGGACGATTACGGTCGGCACCTCGACCACCGTGGGCGTCGGGCTGGGGATTATTGCGGCGTACTACGGCGACGTGACCGACAACGTCATCATGCGGACGATGGACGTGCTGCTGGCGTTCCCGCCGCTGCTACTCGCACTCGCGCTGGTCGCCATCTTCCCGCGGGACCTCGGACTCTGGCGGGCCGTGGTGGCGCTCGTGCTGGTGTACACGCCGCGGTTCGCCCGGGTTGTCCGCGGGGCCGCGCTCAAAGTGCTCGAAGACGAGTACGTCGACGCCACAGTTGCGCTGGGCGCGACCGACCCGCGGGTTCTCGTCCGGCACATCCTGCCGAACACGCTCGCACCGATCACCGTCCAGTCCACGCTGAACTTCGGGCTCGCCATCATCGACCTCGCGGCGCTGTCCTTCCTCGGATTCGGCGCACAGGCCGGGACGCCGTCGTGGGGCCTGATGCTGTCCCGCGGCGTCGAGAACGGCCTCCTGACCGGCGAGTGGTGGCTCTCCTTCTTCCCGGGCCTGTTCCTCGCCATCACCGTGCTCGGGTTCAATCTGCTCGGCGACGGGATGCGCGACGCGCTCGACCCCCGGATGCGCGAAGCGGTCGACTGATGGCCTCGACCGGTGACTCACCCCGACTCCGACGGTACGTCGCGGTCCGGATGCGACTGTTCGGGAGCGGGCTGGTCGTCGGCCTGGTGCTTGGTGGCGTCGGAATGGCGGGCTGGACGCTCTATACCGGTGATGCGCGGTCGAGTGAGGCGACAGTGTTCGCCCTCGGCGCGCTGGTGTTCGGCTTCGGCCTGCTGGGCTGGTCGGGGTCGATACTCGCCGGCCGCGGCATCGAAGCCATGCAGGAACACATGGACACGCGAAGCAACTGGACCGAGCGCGACTCGCGGCGAGCGATGGCCCGGCTCTGTGGCGGCGGCGGCGGGATAATGATCGGGACGTCCGTCGTCGCGGCGTTACTCTAGCCGTTCGCTGTCCGCGCCACGGACGTTCTCGCCGCGGTGGTCGTAGAACACGTCCTCCTGTGGCGTTGTGTCCGCAGCCAGCGCGTCGCCGCGCTCGTAGACGACTGTGCCCCGGACCATCGTCCATTCGGGGAACACCGCGTCACGCCCCTCGAACGGCGTCCAGTCGCATTTCGAGTGGAGCGTCTCACCGCGGATCTCGCTCGTCTCGGTCGTATCGACGAGTACGAGGTCGGCGTCCTTGCCGGCTTCGATGGCCCCCTTCTGTGGCAGTCCGAACACGTCGGCGGGGTTACGTGCGGTGAGGTCCCGAACGCGCCCGTAGGTGAGTCCGCTGTCCGAGTCACGGGCTTCAGCTAGCAGGAGCGGCAGGACCGTCTCGACGCCGGGGACGCCCGACGGCGCGTCCCAGATGCCGGCGTCTTTCTCCTCACGGGTGTGTGGTGCGTGGTCGGTCGCGATCATGTCGACAGTTCCGTCGACGACCCGGTCGTAGAGCTTCTGGCGGCGCTTCTCGCGGCGCAGGGGCGGGTTCATCCGTCCGAACGTCCCCAGCTCGGAGAGGTCGCGTCGGGAGAGCAACAGGTGATGGGGCGTCACCTCGGTCGTCATCCCGGCCTCGCTGGCGATGTCGACGCCCTCCGGCGTGGACGTGTGGGCGATGTGTATCGTCGTGTCGTGCTCGTTCGCGACGGCACAGGCCCGCTCGACGGCCTTCGCTTCGGCCTTTGCGGTCCGAAACGCGCTCCAGGCGTCGGCGTCGTCGCGGGCGCGAGCGTCGTGGTTGAAGTAGTCGGCGTCCTCGGCGTGGACCGTGACCGGCACGCCGTTGTCAGCGGCGGCCTCCAGCGCATCGGCGAACAGGTCGGCCTCGATACCCATATCTCCGGTCGAATCCGCGAGAAACACCTCGCCGAGCGCGAACAGGCGCCGGCGCAGGAGGACGTTCGGAATCCAGTCGGCCGTGACGCCGCCGTTGATGCCCCAGTCGACGACTGAGTCGTCGGCGAACTCGGTTTTCTGGTCGAACGCCTCGCCGTCAATGGTCGGAGGGTTGGTGTTGGGCTGGTCGACCACGGTCGTGACGCCGCCGGCCGCCGCTGACCGCGAGCCTGTCTCCCACGTCTCCTTGTGGGGGTAGCCGGGCTGGCGGAAGTGGACGTGGGCGTCGATCATGCCGGGGAAGAGGCGTTTGCCGGTCGCTTCGATGACGTGCTGGTCGGTCGCGTCGAGGTCGCGGCCGACCTCGACGATGGACTCGCCACGCACCCGGACGTCGCGTTGGTCGCCGTCCGGCAGCGTCGCGTTACGGATGAGCATACCCCCAGTCGGCCGGGCGCGCCCCTAAGTGTCTCGGATAGCGCTCACCGACACGTCACGGCCGTCAGCCAGCGACCGCTCCAGCGCCGCGATGACCCGGTCGGGGTCGTCAGTCCCCCCAGCGTTGGCAACACTCCCGACGCTCTGTGGGTCGAACGGGACACCGAGCGCCCCGTAGACGGGCGCCAGCACCTCGGCGATGGCCTGGTGGTCCCGAACGACGACGATGCCGCCGACGACAGCCACGGACCGGCGGACGCGCTGGGCGAGTCCGGCGATTTTACCCCCCGCCTGGAGCGAGTGGCTCCCGGGACAGAACGCGGCGTCCGGTTCACCCGTCCGGACGGTGACGCCGCAGTCGGCGAGTGCCCGCCGCACAGCGGCTTTGGCCCATTCGTAACGGTCATCGATGGTTCCACGCGGGTCCTCGGTCGGGACGGCAAGAGAGAACGAGACGGTGGACCCGGTGTAGGCGACGGCGCGACCCCCCACGGCGCGCTCGATGACGGTGTACCCCCGGTCGCGGGCGGCCTGGCGCGCTCGGTCGTAGCCGTCGCTGTTCGTGTCACGGCGACCGAACGCGACCTGTCTGTGCGGTCGCCAGACCCGCAGGGCCGGCTCGCGGTCTTCGGCGACCGTGTCCGCCATCTCGCGGGTCCGCTCGAAGTCGGTCTCTGGATCGGCGGCGCGGCCCCGTAGCAGATGCATGGTCAGACGGTACGGACCCGCTGGGCTAAAACGGTCCGCCGAGCCAGCGGATAGCACTCCTTTCAGCAGTGGATAGCGAGCAGGCGACACGTAGCCGTCGCGGCGGGACGTGTCGCACTCCCGCTGCCCCCGCCGCGGTCGTCGTCAGCGCACGCGAAGAGGTGGCCCCGGCATGGGTCTTGAACCCTCGGACGACCGAGGGTGCAGTAACGAAACGGGCCATCGTGATGCCGCGTCACCAGTTGTCAAAAGCAGAGAGCGAGAGCAATCCACAGCCGGCGTTTGGTGTACCGCGCTTCGAACTCTGTGAGAGCGCGGCGTTTTCGCCACCGAAAGACTCGCGCCGCTCGTCTCTCGAGCCTTGCTTCGTGGTTGGAGAGAGCTTCGCTCTCTCGTCATCTCGAGGGGCGCTTGCGCCCCTCGAACGACTCCCCTCAGCGAGACCACGTTTTTCGAGAAGTGGGTCGCGCGGTCGGCGCGAACCCGACGCGCAACAAGATGGTCGTGGACGACAGAGCCATACCGGTACACCCCTAATCGCCGTCGATGGCCGTCACGATACCGCGGGACGTGCTCTTCCAGTACTACCGGTTCTCCCTGTACAACTCGCCCTTTGATGCCCACGACGAGGGGTGTGCTATCGACCTCTACCCCGACGGCGAGCGCGCACCGTCGCCGGTCGCCGGCGAGGTGCTGGACACGAAGGCGGTCCGGGCCCCGCCGAAGGCCTACGCCGCCGAACACGACCACCTCATCCTGGTCGACACCGGCGACACCGTGGCGCGGTTGCTGCACGTCGACCCCGCCGTCGAACCCGGCGAGACAGTCGCCGTCGGCGACGACCTCGGAGAGCTGGTCCGGGCGGGCTTTTTCGCACCGTGGGTGCCGAACCACATCCACCTCGGCTTCCGGCCCCCGGACGCGAACCCCTACCGGGCGTCGGGGTCGCTGCCGGTGGACGTGGCCGTCGACGTGACACCGCTGTCCTGGGACGGGGCCGGCACCGTCGTCGACGGCGGCGAGACCTGGGTCCGACTCGACGAACCGGCCCATCCGGCGCCGGGCGAGTGCTTCGCCGGCATCGGAAACGACGTCGGCGGCGACACGGGGGTCCTCGACGGCGGCCTGCCCCACTACTCGGGTGGTGGATTGCTGGCCGGTGACGGGACCGATGAGGCCGCTATCGCCGGAACGCGTGTCGGGACAGCCGACGGCCGCACGGTCGCGTGGGACGACCTGACCGTACACGCGAACGGTGAGCCGGTGACCGGGGTCGCGCTGTTCTGTGGCCGCGAGCGCTTCGGCGCGAAGCTCGTCGGTGAGGGTATCGACCTCGCCGTCGGCGACGAGGTGCGCGTGACCATCGAGCGGGGCGCGACCGGCGACGAACCGTCCGCGTAGCTACGATTTCCCGTACTGCTCCGGATGGTCGCGGAAGCTCAGGTCGTACTCGGGACCGTCCTCGACTTCGGTCACGTCGCCGCGAACCGGGTCCCCGCCCATCCGTCAGGCGAAGGTGAGTTCGTCACGGCCGGTCAGTTCGCCGAACAGCCAGTCGGCGTGGTCCAGTGCGTACTCCCGGTGGTCGGCTTCGATGTAGCCGACGGCGTCCTCGACGAGGACCGGCCGGTAGTCCCGAAGACCGGCGCTGGAGGCGGTGTGGAGCACGCAGACGTTCGCGAGCGTGCCACAGATGGCCAGGTCTTTGATGCCGTGGGCGTCGAGCCACCCCTCCAGTTCCGTCCGGTAGAAGGCGTCGTAGGTGTGCTTGGCGACGACCAACTCCTCGTCCCGCGGGTCGAAATCGTCCACGAGGTCCGCTTCCCAGGAGCCTTCGACGACGTGTTCGCCCCACCGGTCGAACTCGTCGTAGTAGTGGGTGTCCTCGAACTGGTCGGGCGGATGCACGTCGCGGGTGAACACGACGGGCGCGCCGGCCTCACGAGCACGGTCGACCAGTTCGGCGCAGGGCTCGATGGCCGCTTCGCTGTCCGGTGCGTAGAGGCTCCCGTCGGGATGACAGAAACCGTTCTGCATGTCGACGACGACCAGGGCGGTCTGTGACGGGTCGAGTTCCATGGGCAAACCTTTGGACGGCGCGACTACCAAAGTTACCCCCGCAGTGGGTTCGGTCGGGAGCGTCGAACCGCTGTCTCGCCACACGACCAGTGGCCGCACCTAGCGTGTGACTTTTCACTGTGGTGACCTTCCGTGACGGTAGATGCGCCGCCCTTTCGCCCTGGCCGTTCTCTGCGCTGTGGTGCTATTGCTGGCGGGCTGTCAGGCACCCAGTTCGTCGCCCGAGACTGAGCCCGGCGGCGACGCCCTGACGCCGAGCGAGCCCGCGACCGATTACGGGAGCAACGACTCCGCCCCGACAGCGCCTGCGACGGACCGGCTGGGGTACGAGAACGGCTACTGGTACAACGAGTCGCTGTCGGTGACGACCGACGACGGGCTGAACGAGACCGAACGGGAGGCCGTCGTCGCCCGGACGATGGCCCGCGTCGAGCGGATTCGCGGCCTGGAGTTCAAAGAAACAGTGCCGGTCTCCGTCGTCTCGCGGGCGGAGTACCGCAACAGCACCGGCGGCGGAGCCGGCGAGTCCCTCCGCCGGTTCGACAACGCGAAGTTCGAGGCGCTGTTTTTCGTCGGCGAGGGACGTGACTCCATCGCCGTCCAGAACAGCAACCGCGGCGAGAGCGTGCTGGGCTACTACAGCAGCCAGCGCGGTGAGATCGTCATCGTCAGCGACTCCGAGACGCCGACCATAAGCCGGGGGACACTGGCCCACGAACTCGTCCACGCGCTGCAGGACCAGCAGTTCGGCCTGGGGAGCGACGCGCGGACGCGAGACCAGGTGCAGGGTCGGAACGGCCTCGTCGAGGGCGACGCCGTCGCGGTCACGCAGACGTACACCGACCGCTGTGGCGAGGAGTGGGACTGCATCGACAGGCCCGCCCAGAGCGGCGGTGGCGGCGGCGACCGTCACTTCGGTATCAACTTCATGCAGTATTTCCCGTACAGCGACGGCCCGGGCCTGATTACGGACCTCCGAGAACGCGGCGGCTGGCGCGCCGTCGACGACGCCTACGACGACTACCCCGACGGAGCCCCCGAAGTAACCTACCCCGAGCGCTACCCCGAGTGGGACCACGAGACCGTCTCGCTGTCGGACCGTTCCGGCGGCGACTGGGAACGTGTCAGGCCCTCGACCGACCGCGACCGGCCGGACTACGCCGTCGTCGGTCCCTCTGCCATCGCCGGGTCGATGGCGTACACCATCGCCGACGATTACAACGAGTCGAGCGTCGTCCGGACGCGGGACGTCATCAACTACGAGGACGGGTCGCTGGACAGCGACGACCCGTACAACTACGACCTGCCCGCGACTGACGGCTGGCAGGGCGGCCGGATGCACGTCTACGACGACGGCGACGAGACGGCCTACGTCTGGAAGACGGTCTGGGCCAGCGAGGCCGACGCCCGCGAGTTCGCCGACGCCTGGGAGGCTGTAATCGCCCACTGGGGCGGCAGTAAAACCGCGGCGGGCCACTGGGTCATCGAGGAGGACAGTCCCTACACTGACGCCGTCGCCGTCAGGGTCGACGGGGACACGGTCACCGTCGTGAACGCGCCGACGGGCGACGAACTGGACGAGGTTCACGATGCGTAAGGAACTCCTCGTCGCGCTGGCGGTCGTCCTGGCCGGCTGTTCGGTCCCGTCGCTCGGCGGCAGCAACCACCCCGAGACACCGACCGGCGGTGACGCCATCGGCTACGAGAGCGGCTACTGGTACGACGACCCGGTGTCGGTGACGACCGGCGACGGGCTGAACGAGACGGAGCGGGCGGCCGTCGTGGCCCGGACGATGGCCCGCGTCGAGCGGGTCCGCGGCCTGGAGTTCAAACAGTCGGTCCCGGTGTCGGTCATCTCCCGGGCGGAGTACCGGAACCGCTCACGGGGCGACGGCAGCGGCGGGAGTGGCCGCCCACAGGACCCCTGGAACGACCAGGTGTGGGAAGCACTCCTCATCATCGGCGAGGATTCGGGCAGCAGCGAGTCGATAGGCGACACGCTCTCGACGACGGTCCAGGGCTACTACTCGCCGAGCCGGGACGAGATTGTCATCGTCAGCCCGACCGAGACGCCACAGATCGACCGGCGGACGCTGTCACACGAACTGGTCCACGCGCTACAGGACCAGCACTTCGGCCTGAACGGCTCCGCGAAGACACAGGACACGCAGCTGTCACGGCAGGGCGTCACCGAGGGCGAGGCCAACTACGTCCGCGTCCTCTACGAGCGCCGCTGTGGCGACGGCTGGGGCTGTATCGCGCTGCCTGACCGGACCAGCGACGGCGGGGAAAGCAGCGACGGCGGAAGCCAGGAGCCGAGCTACAACGAGGGGCTGTTCACCGTCCTCTACCAGCCCTACGTCACCGGGCCGCGGTTCATCGACCAGGTGCGCGCTGACGGCGGCTGGGGCGCCGTCGACGCGCTCCACGACGACTTCCCCGACAGCACCGAGCAGGTGCTCCACCCGGAGAAGTATCCCGACGAAAAGCCCGTGAACGTCAGCGTCGCTGACCGCTCGACCGACGAGTGGAGCCGCTTCGACCACGACCCGGTCGGCGATACCGTCGGGGAGACCTCGGTCTACGCGATGATGTACCACAACGGCCAGACGGAGGGCGACCGCTACAGCTACGAGAGCGATATTTCGGCGGGCTGGGGCGGTGACCTGGTCGTGCCGTACCGCAACGGCTCGGGCGGGTACGGCTACGTCTGGGAGACCCGGTGGGACACCGAGGAAGACGCAACCGAGTTCGAACAGGCGTATCGGGCGGCGCTGACCGAGGAACACGACGCCAGCCAGCCCCGCCACAACGTCTACGTCGTCCCGGAAGACGACCAGTTCAACGACGCCTTCCGCGTCGTCCGGTCCGGCAAGACCGTCCGCATCGTCAACGGGCCGAAAAGCGGCGACCTCGACGATATTCACCGGCAAGCGGGGTCCTGAGAGTCAGTCGCCGACCGGACTGCTTTTTTTGTCACACTGAAAATACCGTGCCATGACCGAGGAGTTCGACATCGTCTCACCAGAGGCGATTCGCGAGGGGCGGGCGACCGACGCCTACTTCGACCGGACGATGGAAGCGTTAGAGCACGCGGGCAAGAACCCGGACGTGGTCGCCGAGGTGACGGCGAACCAGTTCGCGACGGGCCGGTGGAAGCTCCTGGCGGGGCTGAAAGACGCCGCCGCGTTGCTGGAGGGGCGGGACGTCGACGTCGAGGCGCTCCCCGAAGGACAGCTGTTCGACGGCGGCCCCGTGATGCGAATCGAGGGCCCCTACCGGGAGTTCTGCCGCCTGGAGACGGCGCTGCTTGGCTTTCTCTCGCATCCGACGGGCGTCGCGACGCGGGCGCTCGAAGCCAGGTACGCCGCGCCGGAGTCGACGGTGCTCTCCTTTGGCTCGCGGCACGTCCACCCGTCCATCGGCGCGATGGTCGAGCGGTCGGCACTGCTGGGCGGGCTCGACGGCATCTCGAACGTCGCCGCGGGCGAGGTCATCGGCCGCGACGCCGGCGGGACGATGCCTCACGCGCTGATGATCTGTTTCGGCCGGGGCAATCAAGAGGCGGCGTGGCAGGCGTTCGACGCCGCGGTCCCCGAGGAGACGCCGCGAATCGCGCTGACCGACACCTACAGCGACGAGACCGACGAGGCGCTTCGCGCGGCGGAGGCCGTCGACGACCTCGCGGGCGTCCGGCTGGACACCACCGGGTCCCGCCGCGGCGACTTCCGCCACATCGTTCGGGAGGTGCGCTGGACGCTGGACGCCTACGGCCACGAGGACGTGGACCTGTTCCTCTCTGGCGGTATCACCCCGGCGACACTCCGGGAGCTTCGGGACGTGGCCGACGGCTTCGGCGTCGGGAGCTACGTCGCCAACGCCGACCCGCTGGATTTCGCGCTTGACATCGTCGAAGTGGACGGCGAACCGGCGGCCAAGCGGGGGAAGCTCACCGGCACGAAGTCGGTGTACCGCACCGCCGACGGCGGCCACCACATCGGGCTGGCCGACCGCGACGGGCCGGCCGACGCCGAGTCGCTGCTGGAACCACTGGTTCGTGACGGGGAGATCGTCAGGGAATCCGACCTCGATGCGGCCATCGACCGCGCGGCGGCGGACGCCGAGCGGGTCGGCTACGAGGGCGTGACAGCGGCCGAGTGACCGGCGTTAAGTCGCCGGCCCGCCTACGCGGTGTATGGTCGATCGCATCATGAAGGTCAACGCGTACACGACCTTCGACCTGCTCGACGGTGAGATAGAGGGCCACGGCTTCGAGGAGGAGGCCCTGGCTGTGTTGAACGTGACCGCGCCGCGGAAGAACCCGGACCACGTCGAACTCCAGCTTGAGATGGACAATACCGACCTCGACGCGGTGAAGCCTCACGCGGACTCGGTGACGCTGTCGGCGGCCCAGGCTCGCGAACTCGCCGCCGAACTGGAGGAGTACGCGGGGAAGGTCGAAGACGCGCAATCGGAGTAGCGACTTACCCAGAACTGTAGCTTGAGCGTCACTAGCGGTCGATAATTCTATGATGTGAAGACCCATACCACGAAATATGTCAACCGAGATGCCCGGTAATCCGGCCGCACGGGAGCTGGGCTACTGTCCGTGCTGTGGCTACCAGACGCTCCCGGAGGGCCGGCCCGGGTCATACGAGATGTGTCCGGTGTGTCACTGGCTCGACGACCCCATCCAGTTCGGCGACGCGGAGTTCGTCAGCGATACGAACCACGTGTCACTGACGGAGGCCCGGGAGAACTTCCGCGAACACGGGGCGTGCTCCCCCGACGAGGCCGATAGCTGCGAGGAGCCGATGGACCTCGACCGCGACCCGAACTGGCCATACGACGAGTGACGACGGTTCAGGCCGCGAGCGCGATATCCAGGTACAGCATGACGATGACACCGGTCATCAGTCCGAGCGTCGCGATGCGCTCGTAGCCGCGCTGGTGTGTCTCGGGGATTATCTCATCGGAGATAACGAACAGCATCGCGCCCGCCGCAAACCCCATCGCATAGGGGAGCAGCGGTTCGACGGTCACGACGGCGACAGCGCCAAACACCGCGAGCGGGATTTCCACAGCCCCGGAACGAATCCCGGAGAAGACGGCGTAGAGCCGCCGGTCCAGGCCAGCGTTGATTGCCGCGACTGAGACGGCCAGCCCCTCGGGGATGTTCTGGATACCGATGGCGAGCATCAGCGAAAGCGCGCCCCCTATCTGGAGCGGGTCCCCGGCGGCCGCGCCGAAGCCGACGCCGACGGCCAGCCCCTCCGGGACGTTGTGCAGCGTGATGGCGAGGATGAACAGGATGACGCCTGTCAGTTTCGACTCGTCGACAGCGAGGTCCTGGTTGGGGTTGGCCGCGTCAGACCGCCGGCTCCCGGTCAAGAGGTAATGTGCGTGGGGAACGAGCCCGTCGGCCCGGTCGAGAAACAGCGCTCCCAGGGCGACACCGACGAGGGTCGGAACCGGGTTTCCACCCGAGTACTCTTCGATGCCGGGGATGATGAGGCTCGTGAACGCGGCGGCCAGCATCACGCCGGCGGCGAACCCCAGTGCCGTATCCAGCGCCCGCTCCGAGGGGTCACGCCAGACCAGCACCAGCGACGCGCCGAGGAGGTTCATCGTCGCGATGATGACCCCGCCGACGAGGCCGTTTATCAGCGGGTCGGTGCCGACGAGGTCGACGAACAGTTCGACGAACCCGGATTGCATTGTCCAGTAGTGTACGTCGCCCCCTCTTGGGTGTACCGGCGGTCGGAGGGCGTGACGTGCGTCTGTGAGTCTCATTCACATCCCCAGGCCCGGAACGCCCTGTTGAAACCCACAGCCGGCGATAGGGCTCGGACACAGAGCTGAATACAGCGTCTGAACCGTCTGGACAGCGGGGCCAAGCAGATGTATGCCCCCGCTCAAACAAGCGACAGCATGACACGAAGTCGCCGTATCATTGCAGTGCTCGCGCTCGTCGTCGTGACGGCGGGGTGTGCAGCCGACGGACCGGCCACACCGACGCCAGCTGACGGGGAAACGAACGTCACGGTTTCGGTCGCTAACGACGGCGACAGTCCCTATACCGCCGAGGTGTTACTCGTCCCCGAGCGGCTCAGTCAGCTCAACGCGGAGTACGAGGACGGGGTCTCACAGCCAGTGACGAACCTCTCGGCAGTGCGCGGCGTCTATGCCTTCGCCTGGCGGAACGTGACCGACGTCCGTCTCCCGCCGGGGGTCGAGGCGCGCAGTTCCACCCGGTTTCAGCTGGCGCCTGCGGACCGGGCCGAAACCCGCCTGTCCGCCCCGGTCGGCGACGCGACACTCGTCGTCGTTATCCGCCAGAACGACCGCGTCGCCGCCTGGGCAACGATGTACTGCGGCCGGGAGAACACGCTGGGCCGCGTAGACGTTCGCGCGAGCGCCGGCAATCCCGGACGGTTCACCAGCGTTGACCTGGCGTGTGTGCAGCGGTGACCGATTGAGTGCAATCGGTGGCGCTGTTGAGACTTGTCGAGTGTGACAGGGGCTGCGTGCCGAATCGTGGGAGCACATTCGCCAGAGTGAGAAGGGTGTGACACACTGCGACCGTCTGGATTCTGGGGTCCCGAAGGGGCGCCTGGTTACTCGTCGGGTGGAAGGTCAAGGCCCAGACCAGCTTCCAGGTGTTCGCTGAGGCGTTGGACGAACCGCGCGGCTGGCGCCCCGTCGACGATGTCGTGGTCGAAGGTGACGGTCAGGCTCAGGAACTCCCGGGAACGGAGTTCGCCGTCGATCAGGCGTGGTTTGGTGCCGATGCCGCCGACAGTGAGCTGGAGGGTGTAGTTGGTGGGGCTGATAGCCCAGCCGTTGCCGGTGCCGAACATGCCGACAGAGGTGACCGCGACGCTCCCGGCGAGGCGCTTCCACCGCGTCGGGAACCACTGGGGAAGCCGCCAGAGTTGGCGGCGCAGAACGCCGGGGAGATGGCGTGTCAGTCCGGCGAACCTGTGTTCTTTGCGGGTCGTCCTGTCTGCTTTGACGCGCCGGATTTCGTCGTGAATCGACCGGACGGTCCGTCGGTTCGCTTGGCGAATAACGTGCGGGATACCGACTCGTTCGGTGTCGGTCTCCCGCTCGATGAGAACGTTCACGTCCACGTCCTCGAATTCGTAGGTCCGCCCTTGCCAGTCACGGTACCGCTGGACGTGCGGTTGTTCCGCGACAGTGGTGGCCAGGCAGTAGACGATGAAGGCGGTGAAAGAGAGTTTCGTTCCGGTTGCCTCCTCGATTCCCCGGATACGTTCTCTGGCATCGGTGACGTCGACCTCGACGAGTCCGTGGACGTTACTCCGGTGGTTCGCCATCTGCATGTACTCCGCTGTCAACTGCTGCTGTGGAGACACGCGCTTCCTATCCGTGCCGATATCGCTCATACCCGATGATGGGGGCCCGTACCAAAGGTCCTACTCACCCACGCCAACCACGTCTCCATGAGCGGTTCGGCGACCACCCGCGCTCAGTCGTCGAGGAACGCCGCTAAGGGCCATCGGGGCGTGTGTCCCTGTTCCGCCACGGGATAGCCAAGCCGAAACAGGTGCTGGGGTCGCGCGCCGCCTTCGCCGAGGATGTCGGCGAGTTCCTCGCGCATGTCGGGCCGTTCGAGGGTTTGACTCATCGGATGGGTCGCCACTCCCGCGGCGGTCGCAGCCAGGGAGAGCCGCTCGAAGACCTGCCCGGTTCTGACGCGTGCCGTCGGGTCGTCCGAGTCGATCACGAGCACCCCGACGACCGGGGCACTGGTGACGAGCTTCGAGTTCTTTCGGGCTTCGCTATCCCCGAGGTCCAAATGGGTGACGACCGCTTGCCCGATTCGGGCCTTCAGCCATGACTCTCCGAGAGCGCCGATGCCGATCCAGTGGGCCAGTTCTCTGCGATACTCCGGGTTGTCCATCTGTCGCCGGTCGGCTTTGGCCTGCAGTTCGGCGATGGACCCTTTCCGGTCTGGATCGTCGACCGTGTGCAGCGTGACGTCGTCCTCGATGACGCAGTCTCGTAACCGCTCGTAGAGGCCGTCGGACAGCGGCCTGTCGTCGAAGAGCTGATGGTTCGTGTATCGCTCCGTGATCTCATCGAACAACCCGGGTGGGCGCTCGGATGCCGGTTCAGTATCTCGGGTCAGCGTAAGGGTCGCAACCGGAGTGGTGTCGTCGTGGTAGTCGATCTCGTAACCGAGGTCGAACTGCCCGGCGGCAATGCAGAGGTTCTCGATGGCACACCCGAGGCTGACGTACAACTCCCGTTTGTCCTGGTCGGCCACATCCAGCCAGCGGTCCTCAGCGGCGTGGATGCCGATCGAAGGGCCGTCGATGGTGAACTCCCACGGCTGGGAGTTGTGACTCGATGGGGCCAGAATCGCGTACCGCAGGAGGAACTGTGACTGGCGCTCGAACGGCGCTTCGGACGGGAAGTCGTCCGAGTCCACCCCCCACACCTCCATCGTCAGGTCGTCCGTGGGCATAGAGCGGGTTTCGGTCGGGGAGGGGTTTACTCTACCGCTGGCGTTGCTATCGGTGTGAGTGCAACGAGCGTTTGCTCGCGTTGCGTTCCCGCCCTGTATTCAACGTTGCTTTTGAAACGTGTATATCCGTTTGAGGAATCAAACGAGGCCCGATAAGCATATCTGCCGTCGGTTTCGGCATTGCAGACCGGCGAAAATCAGAGACAGCCGCGGCAGCATCTTTCCCGTCGCTGGTGTGTGCGTTTCGACAGCGACGGAGGTCGGCCGACCGCGACCGGCCGGCACTTCGGGCGTTCTGGCCGTTCGAGAACGTGTTTGCCGGCTTGGTCGCAGCTATTAGAAGGGTTCCGGCGATCCGACGAGCCGTCGCATCTCCATCGCGCTGGAGAAGTCGTCCCGGGAGACCACGCGGGTACCCTCGGGGCCGTCAACAAAGGCGGCGGAAGCCCGGGCAGTGTCGAGTTTGACGAGCGCGTCGAAGGCGGTCATGTCGGAGATGAACCGCGGGAGGTCGGTCTCCATCAGGTCGGCGACGGTGTCGGCCTCGCGTTCGGCCTTCGAGAGTGCCCTGAAATCGGCGACGGTGACGACGCCGACCACGTCGCCGTTGCGTGTGACGGCGAACTCCGTCCGGCGGTCCGCGAACATCCGGTCGACCAGGTCCTCGACGCTGGCGTCGGCGTCGATAGTCGCTTCGAGCGGGCTGGCGACATCGTCGACGGTCAGGCCCTCAAGCAGGGCCGCGAGCGCGACCGTGCGGGACTCGCTGGAGGCGGCGGCGTAGACGAACAGCGCAAGCAGGAGGAGCATCGGGGCGAAAAAGATGATACCGACGCCGGCGAACACGATCGCGAACGCGGTGCCGATTCGGGCGGCGATACGTGTCGCCTGGGCGTAGGGTCGTTTCCGAGCAAGCAGCGCCCGGAGGATGCGGCCGCCGTCCATCGGGAACGCCGGGAGCATGTTGAACACGGCGAGAAAGAGGTTCGTGACGGCGAGCCAGCCGACGACGAACAGCGTCACCTGCGCGCTCGCGGGCAGGGCAAACAGCGCGGCGTAGCACGCGATACCGGTCAGCACGCTCACTGCCGGGCCGGCCAGTGCGATAACCAGTTCCCGGTTCCACTCCTTGGGCATAGATTCGAGGCTGGCGAGGCCGCCCAGAATCCAGAGTGTAATCGATTCGACCCGGAGCCCGTAGCGCATCGCCGCCCAGGCGTGCCCGAGTTCGTGGAGGGCGACGCTGGCGAACAGGCCGATAGCCGCAGCGGACCCGATAACCCACGGCGTCTGGCCCGCGGTCAGGACCGTGAGGTCAAGCGTCACGCCGGAGAGGGAACTGACGATGCCGGCGTACACCGATATCTGGGCCCCGCTGCCGATAATCCAGGCCAGCACCGGCAGGAAAACGAGCAGCGAGATGTTGACCCGTATCGGAATCCCCCAGACCGTCGTGATGTGGAAGTTTCGCACGGGAAGCCAAACGAACAGCGGCCGGGTATATCTTCTGCCTGGGGACGACGACGAGTAGCGGCCTTATTCAGGGTGAAGCATGTACAGAGGGGTAATGACAGTTCGACACGACGGGCTGACCGTCGACTGGCTGGGGTACGCTACGCTCCGCTTCGCCGGCGACGACACGGTGGTGTACGTCGACCCGGGCCGGTACGGCGTCCTCACCGGCGAGTGGGAGCCCCACACGGACGGCATCGGCCATCCGCCGAGCAGCGACTATCGACCGGAAGACGGCGACGTGGTCTGTGTGACCCACGTCCACCACTACGACCCGGACGGTATCGAGCGCGTCGCTGGCGAGGACGCGACAATCGTCGCCTACGAGGGTATCGACGAACGCGTCGGCGACCGGGACCTCCCGCCGCTGTCCTCCCTGCCCTACGAGGTCGTCGAGGTTGGAATGAAATCACAGACGTCAGTCGAGGACGTGCCGATATGGTCGACGCCGGCGTACAACGAACCGGACGGGCCGCACACGCGCCCCGACGGAACGCCCTACCACCCGGAGGGCTTTGGCTGTGGCTTCATGATCGCCGTCGAAGGAACCAGAGTGTTCTACCCGGGTGACTCGGACGTGCTCCCGGGTCATCGGACGCTGGACGTCTCGCTGCTGTGTCCGCCCATCGGCCCGCGGGCGACCATGGACCGCCACGAGGCCGCCGCGCTCGCCGCGACCATCGACCCGGACCTCGTGTTGCCGGTCCACTACAACACCTTCTCGAACCTCGAAGCCGATTCCCGCGAGTTCGCCGCCGACGTGGCCGCATCCGGCGTCCCGGTCGTGCTGGACGAACAGTGAGCGCGCCCCCGTCTCTCGGGGCTCACCCGCGTTTGACCCACTCACTCCGGTCCCGATGGGCGGCAGCTATCGCCTCGATATCGTCCCGCCCCAGAACACCGCGTTCAGTGACGACTGTCACCGCCGACGCCGGCGTCACGTCGAAGGTCGGGTTCGACACAGCGATGTCGGCGTCGCCGTCGTACAACTCCTCGGGCTCGCGCTCCTCTCTGTCCCACGACGCGCGTGGCGCGACCTTGTCCGTGGCACACACCGCGTAGCAGTCCACGTCGGCCGCGGCCGCCGACAGCGCCGCCGGACGGGTGCCGGCTTTGTTGACCACGCGACCGTCCGGCAGGACGCGGTCAGCGCCGACGACGAGCGTATCGGCAGCCCAGGCGTCCAGTTCCTGCCCGAACGCCGCGTCGGTGGTCAGCGTCACCGCGGCGCTGCCGGCGACCGTCTCTGCGACACCGACGCCTTCACCGCCGGGCCTGGATTCGGCGACGAGCACGGCATCGGGCGCGGCGGCGTCGACCACCAGACGGACCGTCCCGGAGCGCGAGAGGGTTGCGAGGCGGTCGCCGGCGTGTTCGGCGGCGACAGCAGCGGCGACGCGGTCGGCGGTCACCGCGTGGCTCAGCGTCTCGGTCGCGGCCCGCTCGACAGCCGCCGGCGAGTCGTCGGTGACGGCGTCCATCGCTCGGTCGATGCGGTTCGCGACGACGACCATCGAGGGCCGCGCCTCCCGGATGTCGGCGGCGAGGGCGGCGAGGGCGTCCCAGTCGTCGCCGTCTCGCTCGGCCGCCTCCAGATCGTCGCTCCGTCCGGCATCAGCCAGGGCGGCCTCGTCGCGGAGCACCTCCAGCGCCCGCAGCGACAGCCACGCCGAGCCGTGGGTCCGGTCCTCGGACACGGTGGCGACCCGCGGACGGACGCGGTCCCAGGCGGTCCACAGACGCGGGACTGTCTCGCGGGTCAGTATCTCCGGCGGGTGGACCCACGCGGTTTCGGTGGTCTCCTCGTTAGTCGAGACTGTGCGGGCCGCACAGTCGAACAGGAACGGGTGGACGACCCACCGGACGCCCCGGTCGCCGTCCGCGACCTGGAACGGGTCGCCCTGGCGGGTTAGCGTCACCGCGTCGGCCAGGCCGGTTTCCTCGTCGATTTCGGCCCGCGCGGCCGTCTCCGGGTCCCGGTCCCGCCCGGCGTCGTCGGCGACGTGTCCCGCGACGCCGCCCCACTGGCCCCGGTAGGAGCCGACTGAATCGCTCCGGCGCAACAGCAGCACCTCGGCCTCGCTGCGCAGGAAGCACGTCACGACGGGGCGTGTCTCCATACGAGCGTGGACGGCCGGCCGGGGCAAGAAAGTCCGGGCCTGTGAGCGGCGCCGTCGGGACGGGAGCGCCCCGTGAGAGCTACAGCGCGTCGAGCAAGCGGTCGACGTCGTCAGCAGTGTTGAACGCGTGGACGGACGCCCGGACCGCCTCGGGGTGGGAGAGTGACCTGATGATGATACCCTCCTCCGCGAGCCGTTCGACGGTCGCCTCGGGGTCGTCTGCGGTAAGCGTCACGAGTCCCGACTCGTATTCGCGGGGACTCAGCAGTCGGTCGTCGAGGCCGTCCTTGAGCCGGTCGGTCAGCCGTTCGACACGGGACTGGACCGTGTCGAGTCCGACCGCCTCGACTGTCTCGATAGCGTGTGCGAGCGCGACGTACGGGACCGGTGAGGTGGTGCCGACCTCGAACCGGCGGGCGCCCGCGTGATATTCGTACGCGTCCCCACCGGGATTCTCGACGCTCCGGTAGCCGATGCGAGTCTGGCGCAATCGGTCGTAGGCGTCCGGGTAGACGTAGAGGAACCCGCCGCCCCAGATTCCAAGCAGCCACTTGTGGCCCGCCCCGGCCACGAAATCCGCGCCCCACTCGGTCACGTCGACGGGGTGTTGCCCGACGGACTGGACGGCGTCGACAAGCACCTGCGCGCCGGCGTCGTGGGCCGCGTCGACGACGGCCCCAACAGGGAGTCTGGTCCCGTGTGTCCAGGTGAGCGAGCTCAGCGACACCAGTCTGGCGTCGGCCACGGCGTCTTTCACGTCTGCCATGTCGAGCCGACCGCTGTCGGTTTCGAGGACGCGGACCTCGATGTCGTGGGTGTCGGCCAGCCGGTCCCAGGGGAGCGTGCCGGCGGGGTGTTCGAGGTCGGTCCGGACCACCACGTCGCCGGGCTGCCAGTCGATTGCGCCGGCGATCATGTTGACGCCGTCGGCGGTGCTGCGAGTGAACGCGACGTTGGCGGCGTCGGTCCCGATGTGGCCGGCGACGACGTCGCGTGCCGCCGCGATGGCGTCCCACGCGACCGTATAGGAACCGTCTCCGGCGGGCGCCTCGAAGGCGTGTCGTTCGAGAAACGAGGTCGCAGCGTCGATCACGGGGCGCGGCGTCGGTCCGCTTGCCCCCGTGTTGAAGTACGTACACCGTTCGAGTGCCGGAATCGACGCTCGTAGTTCGGCTGGGTTCATATCCCCGTCCACGAGCGCCGGATGCTTCAGCCCTGTGTGGTCCCCGAGGACAGGCCCCATCTCGGGGCGGTAGTCAGCGCGACAGTAGCGGTAAAGTTACTATCCTCAGCTTTCGAATTCTCTGTTTTTGTTGTGTCTCATAATCTATATCGGTTGGCTATGTTCTCTTTCGGATTGTCCTTCTCACAGCAGGAGTGCCAAAAGCGAGCGAACCCGGAACTGCGTGAGTCAGTCCTGCTGACACTCACAGCCGCCCTGCTCGAAGAACTCCGCGACGGCGTACTGGCTGCCACACGACTGACACAGCACCTGTGCGTCCAGGAACACCTCGAAGTCCTCGATGTCGATGCGGCCCGTGTCGCGCAGTTTCTCGATGCGCTGGTCAGTGACCGACAGCGTTCGCGTCAGGAGCCGCTGAATGCTTTCGAGGTCTTTCTCGATTTTCTCGTCGTCGGACAACCCCTGATACTCCGCGCCGCGCCACTCCTTCAGATACGACCGGATGGCCTGGTAGGTGACGAAATCGGTTTCGACGCTGTCGACGTCGACGCCGCTGCGTTCGAGTCGGTTGACGGTGTCAGTCCGAACGCCTGTGCTGATGTCGTCGCCGGTGAGGTTCTCGTAGGTCGATTCGACGTCGCTTTCGAGCGCGCTCAGGCCAGCGTCGACCAGCGCGCGTTCGAGGAGGCGTTTGTTGAAAAACTCCGCGAGGTCCCGGAGGCTCATGCGCTCTACACCGTCACCGGTCCAGCGAGCCTCCATCTCCGCACCGAGACCATCGAGTTCGTACTCGTCGATGAGTCGAGCGACTTTGCTCGACGGCCGCCCGTCTGTCGTATTCGCCATCTGTTGAACCAACCTACGGCAACCGGAACTAAAAGACTACGGGGTTAGATCGAGGTGATCCGGTTGAAGTCGTCGTCCAGCGCCTGGGCGTCCTCGGGCAGGAGGGCGACGACCAGATGCTCGGCGTAGTCGGCGAAGTACTCGACGAGTTCGGCTATCCGCGCCGAGTCGATGGCTTCCAGCGAGTCAAGCAGCATGAACGGAACGCTCTCGTGAAGGTCATGCACCAGATAGCCCGCCAGCGCGAAGATCAGCCCTGTGACCTCGCGCTCACTCTCGCTCAGATGTTCAATCGTATCCTCGTAGGCCGCGCCGTTCTCCGTGGTCCGAACGATGTGGAGTTCGAACACCGTGCGGTCGACCTTCTGGCGGCCCTCGCGGACGGTCTGCTCGACGCGCTCGATCCAGATGCGTTCGAGGTTCTCGTACTCCAGGATGCCGAGGATGGCGTCCATGTGCTCGTTGAACTGGTCGACGGCATTGGCCTCGATCTGGTCGATCTTCGTCCGCTTGTCGGTGAGTTCCTCGACCAGCGCATCGCGTTCCTCGCGGAGGTCGTCGGCCCGCTCGACCATCTCCTCGATTTCCTCGATTTCGGCCGACACGTCGTCGAGGTCGGACTCCAGGCTGTCGATCTCGAACTCGAGCTGGTTCGCCTCCCGGTGCAGCGAGAGGATCTCGTCGAAGTCCTCGGATTCGAGGTTGTCGACCTCGTCTTCCAGCGATTCGACGTCGCTGGTCAGCTCCTCGCGTCGGTCCTTCAGCGACGTGATCTGCTCTTCGCGGCGTTCGATCTCCGTTTCGGTCTCCTGGATCTTTCGTTCGACGTTCTCGCGGCGGCGCTGTTTCTTCTCTGCCTCGCGCTGGTCGGACTTGAGGTCGTCAAGTTCCGATTTGACGTCGTTGAGCTCCTCGACCTTCCCACGGCGGAGGTCCTGCAGGCGGTCGACGGTGTCTTCGATCTGCTCGCGGTCGACCGTCGAGCCACACGTCCAGCAGACGACGGATTCCTCGTCCTCGCCGTCGAGGAGCTGCTCCGTGACGGCCCCATCGGAGCCCGCGGGCGTGTCTTCGAGCGACTGGATGACGTCGTAGTCCTCCTCTTCGAGGCGCTCCTCGTTGTACTGGATGAGGCTCTGGAGGTCGGATATCTCGCTGTTCAGCCGCTGGCGCTGGTCGCGCAGCCCGGCGATCTCGTCTTCGAGATGCTGGTGGTCGCCCATGGGCGTCTCCGGCAGCTCGTCCAGTTCGTCCGTGAGATCGGACCGTTCGCGTTTCAGCGAGGAGATGCTCTCCTCCTGAGCCTCGATGTCCCGGCGGACGGATTCGAGGTCCGACCGGGTCGAGCGGAGTTCGTCGAGTTTCTCCTCGAGGACGTCCTGCTCCTGACGGCTCTCCTCGATATCCCGGCTGCTGTTGTCGATTTCGTCCTCTCTATCGGCCAGTTCCTCGCGCTTTGCTTCGATCTGTTCGCGGAGTTCAGTCCGTCGCTGTTCGAGGTCCGGCAGGTCGCGCTGGCGGGACTCGATCCTGGCGAGTTCGTCGTTGATATCGCCTTTCTCCGACTCCAGCTGTTCGACCTCCGAGCGGATTGCGTCGATGTCGACCGGCCGCATGATGATCTCGCGGAGGTCATCGCCCCGTGCCACGGAGCGGCGCGCTTCGTTGGTTTCCAGCAGGAACGCGAACAGGTCGGCGACGTCTGGGTCGTCAAGATAGCCCTCGCCGTCGAACTGGACGGCGTCGCCCGCCCGCGTGAGCGTCCGTTCGTAGACTTCGTCCCCGTAAGTGAGCGTCACACTGCCCTCGTCGGCGTCACCTTTCAGCGTCGCCTGTGTGCTTCCCATCGCCGCCATGATAGACTGCAGAAACGATGTCCGGTTCGTCGCGTTCTTGCCCGTCAGGACCGTCACGCCCGGCGGAATATCGACTGCCGTCTCGTCGATGCCACCGATATTGGCTACATCGAAGTGGGCGGCACTAGATTCTTGCTTTGACTCTGGCATTGATTTGCTGTTGTTGGAGAGGATATAAAAACAATTTCATTCCCGAAAATGAAGCTCTCTAGTGCTGTCCCGGACTAGGTTGATACGTCAGGCCAAATCAGTGTTGTCCGGTAGACCGCGCACAAAGCGGCAGTCAGTTCCGAAATAACACCTGTACCAATATTATTCCGGTGTAGAACGGGTGGAGTGGAGATACGAACCCGTTTTATCTAAAGCTGCTATTTTGTTGTGTATCGCAGCCTTTTGCGCTTGTGAGTGTTCTCAGATGCCAACGTATAAGTCGACGTGATTTGAACCCGGATGTATGACCCGCTACGAAACGTTGCTCGAGGTCGAACTGGACGAGTGGGACAGTGGGTACGGCGTCTTGCAGATCGTCGACCCTGACGACAGCGACACCGCCGAGCTACGGTTCTGCTATTTCAACGAAAACGGCAAGTTCACGAACCGACCGCTAACGCTACGCCCCGACGAAGAGACGCTGGACCGGACGACGCGGATGGTTGAGAACCTCGGCTACGTCGCCCGCACGTTCGACCCGGCAGAGATCCGCGAACTCGTCGATACGCTCGGCCAAGAGCGGGTTATTGAACTCGCACAGCTCGTCGACACGCTCGGTGAAGCGCGGCTGGCGGAGATACTCGGAGAGTGAGAGCATGGCAGACGCCCACCCGCTGGTAACGGTCGAAACTGTCGTCCTCGTGGGTCTCGGGGGCTTTGCCGGCTCGAACCTCCGGTACTTCGTCGGCCTCTTTTTTCCGGGGTTACAGGGGACGCTGCTGGTCAACGTCCTCGGCAGTTTCGCGCTCGGCGTGCTCGTGTACGAGGGGCTGCAGGTCGGTGTGCTGGCCAGCGAGACGAAACTGGCCGCCTCGACCGGTTTCATCTCGTCGTTTACAACCTACAGCACGTTCGCGGTGGAGACGGCGCTGACGCCCGAATGGGCCGTCGCGAACGTCGTCGGAAGCTACGCTCTGGGTTTTGCCGGCGTCCTCGTCGGTCGTACGGCCGTCCGTCTGTTCGCCGGGGGTGAGCGCTGATGGTCGCTGTCGAACCGGCACAGCTGGTCGGAGCCGGCGGCGCCATCGGCGCACTCTGTCGCCACTACCTGGCGGAGGCTCTCAAGCGAGAGACGTTCCCGCTCGGGACGCTCACGGTGAACGCGGTCGGGAGCTTCGTCCTCGGACTGCTGACGTTCGCCGGTGTGACCGGCGACGCGGCACTGCTTGTCGGTGTCGGGGCGTGCGGGTCGTTCACGACGTTCTCCTCGTTTTCGGTCGGGACAGTGCGGCTGTGGGAGGACGGGTACGTGGCGCTGGCCGTGCTCAACGCCGTCGGCAACCTCGTCTGTGCGCTGACCGCGATCGGGCTGGCCTGGGGAATCGTCCAGGTCCTGTGATTTCCGTCGGGGTGGTCGCGGCGTGGAATCACCCCCCGCCGTCGGCGCGGCTCTCGTGGGTTCCGGCTCCCGCGGGGTCACTTGCCCGCGGCGTCTCGCCGCCGTGGGGCGTGCGACGCTCACGGACCGTCACGTGGTGGACGGACTCGGTGCCGTCGTCGACGACGAGCGCGGTCCCTGTCTCTTCCGGTAGTCTGGCCCCGAAACCGCCGTCGAGATACGTCGGCTGGACCGCCCGCAACGCGTCGATATCAGCCGCGCTCGTCAGTCGATGGGCGACGAGCAGGTCGGTCTGTGAGGCCGTCGTCGCCGGCACGGCGCTGGGTCGCTGTGTCGCCAGCACGCAGCTCACGCCGGGCTGGCGGCCCCGAGTGACGAGCCGGCGGAGTGGGCGGCGGGCGACCCCGTCTGTGAACGCGTGGGCCTCGTCGACCAGCAGCCAGGGCAGTCGGCTCGTCTGTTCGGCCAGGCGGGCGTCGTACAGCGCGCTCGCGACAGCGGCGAGGACCGCGCCGGCTGGCCGCGAATCGAGTCCCGACACGTCGAGTACGGTCAGACCACCGCTGCACAGCACCTCTGTCTCGGTACCCGCAGGGTCGAAGACGTCCCAGGACGCGGCGAGGGCGAGATGGTTCGCCGCCGCCCGGCCGGTGCTCGCCGCCGCATCCGCGTCGGTCACCCACGAACGCATCCCGTCGAGCGTCGAACACTCGCTCGCCGCTCGCCACACGAGCGCTCCCGCACCCTGTTCCGGGTCGAGACCGAGCACCGTACACCACTGGCGCGGGTCGAGCGCGTCCGCACGAACCATGGGTTCGATTACCATCGCGGACACGTCCGCAGTACCGAGCGGCGTGAACGCCCCCATCGGGTCGACGATGACAGGCGCGACTCCCGCCGCGGCCAGCAACCCCTCGGCGAGGACGCCGAGCGAGTACGTCTTCCCCGACCCGCGCTTGCCAACGACGAGGCCGACGTGTGGCCGGTCGACGTCGAGGTCGACTGCAGCGCCGCGGCTCCCGTCGCGGGCGCGGTAGTGACCCAACCGCGCCGTCGCTCCCGTCGCATCTTCGCGTCCGATAACGACCATGCCGGCGGTTGGCCCGTTTCGGTATTTCAACGTACGTCCGAGGATTCAAGTACGAACCCGGGACCACCCCCGCCTATGTCAGATTCGCTGTGGCGCGACGAACGTGCTATCGAGGGACTTCCGATCCGTCTCGTTATCGCACTGGTAGTCGGTGTCGCCTGCCTATCCGTGATGATGAGCACGATCTCCGGAATCGAGACGCTACAGGTAACAGAAGTCGACGTCGAACCACACCCCGAAGTGACCGACCCGGGGACACAGGACGTGGTCGTCACCGTCGTCGACTCGAAGGGGGCGCCCGTGTCCGGCGCGACGGTGGTCGCGAAAAGCGGCACGGCAACGCTCTCGTCGGTCTCGACGGGGGAGACGGACAGCACGGGGAACGTGACGCTCTCGCTGTCGCCGTCGCTCGGGCCGAATCAACAGGACGGCACCGTCATATTCGAGGTGAAACCACCGGCGGGCAGTAGCTACGAGGACGCCCGCTCGAACACCGACCTCCTCGTCGTCGAGTCGCCCTAACCGTCCCAGTCGATCCACTCCTGCTCCCAGCCGGCGCGGGACTGGGCCGCCCGCCGGGCGTGCTCGCGGTCCTCACGGTGGGTCCGGTTACGCTCGACGGTATCGGCCTGCTCGCCCTCGACGAGCATCGGCTGGAACGCGACGGTGCCGTGTCGCTTGACCGCCCCGTCGGCGTCGACGACAGCGAGGGACTGTTCGCCGGTACCTAACGGCATCACCAGCCGACCGTCCTCGGTCAGTTGCTGGAGAAGCGCCCTGGGCGGGTCGATGGCGGCCGCTTCCAGGAGGATTCGGTCGTACGGCGCGTATTCGGGCAGTCCGTCAGCCCCGTCGAGGCGGTCCACGAGGACCGCGTCGTAACCTGCTTCTGCGAGGTTTTGCCGCGCTTCGACGACGAGCCGGCGCGTGATGTCGATCGCCTGGACGTTGGCCGCGCCGACGTGCTCTGCCAGCACTGCGGCCGTGTAGCCGACGCCAGCACCGACCACGAGTACGTCGTCGTCTTCCTCGGGTGACAGTAGTTCGAGCACTCGGCCGACGGTGCTGGGTGAGAGCACGCGCGTGCCGAGGCGCTCGAACGGGCGGTCGGAGTAGGCCTGTTGTTCACCGACGAAGGCCTCCCGGGGGACGGCGCGCATCGCTGCTGATAGCCACGCGCTCCGGACGACACCCTTGCTCTCGTGTTGCAGGCTGTCGACCATGTCGTCCCGCAGTACCGCCGGGTCCATATCAGTGTATTCGCCCGGAGCTATATCAATGGCGCGACAACGGCCACGTCTATTGATAACCCTACTGCAGCGGGACGAACCGGACGCCGCCGTGGTCGGTCCTGTCGAGCGTGCCGTCGGCCCGTTTTGCCGCCCGGACGAGGCGCTGTTGTCCGTCGCCAACTGGAGCCAAAAGGACACCGCCGTCACGGGTCTGTTCGACGAGTGAGGCGGGGAGTTCCGGCGCGGCGCAGGTCAGATACGTCCGGTCGTAGGGCGCGTGCCCGGGCCATCCCTGCTTGCCGTCGCCGGCTCGAACGGAGACCTCGCCGTAGCCGGTCGCTTCCAGCGTCTCCCGTGCCTCTTTGGCCAGCGTTGCGTGGTACTCCACGCTGTAGACGTTTTCGGGGCCGACCAGTTCGGCAGTCACCGCGGCGTGGTAGCCACAGCCCGTGCCGACCTCGAGCACCCGGTCCCCCGGTGACAGGTCGAGTAGCTCGGCCATGATTGCGACCATGTGTGGCGCAGAGATCGTCTGGCCCGACCCGATTGGGAGCGGGCGGTCGGCGTAGGCGTCGTGTCGCTTGTCGTCCGGGACGAACCGGTGGCGTGGAACCGACGCTATCGCCGCGAGAACGGCCTCGTCGGAGACGCGTTTGCGCAGACGGTCGGCCAGCCGCGACCGTTTTCGGTCCCAGTCGGCCATCCTACCACGCCGACCACGCCGTGGTCGACTCGTCTCTGACGTACAGTCGGTTGATGTCCTTCGCGATACCCATGTCGCCGTCGTGGTCCATGTTCTCGTGGTCGTAGCCGTGAGCGTCGTCGCGGACGTGAATCCCCTCGACGGTGAACTCCTCCTCGCCGAACGCCTCGGTCTCGCCGACGACGAACTCGTAGTCGCCGGGGACGTGGAGCTTGAAGCTCTCCGTCTCGTCGTGGGTCCCGTCTTTCGGATGCATCGTGACGTTGACCGAGACGTTCCCGACGGCCCGCGACCAGATTGTCTCGACGTCGGCGGCCGCCGCCTCGTCCTCGCGGCCGTCTTCGGTCTCCAGGCTCGTAATCCGCGCCGTCACGACGGCTTCCTCGGTCTCCAGCAGGAACTCCTCGCCGACGGAGAGCGCTTCCTCGGCGGGCACGTCGACAGCCGCGGTGAAGGAGTCCCCGTCCTGGGAGACGACGACGCTGCGTTCCAGCGTCTCTTCCTCCGGCAGTTGTTCCTTGTGGACGTGGTCACAGTCCGTACAGCGGACCGTCACGTGGCCGCCCGGCTTCAGCACCTCGTGAACCGTTTCCAGGTCCGGCGAACAGGCCGGACACGGGAGGGCGATGCGGTCGCCCGGTGTAGCGTCTGTCATATGAGGCCGTTGACTACGCTCCCGTAAATGGTCGTCGCCACGTCGCTGCTCGTGGTTCTCACTCGCACAGCCACGCTGACCTTCTTCAGCCGCCGGTACGAACGCCGGCCATGGCCCTCGGTCGGAACCGAGCCACCATCGCAAGCGGTGCCAGCATCGTCCTGGCAGCGCTGGCTGGCGTGGCGGTCTGGTCGCGTCTCCCCATCGACGTCGCGATTCACTTCTCCGCGTCGGGTACGCCGGATACCTACGTCTCGAAGCCGGTTGGTGTCGTTCTCATGCCGGCGCTGATGCTCGCAACCCTCACTGTGCTGAAAGCGGCGTTCCGCTACGACCCACCGGAAGTGCCGCAGGTGGCAGCCACCATCACCGTCGCAACAATGGGGTTCATGGGTGCGATACACGGGCTCGTTCTCGCGTGGAACCTCGGCTATCCGGTGCCGTTCGACCTCGGCCTCATCGGATCGCTCGTCTGGGCGGTTCTCATCGTCGGATACGCTGTGAAGATGGAGTACGGAACCGGATAGCGGATACTGTCCGCGGCGTGCGCTACTCACAGCTCCTTTCACTCACCGCTCGGCTCCGGGAGGTCTACGACCTCCCCACGTTCGCGGCGTTGCCGCTCACTCTACCCGAGGAAGCTTCACTTCCTCGCCTGCCTCGCGGTTCATTTCACTCTCCGCTCGGCTCCGGGAGGTCTACGACCTCCCCACGTTCGCGGCGTCGCCGCTCACTCTGCCCGAGGAAGTTTCACTTCCTCGCCGTCCGCATACACGGTCGGTTCCGTCAGAATCCCGTCCAGGTGAATCGGCGCGTGCACGTCCCCGCCCATCGCGTGGTCGTCGCCGATGGCGATGTGGACCGTGCCGCCGGCCTTCTCGTCTAACAGGACGGAGCCGACGAGTTCGGTCACGGCGACGTTCGTGCCGATGCCGAGTTCGGCGAGGTTGTAGGCGTCCCGACCGACCGCCTCGGCAGCCTCCTCGACCTCCGCACGGATGTCGGGGTCGTCGATGTCCGTGACATAGCCGTCCTCGACGTCGAAGGTGAGGCGCCTGCCGTCGAGTTTGCCGTGGGGGCGCATCGTCCCGTCGACGACGAACGTCCCGTCGGCCGTCTCCGGGGCGAGGAACACTTCGCCGGCAGGGAGGTTCGACATCTCACCGGGCTCGTGGACGATGCCGGTGTCCATGTGCCACTCGCGTGTGCCGATGCCGAACGTGATGTCGGTGCCCTGGGGCGACGTGACTCTGATCTCCTCTGCGTCTTGTACCTGTGCCAGCACGTCCTCGCAGTGCCGTTTGATGAGCTGGTAGTCGGCGTCTAATCCCATCAGGAACACGCCCTCGCTGATGCCGGGCAGGGTCGCGACGCGAGCGCCGGCGTCGTTGGCGTCGGTACGGGCCGCCGTGTGGCTCAGGCTCTTCGTCGTCGGCGCGAGCACGACGTCGGCGGTTTCCATCGCGCCGGCGACCGGCGCGGGCGGTTCCGCACCGTGTTGCTCGCCGGGGGGGTAGCGAACGAAGACGGCGTCGTCGGTAATCTCGGCGGCGACCCGATACAGGGCCTCGCCGATTGATTTCAACTTGTCGTCAGTGACGACCGCACACGATTCGTCGGGCTGGAGGGTCAGGCACTGCCGGACGGCTGTTTCCGCGGGTGCGCGAAGCGAGGAGTTGTCCATACAACTGGCTGCGTTCTCCGGCTGAATAACTCTTGATGGACGGCACACGTGTGCCGTCGCCAGTCACACCAGTTCGCTGTGAAAGCCATCCTGAGAGTGACTGGTGCAGGCAGCGGCCGCACGACACCAGTCTGGCTCAGTCGTAGGGAGCGAGGTGGGATGGCAGGGAACTACAGCTGTCAGCATCCCCGTTTCGATTTTAGGCGTTGGTTGATAACAAACCACAGTATTACTCGGTTTGGCAACTGTGAGTAACTCGGTGACAGTCGGGGTTAGCGATGTTGGCACGGATACCGCTACCGCCCAAAAACAGCCGTTTGAGAGTTTTCCCTGCCAAAAGTTGACAATCACCAGTGGTACAACTATCTGAGTTAATTTCTCCGAATATTAAGCACAAAGAATATACTCTCCCCCAAAGTATGGACGTTCATGCTCCACGTGGGCATCAACGGCTTCGGCACCATCGGGAAACGCGTCGCTGACGCGGTGCGTGTCCAGCCAGATATGACAGTTGCGGGCGTAGCAAAGCGCTCGCCGAACTTCGAGGCAACTATCGCAGACGACCGCGGCTACGAACTCTACGCCGCGGACGGCTGCGAACCGTTCAACGACGCTGATCTCGCGACGGCCGGCACGGTCCATGACCTCATCGAAACGAGTGACGTGGTCGTCGACACCACGCCGGGTGGCGTCGGCGCGGCCAACGCGCCGCTGTACGCCGAACACGACACGCCGGCCATCTTCCAGGGTGGGGAGGACGCCGACGTGGCAGACGTGAGTTTCAACGCTCGCGCCAACTACGAGAAGACGGTCGGTGCGGACACGGCCCGCGTCGTCTCCTGTAACACGACCGGCCTTTCACGTCTGCTCGCACCGCTGAAGGAATCCTACGGCGTCGAGAAATCGCGCGTGACACTGGTCCGGCGTGGTGCCGACCCGGGCCAGACCGGTCGCGGCCCGATCAACGACACGCTCCCCGACCCCGTCGAGATACCCTCCCACCACGGTCCCGACGTCCAGACGATTTTCCCCGACCTCGACATCGACACGATGGGGATGAAGGTCCCGACGACGCAGATGCACACCCACAGCGTCAACGTCACGCTGGAGAGCGAACCCACGACAGAGGAGGTCACGTCGCTGCTGACCAACGAGTCGCGGCTGTTCCTCATCCCGGAGACGCTCGGTATCGACGGCGCGGGCAAACTCAAGGAGTACACCCGCGACGCCGGTCGCCCGCGCGGCGACGTGTGGGAGAACTGCATCTGGGCCGAATCGATTACGGTCGAGGGGCGGGACCTCTATCTGTTCCAGGCCATCCACCAGGAAGCCGACGTCGTACCGGAGAACATCGACGCCGTTCGCGCGCTCTCGGAGCGGACCGCAAGCGCCGAGAAGAGCATCCGACGCACCGACGAAGCCCTCGGCGTCGGCCGCGGACTCGTCGAACACGACGGGAGCCCACAGCGCGTCGACAGTCACGCCGACGACTAATTCTCACCCCAGTTCGTGGAATTCGACCTCGCCGGTGTCCGTCGAGAGCGTCGCGACCGAGAACGGCTCGGGAGCCGGCGGAATCGAGATGCCGCCGGGGTTGATTCGTTTCGTGTCCCCACGCGCCTCGTGGCCGCGTTCGTGCGTGTGGCCGTGGAGCACGTAGTCGTAGGTCCCACACTCGACCAGCGCGTTCACGATTTCCCCGCTGGTCCCGTGATACACCGCGATGGTGTGCCCATCGACGGGCAACACGCCCATCTCTCCAAAGTACGTGCCGAACTCCTCGACCGTGGACTGGACCGCCCACTCGCCGTCGTTGTTGCCGCGAACGGCGTAGAACGACCAGTCGCCGTCGAACGGCGTCACCGAGAACGGAGCCACGAAGTCGCCGCAGTGGACGACCGCCTCACAGCCCGCGTCCGCGAACGTCTCGACCGCGGCTTCGACCAGCGACGTGTTGTCGTGCGTGTCCGAGACGATACCGAGTTGCATACCGACGACGTAACGCCGGCAGCGACTTGAACGTGTTCCCCTGCCGGCAGCGAGGAGGCGGTCGCCACACAGCCGCGACGCTTTTGTTTAGTCGCCGCCTACGACGGCCGATGGCACGGGGACTCATCGGGACAATCGAGCTGATGGTCGCGGTCGTACTCGCCGCGCGGGTCACCCTCCTCGGCGTCGATAACCTCGCTCGCGGCCAGACAGCGATCGGTGCAGTCTTTCTCGGATTAGCCGCCGCCTTACTGGTTATCGAGTGGGTCGCTCCCTCCCCGACGGACATTCCCGGCGCAATCGCCGGACGGGCGCGCAGTGCGCTCCCCGGGGGGAAATCGCCGGACAGCGGTGACGACGACTAACTCTCGTCGCGCCAGCGGTCCGGGTCGTCGGCGGCGAGATACTCCCTGAGCAGCGGGGGGAAGTTCCGGCCCTTGAGATACCGCAGTCCGAAGTCCTCCGCCCAGTTGATGATGCCCTGGTCCTCCGTGACGACGCCGGCGTCCAGTTCCTGTGCGAGTATCAGGAGGTCGAAGTCCTCGCGGGAGTCGAGCACGCCCTGCCGGAGCGTGTCCCGGTACTCGTCGCGCAGGTCCGAGATGACCTTGTCCACCTCCGTCATGTGGTCGTGTTCCTCGACCGTCTCGGCCCGCGACTCCTCGGCCTTCCGGACGGCCTTCTCCGAGACGCGGAGGCCGCGGTCGACCCGCTCTGACATCTCGTCGATGAACTCGTACACCAGGTCGGCCGGAATCATCACCTCGTAGTGGGCCGGTGATTTCGTGATGACCCACGTATCCAGCTTCGTCAACACTTCTTCGCTGATGGCCCGGTCCTCGAGCATCGTCGTCAGTTCCGCCTGTATCGACGGGGGCATGTAACAGGAGATGTTGTGGACCAGTTTCGCCTCCGAGATGAGGTCGAGCAGTTCCAGGCAGGCCGCCTCCAGGTCCTCGTCGCCGCTTCTGATCTCGGGGGTGAGAAACAGCGACGTGTCGAGGACGAACCGTTGTTTGAGCGGGCGGTCGACCATACTGACGCTACGATAGCCTGCCACTAATTCCCTCTGGCAGTTACGGCAGTGCCCCGCCCCAGCAGAACTTTGATGTCATGTCAACAAGACTCACGTATGTCGAGAGACTGGGGGTCGCTGTTCGACGTCGACACCGACCCCGAGGACCTGCTGGAACACTTCGACACCGAGTGGTTCCGCGGCCAGCGGTATCGGCACCTCGGCGACGAGCGACACGGCATCGAACGCGGGACGGCGCTCGTCGGCGACGTGGTGGTCCGCGGCTATCCCTCGATGCCGCGTGCGCTCGTCCTCGAACCGGCGATCCGAGAGACGTTCGAGGGGCCCGTCGCCATCGAGGAGAAACTCAACGGCTACAACGTCAGGGTCGCGCGAATCGACGGTGACCTCCTGGCGTTCACCCGGAGTGGGTTCGTCTGTCCGTACACCACGCGAAAGGTCGAAGCGTTACTGGACGCCGAGGCGTTCTTCGACGACCATCCCGAGCACATGCTGTGTGGGGAACTCGTCGGGCCGGAGAACCCCTACACCGACCACGACTACGGCGAAGTCGAGGAGGTCGGGTTCTACGTGTTCGGCATCCGCCACCGCGAGAGCGGGACGCCGATGGGCGTGCAACGGCGCCTCGAACGGTGTGTGACCTACGGCCTCGACGGCGTCGACCACTACGGGACGTTCACCCCGGCGGCAGCCGTCGACGCCGCCCGCGAGCGCATCGACGACCTGAACGCCCGCGGCCGGGAGGGCGTAGTCCTGAAATCGGCCGACGGAGAGACGGCACTGAAGTACACGACGAGCGCCATCCACCGGGCCGACCTCGAACACGCGTTCGAACTGCCCTTCGACTACGGGCGGGACTTCGTCTTCACGCGCGTCATGCGGGAGGCGTTCCAGGCCGTCGAACAGGGCGACTCGCCGGCGGCCGTCCGCAAGCGGGCACAGGAGTTGGGCGAGGCCATCCTCCAGCCCGCAGTCGAGACGATACGAGCGGTGGAGGCGGGCGACCCGGTCGGCGAGACACACACCGTCCGCGGCGACCCGAAAACAATCGACGACCTGCTGTCGTACTTCCGCAAGAAGGGGCTGGAGCTAGATATCGAACGCGACGAGACCGACGGCGAACAGCGGGTTGTCACGTTTACCAAGGTCGCGCAGTCGACGCGTGACAAGACGAAGTACTACCTGGAAGGCGGGACAATCGACGAGTGAGCAAATCGACCGGGTCAGTCGGCGGCGATGGTCTCGCTGGCGTCGTCGAGCAGTTGCTCGATGGAGCGGTCGCTGGGCTCGTTTTCCAGCAACACGTCGATTGGCAGCGTCGGGGCGCCGTCGACGAGGTTCTCGAGCAGGACGAGCCGTTCGCGGGCCCGGGACATCCCGACGTAGAACACCCGCCGTTCGTTGTCGGTCAGCGTCGGCACGGGGCTGGTGTGTTTGGTGAACTCGTCGACGCCGGGCACCTCGATGTCCTGCTGGTCGACGGTCGCGGCCATCTGCTCGACGACCTTCTCCGTGAGGTCGGTCGCGACGAACACGTGGTCGGCCTCGCGACCTTTGGCGGAGTGGATGGTGCCCACGCGGACGCGGTCGGCGTCCATCCCGGTGTAGTCGCCGGTGAAGTACGCGTCGACGGTCCGCTCCTGGAAATTGGTCACTTTCCGGAGCATGTCGCCCGCCGAGGCCGCATCGGGGAGGAAGGGCACGTGCTCCCGGACCACGTCGGGGTCGATCTCGATGTCGGCGATGTCTTCGTCTTCGTGGGACTCGTCGATCTCTTCGAGCGCGTCGAAGAGCTCGTCGCGCTCGCCCGTGCCGAAGGCGGAGTCGACGAGCATGTCGGCGAGTCGGCGCGCTTCAAGCACCGTGAGCGGTTCGTCGGCCTCGACGGCTTCGAGCCCGTTGACGTACTGGGTGAGCCGGTCGGTCCACATCCGCTGGTCGGTGAGACAGGAGAAGGGGATCCCGTTGTCGATGAACTCGTCGATGAACTGGAACATCTGGTAGCGGGCCCGGAACAGCACCATCACCGTCTCGTCGGACTGCTCGATGGTCCGCGTGACGTTCCGGGAGAGATCGAACATCGAGGGGTTCTGGACCGCCTCGACGCGGCCGCCCTCCTTGCGCGGATTGAGGTCCTTCTCCTGGCGCTTCTCGATGTGACGGACCTCGCGGTTGACGACGTTGAGGATGCGCGAGGGGAGCCGGTAGGAGTTGGGCAGCACCTCGTCCTGTGTCACGTCCTCTTCGAGCAGGAGGTCGGGGTCCGCGCCCTGCCAGGCGTAGACGACCTGGTCGTCGTCGCCGGCGATGAGCACCCGTTCCATGTGGGGCTTCCACTCCTGGTACACGTCGTACTGCAGGGTCGTGATGTCCTGGAACTCGTCGATAATGAGGTAGTCGACGTTGGGCAGCAGCGACCGCTGGGCGACCCGTTCGAGCATGTCGGCGAAGCCGGTCAGGTCGTTCTCGCCCTTGTAGGTGCGCCAGCCGCGGATAGCGGCGGGCACGTCCACGCGGTCGTCGTCAGTCGGCCAGGTCGGGGTGTACTTGTTGCCGGTCTGGGCGTTGTCGTCGATCTCCGGCGGCAGTCGGACCTCCTCGTCGTCCCACTTGAACGGGACGTCGTACCAGTCGGCCACGTCGCGGCGGGTCCGCTGGAGCCACTGGCTCGTCGCGATAATCTTGTTCCCGAGGGTGGTCGAGCGGGCCGACCGGCGGCGCGAGCCCTCGTACTCGTCCTCGTAGTCGATTCCGAACTCCTCGCAGAAGGCCTCCTTGTCGTCCTCGCCGACGACGTCGCCACGGGAGAGGTTCAGCAGTTCGTACGCCTTCGCGTGCATCGTACAGACGTTGCCCCGAAGCGCCCGCGGGGACAGGCCGAGTCGTTCGGCGAGTCGCTCACGTATCTCGGCGGCCGCCGCACGCGTGTACGAGACGACCAGTACGTCACGGAAGTCCACGTCGTCGTCTTCCAGCAGTTCGTCCACGCGGTCGAGCAGCGCCGTCGTCTTCCCGCTACCGGGCCCACCGAACAGGCGGACAACCTCGGTGGTCGAATCAGTCATTGAACATGTAGTGGGACCGCGGCCAAATAAACAACGTGCTTTAGCAGGACGACGAGTGACGGCCAGGTCAGGGCGGAGTGCTCATCGATACAGCGAGACGTACAGCATCGCGAACCCGATGATGAACGGGATCGTCTCCGCCATCTGGAAGAACACGCGGACCATGGCGCCGGTCTCGCCGGCGCTCAGTTGCGTGATGACACTGGAGATAGCGACGCCCATACTGATGAACGCGAAGCCGACGAACGCGTACTGGAGGCGTTCAGACGGGCGCTTCCGGTAGGCCTGGAAGCTGATGAGCGTGATACCGAGTGTCAGCCCGAACACGACCATCCGCATCAGGATGAGCGCGCCACGTGCGATAGCCACGCCGGTCGTCATGCGGTCACCGCTCCACTGACGGGCGAACTCATTCCGGGTTCAGCTCGTCCCAGAGCTGACTGAACCGGTCCGGGAGGTTCTCTTCCCGATAGATGCGTACTTTGTACTCCTCGTCTTCGAGCGAGATGACCGTCGACTCGAAGTTGGACTCGTACACCTTGTAGTGGTTCCCGTCCTCGGCGACGAGCGTTCGGTCGGTGACGAGGTCGTACTCGTCGAGCAGTTCGATACGTCGATACACCGTCGGTAGTGAGAGGTCACACTCCTCAGCGAGTTCCTTCGCCGACTGTGGTTCCCGACTGATCGCGGCGAGCACGCGGCGGGCGTGCTGGTCGCCGATCGTATCGAGAACCTCCTCGATGCTCTGTTCCTCAGCCACTACACCAAGATTTGCGTCGTATTATATAAGCGTTTTCGAGCACTGAGGTGGTTTCACGTTCAGAAAACACTGCCCCGTTTATATGACGATTGCTCCTGTAGTGGTCAGTGCGGATTACGTTCAGGTGAGACGATGTCCGGAGATGACCTCCGTCGCGTGACGACGGGCAAGACGCAGGGGCGGACGGCCGATGAGCGAGTGAACCCGCTCGGCGGTACCGAACGCCCGGAATCGCATGACCCACCCAGTCGTGACGCAATCACGGAGTCGGTGTTGGACCCGATCATCGACGACGTCGTCGACGGTGATACCGCGGTCGACGACGGCCTGGTCACGCAGAGTCTGGAAGAGATTCTACTGGCGATGATTGCAGTCGCCGATGGTGGCACCCACGGTACCGGACTGATGGAGGCACTGGAAGACCAGTTCGGTGCCGAGTTGAGCCCGGGGACAGTGTACCCCCGGCTGCATGACCTAGAGGGGGACGGCACGCTCCAGATGCACGAGCTCATTCAGACGAAGCAGTACGGGATCGCGGACGACGCGGCTGCAAAGGAACAGATCGCGACGTCCGCGTACCAGCACCTCGCGCTCGGGCTGTTTCTCCATGCGTCGCTCGATGGACTCTAATCACAACTGAACGATCGGCCCGCCGACACACGACCCACTGATTGTCGGCCGGCTACGGAGGGACTCCCACTTCCTTTCTGAGCAACGTGATGCAGTCCTGACTATCCGAGCCGCCGCTGCTCGGCGTGAGACATATTGTGGTATGTCGGTAGCGGAGTGCGATGGCTGGTCTCCGAGTGGTCAGTCGCTACCGGGTCAGAAACGAAAAGCGGAGTATCCTTACCGTACCGGTGTCCAGCCACACACCGAGCACTGGGCCGCTGTCGACTCGTGGAGACCGCCACAATCGGGGCACTGCTTCTTGTTGTAGTTCTCTTCCCAACCGCTCTGGTCCACGTCGTGGCCACGCTGGGAGAGGAACTCGTCGAACATATCGTCACTACTCGGTGCGGACGCCATACATGCTATGGTATATCACACCAGCATATAGGTTTAATGGTATTGTGAAACATTGTCATGAGTGGCAACCACGCATCACGGGACGGCCAGTCGCGGCGGGCCGTAGTACTATAGTAGCCATTGAAAATCAATGCACACCCGACTGCACGATTGCAGTGCGGTCGGTGTGTAAATCGTTTCAATTGTTACTATAGCCAGCACCCGAGTGAGCGGTCGTTCGTCCGACACACTTGAAGCGCTCCGTCGAGTGCCAGGTTAGCCGTCGGTCGCAACCGGACGGGTGTAGTCGACAGTGATGCGGGTGCTTGCGAGAAGAGCGTTCGCGATGGCCTCTGTCGCCGTCTCCTGTTCCGTCCCGCCCTCGACAGACAGCTCCTCGCCGAGTGCGAACACCTGAAACCGGTGTTCGTAGGGCTGGCCGGCCGGCGGACACGGCGGTTCGTACCCCGGCTCGCCGGTGGGCCGTGCACCCTGTCGAGCGCCGCCCAGTGTATCGAGGGTCGGTTGGCGCGCGAGCCCGGCGGGAATCCGCGCTGTCTCCGGCGGGACGTTCCACAGCGTCCAGAACACCGGCTGGCTGAACACACCACCGTCGTACTCGGCTGTGACGGCAAGCGCCGCCGTCGGCTCCGGCACGCGCTCGATGACGAACGGCGGCGAAACGCCGTCGCCGTCGCAGGTAAACCGGGCCGGAAGCTCGTCCCCGGTACTGAACGCGGGGCTCGTCACTTCGAAGGCCGATGTTTTTTCGCCCGACTGCCCGGTACAGCCTGCGCTCCCGACCAGTGCTGATACCCCGAGCGTCCGGACGAAGTGGCGACGGTGCATGCCACAGTGGGAGGGACAGGTAGTAATCCGCCTTGTGATACTGCGCCACGCGCTGTGACGAGTCCGGCGGACGGGACACCACTGGTCCCTATCAGGGCGAACATGTTCTCCCCCGTCGCCAGCGACTGAGAACGTCTTACCCCCTTCTTATTTTGGGATAACGGAGTTCGACCCACATGGAGCTCAAACGCAAAACGATCGCGAAGGTGATTGCCGCCGCGTTCGTCTTCAACCTCGTCGTCATGGGGGCCGGCGCGTGGATCGCGTATCAGGAAGCGCCACCCATCCCGGAGCGGGTCGTCGGACCCGACGGCGAGACGGTCCTCACGGGTGAGGACATCCGTGAGGGCAAGAAGACGTTCCAGAAGAACGGGCTGATGAACCACGGGTCGATTCTCGGCAACGGCGCGTACTACGGCGCGGACTACACCGCCGACGCGCTGGAGTTGAAAACCCAGCACATGCGGACCTACTACGCCGAGGAGCGCTACGGGACCGAGTACGAATCGCTGCCGACGGCCGAACAGGCCGCTGTCGACGATGACGTCAAACAGGACCTCAGCGGGGAGTACGAGGGCGGGAACATCGAGTACTCCGCCGCGGAGCTGTACGCCCACCAGCAGGTCCGCCAGGAGTACGTCGAGCGGTACCACGAGGGGAGCCACGAACGGGGCGTCCCCGAGGGGATGATCGACTCGGAGGCCGACGCCCGGCAGTTCGCCGACTTCGCCATGTGGACGGCGTGGTTCTCCCACACCGACCGCCCGGGCGGCGAGCACTCCTACACGAACGACTGGCCGTACGAGCCCGCCGCCGGTAACGACGCGACCGGCGCGGCGATGACCTGGAGCGTCGTCGCGATGGTCCTCCTCGTCGCCGCCGCTGGTGGCGGTATCTGGCTCTACAGCGCCGTCAGCCTCCCGGAGCCGTCCGCCGACGCCCTCTCGGTGCCCGAGCCGGGCGACGTGAGCATCTTCCCCAGCCAGCGGGCCGCCCTGCGGTTCATCCCGGTCGCCGCGGGGCTGTTCCTCGCGCAGGTGTTGCTCGGTGGGTTACTCGCCCACTTCTACATCGAACGGGCCGGGTTCTTCGGCATCGAGGAGATCTTCGGCGTCCACATCCTCCAGCTCCTCCCGTTCGCGATGGCGAAGACCTGGCACATCGACCTGGGGGTTCTCTGGATCGCCGCGACCTGGCTCGGTGCGGGGCTGTTCCTCCCGCCGCTTTTGACCGGCCACGAGCCGAAACGCCAGTCGACGTACATCAACGTCCTGCTCGGGGCCATCGTCGTCGTCACCGTCGGCGGCCTCGGGGGCATCTGGCTCGGGTCGCACGGCTACTTCGGCGACCTCTGGTGGCTCGTCGGCAACGAGGGGCTGGAGTACCTCGAAGTCGGGAAGCTCTGGCAGGTCGGGCTGCTCGCCGGCTTCGGCCTGTGGGCCGTTCTCTCCGTTCGAGGGCTGAAGCCGCTGCTGGACCGCGAGCCTGTGTTCGGCCTCGCACACATGATCCTGTACGCCGGCGGCTCGATCGCCCTGCTGTTTACCGCCGGGTTCTTCTTCACTCCCGAGACCAACATCGCCGTCACGGAGTTCTGGCGCTGGTGGGTCGTCCACATGTGGGTCGAGGGGGCCTTCGAGTTCTTCATCGTCGCCATCGTCGGGCTGACGCTGGTGTCGATGAACCTGCTCAGCCGCCGCAGCGCCGAGAAGGCAGTCATGCTCCAGGCACTGCTGGTGATGAGCACGGGCGTCATCGGCGTCTCCCACCACTACTGGTGGGTCGGCATGCCCGACATGTGGGTCCCCATCGGGAGCGTGTTCTCGACGCTGGAACTGCTCCCGCTGGTGTTCATCCTCTACGAGGCGCTGGGCCAGTACCAGGCGATGTCCGAGACCGGCGGGTTCCCGTACAAGCTCCCGTTCATGTTCATTATCGCCAGCGGGGTCTGGAACTTCGTCGGCGCCGGCGTGCTCGGCTTCTTCATCAACCTCCCGCTCATCAACTACTACGAGCACGGCACCTACCTCACGGTCGGCCACGCCCACGCCGCGATGTTCGGCGCGTTCGGCTTCCTCGCGCTGGGGATGGTCACCTACATGCTCCAACTGGCCATCGAGCCCGGTCGCTGGGACGGGTCCTGGCTCCGGGCGGCGTTCTGGTGCTGGAACGTCGGCCTGGCGCTGATGGTGTTCGTCTCCGTGCTACCCGTGGGCTTCCTCCAGTTGGAGGCGGCCTTTACCGGCAGCTACGCGGCTGCCCGGAGCGTGGCGTTCTACAACCAGCCGCTCGTCCAGACGCTGTTCTGGGCGCGGCTCCCCGGTGACACGCTCATCATCCTCGGGACGGCCATCTACGCGGCCGACCTCGTCCGCAAGCGGTTCGTCCTCCGGGCGTCCGAGGACGACCCCGCGGTCGAGGACATGGCCGTCGCGGAGGGCGTGTTGAGCGACGACTGACGGTAGCGTTCCGACCGGGGCGCCGCTTGGGGCGCTACTCGCTGCCGAGTTCGCTGGTCCAGAGATGGTCGATGTCGGCTTCGAGATCTGCCGTGTCGAGCGCTTCGACCCCAGAAAGGTACTCGCAGGCATCGGTGAGGTGTTGCTGGACCGCAGCCACGTCGTCGACGGACTTCGCGGCACAGAGCGACACCCGGGCCCGGTTTATCTCCAGCCGCTCCCCGAGGGCCTGTGTGACCGGGATATCGTGTTCGTCGCTGAGCTGTGCCATGCGGTCCAGCACGTCCGTCGGTACTTCCAGTTGGACCGCAAGGTCCCGGGACGGCAGGTCGACCATGACGACGGTCGTCTCACACTCGCCCACCCCCCACGGCGCGATAACGTAGTCCTGCCCGTCAGTGGACATGCGCCACAGGACACCCTGGACACGGATATTTACTCACAGGCTAACAGCAAGAATGAAGCGTATACCGGTCGCTTCGTCTGCGTTAGTCGTCGGCTTCGGTCGACGCTGGCCGGGGAATCGTCACGTCCGCAAGTCCCGCCTCGATTTCCTCGCGCCGGTCCTCGAAGTTCCCGGGCAGGACCAGCCGGCCGCCGAGGTCATCGAGCGGTTCGTCGCTGTCGTAGCCGGGGCCGCTCGTGGCGAGTTCGAACAGGATGCCGCCGAACTCCCGGAAATAAACCGAACGGAACCAGTGGCGGTCAATCTGTGACGTGGGGCGCAGCCCCGCGCCGCGGACGGCCTCGCGCATGGACTGCTGGTCCTCGTCGGTCGGCGTCTGGAAGGCGACGTGGTGGACCGTCCCGTGGCCCTGCCGCCCGCCCTGGATGGTCGGTAACACGTCGACGTACTTCCCGACGGAACCCGTCGCGGCGAAGCGGGTCCGCTCGTCGCCGGGCGTGTCGCCCTGTGCCTGCTCGGTGCCGACTTCCTCCAGCCCCATCTTCTGGAGCAGGTCCTCCGTGGGCTCGGGGTCAGCGAGCCACAGCGTCACGGAGTGGAACCCGCGGATAGCGGCGTCTTCTGGGACGAACTCCGTCCACGGCTCGGTCGGGTCGTCGTCGGGGATCTCGACTTCGACCAGTTCGACCGGGAGCCCGTCCGGGTCACGGAACGGGAGGACAGTCTCGCCGAACCGCTCGACGCGGTCGTCGTAGTCGACGCCGTACTCGTCGAAGCGGTCCTCCCAGTAGTCGAGGCTCCCTTCGGGCACGCGGAACGCGGTGCGTGAGACCTGTCCGGAGCCGACCTTCCCCTGTGCGTGGTCCTCCCACGGGAAGAACGTCATGCTCGTTCCCGGGTTCCCCGCGGCGTCGGCGAAGAAGAAGTGGTACGTACTGGGGTCGTCCTGGTTGATCGAGCGCTTGACGAGCCGGAGCCCGAGCGTCTCGACCCAGAAGTCCATGTTCTGTTGCGGGTCGCTCGCGATGCACGTGACGTGGTGGATCCCTGGCGTGGGGGTAGCTTCACTCATACCTATCGGTACGTGCCAGAACTACTTGAGTGACTGCTGACGCGAGTGTTACCGGGCCACGGTCGAAGGCAACTGTTGACACGGCACGTCACGCTACGGACAGCAGCTATATATGACACTGGCGGGACATTCGCGTATGGCAGACGCGGAGCGGACAGCGATTCTCGGCGGGACGTTCACACCGATACACAACGGCCACCGGGCGCTACTGCACAAGGCGTTTCAGACCGCGAGCCACGACGGGCGTGGCGACGGCCACGTCATCGTCGGCCTGACCAGCGCCGAGCTGGCCACGGAGACGCGCAGCGACCCGGCCCACGCCGAGCAGTTGGGTGCATACGACGACCGCCAGAGCGCGCTCGACGCCGAGCTAGACCGGCTGAGCGAGTCCTACACCGCGTCCTACGAGATTCTCCGGTTGGACGACACGCAGGGACCGGCCGCGACGCGGGCGGACGTGGATGCGCTCGTCGCCTCACCGGAGGCGAAGGCACAGCGCCGCGCCCACGAACTCAATCAACAGCGGCGGGACGCGGGGCTCCGGCCCCTGGAGATCCACACGCCGCCGTTCGTCGTCGCCGAAGACGGCACGCGGATCAGCAGCACCCGGATTCGGAACGGCGAGATGGACGTACACGGCCGCCTGCTCGACGCACCAGAGTAATCGTGGCCGGTTCGGCCGAGTCCTCGCGCCCGGAAGGTCACTCGACACTGTCCGGACTGCCCGCGTCCAGGCGCTTTGCGGCCCCATCGACGGTCAGCGGTACGTCGTCAGTTCGGCCTTCGAACAGCCTGACGACCTGCGGGGGGCGCAGGTCACAGTCCGAGAGCAGGTCGGTGTCAGTCAGGATGTTGCTGGCGGTCCCGCGCGCCGCAATCGTTCCGGTGTCATCGAGCAGCAGTACCCGGTCCGCGACGTGTGGGACGAGTTCGGTGTCCGGCGTCGAGACGACGAGCGTGACGCCCTCGGCCGCGAGTTCGTCGAGCAGGTCGAGTATCGTTTCCCGGTTCGCGGCGTCGACATTGCTCACCGGTTCATCGAGCAACAGCACGTCCGGCTCGACGGTGAGCGCGCTGGCGAGGGCGGCCCGGCGCTGTTCGCCGCCGCTGAGTCGGAAGGGCGGTTTCGACAGGAGGCCGTCGAGGGCGAGCCGGTCCGCGACTCGCTCGACGCGGCGGTCGACCTCCGTGCGGTCGCAGTCGAGTTGCGCCGGCCCGTAGGCGAGGTCCTCGCGGACGGTCGGATTGAACAGGTAGTCCGCGGGGTTCTGCGTGAGGACGCTCAGTCGACTGCGGACGGTGTCCGCGTCGGTCGTCTCTCCGAAGTACCGGACCCGCCCGTCGTCGGGCTCGACGAGGCCGCCCAGTAGTTCCAGCAGCGTCGACTTCCCGGCCCCGTTCGGGCCGAGCAGCGCCACGCGGTCGCCGTGCTCGATGGAGGCGTCGACACCGTCGACGGCCAGCGTCCCGTCGGGGTAGGCATACCGGAGGTCGGTGGCGTCGATTGCGGTCACACGACCACCACCGCGACGGCGAGGGCGACGACCAGTCCGAAGGCGAGGTCGGCCCGCCCGAGCGGTTCCCGGGGCTGTGCCGACATCGAGCCAGTCCCGCCGCGGGCGCGGGCGGCCCGCTGGACCCGCTCGCCGCGTTCCAGGCTCCGGACGAGAAACGAGCCGACGAAGTGCCCCGAATCGCGCCAGTTCCGGCGGAGGCTCGGCTCGGCGATGGTTCTGCTCCGGCGAGCCCGGACCATGCGTTCGAGTTCGGCGAAAAAGAGGAGGAGATAGCGGTACGTGATTCCGAGCAGCGAGACGGCAATCGGCGGGACCCGGAGCCGACGAAACGCTCCCAACAGGTCGGCGAAACGGGTCGTCAACAGCAGAACGGACAGGAAACCGACACACGCGGTGACGCGGACGGCGAACGTGAGCACGTAGTCGACGCCGGCGGCCGAGAGCGGGAGCGAACCCAGCGAGGGGCCACCCATCAGGACGGCCTGTGGCGCGACGACGACGAACGCGAACGCCGGCGGGCCGGTCAGACGACCCAGGAAGGTACGGACAGGGACCCGCGATAGCGCTGCGAGCACTGTGGCAAAGAGCGCGAGCGCGCTGACGACTGCCAGCGTCCGCTGTGTCACGGTAAGGGCGACGAGCGCGGCGATTCCCACGAGCTTGACCGTCGGCGTGACGGTCTGGAGGAACCCGTCCCGGTCCGGCAGGTCCTCCGCGAGCAGGAACCACTGGGCGCTGGCCGCGATGGCCGCCACAGTCCGGTCGAGCAGGTCTCTGCCGGACATGCGCTACTGCCGCCTGTCGGTATCCGACCCGAGCACGCGGCCGATGGCGGCACCGAGCAGCAGCGTCAGCGCCGTCCCGACGACAGCCGACACGAACGTCCCGGTCGCACCGCCGAGGCCGGTGACGCCGTAGTCCGGGAACAGCGCCGTCCCGGCGGCGGTAGCGTGGTCCGTCGCGCCGGTCGCCTCAGCGGCGATTGCAAGCGGTTCGGCGTAGCCGACCTGGCCGGCCGCCCACCCGAACACCGGCGCGAGCAGGGTCAGGACCAGCAAGGCGGCCAGCGCACGGGGAAGCCAGTCGGGGCGTTCCCGGGCCATCACGCGCTCACCTCCGGGGCGGCGTTCGGCCGGAGGTCGGGGCGAGCGCGGGCGAGGTAGCGATAGACCGAGGCGGTGATGGCCCCCTCAACCAGCCCCAGCGCGAGGTGCCCGACACCCATTATCGACAGCGTCGTCAGCAACTGGTACTGGAACGCCGAGGAGAGGCCGAGCTGGAGGGCGGCGGTCAGCGCTCCGGCTGTGATTCCCAGCCACCCCGCGGCGAAGGCGGCGCGGAACTCGCCGTAGGGGACGAGCAGGCGATAGATGGCGTAGCCCACGTACACCTCGACGACGGCCATGTTGAACACGTTCGCACCAAGCACCACGAGCCCGCCGTCACCGAAGACGAGCGCCTGAATGGTGACGACAGTCGCGACACAGAGTGCGCCCAGGTGCGGGCCCAGGAGAATCGCCGCGAACGCACCCCCGACGAAGTGGGCGCTGGTGCCGCCCGGAATCGGCCAGTCGAGCATCTGTGCGGCGAAGATACTCGCCGCGACGACACCGAGAAGCGGCGCGCGCGCGTCGGATATCTCTCCGTTGACACGCTTCGCGGCGACGCTCAGAACGACGACCGCAAGCGCACCGAAAAGCAGTGCAAGCGGCAGATCGATGTACCCGTCGGGAATGTGCATGCTACCCAATTCTGGCCCCGGCGCGGTAATAATACTTTTTTATCGAGCAGTATTACCGGTGGCGGGTGAGTATTACCGAAGCCCGGATACCCATATGCCAGCCCGCACCTATCGAGGGACATGAGTGAGGATCTCGACCGGATCAGCCTGACGCTCCCGTCGTCGATGGTCGACCGGCTCGACGGCATCGTCGACGAGTGGGAATACGCGAGCCGGTCGGAAGCCATCCGCGACTCGCTCCGTGACTTCTTTGCCACCTACGACTGGGAGTCCGGTGACCAGCACCACCACCACGGGACCATCGTCGTCGTCCACGACCATCACGTCTCGGGCATCGCTGACGACCTCCAGACGGTCCAACACGAGATGGCCGACATCATCACGTCCGTCCAGCATATCCATCTCTCCCACGACACCTGTATGGAGACGCTCGTCGTCGCGGGCGCTGGCGGCAAAATTACGGAGCTGGCCAACCGGCTCCGGGCGATCGGGGGCGTCCAGCAGGTCAAGGTCGTCGTCGTGGACGAGTGAACAACGGAAAGAGGAGCGGGACTGGAATGGATGCAACGCGTCAGTAAGGTTGTTAGCTACCTCAGAGACAGTGTCTCTGTGTGGCAGAGATGGGCCCTGCCGGGGATACTCCAGAAAGTGCTGGGCCGTCAGCTAGTTGCAGATAGTGTTGTTATGCTCTTAGACGTATGTTTGGAATTTCGTTATGACGACAGATAGTAACAACAACCGAGTGTCTGCTGCGGTACTATGGTGGGTTCGACTGCGTGTTGACGAGTGAGGGGTCATCACGTTCTAGCGCTGTGCGCCAGCATTTCAAGACTGCTCGCGTGACGATTTCGACCTGTTCCACTTCGATACACGAGCGAACCCTCGCATCTGCATCCGGTGGTTCGTGGAAATGCTTTTCCTGCGCGTTTGGTTCTGGATGGCGGTCGAAACGGAAATCAACGCCATCTGGCTCAGTGTAGTGGAAGTTGTAGCAGTCCCGTTCGGTCCAGACGATATCGAACCGGCCGGACGGACTGGAGCCGAACCCCTCACCGACTGTGATATTCAGTTCGGGCTGTGGGTCGAGTCGGCCACTGAGATTGTGATGTGTGACGAGTGGTTCGTTCGTGAGGAAGATGTCACGAATCCGCTGGAGTGCCCCATAATCGATCGGCCCCGTATTGCCTGTGAGATACGACATCGCTCAGACAACCACTTTTTCAGCGTCGTAGAAGCTAATCGCCGCTTTGGCTAGGTAGAGGTTCTTCTGAGCGGTTTGCCACGTCGTGTGATCTTCCCACCCGTCGTGGTCATCTGGGTCGAGTTGCTGGGCGAGCTCTGCGGGCGACTCAACGCCGTGTTTCGCTCTGATTCCGCTGACCGTCTGCTTCAGGTCTTGCAGTGTCGCTACCAGTTCGTCCTCAGAGTACTCGTCCTGGAGTTTCAGCACCTGCCGGTAGATGTACATCTGGTCGTTGCGCTTGTACAGTGCGCCCTGTCCGCCATCGATTTTTTCCACGAGGCCAATTTCCGCGAGTTCAGTGAGTTCGTCGCGGACGACTGGCTGGCTTGCCCTCGCTTTGTCGGCGATTTCAGATGCTGGCGTCGGTTCCGTCGTTCGCGTGATAACGGCCTTAATTCGCTCTCGCGTTGTCGTTTCGCTCTTCCAGTCGGTGACTGCCGCCTCGTTCACGTCGTCGTATTCCTCGATTGGGTCAGAGTTCATGTATTCTCAGGGCTGCTATTTATGAGAGGTGTCTCTTACAATATAATATATTCTTTCGGCACCAAATATATCTTATGCTGAATCCGGGATAGACTCCGGCCAAACCACTGAGACAGAATCGGCACGCATAGAACCAGCTAATAGGCACTCTGAGTGGTCAAAATTGGCTAGCTCACAAGCCTGCAATCTATGGATGAGCCCCATGGGCCCTGCCGGATTTGAACCAGCGCTCAATCGGTTATGAGCCGATCGCTTTAACCAGACTAAGCTAAGGGCCCTCAGAATGGTGTTGATGAGTCCGCATCTTTAGCCTGTCGGGTTGGAGCGGTGGGGTTTCAGAGATGCACGGAGGACAGAACAGAAATTCCCACCGAGCACTGGGACTGTGCTCACCGAAAGCCGACGTACAGTGAGAGACTCGCAGCGCTCGTCGGTTTCCGAGTGAGAGAACGACGCCACCGCCAGGGCTCGAACCTGGGACAACCTGGGTAACAACCAGGTGCTCTACCAACTGAGCTACGGCGGCGCGAACGCATCTACTGATTGCCAGAGTTGGTAATTAGGGCTTTCGTTTCCAGTCGGCATCGACACGCTTTCACGCACTTGTGCGCAAGCGGCAGTATGAGCGATGAGTTCGACGCCGTCGTCGCGGAGATGCGAGCGCGGGTCTCGCCGACCGACGACGAACGAGCGCAGTTACAGCGGGTCGCCGACGCGGTGATGGCCGACGCCGAGGCGGCCGTCGCCGACCTCCCGGTCGATGCGGAGGTGGTACAGGTCGGCTCGACGGCACGGGGGACCTGGACCGCCGGCGACCGGGACGTGGACGTGTTCGTCTGTTTTCCGCCGTCGCTCGACCGGGAAGCGTTAGAAGAGTACGGGCTGACCGTCGGGCACGCGGTGCTGCCGGAGGGGCGCGAGGAGTACGCCGAACATCCCTACGTCGTCGGCGAGCGCGAGGGGTACGCCGTGGACCTGGTACCGTGCTACGCGGTCGAAGACGCCACGGAAATCCAGTCCGCGGTGGACCGGACGCCGTTTCACACCAGATACCTGCAGGCGCGACTGGACGACGACAGGGCGGGCGAGGTGCGGGTGGCAAAGCAGTTCCTGAAAGGCATCGGCGTCTACGGGAGCGACCTCCGGACCCGCGGGTTCTCGGGTTATCTGACGGAGCTACTGGTGCTCGAGTACGGCGGTTTCCGGGCGGTCGTCGAGGCGGTCGCCGACTGGCACCCACCGGTCCGACTGGACCCCGAGGACCACGGGAGCGAGACGTTCGACGACCCGCTGGTCGTCATCGACCCGACGGACCCGGAGCGCAACGTCGCGGCGGTGCTGTCCGCCGCGAACGTCGCCACGCTCCAGCACTACGCCCGGGACCTGCTCGCCGAGCCGCGAGCGTCGCTGTTCACCGAGGACGAACCGGACCCGTTGACGGCGGCAGACGTCGAAGCCACGGTGTCACGGCGGGACACGACGCCGGTGGCGCTCCGCTTTACCGCCCCAGACGTGGTCGACGACCAGCTCTGGCCCCAGCTCCGGAAGTCCCGCGACGGGCTCTGCAGCGAACTCGACCGGCGGGGGTTCGAAGTCCTGCGGTCGGCGGCGTTCGTCGAGGCCGGCACCACAGACGTCGAGAGCCGAGCTGTCGAGGACACGACGGTCGGCGGCGGCAAACTGCCGGCACAGCCGGAGGCCGTCCTGCTGCTCGAGTTCGCCGTCGCCGAGCGCCCGGCCGTCGAGCGCCACGAGGGACCGCCGGTCCACGTCCGCGAGCACGCGAGCGGGTTCTTCGAGAAGTACGACGGCGACGCCGAGGTGGCCGGCCCGTTCATCGACGGAGACCGATACGTCGTCGAGCGGCCGCAGGCGTTCACCACTGCCGTCGGGTTCCTGTCGAGTGAGGCCGTCTTCGACGTGGGACTGGGGCCGCAGGTAGCGTCGGCACTGGAGAGTGACTACGAGATACTGGCCGGAACAGAGATCGCAGCGCTTGCCGGCGGCTTCGGCGTCGACCTGGCGGACTACTTCGACCCGAAGCCCTGAGCGGCGAGGTCATCGAGGACCTCGCGGGCGTCGTCGCTGACGTCGTCGTCGGGCTCCATCGGCTGGTAGCCGTCGAACACCTCGTGGACGGTCGTGATCGAATCCGCGAGCGTGTCCAGTCCGTAGCCGCCCTCCAGTACGAACCCCAGTGCGGCGTCGCAGGTGTCTGTAAGCGAGCGCATACGGTCGGTCATCGCACCGTACCCTTCCGTGGAGACGCGCATCCGTGAGATGGGGTCGTGTTCGTGCGCGTCGAAGCCGGCGCTGATGAGCAGCAGGTCGGGGTCGTACTCCCGGATGGCCGGCGCGATACACTCGTCGATTGCGGCGAGATAGTCGGCGGTGTCAGCGCCGGGCTTGTACTTCACGTTGAGGTTCGTGCCGTCGGCGTCGCCCTCGCCGGTCTCCGCGATGTCGCCCGTCCCGGGGTAGAGCCCGTCCTCGTGTATCGAGGTGTAGAACACGTCCGAACGGTCATAGAAGATGTCCTGCGTGCCGTTTCCGTGGTGGACGTCCCAGTCGAAGATGGCGACGCGCTCGGCGTCGGCTTCGAGGGCCGCCTGTGCGGCGACAGCCGCGTTGTTGATGAAGCAAAAGCCCATCGCGTCGTCGCCCACGGCGTGATGGCCGGGCGGCCGACCGAGAGAGAACGGCGTATCTCGGCCCGACTTGCCCGCAAGCGCGGCTTTCGCCGCCCAGACGGCGAGGCCGGCTGACGCGATCGCGGCGTCCCACGTCTCCTCGACCGCGACGGTGTCGGCGTCCCAGTTCCCGCCGCCGTCGTCACAGAACTCGCGGAACTCCGCGACGTAGTCGGTGTCGTGGACCGCACGCACGAGGTCGGTGTCGACATCTGCGGCGGCGACGTACTCCACACCGTGGTGCTCTTTGAGTGCGCGCCGTATCGCTCGAAGTCTGTCGGGACTCTCCGGATGTCGCGGCCCGGTGTCGTGGTCCAGACAGACCTCGCGGTAGCCGAAGTTCATTCAGTAGTACTGTGCGAGTTCGAAGTACGTTTCGACGTCAGCTGCCTTGATCGTCCGGCGGTCAGCGTGACGAGCCAACGTGGCGGCCGCGGCGGCCGTGTCGTCGGCGTACGTTTCGAGGAGAGAGGCGAGGGCGACGCGGGCGTCCATTGCGACGCGGTAGTCGTCCTCGATGTCGAGCCGTGCGATACGGTCGACCGGTGCGACGGGGAGTTCGAGGCCGTCCTTCGCTGGGACCTGCTCGATACCGAAGTCGGCCGGCATCAGCGTCTTCCGCCCGTCCGTGGTCGCCTCCGTGGCTGCAGTGACGGCAAGCGAGGCTCCGTGGTCCTGTATTCGACGAGCCAGTTCCTCCGCAGCGTCGGCACTCACCCGGAGTCCGTCCGCGTTCCGCCGAATGACAGCATCCACCGGTGCGAACGGTAGCTCGACACTCATACCCAAACCCGGGAGTGTTGCGGTCTTAAGAGTTTCCGTAGCGTCGCTCGCCGACTCAGAACACGTCCTCAGCGTGGAGCCGGTCGTCGCGGAGTTCGCCACGGACCGTTATCTCCTGGCCTAGCTGTACGCGCTCGCCGGTTTCGACGCTCATCGTCTGCTCGCCGTCGTCCAGCACGACGGGGTCGCCAGTCTGGACGACGGTGCCGGTGAACTCCACCTGCTGACCGGCACTCTGTGCGCCCCCGTCCGTGGTATCGGCAGTGCCGGCGCTGACATCGTTGCCGCTGCTGTCAGCGTCGGCGTCGTCCGCATCGTCGGCGAAAGAGGACAGGCCGGCGTGTTCGGCGTCGGTCGTCTCAGCGGGGGCCGCACCGCCGGTCGCCAGGTCCGCGCCGTCGTCGAGGACGACGATCGTTGAGTTCCAGCTCGCCGACGCCTCTTTGTCGTCCTGCCAGCCGTCCTGGATTTCGACGTCGGCCGCGAGAACCTCGTCACCCGGTGCGATGTCCTTGTCCGCCTTGTCGCCCCACAGCGCAACGCGGATGTCGCCGGTCGCGTCCTGGATGCGGACGTTCCGGACCTGCCCCTCGCTGCCGTCGTCGCGGTCGAACGTCCGCTTGGGGTCGGCCGAGCGCACGACGCCGGCGATGTCGACCGTCGCTTCGAGCTCGACCTCGGCAATCGGGTCGGCGTCGGGCTCGAAGGCCACGTCGTCTTCCACTTCGTCGACGGCCCCCTGATCGCCGACGTGGAGTTCGAGCGAGCCGTCCCGTTCCCGGACGTAGCCGTCGATTATTTCCACGGCCGCGCCCGCGTCGAGTTCCTCGGCGCGGTCGGCCCGGTCGTCCCACAGCGTCACCCGGATGCGTCCCGTCTCGTCGCCGAGTGTGAGATTCGAGACGCGGCCTTCGCTGCCGTCGTCACGGTCGAAGGTCCGGATCGTGTCCGTGTCGAGAACGAGCCCGCGCAGTGTCACGTCGGACTGCCCCATCGTCAGCGCGTCGATGGACGAGCCAGCACCCGGCTCCACATCGATCGTCGCGTCGTCGTCCGGTTCCGCCTTGTCGACGGACACCTCCAGTCCGTTGTAGCCGTCCTTCGGCCGCCCCTTGACCCGGAGCACGTCACCGACCTCCAGTTGCCCCTCGTCGATGTCGACGGCCTGGCCGTCCCAGAAGGCGAGCCTGAGGCTGCCGCTCTCGTCGGCGGCCTCGACGTTGATGACCCGGCCGTCCTCGTCCTCGTCGTCGCGTTCGAACGTCTTCAGGTCGCCGATGGCCATCACCTTCGCGAGGAACTTCACCTCGTCCATCCCGGGTTCGATATCGGCGATGGCGTTGACCTCGTTCTCGTTGAGTTCGTGGGCCAACAGCATCGCGGCCGTCTCCTCGTCGGCGAGCCCACCCATCTGCTCGACCTTCTCCTCGACGGCCTCGCGGAACTCCGTCTCGGAGACGTCCGTCTCTAAGTCCTCGTAAATGTCCTCTATCGCACCCATCTATCTATGGGACGCTGGGCTGGGGTGCGCTTAAGCGTTGTCGTTGGGCGAGCGAGCGGTCGCTGTCGGTCGATTTCGCTGATGGTCCGTCCATGATTCGAAGGTGGCCGCGGGATGGGTTATAAACCTTTGTCGCGAGCGCCGACAGTTCGGACCATCGGCCTCCCGCGTCGTTCGGGTTTTCTCCGCCACTCGGCAACCGGTCAGTGTGTCGCCGTCGTCACATCCGATGGGCCGTCGTCGCTGTCGTGAGTCGACAGCCCCTCGAGGCTTCCGATGAGTCAACCGTCCCGTCCAGCGAGGTATGTCGACCCACCGCGTGACGGCTGGCGAACCGTCACCCTTTTTAGATGCACCACCCTCTCTGAAGATGAGTCCGGGTAGGGTAGTGGACTATCCTCTTGGCTTGCGGAGCCAGGGACCGGAGTTCAAATCTCCGTCCGGACGTTCACTTCGTTCTCGACCGGCGAGCCCCACGCTCGCTCTCGCTTGCGTGGGACTCCGTCCGGACGTTTCTACCGACACCAAACCGCGAGCAACATCGAGCGGTCACCCCCTCGAGCCGTTGTGACCGACACCGCACCTTCGGTGGACTGGCCGAAACGTCGATGTGGTTTTCCGACCCCGAAACCAACCCATCGTGTGCGCGACCATCTCCGTGCCGGCATAGCCATCTATAACGAGGGGCGCTACCACGCCGCACACGACGCGTGGGAGGAGTACTGGCTGGAGCTCGGCGAGGGCGACGACGAGCGGTTCCTGCACGGTCTCATCCAGTTCACGGCGGTCGTCCACCACGCCAGCGAGGAGAACTGGTCGGGCGCGAAGGGGCTGGCCGAGAGCGCGGCGGAGTACCTCGAGGGCCTGCCCGACCCGTATCGCGGCGTGGCCCTGGACGGGGTCCGGTCGTTCCTCGCCGCGGCGGCGGCGGACCCGCGCCGCGCAGCGGCGGACCCACCGGCGTTGACACACGACGGTGAGGGAGTCGACTACGACGCCCTGGATTTCGACGCCACCGTCATCGCGGCGGGAGTACTGGCGGAGGCCGGCCGGTACGACGAGGAAGTCATCGACGCCGCTGTCGACCGTGCGCGGAGTGAACTCGACAGCGACGGCGGCTCGCAGTTCGTCGGCATGCTGTTCTCGTTCGTGCGCGAACGCGACCGGCGGCCCGTCGTCTACCAGCGGCTCCGGGACCACGTGAAACTGGAACAACAGAAAGACGACGACGTACGGAGCCTGTTTGACTAGCCAGGCGCCGCTGGACTGGCGAGTTATTCACTTAATCAATACACAGGATTTTCCGGAAATTCGCACCGACTATGTCTGCGACGGCCCAACTGGCACGTACCCGAATGAGTGACTCGACTGAACGGCAGCGGTCCGCGGACACGGACGGAGAGGCGGTCCCGGAAAATGCCGTCCTCGACAGAATCAGGGGCTGTGTCGAGAGCGTGAGCCTGGCGTTCGAGCGGTGGGACGACCCGCACGTGCGGGGGCCGGGGCTGTACGTCGTCGTCGAGCGCGACTCGACCGCGGCGTTTTCGGATCCGATCGGGGTGAACCGGTGGCCAGTCGAGGACTGCCGGAGCGTGTTCGGGCACAGCGGTGCGCTGTTCGAAACGGCACGGTCGGTTGCGGATACGTGTGACGGCGCAGTTGTCGTCCGCCGTGACGGCACAATCAGACCAGCGATGGTTCGGCTCAGGCAGTTGACCACTGCGGAGGAAGCGACGGGTGACCCGCTCCCGTACGCAGACTGGATGGGGACTCGACACATGAGCGCGCTGGAGACCTCCACTCGTGACGCGGTGTTTGCGGTGGTGACGCTGAGCGAGGAAAACGGGCGGGTCACGGTCTTCAGAGATGGAGACTACGACGACCGACAGCGCGACGAACTCGTCGAGAAGAGGTAGGGGCCGCCCGCTAGGGCCCCCGGTTCGGCGACGCTACCTTCGAAAGGGCGTTTTTTGCAGATTTTATCAATCAACCCACGTATTTATGTCAACCCTTGGAGTAGAGTGATACATGAAGTCCCGCATTATCCGTGCCTGGAGTCGTGCCAGACACGCTGCCATCTTCGCTGCCGCTGGCGCTGGAATCGGTGGCCTATTCAGTAAACGTGCTGCGAGTAGCGGTGCTGCCCTCGGCGCCCTCGTCGGAGCTACGATCGGCGAGAAGCGAGCGAGCATCGGTCCCATCTCGGAGAAAGTGACAGACGAAGCGAGTGGTATCGTCTCGTCCGACGAATAGAATCCTGACTGGCGATAGCCGAACGGCGGCCGACAGAGTGGGGCGGCTGAGCCGAACCCGCCTGTCTTCGGAGAAGCTCCTGCATTGGCGCAGGTGGTGAACTCTCGAAAGCGCCGGTAACGGCGCTTACAGCTCCGGTTCTGCGACGCGGTCCTCGCCGTCGAAGTGCGCGGAGTTGTCCTGTGGGTCATAACCCAGCACCTCTCTGGCGCGGTCGATGGAGTAGTAATTTCGTGTGAAGTCATACATCGGGGAAGAATATGTAATCTGTTTCCGGACACCCTGATTGTTTTTATTCTCGGCATTTAGACTGTAAACGAATGGTAAATGAAACTGTAGCCCTATTCATCCCTCTTTTGTTAGCTGTTGTGACCGGACTGTCTTCCTTTCTCAGGGAAAGCGTTGATTTGGAATCTGCCGTGAGTAAGAGACGGACCTCTTTCCCGGGCTTTTTGTCATTCCTTCCACCCCTTGGGAGGTTTCCGGCGATTCATCTGGCCAATATTCTTCTCCTTTTGATTGGTATCAGGCTTATAAAAGACACCGCCACAGATAATCAAACAGCAATTATTGGTGCAATTATTTTGGGCGTCTTTCTGCTGATTCTACCGATAATTGAGATACGCTCTCTTGACCAAATTCTGGATGAAAAGGATTCTCAGTGGTTCTATCCAAGGTCTTACTATTATCATTGTGTAGCCGTATTTTTCCTCTCTCTATCTTTCTTCGGCTTCGTGGAACTGCAGGTGATAATCATTAATTCACTCATACTGCGAGGCTTCAGCGTTAGTGGAACCATGGTTTGGCTCCTCAATCGAATTTTGGAGATTATGCTAATCCCTTCGGTAGCGATAGGACTGCTATCTCTCTATTGGTCACTGGCCTGTTTAAATACTGAAATTCAGCAGATTAACCCCAAGAACTAGGACTCTCCAGACCGTACTACGAGTGAACCGACGGATGGCGACGACCCACCGATACGCTGTGTATGGCTACAAAAGCGGCGACCCTCAGAGTGACCTCTTCGCTGGAGAAAACAACGACTACGTCACAGACTGCGAAAAGTCTAAAGCGCCGATAACGGCGCTTACAGTTCCGGTTCTGCGACGCGGTCCTCGCCGTCGAAGTGCGCGGAGTTGTCCTGTGGGTCATAACCCAGCACATCTCGCGCGCGGTCGATGGAGTAGTACTTGCGGTCGTTGTCGGAGATTCCGTAGACGATTTCGTACTCGTAGTCGGCCTGAAGCGCGCAGTCGTGGATGTGGGCACAGTCCCGGTAGGAGAGCCACATCGCCTGCCCGCGCTCGTAGTCGATGGGCGGGTGGCCCCGCGTGAGGTTGCCGATGCGGATGTTGCAGACGGAGAGCCCGTACTGGTCGTGGTAGTAGCGGCCCAGCACCTCGCCGGTGGCTTTCGAGACACCGTAGAGGTTGCCGGGGCGGGGGAGTTCCGTCCCGTCGAGGCGGTACTGGTCGTCCGGGCGGTACATCTCGGGCGTGCGCTCGTCCGTTTCGAAGGAGCCGACGGCGTGGTTCGAGGACGCGAAGATGAATTTCTCGACGCCCTCGTCGACGGCGGCTTCGTACATCTTCTGGGTCCCGTCGATATTGTTTTCGAGGACGGAGTCCCAGGGGGCTTCCGGCCGGGGGTCGCCGGCCAGGTGGATGACAGCGCCGACGCCGTCCATCGCCGCGGCCACGTCGCCCTCGCTGGACACGTCCCCGACGAGGTACTCGTGGTCGGGCTCTTCGGCGGGTGGGCTGTGGAACATGAGCTTCCACTCGTAGGCGTCCTCGAGGGACTCGAGGATGGCCGCCCCGACAGCGCCGCCAGCGCCGGTGAGCAGAACCGGGTCGTCCATTCGTATGAGAGGATACGTCGCACGCAATAGGTAGCTTGCGGTTCGCTTTTGTGTCGCCCAACCGGACCGATTGTATGGAACCCACAGCTCCCCAGGAGGCGTGTTTCGAGGCGGGCATCAAGTTCGGGTCGCTGTACCACCAGTTCGCGGGGACGCCGGTCAGCCCGGACAGTGCCGACTCGCTCACGGCGGCGATGGAGGAGGCCATCGAGAACCAGCCGTTCTGTGAGTCGGTCACCGTCAGCGTCCGCACCGCGGCGCTGGAAGACGCTATCGCCGAGGGTGGCGCGGACTACACGGAACTCACCGGGCGGTTCATCGACGTCGAGATGCGCATCGAGTACGACGGCGTCACGGTGGAGACGAGCATGGCGATGGACGACGGGTACCCGCTGATGCAGGTCGACACGGTGCGGGAGTGAATGGCCCGAGAGCGGCCTGAATCCCTGAGAAAGCCCCGAAAATTTTACCAGAGGGGCCTGTGAGACTTCCGACATGGCCCTCCACGCAGTCGACGATATAGACGACGCTATCGACGCGACGAAGTCGTTCCTGTTCCCGTTCGAGAAGGGGACGTGGCTCCGAATGGCGTTCGTCGTGTTCTTCATCGGTGGCGGTGGTGTCGGACTGAACAACGTCCAGTCGGTCAGCAATTTCGGTGATTTCGGCGGTCCCGGGGGTCCCGGAGGCCCCAGTGGTCCGGGGAGCGAGTTCCAGCTGGCCGCGCCACTCGAAACCGTGGCGTCCCTGCCAGGAGACCTCGCCTTGCAGTTCTCTGAGCCCGGTGTCCCGTCCGGCGTCCCGGACGAGATACTCGCCGGGGCCGGGCTCCTCGTGTTCGCCGTTATCGGCCTGGTCGTCCTGTTGGCCCTCGCCTACGGCGTCCTGAGCAACTTCATGGAGTTCGTGCTGACCCAGGCGCTCATCGGCCGCGAGATACACGTCCGGCAGTACTTCAGCGAACACGTCGGGAACGGACTCCGGCTGCTCCTGTTCCGGCTTGCCCTCGGACTGGTCTGGCTCGGAATCGCGCTCGTAATCGGTGGGGCCGTGTTCTTCCTGGCGCTCGGTGGCGAAGCCGCGAACGTCGGCACGTCGAGCATTCTCGCACTGTCTGGACTGTTCATCGTCGTGTTCGCAGTACTCGCGATAAGCTACGGTATCGTCTTCGGCTTCACCACGGTGTTCGTCGTCCCGCTGATGACGGCGGACAATGACGGCGTCCTCTCCGGGTGGGCGCGGCTCTGGGGCTCGATCAAGAGCGCGCCGAAACAGTACCTCGCCTACCTGTTTTTCTCCATCGTCCTCCAGATCGGGGTCGGTATCATCAGCGCGATTCTCGGTATCGTCGCGCTGCTGGTCGTCGCGATTCCGTTCGGGGGCGGCGCGGTTGCGCTGTATCTCGCCCTGCAGAACACCGCCGGAGTGGTCGCGGCCGGGGTCGTCGGCCTGCTGGGGCTGCTGGTCCTGATCGCGGTCAGCGCGCTGATCCAGGTCCCCCTGACGACGTTCCTGCGGTATTACGCGATGCTCGTGCTGGGAGACATCGACGCCGACATGGACCCGATTCCCGAGGTTCGCTCGGACATCCGGGCCGAGTAACCACAACACCGTTTCGGTTTCAGGAATTCCCGCCCCGTTGTGTCCTGCGGTTTCACTTTCACTTTCAGGCGGGCTTTTAATCCCTCACCGCGCCAATTGTTCCGTATGAGTCAGTCAAGTCTGGACGACGACGAACTGTTCGGCGAGGCCGCAAACGAGATGCGAACGGACGTCGAGGAGTCGCTCGCGAAGGCCCGCGAGGCGCTCCCCGAGGCCGATTCGGTCTGGGACGTGGAGGCCGACAACACGCTCGGCGTTCTGAACTCACTCAAGACAGCACTCGACGTGGGCGACGCGGAGGACCACCTGCGGGACGCCAAGAAGTGGTACACGATGGGCGAACGCGCTGACGCCTTCGAGGACGGCGACGACCTCGCCGAAGACATCGAGACAATCGCTGACCTCATCGACGACGTCGACGACGCCCGCGAGCAGGTCGGTGACCTCACGGCGACCATCCCACAGCTTCGCAGCACGCTCGAAGAGTTCGAGGGCGAGGACGGCGCGGACGCGGAGGCGGACGGCGACGCCGACGCGGAAGCCGAGGCCTGAGTTCGGGACGGCCACGTCCCGGCAGACACCTGCCGCGTTCTTCTTCCGCGGCCAGCGCATCGCTCGCGTCGTCCAGCGGCTCTCCTCGACTGGGGCTAATCGGTTCTGTCGTGACTGGCCGTCGGGTTCTGGTTGGCTACCAGTTGGAGCAACATGCTGTCCAAGGGCGTATTTATGTCCGTTCTATCGCTTAAGTGCGTGTGGGTCGACACGTTCTGTGACACACGATGGCCGACAGATTCTCGCGCCGGACGTTCGTGTACAGCGTCTCGACCGCTCTAGCGGCCGGGCTCGCGGGCTGTAGCGAGGAGCAGTCGGGCGGGGGCGCGGGAACGCCCTCCCCGACAGCGTCCGGGACGGATGAGCCACCGACCGAGACGGAAACCGACGCTACTGAAACGACCACCGGGGAGTATCGCAACGACGTTGGCGCGGACGCCAGCGTCTCCTTTGCGGTGCCGTCCGACGGCGCGACCCTCACCAGTCCGTCGGTACAGTGGCGAGCCACAGCCGACGGTGTCACTATCGAGGAAGCGGGTGAAGTGACAAGCGGGGCCGGACACTACCACGTCATCGTCGACACCGACCCCGTGACGCCGGGTGAGACGATTCCGGCGGACGACACTCACATCCACTACGGAACCGGACAGCGAGACGGCGTGCTGGAGCTCGAACCCGGCGAACACACGCTGCACCTCCAGGTCGGAGACGGCGCGCACACGGCGATGGCACTGACCGACAGTGTCGACGTGACTGTCAGTGCCGAGGCTGGCCTCAGTATCGAGACGAGCGTCGACGGAAGTGTCATAGACTGGGAGGCCACAGTCGAGAAGTACAGTATCGAGCCGACCAACCAGGGAATCACGTCGAACACAGGGCATCTACATGCGATTATCAACACCGAGCCGGTGCCGGTCGGCGAGGTCATCCCGAGCGATGCCCGATACGTCCACTACGGCGACGGCTCGACGAGCGGGAGCCTCGACCTCGCCGAGCAACTGGGCGACGCCTACGAGAGCGGCGAGCATACCGTCCACTTCCAGATTGCGTCGGCGACGCACCGTGCGACGGCACTCACCGCTTCAGAGACGGTGACCACGGAGTAGTCCTCAGACGATTGAGTCCGGGCGCGTCGAGAAGTAGTTGAACACCGCGCCGAGGCCGATGCCGTAGACGACGTGAGCGATGAGCGTCAGCACCACGTACAGCACCAGTGTGAGCCCGGACTGGCCGGTGTAGAAGGCGAGGACGAACCCGGTCCACATAGCGGCGCCGAAGTACGCGCCGCTGACGGGGTCTGACTGGCCCGGGAGGTACGCCTTCAGCGAGGCAAACAGCAGCGGCCACGGGAACATCCCGCCACCGAGGAAGATGAAGAAGCCGAACAGTACCTCCGGGACGTAGCCGGTCAGGCCCACGAGTTCGGTGAGGACGGCGAAGTCCTCGAGATTAAACGCGCCGAGCGACTGGGCGATGAGGAAAACGACGGTCATCATCGCCGTTCCGACCAGGCCACCGGCGGCGCCGACGACGCCGTCGGCGAGAATCCCGGCGAGACTGTCGAACTCCTCGGCCTCTGTGAGGCCGTCGTCGTTGACGGGCGGGTCCTCGACGCCGGGTGACGTGTCTTCCATGGTGTGTCGTAACATGCCAGTAGACAAAAAGGTTCCCGCACACGGTAGGGCAGGGACGGTCACATGTCAGGAATCTGTCCCCAATACCTATTACAGGTGGGAAGAATCATGAAGGTAATGGCGGTACCCATGATAACACACGTCGCGGTTGTGCTTCCCTTGCACGGTGGTGACGTCAGGGCACCCAGTGCGGTGTTCAACCAGATCTTCGAGGTGTTTCTGCTGCTGGGGACGGCCGTCGGAGTGGTCGTCGTGGCGTACACGATGTACCACGCGCTCAAGTACCGCGACGACGGGAGCGATACTGACCCGTACGCGGACAAAGTCGAGCGCCCCCAGATGGGCGAGATGCCGACCGGAGGCTCGGGCGGCCGGAAGGTGTTTTACTCGTTCAGCATCAGCGCCATCATCGTCGTCTCGCTCATCGCCTGGACCTACTCGCAACTGCTGTACATCGAGCAGGGGCCCGACCCGGCACAGACGGACGCACTCGAAATCGACGTGGAGGGGTACCGCTTCGGCTGGGACTTCGTGTATCCGAACGGGCACACGACCAACACGCTCTACGTGCCACAGGACCGGGTGGTCAGGTTACAGGTGACCTCGACGGACGTGTTCCACAACTTCGGGATACCGGAGTTGCGGGTCAAGACCGACGCCGTTCCGGGCCAGTACACGTCGGCCTGGTTCACGGCCAACGAGACTGGGACCTACGCCGCCAAGTGCTACGAGCTGTGTGGCAGCGGCCACTCGCTGATGACGACGGATGTTGTCGTGATGCCAGAGGACGAGTACGAGGAGTGGTACGCTGAAACGGAGGGGACCGCCGAGACGGAGGCCAGCGGGAACGCGACCGCCGGGAATAGCAGCCGAATCGCACCTGCCACCGCGGGAGGTGTTCCCGCATGAGCCACGACCACGGGCTCCCGCCCAAGTCGTCGGTCAGCCGGTGGTTCCTCACGACCAACCACAAGGACATCGGCGTCCTGTATCTCATCACCGCGCTGTTCTTCCTGGTCTTCGGCGGCGTCCTCGCCCTGCTGTTCCGCCTCGAACTGATTTCCTCGGGTGCTGACCTGCTGGGGTCGATGGGGTACAACCAGGCGGTGTCGACCCACGGCCTGCTGATGGTGTTCTGGTTCATCTCGCCGTTTGCCTTCGGCTTCGCGAACTACGTCGTCCCGCTGCAGATCGGCGCGGACGACCTCGCCTTCCCGCGGTTGAACGCCCTGTCGTACTGGCTGTACCTGTTCTCGGGGATTCTGATGGGCGTCTCCTTCTTCCAGGGGACCACCTTCGCGGGCGGGTGGACGATGTACGCCCCGCTGAACACGCCGGCGTACATCCCCGGCGAGGGCCTGGGCGCGACCTCCGTCGTGCTGGCGCTCATCATGTTCACCGCCGCCGTGACGCTGGGGTCGGTGAACTTCCTGACGACGATGTACCGCATGCGTGCCGAGGGCCTGCGGATGCGGGACATCCCCATCTTCTCGCTGTCTATCAACCTCACCGTCTGGATGATGCTCTTTGCCTTCGCGGCCCTGCTTGCGGCGCTGATGATACTCGCCTCCGACCACATCCTCGGGACGACCTACTTCCAGTACTCCATCGACGGCACGACGATGGCGACCGACGCGGACAATCCGGGTGCGTCGCTTTTGTGGGCCCACCTGTTCTGGTTCTTCGGCCATCCGGAGGTGTACATCGTCTTCTTCCCCGCACTCGGCGTGATGGCCGAGTGCTTCCAGACCTTCACCGGCCGGCGGCTGGTCGGCCGCAAGTGGTTCATCATCTCGATGGTGCTGGTGGCGATTCAGAGCTTCGTCGTCTGGATGCATCACATGTTCCTGACCGGCATCAACCTTCCAATCAAGACCATCTTCATGGCGACGACCATCGGTATCTCGCTGCCCTTCGACCTGATGGTGTTCTCGCTCATCTACACCATGGCGAAAGGGCGGGTCCGATTCACGACGCCGTTCCTGTTCTCGCTTGGTGCGCTCATCCTGTTCATCATCGGCGGCATCACCGGCGTCTTCCTCGGCGCGATCGTGCTCGACTACCAGTTCCGGGGGACATACTGGGTCGTCGCCCACTTCCACTACGTGATGGTCGCGGGCGCGACGGCTCTCTTTGGCGGCCTCTACTACTGGTATCCCAAGATAACCGGGAAGATGTACAACGAGACGCTGGGGAAGATACAGTTCGGCGTCTACTTCCTCGGGTTCAATCTGCTGTACTTCCCGATGTTCATCGCCTGGGAGACGCCGCGGCGGGTGTTCGTCTACCCCGAGGGCCTGCAGATATGGCACACGATGGCGACCGTCGGCGGCTTCATCCTCGGTGCGAGCTTCCTCCTCATGTTCTACAACCTCTTCGTGAGCCTCTGGCGCGGCGAGGACGTCGGACCGAACCCATGGGAGTACGCCACCTCCGCCGAGTGGGCCGTCTCCTCGCCGCCGTCGCTCGAGAACTTCCCCGGCCTGCCGAGCTACGCCACCGGGAAACTGGAGTTCCTCGACGACGAGACGGTCGCCGAGCGGACCGAACGCGCGCCCGGCGGGGCGGCCCGCGGCCACGCGGCGACAGACGGCGGAACCGCGACGGACGGCGGCGCGGTGACAGCGAGGACCGCGGTGACGGCCACCGCGATGGAGCCGGCCCACGAGGTCGCCGGCGAGGAACACGCCAGCCACGCGAGCTTCTGGCCGTTCCTCGTCAGCCTCGGCGGGTTCATCGCGTTCCTCGGACTCTCGGGCGTGCGGACGGGGAGCGTGTTCTACCTGTCGATGGCGGCTGTCGGCGGGGTCACGACGTTCGGGTCGCTGGTCGGGATGACCCGCGAGCCGTTCCACGCGCCGGAAATGGCCATCGCCGAGCGGTGGCCCTTCTCGTCGGTCGAGAAGATGAAACTGGGGATGTGGACGTTCCTCGCCAGCGACATCGTCCTGTTCGGGGCCTTCATCGGGTCGTATGCCTTCGTCCGGGTCGCGTACGGCTGGACGGCCTGGCACCACGACCTCGTTCCCGCCGAACACGTGACGATGCCCGGCCTCATCAACACGTACCTGTTGCTCACGTCGAGTTTCCTCGTCGTGCTGGCGATGGTCGCCGCCGAGCGGGAGAGCAAGCGCGGGACCGTCGCCGCGCTGGTCGGGACGTTCGCGCTCGGGGTCGGCTTCCTCATCAACAAGGGTATCGAGTGGCAGCACCTGTTCCACATCAGCACAGAGGCGTTCCCGAACGGGTGGAACCTCTCGACGAACATCGCGTCGTCGACGTTCTACCTGACGACCGGGCTCCACGGCGCTCACGTCACCATCGGGCTCATCATCTGTGCGTACATGACCGTCAGGGCCTGGAACGGTGCCTACCAGGGCGACGACAGGGCCATCGAGTACTTCGGGCTGTACTGGCACTTCGTCGACATCGTCTGGCTGTTCCTGTTCCCGCTCTTCTACATCCTCTAGAACAATGGACTGGAAAGGTTACACCGTGATATACGTCGTACTGTTCGTCTTCGCGACCGCACAGGCCGTCGTCGAGTTCGCCGGCCTCGTCGACAGCGCCTACTGGGCCGCCTTCGCGCTCATCATGGTGCTGTCGGTCGTCAAGGCCGTCGGGGTCGCCGCGTACTACCAGCACCTCCGCTGGGAACCCCGCGCCGTCACGTACCTCGTGCTGGGCGGGACTGTCGCCGCGCTCGCGCTGACCGGCGCGGCGGCGTACTCGATACTGTGACCGGTCGGTGGCAGTGCTCTGTACGCTTTGTTGACGCCAAGGCCGTAGGCGCTCTCGGATAGGAGGTAGTGAACAGGAACGTCAGGCCAGCAGCTGGAAGCTGATGGCGATGAGGAAGAGCACGCCGGCGACGGTCGCGGATTCCGCGACAGCCAGCGATCGGGGGTGCCCCCGTCGCGTCGCCGACAGGTAGACGCCAAACAGCAGGTACCCACAGAGGCCCGCCCCGCCGACGACAGCGACCGCAAGTCCGGCTATCGACTGGGTCTCGACGGGGCCGGAGATAGACGCGACCACGCCGACCAGGAGGCCGACGACCAGCACCGCGAACGCGGCGACCCAGGCCAGCGGCCGGTCAGCGTACTCGAACCGGCTCTCGCGGTCGCCCGCCGGGGACCAACCGCTCGTCGACGCCCCCGGGCTGTACTGATACCAGCGGCGTCCCCGGACCATCCATGCGACCACCGCTATCACCAGCACGCCCATCAGCGCCGTGCTAGCGAGGTACGCGGTTGACATGTGATGCCATACATCATGCTAGGCAATAATCGTTTATGTCGTTCAGCGCCGGTCGTCAGCTGACGAGGTTCGACCCGACACCCGTAATCTCGAAGCGTGCCCCGCCCCGCTCCCCGTCGGTAATCGTCAGCTCCCAGCCGTGGGCGTCGACGACCTGCCTGACGATAGCGAGCCCGAACCCGGTCCCATCCTCGGCGGTCGTGTACCCCGCCTCCAGGACGGCGTCGCGCTCCTCGGGCGCGATTCCCGCCCCGTCGTCCTCGACGTAGAACCCCTGTCGGCCCGGCTCGTCGATGTCGCCGATGGTCAGGGCGGGCCCGCCGTTTGCCGCGGTACCGTCGCGAGCGTGCGAGTCCGGGCTCGTCGACCCATGGTCGACGGCGTCGTCAGAGCCAATCGCGTTCTGACTGCTCGTGGAGCCGTGCTCCACGGCGTTCCGAAGGAGGTTCTCGAACAGTTGCTTGAGGCGCATCTCGTCGGCATGGACCGTTCGGTCGGTGTCGACGACGAGCGTCGCGTCTTCCATGTCGACAGTGCTCCGACACGAGTCGACCACAGCGGGGAGCGAGACCTGCTCGGGGTCGTCGACGGACCGACCGTCACGGGCCAGCGTCAGCAGGTCGTCGATGAGCGTCCGCATCCGGTCGTGTGCGGACGCGACGCTCTCGAGATGCGGACTCTCACACTCCGCCATCGCCAGTTCGAGGTGCCCCTCGGCGACGCTGAGGGGGTTTCGAAGGTCGTGGCTGGCGACGCCGGCGAACTCGTCGAGCCGGTCCCGCTGGCGCTGGAGTTCCTGCTGCTGGCGCTTCCGGTCGGTGATGTCCATCGCCGTGACGTACACACGGGAGAAGTCGTCCGCGTACGCCTCCGGAACGTTCATTTCGATGATCTCGTGCATTCGCTTGCCGGACAGCGTCTGCCCGACCGTCTCCCAGCGGTACGTGGTCTCACCGTCGGCGATTGCCAGCCACATCCCTCTGGCGGCCTCGTACGCCGAATCGGTAAACACCGTGTCGAGGTTGTCCAGCAGGACCGATTTCGAGGGTGCGTCGTAGTACTCCAGGGCGTTCTCGTTGACGTCGATAATCTCGATGTCCGCCATCAGCTCCCGGACAACCTCGGGGTGCGCGTCGAAGTACGCCTCCAGGTCGTCGACGCGGGCCGCAATATCGTCGAGTCGGCGTTTGCTCGTCGAGTAATCCTCCTCCCACATGATGTGTGGGTTGTTCTCGAACAGTGAGCGGTAGCGTTCCTCTGCATCGTCCGATCGCTCGGCGAGACGCTGCTGTTCGACAGCATTTTTGACGTGCTCGACCAGCACACTCGGCCACTGCGTCGAGTCGGGCGGCCGCCGGAGCGACCGGTTCACATCGCCTGCGAGCGCTCTGGCCTCACGGCTGCCGTCGCCGTCGTCGAACACGGCAACGACTGGACAGTCCTCACCAATCGTTTCGAGCAGCGCCGGGCCGCCGATATCCGGGGCGTCGTACTCGACGACGACGCAGTCGACCACGGCTGTCGGAAGCGCGGACCGTACGTCAGCGGTCGCCGAGATGGCCCGGACAGTGTGGACGGCCGAATCGGATTCGAGCGCGCCTATCCCATCCTGTGCCCGCCCGTTGTCGGGGCCGCCGCCGGCATAGAGGACGGCGATCGGGTCCCCGACCTGATCGCTCATGTCTTACGCTTGGCACCGACTCTAATGAATATTGTGTGCAGATTCTCGTGGAATTCGCTATGATTCGTGTCGGGGGTCATTGCTGGCTTCGACTCCCATGGAACAGGATACATAGCCACTGGAAAATCAATCGGCGAATGAGGCGCGACCACTTGTCTGGCCTGCGGGAGAGGCACGGGATAACTTTTTATCAAGAGTTGTGTTACCATATAACAATATGGGCTGCGACGAACTCCCTCCGAAACCCGACCCTGATGACGATGTGTTCGAGGTGTGCCCCGTCGCCCGGGCGTTCGAGATTGTCGGGTCAAAGTGGCGACTCACCGTGTTACGGAGCCTCCATCTGTACGGAGAGCAACGGTTCAGTGAACTCCAGGAAACGACGACAGCCGACTCGACGACGCTCTCACGTGTACTGGAGAATTTAGCGGAACAGGAGCTCGTTAGCCGACGCCTGGAGGACCGACCGATTGCGACGTACTACGACCTGACAGAACGAGGGGAATCACTCACCGGCGTTTTTGACGAATTCGAGGAATGGGCATTTGAACACACGGCTGCGGAGATGCCTGCCGTGGACCTGCCAGAGTAGGTCACACAGGTCGGTACTTCGTGGTTACGAAATGTTACTTTCTTATACAACGATAACCGACTCATGCATGTGTCACAAAAATTATAATTCTGCTCGAGGCGATACTGTCATCGTGGCCGACTCGGCCACGGGAGTTGAGACACATGCCAGAAACACCAACGGATATTGAAGACAAGAGGGGACAGACCGTCCTAGTGGTCGGGGCGACGGGAAACCAGGGTGGCGTCATCATCGATCATCTGCTAGCGGCCGACAGAAAATTCACAGTCTGTGGTCTGACGCGAACGCCCGGTAGTGAGGCCGCACAAGCACTCTCGGAACGCGGTGTGGACGTCAGGCGAGGCGACCTGACCGACAAGACTACACTCCGATCTGCTATCGACGGTGTCGATACGGTCGTCATCGTGACGAACATCTGGACGGCCGGCTTCGAGGAGTCGGTCCGCCAGGCAAAGAACATCGCCGACGTGGCCGTTGAAGCCGGGGGTAGCCACATCGTGTTCAGCGGCGCCGGCTACCACGACAGGGACCTCGGAATCACCGCCCTCGAACCCGCTGGAGAGGTCGAGCAGTACATCAGGTCGCTGGACGTGCCCGCGACCTTCCTGCGACCGGTGTGGTTCATGCACAACCTCGAACCCGCTTTCGAGGATATCCTCGACGGCACGCTTGCCCTGCCCATCAAAGAGGGCGTGACTCTCCAGATGCTCGACGTTGACGATGTCGGCCGGGCGACCGCACGGGTTCTCGCTGATCCCGACGAATTCGCCGACGAGGGGTTCGACCTCGCAGGAGATGAACACACGCTCTCCGAAATGGCCCGGATCCTTTCCGAGGTAACGAATACTGACGTCCAACCGCTCTCCGTCCCTATCGAGGACGCCAGCGAAGAGATGGGCGAGCCGATGGCCGAACTGTTCCAGTGGTTCAACGACGAGGGCTACGCGGTCGATATCGAGCGCATGGAACGACGGTTCGGATTCGAGTTCACCAGTTTCCGTGAGTACCTCGAGAACAACGGCTGGACTGAGAAGAATCACCCGAGCCGGGTCCCGGGCCTGGTGAAGGCAATGATGAAACACTGACACAGACATCAAGAACATGAAGACAGCCAACACAGCGTTCGACGTCGTTGCGCCCGGCTATCAGTACAGACCCGAGAACGGAACAGCGAGCCTGAATCAGGGGTACAATGGCAGTTGTTGATCAGCCGACGTCCCATCGTGAAGAACTCGGGTTAGTCCTGGAACGAGCCGATCAGCAGTTCGCAATCACCGCGGTCCTCATCACGACCGGCGCACCGGTGGTCGCGTACCTGTCAGGTATCGCGTCGCTCATGTTTTACGTCCACGTGGCACTCGGGGCGTTCTGGTTCGGGCTCGACTTCTTTTTCAAATTCGTACTCGGGCCGTCGCTGGACGCTGCCCCCGACGAGGCCGCTGGCGCGGTCAATCACCAGCTCATCCCGAAACTGGCTGTCGTAGCTGAACCCCTCAGTGTTGGTGTGATCGGCTCCGGAATCGGTCTCGCCCACATGCTTGGATATTGGCTCGACCCATCCATCTGGCTGTGGGGAGCCCTCGGCATCGGCGTACTGATGCTCGTCAACGGCTTCGGACCACTACACTTCGCCACGACGAAGATGGTCGTCGAACTCGACAAGGACGAGCCTGATACCGATCGACTCGACGCATTGTTCGGCAAGGCCCTGCAGTGGGGGCTGCTTCAAACCGTGTTCATGATCGCTATTATCGTCATGATGGTTGGCCTTCGCGGACTCATATGACGAGTTCCAAACTACCCGAGGGAGGTATCGATGCGGCAGCGACCGAGTCAATCGGTATCCTGTTTAGCTAATCACCTGCCAGCAGTGGGATTAGTACGGTTCTTTCATGCGGCATGGCGAAATCCCGGCGAGTACACTATCCCCTTGTCTGACATTTTCGGGCATTTTAGGGACTCTACGGCCCGCTAAGTATGTCATTACTGACTCCGGGGGGAATTCGTTACGAGTCATGACGGGAGTCATCGCTGGCTTGGATTCGCGTCAGATGGGTCACGTGGTCACCTGAAGACCAATCGTCCATTGAGCACGCGACTGGTCAGGTTGGGCCACACCGTTATCCGACCACGTGTTCAGAACTCGATGCTCTGTTGCAACCCTCACCGGTGATCGGTTTTGAAAGCCGTGCTGAATCAAGTGCGCGCATACAGTGGCACTCCCGCTTGGAACGTCGCATTTCACTCTAATACTCATCACAGACACCCGCTGTGAAAATGTCAATAAGTAATGTTTCTATAACTCCTATTAATAATTATGTCGAATACAGCAGAGCCACAGATATTGAAAGACGAAGTCGACGCACTCAGAACCGGGTTCAGAGGCGACGTACTGGTTCCGGTTGATGAGGGATACGATGAGGCACGTTCGATCTGGAATGCCATGATCGACAAGCACCCGGCGGTCATCACCCAACCGCTCGGGGCGAGTGATGTGATGGCGGCTGTCGCGTTTGCCCGCGATCACGAACTGGAGGTTGCTATCCACGGCGGCGGACACAACGTCGCCGGGAATGCCGTCTGTGACGACGGCCTGATGATTGACTGCTCTGCGATGAGGTCCGTCCGCGTCGATCCGGAGCAGCAGACAGCATGGGTCGAATCTGGCGCTCTCCTCCACGATGTAGACGTCGAAGCGCAGGCACACGGGCTCGTTCTCCCGGGCGGGTACGTGTCCTCGACCGGTGTCGCTGGCCTGACTCTCGGTGGGGGGTTCGGACACCTGTCACGCACGTTCGGGCTTACTGTGGACAGCCTCCGGTCGGTCGAGTTAGTGACTGCCGACGGACGGTTCGTCACGGCCAGCGAGAGCGAGAATCCCGACCTGTTTTGGGCACTCCGCGGCGGCGGCGGGAACTTCGGTGTCGTGACGGCCTTCGAGTTCGACCTCCATCAACTCGACCCGACCGTCCTCGCAGGCCCCGTCGTCTATGACATCGCGGACGCTCCATCGGTGATGCGCGAGGCTGCTGAAGCTATTGACCAGGGACCCGACGAGGTCGCCTGCATGATGGCCATCCGCAAGGCACCGCCCGCCCCGTTCCTCCCCGAGGAGGTCCACGGTGAGCTGGTGCTCATGGTGGTCGTGATGTATGCTGGCGACGTAACTGAAGGTGAGAGCGTGCTCGCCCCGATCCGTGAGATCGGATCACCGATCGCCGACGCTGTCGGCCCAAAGCCGTATACCATGTTCCAAACCATGTTCGATGGCGCGACTAATGCCGGTGCACGCAACTACTGGAAGGCACACTACCTGTCGGAGATGAGTGACGAGGCGATCGATATCATGTGCGAGTACGCAACCACCATCGACTCTCCGGAGACGACGATCGGGATGATGGCACTCGGGCGCGAGATATCGCGTCGTCCTGCTGACTCGACCCCGTACCAGCATCGCGATGCCGAGTGGGTGGTGAACATCCAGTCACGGTGGCGCGAAGCGAGCGAGGATGACTCCCACATCGGGTGGGCGCGTGATCTGTTCGACGCCCTGACGCCTCACGCGACCGGTGGGGCATACATCAACTTCATAAGCCAGGATGAAAGCGAACAGCGCGTCCACGATGCGTTCGGTGATGCCGTGTACGAGCGACTCGCTGCTGTCAAGGCCGAGTGGGACCCGGAGAACGTGTTCCATCTCAACCACAACATCCAGCCCGACCAGTAAGTGAGTCGCTGAACACCTCCAACCGAGTGAGCACAATCGATTATCACGACACAGTAGCGGTATGTCACAGTAACCGCCGGTCAGCACGGAGAGTAACCGGATTCTTTGAAACAGCGTACCGGAATTCCGGCGAGTCCTTAGCAGTTCTTCGTCATGTCGTCGTCGTGAGCGAACACGACCTGCGTCGGGTGATGCCGACCTCGTGACACGTGTGGAAGTCGTCGAGCTGATGGACCGGGACGAGGATGCCGAGTGACGAGTGGACGTGGCGATTCACGCCACAGGCCGTCGACCAGTTCGACCCACACGTCCCTGACCACGGGTCACTAGCCGCGCATCAGATTCATCACCTCATCGACCACGTCCGGTTCGACGGCGACGACGTAGCTGCTCCCTGGTGTCAGGGTCGTCTCGGCACGAGCGATCCGTTCACCGTTCTCGTCGGACACGACGAGGGTCCCCGCGGGAAAGCGTACGTCGGACAGTGTTTTCCCGGCGGCCGGGGCGCCTTCGGCGACGCGGATGAGCATTATGTCGAGGGTGCCCGTCACGTCGGCAAGCGTCTGGACATCGCTACCCAGGATTTCGTTGGCCGCCACTCTGGAGCCGGCCCGTTCGGGGAAGACCACCGCGTCGACGAACCGAGTGTATGCGTCACCGCCTGTGCGGTCGATACGCGCGACCGTCCGGATGTCGGGCGCCAACTCCGCAGCAGCTAAACAGACTGCGAGATTCAGTCCGGTTTCTCCCGTAAGCGCGGCAATTACGTCCGCTCGCTCGATGCCTGCCTGTTCGATGATGTCCGGATTCGTCGCGTCGCCCTGGATGACAGTCGCAATCCATTGATCGGCGATATCCGAGACCATCCGCTCGTCACGTTCGATAATCGTCACGTCGTGCCCGCGGTCAGCGAGTATCTCGGCTGTCTGGAAACCGACGCGTCCACCGCCAGCGATGATAATGTCGAGGTCACTAGTCATGGTTAGTCTTCAGCCTCCGGTGTTATTTCAGTGGCCGCAGCCGCCTGCTCGCGGTCCGATTCCTCTCTTATCCGTTTGAGCGCGAAATACACAACGGCTCCGAGCAGAATCCACGCCGTGCTGAGTGCCAGCGCCAACGGATCCGTCCGGAGCAGGTACTCCACGAGCACCCCCGTAAGAATCAGATTGAGCGTGATACCAATCAGCGGCGGCGCCGGGTAGTACGGCATCTTGTACGGACGGTTCATGTTCGGTCGTTCCCTGCGGAGTCTGATGACGGCGACGTTGACGATAATGAACGACAACAGGAAAAACAGGCTCGACATGTTGCCGGCGCTTTGAGTCGGCAGTGCGACTGAGCCGAGCATCACCACTGCGCTGGTGAGGATTGCAACGAACGGCGTCCCGTAGCGGTGGTGAATCTGGCCGATCGAAGGGAGCAACTGCCCTTCACGTCCCATCGAGAACGCCACGCGTGACGACGCGATGACAACCGCGTTGAGGGCAGTGAGTGTCGAGAACACGGCCCCGAAGACGATGAGTGCGCCACCGTTCTGGATAATCGGTAATCCAGTCGGCATGAACGATGTCGCTGCTGTGGCGATGCCTGCCTCGCCGGCGTCGGCAAGTCCCTTCGCTCCGAGCGTCCCGACGGCGACTGTCACAACTGCCAGATAGACGACGACGGTCACAGCGAGGCTGATGAATATCGCTTTCGGGATGTTCTCACGCGGGTTCTGTACCTCCTCGGTGACTGTGGTGATGAGGTCGTACCCTTCAAAGGCGATGAACGTAAGTCCCATCGCCGGCAGGATGGCAGCCGCACCGCTACCCTCGGGAAACAGCGGCTGGAACTCGGCCCCGGAGAACATCGGTGAAGCGAGCCCGAACGCGACGAACACCACCAGAATAGACACTTTGATGATGGTGAAAATCGTCTCCACACTGCCGCTGGCGGCCGTCGAGACGGCGTTGAGTGCAACCAGACCAAGCACTGCGACAAACGCCAGCACGAAGGCCAGTGGAAGCGCTGCATCGACGACCGGAATCACAACGGCTCCAACCTGGTCCGGTGGCGGGACCACGCCGTAGACGTGCAACAGTTCGAGGAAGTTCGGTGCAAAGCCCAGCGCATACAGGGCCCCCGCAATCATGTAGGCGAACCAGAGCATCCAGCCCATGATGAACGAGGCAAAGTCGTCGAATATCTCTCGCACGAAGGCGTATCCACCGCCGCTTTTCGGGATCGAGGCGGCGAGTTCCGCATACGAGAGTCCTGTAAACGCCGTCACGACGCCGTTCAATGCGAAGACGAGAATCGCGGCTGGACCAGCGATTTCGGCGGCCAGCCCTGTCAGCACGAAAATACCGGCCCCGATCATCGCACCCATCCCAATCATCGTCGCGTCAAGTAACCCGAGTTCGGCCTCGGGTGATCGAGTCTGGCTCTTGCTCATTGCGCCCCGTGTTTATTCGCCACGCCGTTCATCATACGCAGTATGCACTCTGTTCGCTCCATTTGAGTACCCGGGTGAATTCTTCTACTGTAAGAACCGTGATTGGATTTCTTAAAGGCTTGTGGTAGCCGGTCCCCGGTACAACAGGTCGTGTTCCCGATTCAGTAGAACCGGCGGGGCATTGAAGATGACACGTTTCCAATATACTACAATGACCCGGACAAAGCGATTCGTCATCGCCGGTGGCGGCCGCGTCGGGAAACAGACCGCCGAGAATCTCGCGGAACAGGGTCACGAGGTACTGCTGATCGAGTCCGACGACGAGCGCGTCGAGGCGTTGTCAGACGCGTACATCGGCCCCGTCATCCACGGCGACGCCACGCGCCCGTCTATTCTCAAACAGGCCGACCTGGCCGAGGCCGATGCTATCGCCGCACTCACCGACGAGCCAGGTGCGAACCTCGCGATCTGCATGGAGGCCCAGCAGTACGCCCCGTCGATTCGGACCATCGCGAGAGCGGAGACGGGGACGGACCAGGAGTACGGCGAGGTGGTGGACGCGACGCTGCTACCGGAGTATCTCGGTGGCGACCACGCGGCAGATATACTGACCGGCGAGGATATCCGGACACTCGTCTATCCGATCGCTGACCTCGATATCATCGAGGTGAGTGTTGCCCCCTCGGCCCCCGTTGCGGGCCGTCGCCTCGATGAAATCGCCCTCCCCTCGGGAAGCCTGCTGATCTCGACGGCGGACCGAACTGGACTCGCAGGGGCTGATACGGTTCTGGAACCTGACGAGCGCTATATCCTCGCCGTCGAGACCGACGTCGTCGACGAGGTCCTGGATCTCATGCGTGGGTAGCACTACGAAGACTGAGACAAACGGGAGTGTGCCGAGAAGCGCTGGAAACGCGGCCTCATATTGAATGCGAGTCCGCAGGCTGGCGGGAACACGGACCAGTCCACACCCACTCGTGAGGACGGGTATCGACGATTGGGACGGATGTACTGCACCGGTTCCGGGTACCTCACAGCGATGTTTGCGAGAGTCGCTATGAACTACCGGGATGGGGCGGTCACACATCCCCTCTCGAACCGGAATACGGGGACATCCCGTAGTGCTCTGTCTGTCCGGAAGACACACACTCTTAACAGACTGAGACTGTACTGACCAGTATGAACAGTGAGCGCAAGAAGGGAGAGATACTCGAACACGTAGTTCTTCCCGTCGCTAACGAAGATGATGCGCTGGCGACGGCAAAGGCGATTGAACCGTACGGGCCGAACCACGTGACAGCCCTCCACGTCGTAGAGAAGGGCGGTGGCGTGCCGGACAAGACGCCAGTCGAACAGTCCGAAGCGCTGGCCGATGAATCGTACGCCGCTGTCCGGTCCGTGTTCCCCGATGCCGACGAACACACCGCCTACGGGCGAGACGTGGCGGAGAAAATCTTCGAAGCCGCCGACGAAATCGGCGCCAGTGCCATCGCGTACCGATCCCGTGGCGGGAACCGACTCATGCAGTTTCTCTCCGGCGACCTCTCTCTGAAACTGGTGACCGAGGCTGACCGTCCCGTCATCTCCCTTCCCCCAGAGGACGAGACATGAGCGAGGAGGACCTCGCCAAGGACCTCGGGCCGCTCGCGGCCCTGACCATCGGCGTCGGGACGATGATCGGTGCGGGCATCTTCGTCCTCCCAGGTGAAGCCATCCTCAAAGCCGGGTCGCTGGCGTCCGTGGCGTTCGTCCTGGGGGGCGTCATCGCTATGTTCACGGCGCTGTCGGCCAGCGAACTCGGCACTGCGATGCCGCGTTCGGGCGGGGCCTACTACTACGTCAACCACGCGCTCGGGCCGATGTTCGGATCTGTCGCCGGATGGGCCAACTGGCTCGGACTGGCCTTCGCGAGCGCCTTCTACATGGTCGGGTTCGGCCGGTACATCGCCCGCATCTTCGGACTCGCCGGCAGTGTCGGCGTCGGCCCGATATCGATTACGGTCGTGAAGCTGATCGCACTCGTCGGCGGCGCCTTCTTCGTCCTCATCAACTACGTCGGCGCAAAGGAGACCGGCCGACTACAGAACGTCATCGTCGTCTTGCTTATCGGAATCCTCACTGTGTTCACGTTCCTCGGGACGCTCAGGGCAGAGCCGTCGAACCTCCCGGCTGCTACTGACGTGGTTACCACCCTGGAGACCACGGGGCTCATCTTCGTCTCCTATCTCGGCTTCGTCCAGATTACGAGCGTCGCCGAGGAGATCAAAGACCCCGGCAAGAACCTTCCGCGGGCGGTCATCGGCAGCGTCGTCATCGTGACCGTCATCTATGCGCTCGTGCTGGTGATTATGAGCGCGGCCGTTCCACAGGGGTTCATCGCGGACATCATCAGTTCTGACGCCGAGAACCCCATCGCCGTCGTCGAGGTCGGGAGCTACATACAGGGGGCCGTGATGGGGGGTGCACTCCTGTTTGGCGGCTTGCTCGCTACTGCGTCCAGCGCGAACGCCTCTATCCTCGCGTCGTCGCGTATCAACTTCGCTATGGGCCGTGACCGGATCGTCACACCGGCCCTCAACGAGATTCACCCCCGCTATGGGACGCCATACAGAGCAATCGGCATCACCGGCGGACTGATTCTCCTGTTTATCGTCATCGGGGACCTGACGCTGCTTTCGGGTGCTGCATCGGGACTGCACCTCATCATCTACGGGCTACTGAACCTCGCACTCATCGTCATGCGCTACGTGAACCCAGAGGAGTACACGCCGGATTTCGTGGTCCCGCTGTATCCTCTCATGCCGATTCTCGGTGTCGTGCTCTCCTTTGCGTTGCTGGTGTTCGTCGCCGGAGACGCGCTGTTGCTCTCCTTTGGCATCGCCGCCGCAGCGGTACTGTGGTACGGACTCTACGCCAGGTCACGCGCCGAAAAACAGGGTATCCTATCGAAACACATCATCTCACGGTCCGACGAGATGCCGGACGCGGCCGTCAGCGCGGCCGCCGGCGTCCAGCCCGACGGCGGGCAGTACCGCGTGATGGTGCCACTGGCCAACCCCGCACACGAACAGGACCTCATCACGCTCGCCAGCGCTGTCGCCAAACAGCAAGGCGGCACGGTCGTTGCCACCCACATCGTCACGGTCCCCGACCAGACGGCGCTCGCGGCTGCCGCCGACCGGTCCGACGAGATAGACAAGAGTTCACAGAAACTGCTCGACAGCGCCCGAGAGGACGCTGAAACGTTCGGCGTCGACGTCGAGACACACACTATCCTATCACACAAATCCTACGAGGCAATCTTCGACGCTGCCCGGACACACACCGCTGATCTCGTCGTGATGGGATGGGGCCCGGACTCACACGGCTCCCCAGGGCGGGCGGAATCAGCCATCGACGAGCTCACGGAGGCAGTCCCCTGTGACTTCCTCGTCCTCCGTGACCGTGGATTCGACCCCTCCCGCATCCTGCTCCCGACGGCCGGTGGCCCGGACTCTGAGCTGTCAGCCAATATCGCGAAGTTGCTCCAGGCGGAATACGGCGCAGAGGTGACGCTGCTCAACGTCGACGACGACCGCGAGGCAGGCGAGCACTTCCTGCAACAGTGGGCGGCTGAACAGGGGTTAGAGGACGCTGAGTTCCTCGTCAAGTCCGGCGACGTCGAGACGGCCATCGTGAACGCCGCTGACGACGCCACGCTCTTGCTCCTCGGCGCGACTGAGGAGGGGCTCCTCCGCCGTCTCGTCTCGAAGTCGCTCGTACTGGACGTTGTCGACGACGTGGAGTGTTCGGTCCTGCTGGCGGAGAAACGCCGCCACCGTGGCCTGCTTGAACGGCTGTTCTGAGGCTGGGAGCCACGCCTTCGGCATTCCCGGGACCCAAGACATCACCGCATCTCATCGGGGTCTGTAGCGCCGTCGTACCAAGGTGCCACAGCAATCCCCGGACAGAGCCAGCATCAAAACGATTCTCTCACTGGATTGTGCTACGTCGTGGGAACTGGGCTCTCTCGACTGGTGTGGATATCGGCTGATGCAGTGTTCAGGTACTGCTGCCCCGTCGAATCAGCGACGGTCGGTACTCACCACTCAGGCGTCCGTCTCCCGTCGGTAGCCCAGCCAGCCCAACAGCAGCGACAGCGAGACAACAACGGCGGCGGCTCCGAAGCCGGGGCCAGACTCGTCTGTCGTTGCCGTCGTAACTCCGGAGACGGGTGTCGCCTCGTCGGTGGCATCGGTCGCCGGTGCAGTCTCGGTGTCTGTCTGTGTTGTGGTTGCCGACTGGGTGGCTGTCGCGGTCGCGGTCCTCGCGCCACTTTCGGTTCCGGTCCCTGTCTCGTTCGCCGTCCCGTTTCCGGTCACGTTCGCGGTGCTGTTCGCTGCTCGAACGGTCACGTTCCCGACAGTCGTGGTGTTGAGTGACACGGTGTGGACGCCGGACGAGTTGAACCGGACTGTGAGGTTCACCTGACGGCGCTCCCCGTCCGGGATTTCCACGCTCGCGTTCGTGTCCATCACCGTCCCGTTGTCGTAGACACGCGCTTCGAACGTCCCGTCTCCGTCACCATCGTTCTCGACGGTTCCGGACACCACGACCGGCTGTCCGGGCGCGACCGACGTTCTGTTGAGCGACGTGTTGCTGACCGAGAACGACGGTTCGGGCGGGGAGATAGCGCCACCGCCCCCTCCGCCGCCACCGCCCCCTCCGCCGCCACCGCTGTCGTCGTCATCGCTATCGTCGTTGTCGCTGCTATCGCTATCATCGTTGTCGTCAGAACCGCCGCTATCATCGGCCGGCGTTTCCGTCGGCGTGGCGGTCGGCGTGTCAGTCTCCGTCGGTGTCGCAGTCGGCGTGTCAGACTCCGTCGGTGTCGCAGTCGGCGTGTCAGACTCCGTCGGCGTCGCGGTCGGCGTGTCGGTTTCCGTCGGCGTCGCGGTCGGTGTGTCAGTCTCCGTAGGCGTCGCGGTCGGTGTGTCAGTCTCCGCCGGCGTATCGGTTTCCGTCGGTGTCGCGGTTGCCGAACCGGCGTCGACGCGCAACTCAACGCCGTTGAACGCTTCGGGTGAGACGGTTTCGCCGTCGGCGTCCGACAGTTTGGTGTCCGCTTCGACGAAGGCGAGCCGTGTGGACTCAGCCGCGTCCTCCGAGACTGTCAGCGTGATCTCGGCGAGCACAGGGTCGTTCGTCTCCCCGGACCGAAGCTGATTGAACGCGACCCAGCCGGCGTCGTTGTTCACGTTCGCGACCGGGTCGTCGAAGTCGTCGCTGCCGGCAACGGTGTCGACTTCCGCGATGGCGGGGTCGAACGTGACGTTGGTCTGGTAGCCACGAACCCCCGTTGCGTTGGCCCAGACCTGCACTGTCACCGTCTCACCCGGGGTGACGGAGATCGCGTCGCCGGACTCTCCTGTGACTGTGTCACCGAGCGAAACCGCGCTCGCCGACCCCGGTGCCAGAGCGGCGACCGCCATCGGGAGCGTCCCGACTACGACCGCGAGGGCAAGGGCTACGACGAGCGCTCGGCTGGTTCTCACTGGTCTCCCTCCGCCAGGTTCCTGGTGGCAACGGCATCGCCGATGTCGACGTCGCCGTCACCGTCGACGTCTGCCGCGTCCCGGTCGATGTCGACGTCCTCGCCGGCAATCGACCGCTGAATCCGTTCAGTGTCGTCGGTGTCGACGTCACCGTCGCCGTCAGCGTCGCCGGCCAGGGTTTCCCCGGGGGCGTAGCTGACGGTCAGTACCGGCGGCGTGGCGCTGTCGGCGCTCTGGATGTCCCAGCCGTCGTCCCCGAGCGGGCGGAACACCCACCCGCGGTTCTGTGCGCCGGTGACCCACGCCTGCACGCTCGCCGTCACGTCAATCGAGGTTTCGCCCGTCTCGACCACGCCGGTCTCTGCGACCGCATCGGCGACGGCCTCGGAGCCGTCCGTCCGGACGCCGCCGTCCAGCGACGCCCACGTCGAATCGGCGTTCCAGTCCGTTCGCAGCCGGTGGACAGCCGCGCCGTCTCCTTTGTCCGATGTTTCGAACACCAGCGTGGCCTGTTTCACGTCCGAACCGGGCGGTATCTGCCCGGCGTCAGTGCCGACAACTCCGTCGAACCGGAGGAGGCCCTGTGAGCTACTGCCCGACCCTTGCGGGTCACTCCCGTCGATAGACAGTGTCTCGACCGAACCGTGACTCGTCTCCGGGTCGGCGGCGCGTATCATCGTGTCAGTCGTCCCGCTGTAGCCGTCCGTCCCCTGCTGGAACGTGGCCGACGGTCCGTCCGGTGTCTCCGTCGGGTCCGGCGTCTCGGCCGCTGGCGACCCGAACCGTGCGTCGAAGTCCAGGTCGAACCCGAATTTCGAGTCGCCGTCGGTCTTCTCCTCCCCTGTACTCGGTGAGTACGTCCGCACCTGGATTCGGTCCGGCGCGTCCGACCCGTCGCCGGGACGGAACTCGATGCGGCGCAGCAGGCCGTTCCCGCCGTTGGGTCGGTTCTGGTAGTTCGCGAGCAGTTCGTACACCGACGAGCCGCCGTCGTTCGTCGACACCTGATGGGCCTCCCCGTTACTCTCGCCCGTGTCCTCGTGCCAGTGACCACAGAGGACCATGAATATCTGGTCGTTCGGCGAGACGAGGTCTTCCCAGACGGTCTGGCCCGTGTTCCCGATGTCGTTCGCTTCCTGTAGCTCCTGTGTCCGTCGCTGTGGCTCGTCACGGAGATACGAGTGGGTCGTGAGTATCGTTGCCCGGTCGGGGTACTGGTCGAGGACGCTCTGGGCCCACCCCAGCGTCGTCGATGAGTCGTCCACCGTTCCCGGCGGTTCCCACTCCAGGGCGAGGTGGAGAAAGTCGTAGCCACCGGCGGAAAACAGCTGGTATGTGCTGAGGTTATCCCGGTTCTCGTCGCCGCTGGTCGGGCCCGCCCCGCCGAACCAGTCCCGGCCGTCGTACCGCGACTGGCCGAAGTACTCCTTGTACTTGGCAACCGATGACTTACGGTCCCACAGTACCGCGTAGTCGTGGTTGCCCGTCACGGTGGCGTAGGGAACCGTCCCGTCGAGCCTGGACATGGCCTCGTCCATGTGCTGCCACTCGGTGTCGTTGTCACCGTGGTCGACAACGTCGCCCTCGTGGCTGACGAACGCGATGTTCTCCGCCTCCGCGTTGTCGGCGATCCACTGCGTCTGCTCCATGGCGTAGGCGGTCTGGTTGTCGGCGTACACCTGCGTATCCGGCAGTGCGACGACCGTCCAGTACTCCGACTGTTGGCTGGCACTACCGATGGCTCCAAGCGCCGTGATGCCAACGCCAGCGCCGATGGTTCTGAGCAGCCCCCGCCTGGACGTGGTGGCCGGGAGTCCGGACCTGTCGGGTCTACTGTCCATGTTCACACCCGGGACCTCTTTCGCGGTGAGCCAGGACGCGACTCCCTCGTTCTCTCGCCAGCCACCCGCTGTCCCGACAACCCGTATGAGCGCTCCGCGTCTGCCATTGATCGGCGGTACCGATATGTGACCGATACATTCTCCATCAAACAAGAGTCCATCCACAGGACAGCGATTAGTTATAGCTCCGTTACCGAGAGTATCCCGAGTTTTTCCCCCGTGGAACCGAGATACTACGCTCTCATCGGAAATAGCTATTCTCGTCGTATTCGGCCGCGCCAGCGGCTGTAGATCCGTTTATACGACTGCTTAACTGGACGTTCGCGCCCCAACTACGATACCCGTCTCAGTCCATCGCCTGTATCACACGCGGTGAGTCAAGCGATTCGACGGCCTCGACGATGGCGGTGTCGAGATTGTGTTCGCCCCAGTCCCGCTTCCGGGGAATGTGCGCGCGGTAGGTCTCGACGTCGTCGAACAGCTCCCGGAACGCCGCCCGTTCCTGTTCGACGACCGTATCGAGGGCGGCGACCATCGAGCCGCCGTCCACGAGGGAGTCGTAGGCGTGGAAGTACTCTCTGAGCCGTCCGTCCCACTCGAAGTTACAGATTGCGCTGGTGGCCGACATCGCGGTTTCGGTCGAGATTCCTTCCACAGATATCGTGTCAATGTTCGGCGCGGCCTGGAGGAACACGACGTTGTCGACGGTCGACTGCTCGACGTGCTCTGCACGCGGATACAGGTCCGAGATATTCGTGAAATCCCGGCCGTCGTCGCCCAGGAACCTGTCGTTGAGGAAGCTGAGCACCGTTTCCGGGAACGACTGGGTCCTGTCGACTCGCTCGTCGATGAACTCGTGGAGTTCACTGCGCAGTCGGTCCCGTTCCGTGTCGTGGTGTTGCTCTATCTCGGGGAAGGACTCGATGTTGAACGGCTGGAGGTTCACACCGAGCGGGTAGCCGACGGCCGTCCCGTCCGCGCCGACCCAGAGCCGGTCGTCGGAGAGGAAGTCCGCGCCCTCGCGCAACAGCGACAGCAAGGTGTTGGTCTTGCCGGCGCCGCGCCAGGCCGGGAACAGCGTCGTCTGGCCGTCGAGTCGCACGCCCGAGGCGTGTATCAGTGCCTGCTGTCGCGCGGCCCGCTGCTGTCGGATGCGGAACTCGACCGCGTAGATCGAGTAAAACGGTTCGAAGCCGCGTGTCACCCGGATGCGCTGCCAGCCCGGCGTGACCGCCATGAAGTCCGTCCCGTTTCGGATGACGAACTCGTCGCCGGTCCAGGCGTAATGGTCGTCGGGGTCGCCGAGGACAACCTCCGGCTGGACCGTCTCCGTCGTCTCCTCGATAACGATGTCGGGGTCGTCCGCGGGCGCGTCGGTCTCGAACTGATCGAACATCCTGCGGTACTGCCGGCTTGTACGCCCGCCGTCCCCGAGAACCGTCACGACGAGTTCGCCGAAGAAGTCATAGGAGCGTTGGTTCATAGCCACCTCGATAGGTGTTGGCCCAGCGCTGGACCGAGATATGCAGTTATCTGCCTCATCGTTCTTCCCTGTAAGTGATTACTGTGTATTGTTATATACGCAACAACCTACTAAAGTGCGTTCTAAGTGTATAAATAGTAGTTGAGAGTGGGACACGCGGCCTGGGACAGGGCATGATCGAAAACGCCGGATTGAGACCATTACACGGGCGATATATGGATAAGGTGAGCTTATGAACGGTTTCGCCGATTAAAAGAACTGGAACAGGTCGTCGCGCTGGGCCTCGTGGAGGTGGTGCCGGACGGCCTCGTTCAGCGGTTCGATAGCGCCGCGTTTCGCACTGATCGGTGCGATAGTCTCCTGCCACTGCTGCCACGGCGGGTGCAGTCCGAGCCGGTCACAGAGCTCGTTCAGGCGCTCCTCTCTGTCGTCGACCTTGTCCATCTTGTTGACGGCGACGACCGGTTCGACGCCGACCTCACGGAGGAAGTGAAACATCTCAACGTCGTGTGGAATCTCGTCGGGGCCGGAGTGGCGGTCGATGATGTCGATGACCGACTTGCCGTCCACGACGAGGATTCCGACGAGAATACGCTCGGCGTTCGCCTCGACGTACCGGACTACATCGGTCTTGATTTCCTCGCGGACGTCTTCGGGGACGCCTTTCATGAACCCGAAGCCGGGGAGGTCACTGATGACGAAGTCGGCGCTGGCCCAGTCGAAGTGGTTGGGCGAGCGAGTGACGCCGGGTCGCTGGCCCGTATCGAACGTATGGCCCGTTATCTCCCGCATCAGCGTCGATTTCCCGACGTTGGACCGGCCGACGAGCACCACCTCGGCGTCCCGGTCCGGTCGTGATTCGAACATATCCCGTATACTCCGCCGGCGGGGAAAAGCGCGTCCGTTTCGCGGGGACCGACAGTTCCGGGAGTCACGGCCACAGTGCAGCCCACTCCTGAGTCCGGGACCTGCTGACTAGTCGCTTTTTTACCCTCGGGAGTCCCACCCGGAGCCGTGCGGCTGGTACAGATACTGATTCCGACCGGGAAGCGCGACGCCGTCCTTGGCGTGTTGACCGAGGAGGGCATCGATTACGTACTCACCGACGAGACGAGCGGGCGGGAGTTCACCGCTGTGGTCACCTTTCCGGTCCCGACCAACGCGCTCGAACCGGTCCTCGAAGACCTGCGGGACGTCGGCATCAACGAAGACGGCTATACCGTCGTCGTGGACGCGAACACCGTCATCTCCAGCCAGTTCGACGAGCTAGAGGAGACGTACGCCGAGGAGGAAGACGAGGACCGCATTGCGAGAGAAGAACTCACCTCGAAGGCAAACGACCTCGCTCCCTCGATGTCGAACTACGCGCTCATGACCGTTATCAGCGCGATTATCGCGACCGCCGGGCTCCTGCTCGACTCGCCGGCCGTCGTCGTCGGCTCGATGGTCATCGCGCCGCTCATCGGGCCGGCGATGACCGCCAACGTCGGGACCGTCGTCGACGACCACGAGATGTTCGTCCAGGGCGTCAAACTCCAGGCTGTCGGGCTCGGACTCGCCGTAGCAAGCGCGACTGTCTTTGCCCTGCTGGTCCGGTACGCCAACGTCATCCCGCCGCTCGCTGACGTGACCACGGTCGGCCAGATACGCGAGCGGGTCGCCCCGGACTTCCTCTCGCTGATCGTCGCGCTCGGCGCTGGCGCGGCCGGCGTCGTCAGCCTCACGAGCGGCGTCTCGACGGCGCTGGTCGGCGTCATGATCGCCGTCGCACTTATCCCACCGGCGGCCACGGTCGGCATCGGCATCGCCTGGGGGCAGCCGCTCGTCAGCCTCGGGTCCGCCGTGCTCCTGCTGGTGAACGTCCTCTCGATCAACCTCGCGGTCCTCGTCGGGCTCTGGTACCAGGGCTACCGCCCGGAACACTGGTTCCAGGAGAGCGACGCCCGGTCGGCGACTGTCAAACGAATCGGCGTCCTCGTCCTGTCGATTCTCGTCCTGTCGGCGTTCCTGGGTGGGGTCACCTTCGACTCCTACCAGCAGGCGACGACGGAGTCGGACATCCGCGACGCCATCCAAGGAAGCGTCGACCCGCCGGCACAGGTGCTGACAGTCGAAATCGAGTACACTAACACTGCAATCTTTCAACAGCCGCGCCGCGTCATCGTCACCGTCGGTCTGCCGCCCGACGCGGAGCAGCCGCTGCTCGTCGACCAACTGGACGCTTTGGCCGACGACGCGGCCGGCCGAGACGTTGCGACGGAAGTCCGCTACGTCACCGTCGAACGGAACGGCTGACGCTCAAAGCGGAGTTTGAACGTTCGGTGACATAAATACCGTTGGGCGCGTTGCAGCTGATATGGCATCACGACCACTCGCAATCGCTGGCGTACTGGCACTGCTCGTCGCCGGCGGCGTCGGGTTCGCACTCGCGGACACCGGGGCCGTCGTACCGTCGACGAATTCGACCGTGAGCGTCAACGCCGACGCGACCGTCGAACGCGCGCCCGACCGCGCAACTGTCACCGTGGCCGCGGTCGGCCGCGGCGAGACGGCCGAGGCGGCGCGCAACAACCTCAGCGGCGACGCCGACGCCATCACGTCGGCGCTGGAAGACGAGGGCGCGAACGTGACCTCCTCGCGGTTCCAGATCCGCCCCGAGTACGAGCAGAGTCGAGAAGGCCGCGAACAGGTCGGCTACGTGGCGATTCACACCGTCGAAGCCGAAACGAGTGACGTCGAGGCCGCCGGGACGCTCATCGACGCCGCTGTCGACGCCGGCGCGGACCGCGTCGAGGGCGTACGCTACTCGCTGAGCGAGGCGACGCGACAGAACGCCCGCGAAGAAGCCCTGACGACCGCCATGGACAACGCCCGGACGGACGCTGAGGTCGTCGCCGCTGCGGAGGGTCGGTCTGTCGGTGACGCCGTCACGGTTCAGACCAGCAACCACGGACGCCCCGTCGTGTACGAGACGGCGGCCTACGCCGGCGACGCCGGCGGCCGGACGAGCATCCAGCCCGGCGAGGTCACTGTCGACGCCTCCGTCAGCGTGACCTACGAGCTAGAATAAGCCGTTCTTACTCACCACTGCGCTCCCCGCTCGGAGTCATCGAGACGCCTCCCGGTGATGACCGCAGTCCTCGAGACGCCTCCCGGTGATGACCGCAGTCCTCGCGGGTCGCTGCGCTCCCCGCTCGGAGTCATCGAGACGCCTCCCGTTGGTCGGCGTCTCGCTATGTCTCGCTACTCGTCAAACGGCAGTTCGAGTTCGTAGTCCACCGCGTCGATAGCGGCCTGCAACACGCCGTCGACGTTGTCATCTTCGGTGACGCTCATGTAGTGGTCGGCCTCCACGTCCGTCGAGAGGTCGCTCTTGTTCGCGATGGTCAGCACTGGCACGTCGAAACGCGCCTCGATGTCGTTGCGCAGTTCCAGTTGGTCCGCAAGCGGGTAGCCACACTCGCCGCTGGGGTCGACGAACACGAGGACGGCGTCGGCGAGGTGTTCGAGCGCGCTCACGGCCTGTGACTCGATCTCGTTGCGGTCCTCCGGCGGCCGGTCGAGCAGGCCGGGCGTGTCGACGAGCTGGTAGCGGATGCGCTGGTCCTCGAAGTGTCCGACGCGAATCTGTGTCGTCGTGAACGGATAGGACGCAATCTCGTTGTCGGCCCGCGTGACGCGGTTGACAAAGGACGACTTGCCGACGTTGGGGTAGCCGGCGACGACGATTGCCGGCTCGTCCGGGCGGATGTCGGGGATGTCTTTGAGGGCGTTGTGTGCGGTCGATACGGCGGCGAGGTCGTCTTCGACCTCCTCGACGACGTCGGCGATACGGGCGAAGGCCTGCTTGCGGAGCTTCCGGGAAGTGTCGATATCACCGCGGGCGACGCGGCTCTCGTACTCCTGGCGGATCTCGACGACCTTGCTTGCGGCCCACGAGATCTCCGACAGGTGCTGTTTCAGGGCGTCGATACCGGGGTCGTCGTCCGCGGGGTAGGCCTCGCCGACGACGGCGTCGGCGAGTTCGACGTAGAAGGGGTCCAGGTCGTCGATTGTCGGCCACGCGGTCACCACGTTCTCCATGTTGTCGGAGGCGATGTTCGACGCCGTCATCAGCATCGACTGCTGGGCTTCGTTCCCGTCCTTGGCCCCGCCGGCGCGCGACGCCCGCGAGAAGGCTTTGTCCACGAGCTCCTCGGCGGTAGGCGTCGTCGGCAGACCCTCGAAGGGATGGCTCATATGTCCTGTTGACGGCCGGAGCGTAAAAGCGCGTTCAATCGCGCCCCAAACTGTTGCGAGTCACGTTTTTGAGCGTCCCGACCGCAGTCTGGGTATGGCACACATCGACGCCGGTGAGATCCTTCCCAACGACCACGTCCAGCAGCTGGCCGCCGAGGGGCGGGTCACCCAGATGCACCGCGGCCACCAGTACGCCGACGAGGGCGACTCCTTCGAGATCGACGGCACGGAGTTCGAGGTGACAGACGTGACCCACCGGACGCTGGGCGACATAACCGACGAGGACGCGCAGCGAGAGGGGTCGGAGGACCTCGACGCGTACAAGGAACGGATGAAACGAGTCCACGGGAGCTTCGAGTGGGACGACGACAGCGAGGTCGTCCGGCATCGGTTCGCGCCCGTCGAGGAGTAGCACCGCGACGAACGGCGACGCCCGGCAGTCAACGCCGGCGTGCAAGCGGGCTGACCGCGTCGCGGGCAATCGTATCGGCTCAGGCACCGGAGAGTTCCTACGTGACACAGGCAAAGCCCGCGACGTGGCCGACAGCGAAAAGCCCGCTTTCACCACGACGGGTCGCCGCCGGTGAACCCGCAGGCCTCGCGACCTGCGAACGGAGCGCGCGAGGCGGCCTGCTTCCGCTCCCGCTACAGAGGGCCTCCACCTGGCCGCTCAGTGTCCTACCGCCGCTCGGCCAGTTCCGCCCGCAACTCGTCGACGTCCATCTCCTTCATCGACAGCAAAACGAGCAGGTGATAGACGATGTCGGCCGATTCGTGGGCCAACTCCTCGCGGTCGTCGTCTTTGGCTGCCAGAATCAGCTCCGTCGTCTCCTCGCCGAGTTTCTCCAGGACGGCGTTTTCGCCCTTCTCGTGGGTAAACAGCGACGCCGTGTAGGAGTCCTCGGGGAGGTTCGCCTTGCGGTCCTCGATGACAGCGAACAGCTCGTCGATAACGTCGCCGGTGTCGTCGCTCATAGCCGCCGTTCGGTCAGCGGGGCCTTCAGGCCGTCGCTACGACTCCACCGAGTCGAAAAAGGCCAGGTCGTGGATACGCGGGTCCTCGGTCAGTTCGGGGTGGAAGGACGTGCCGACGACCGGCCCGTCACGGACCGCGACCGGGCGGTCGTCCCACACCGCCAGCACCTCGACGTCCGTGCCGACGTAGTCGATGACCGGCGCGCGGATGAACACCGCCGGGAACGGGTCGTCGAGCCCGTCCACATCCAGCGGGGCCTCGAAGCTGTCCTTCTGTCGCCCGAAGGCGTTGCGCTCGACGGAGACGTCGATGACGTTCAGCGTGTCGACCCGGTCGTCCTGGGCGTCGGTCGCGCTGACGATGAGCCCGGCACACGTCGCAAGCACCGGCTTGCCGGCCTCGACGTGAGCCTGGATTTCGCCGGCGATGCCCTCCCGGTGGATGAGCCGCGAAATCGTGGTGGACTCCCCGCCCGGCAGTAACAGCACGTCGCAGTCGGGGACCAGCCCCGATTCGCGTATCTCGACGACCTCTGCGGTCTGGTCGTGGGCCGCTGCCGCCCGCCTGATCGCGTCCCCGTGTTCAGAGACGTCGCCCTGAACCGCGAGTACACCCGCGCGTAGCGTCATAGCCTACTGTTGGTGTGCCCGTGCGAAAAGCCTCTCGTATCCTGCAAGTGTGCGGTGCTGTCAGGGTGTGTCCTGGCCTGTCCGGTGTCGTCCACGCCTCGGTCCGGCACCCGCCCGGATGTAGTCGAACCAAACGGTTAGGTGAGACGGGCTTTTGACGTGGGACATGGGCAAGCGACGGCAGGACCCGGTCGAGGTGAACACGGACGGGTCTGCTGACCTCTACGAGATATCGACCTGGGAACCCCGGTCTGCGCTGGACCGGTTCGCCCACTGGCTCTACCACATCGGGATACGCACGCTGCGGTATCTGGTCGTCCTCGCAGCTATCGCGATTCTCCTCCTGCAGGTGGCGTTCGGGAGCCTCGGCGCCGTCGGCGACCAGCCGCTGTTTGCCGGTATGGCCATCCTCTCTGCCGTGCCGGCACTCGGGCTCGCGGCCTACATCTACCACGCCGACGTGACCACGCAGGAGCCGCTGACGCTGCTCGTGGGGACGTTCCTCCTCGGCGTGTTGTTCGCCGGCTTTGCCGGCATTCTCAACGGGGTCTTCGGCACGCCGATACAGGCTATCGGCTCTGGCTTCGGCCTGGTGCCGTTTCTCGGCCAGGTGTTCTTCTTCTTCCTCATCGTCGGCCCCGTCGAGGAGACGGTGAAGCTGCTTGCAGTGCGTCTGTACGCCTTCCGTGACAACCGCTTCGACGCCGTCGTCGACGGCGCGGTGTACGGGGCTATCGCTGGCCTGGGCTTTGCGACGATCGAGAACGCGCTGTACATCACCCAGAACACCGAGATGGTCGGCGGGACGGTGCAGTTGCTCGCCGCGAGCAGCGACATCACCGCGGTCAGAGCGCTCGCGGGGCCGGGCCACGTCATCTACTCTGCCTTCGCCGGCTACTACCTCGGCCTGGCGAAGTTCAACCCGGACGACGCCGGCCCCATCGTCCTGAAGGGGCTCCTCATCGCCTCGGTCATCCACGCCGTCTACAACACGCTTTCCAGCCCGGTGACGGCTATTCTGGCGGGCGTCTACAACGTCGACTTCCTCGTCGCCTTCTTCGGCTTCGTCATCGTGTACGACTCGGTCTTCGGCCTGCTGTTGCTGAAGAAGATTAACGCCTACCGGCGGGCGTACAACAGCGCTCACGCCGACCAGGACGAGACCGGAATCTACCCGGAACAGACCGAGTTCGACCCCTAGACGAGCTGTTCGACGTACTTGGCGACCACGTCGACCTCCAGATGCACCGGGTCGCCGACCGACTTCTCCGACAGCGTCGTTTCGGCGTAGGTCGTCGGGATGATCGCCACGTCGAACTCGTCGGTGCGACGGTCGGCGACTGTCAGACTGATGCCGTCGACCGTTATCGACCCCTTCCCGACCAGATAATCCCGGTGTGCCTCGGGCAGCGAGAAGGTGAACGTCCAGTCCTCCCCTTCCTGTTCGATGCCGACGACTTCGGCCGTCGTGTCGACGTGGCCCTGTACGATGTGGCCGTCGAACCGGCCGTCGGCGGGCATCGCCCGCTCGAGGTTCACCCGGTCACCGCCGTCGAGGTCGTCGAAGAACGTCCGGGCGAGCGTCTCCCGAGCGAGAAACACCTCGAACCACTCGCCGTCGGCCGACTTCTCGACGGTGAGACAGACGCCGCTGACGCTGATCGACTGGCCGTGGTCGAGTCCCTCGAACGGCGCGCCGATCCGCATCCGACGCCCGCCCTCGTCATCGATGACTGCCTGCACCTCGCCGGTCGTCTCGACGATTCCGGTGAACATACCCCAGATACGGCACGGCCCGCGGAAAGCACTTCGCTTCCCGACGACGTAACGTAGACTCGAAATCGAGTAAATTATTTACAAACTCCGGGCGGAAGGAATTTACGCCCGCCGCTGGTAACGCGGTGTATGGCAGCCACGCCCGACGCTGACCCCGACTGGACTGCCCGCCACGCACGGACGGAACCGACCGAAACGCGACGGGTCGTCGACGTTCCCGACGAACGCAACGACTGGGACCTGCGACACGCGGAGACGAAAGGCCGCAGTTAGCGCTGGAGCACTTCGACGCCGACCAGGTCCGCGCCGGTCAGCGCCCGGATGTAGGCCCCGCCCGCGATAGAGACGTGGCCGAACTCGTCTTCTTCCATCCCGTACATCTCGATGGCTCGCGAGGTGTCGCCACCGCCGACGACGGAGAAGCAGTCGGTGTCGGCGATTGCTTCGAGCACGCCGGCGGTTCCGACCGAGAACCGTTCGTCCTCGAACATCCCCAGGGCGCCCTTCACGAAGACTGCCTCGGAGTCGCGGATGACCGGCGAGTACTCCATGACGGTCTCGCTGCCCACGTCGAGATAGGAGACGGTCTTCTCCTCGATGTCGTCGACGGCCTGCTCGGCGCGGTTGCCGTCGTCGTCCTCGTAGGCCAGGTCGACCGCGAGCGTGACCTGGTCGCGGTGGTCCTCGAGCATGGACTCGATCTTCTCGCTGTTTTTCTCCCACTGCTCGTCGTAGAGGTTTGCGTCGTCGATGTCGTAGCCGACCGGGTAGCCCGCGGCACGGAGGAACAGTTCCCCGGCGATACCGCCAAGCAAGAAGTCGTCGACCTTCTCGTCTAAGTGGGTCATCACGTCGATGACGTCCGTGGCCTTCGTCCCCCCGACGACCATCGTCACCTGCCCGTCGAACTCCTTCTCGGCGATGGCGGTGTTGGCCTCGTACTCGGTTTCCATGACACGGCCGGCGTAGGCGTCCATCACCAGCGGGAAGCCCACAAGCGAGGCGTGTGAGCGGTGGGCCGCCGAGTAGGCGTCGTTGATGTAGGCGTCGAACTCGTCTTTGAGCGTCTGGACGAACTCCGTCTGTGCCTTGACCTCGGGGTCCTCCTCGGGTAGTTCCTCGTCGCACATCCGCGTGTTCTCGAGGACGAGCACGTCGCCGCTGTCGAGGGCCGCGATGTCGTGAATCGCCTGTGGCCCGTAGGTCTCGTCGACGAAGCCCACGTCGTGGTCGATGTGCTCAGCGAGGATGTCGGCGTGCTGGGCAAGCGAGACGAAGTCGTCGCTGCCGGGACGGCCCTGGTGGGCCAGTACCGCAACCTCGAACCCGCGGTCGACCAGTTCGCTGATCGTCTCCGCGTGGCGGTCGAACCGCCGGTTGTCCTGTACCTCGCCGTCCTCGACCGGTGAGTTGAGGTCGAGTCGGACGAGGACGCGCTGTCCATCGTCGAGGTCGTCGAGCGTCTGGAAGGTCATCACTCACAAGGTCACCTGCCGTCCGCTTAACGGTTTCCGAGTCCGCCCCCGGGTGAACCGCAGCCGCTGACACAGAGAGAAGTGATAGAATATTTATAGGCGGCCCGCTGCACGCAGTCGTCGCCGGGTCACGGGATGCCGACTGCGGACACGGCTGACTGCGCCGGCACACAGAGTCCCCAGTCGCCCGGGGCTGGCTCTCTGTGTACTCGGGCGGTCTGCCAACAACCGCTGGAACCTGTTCTCTGTTGGAACTGGACGAAGGCTGGACGACTACTCGGTGATGTACTCGGCCACGTCGAGCATCCGGCACGAGAAGCCGTACTCGTTGTCGTACCAGGTGAGAATCTTCGTCATCCCGGAGACGACGTTCGTCGACGGCAGGTCGACCTGCGTGGAGTACGGGTCCCCGAGGATGTCGGAGGAGACGACGTCGTCGCTCGTGACGCCCAGCACGCCTTCGAGCTCGCCGGCGGCGGCCTCCTCGAAGGCCGCGTTGACGTCGCTCTCGGTCACGTCGTCGTCGAGGTCGACGACGAACTCGGTGATGGAGCCGTTCGGCACCGGGACGCGGATGGCCATCCCGTCGAGCTTCCCTTCAAGCTCAGGCAGCACTTCGGTGGCCGCCTGCGCGGCACCCGTCGAGGTCGGGATGATATTTTCCGCAGCCGCGCGGCGACGGCGGGGTTTGCCGTTCGGGCCGTCCATCAGGTTCTGCGAGCCGGTGTAGGCGTGGACCGTCGTCAGCTGGCCGGCGTTGATTCCGAACTCCTCGTCCAGCACCTTCGCGACCGGCGTGATGGAGTTGGTCGTACAGGAGGCGTTCGAGACGACGTCCTCGCCGTCGTACTCGTCGTGGTTGACACCGTAGACGAGCTGCTTGACCGGCTCGTCGCCCTTCGGCGGCGCGGAGATGAGGACCTTGTCGGCGCCGGCGTCGAGGTGCTGGCTCGCGTCTTCCTTGGTGCGGAAGATACCGGTCGCCTCGAGGGCCACGTCCACGTCGAGGTCCTCCCACGGGAGCTGCGTGGGGTCGGTCTCGTGGAAGACGCCCGCCTCGAAGTCGGTCCCCTCGACCGTGAGGACCCCGTCGTCGACGCTGGCGCCTTCGAGTTCGCCCATGACGGTGTCGTACTGGGCGAAGTAGTCGATCTCCGAATCGTCCATCACGTCGTTGATACCGACGACCTCGACGTTGTCGTTTGCTAACGATGCCCGGAATACGTTCCGGCCGATACGGCCGAAGCCGTTGAGGCCGACGCGAACTGGCTCACTCATTGGTGACTAGAGAGGCACTCGGTCGGTGTAAAATGTTTTCGGATTTGTTGTAAATTTGTGTTTGTTTATGCGTGTTCGGGCACGAATGATTAATAGTGATAGTATTCGTTCGTGTCAGAGTGCCCGTTCGACGGCGTCGGTGGAGCGGGGGCTGAACTGGTCCGAAGGCTTTTGAAACGGACGGGCGTACAGACCAGTAGGAATGAGACGCGATGACAGTGACGACCCGTTCGACGAGTTCTTCCGGGAAATAGAGCGGATGATGGACGAGATGATGGGGGCCGAAGGCGACGTCCACATCGACCGGGACGCCAATGGCGGTGGGGCCGACCTCCACGTCGATGTACACGAGACCGACGAGGAGATCAGGGTCATCGCCGACGTCCCGGGGGTCGACAAGGACGCGATAGACCTCAAGTGCGACGGCACTGTCCTCACCATCAACGCCGAGAGCCCGGAGCGCGAGTACCACGAACGACTGACGCTCCCGACCCGTGTCGACGAACACTCCGCCGCCGCGACGTACAACAACGGCATCCTGGAAGTCACCTTCGACCCCGAAGAGGACTCCGCGGACATCGAACTGTAGCGCGCCCGACACGCGTTTCTGACTCTCCTCGCACGAGCAACAGCACGGTCTGTTTCGTTACCGCTCCGCTGTTCTCCGAATCAGCGTCGCCAGGTCGTCCCAGAAGCCGTCCTCGTACTTCGTCGCCGAGTCGATCGTCGGGCGGGCGTTCGTCTCGTTGACCACTGCGCGGTCCTCGGTCACCAGCAGGTCGACGCCGAGGTACGGAATCGCCAGCTCGTCGGCCGCTTCCTCTGCCAGTTCCCGTAGCTCCGCCGGCAGTTCCTGCCCTTCGGCCTCGGCCCCGCGGTGAACGTTGTGCTTCCACCGGCCCTGCTCGCGGCTCGCCTCGGGGAGCCGTCGCTCCACCGCGCCGACGTACTCGCCGTCGACGACCATCACGCGGTAGTCGGCGGCGTCGGCCATGTACTCCTGGACGAGAAACGACTGGTCGCCGACCGCACGGTAGTCGTGGACCAGGTCCAGGTAGTCGACGACGCCGAGAAACGAATCCAGGTCGTGGGCCTTGGCCACGCCGACGCCGCGGGTCGTCGAGTTCGGCTTCACGACCACCGGCGGGTCGAACCGCTCGAACGCCGCCGTCAGTTCGGCCTCGCTCGCCGGGTTCGACACGACGACGGTCCCGGGCACGGGAACGTCCGCACGGCCCAGTCGCGCCAACACGTCGGCCTTGTTCCGCGAGCGGAGGATGGCCTCGCGGTCGTTGACCCACGGCACGTCAAGCATGGCGTCCGCGACTGCCCCCTCCATAATCCGGGACGGATAGACGAAGCCCACGTCGTACTCGTCGAAGGGAGACTCCGCAAGCGGTAGCGTCCGCTCGGCCGTCTCGACGTGGCCCACCTCGATGTCCCGGGCCGCCAGCGGTCCTTGCATCCGCTCGTAGGTCTCGGCGTCCGTGGCGACGGCCAGCCTGTGCATGGTTTCAGTTGTCGTGGAGAAATAAAACACGCTCGCAGCCACACAGTCTGGCCTTGTCGCGTGCCGCACTCCGCCCCAACCACAAAATAGAGGGAATAGTGGATAAACACTCAACTTTCACCTGACTTATCGGATAATTACTAAGTATAATCGGGAAAATAGACCACGCGTGTACGACGACATCCTCTTTCCGACGGACGGAAGTGACGGCGCGAACGAAGCGCTTGCACACGCGCTCGAACTGGCGGAGACACACGATGCGACGATTCACGTGCTCTCTGTCGTCGATTCGACGTATCTCGGGAGCGCTGCGGCTGAAGCGACGACCATCGAATCGCTACAGGAACGGACCGAGCAGGTCATAGACGAGACAGTCGACGACGTCACGGACCACGGCGCGACTGTCGTCGCCGAGCGCCGAATGGGCGACCCGTACGGGGAGATTCTCGACTACGCCGACACCGCGGGCGTGGATCTGATCGTCATGGGGACTCACGGCCGGAGCGGCCTGGACCGATTTCTGCTGGGAAGCGTCACCGAGAAGGTCGTCCGGACGGCGGACCCGCCGGTGTTGACGGTCCGACTGTCCGGCGACACGTAGCGGAGACCGCTGTCAGCACCGGTACGTGTAGAGCGGTGGGTCCCTTCCCTGCCGCCGAGTCACTCGCCGCCACGACTCCGCCGGAGCGCCCACAGCACGAGCAGTGCACCCTCGACGCGAGCGGCGCTGTACACCCACGGCCGCAGGTCTATCTCGTCGCCGTTCGTCGCCGCAAGCCCCATCCAGAAGTCGACGACCTTCCGCGGCCGGAGCAGTTCGAGGACACCGAGCGCCAGGAGTACGAGTCGGAGTACCATGCTAGGTGATACGCTGGACGGGTGCAAGAACATTGTGGGGGACGGTAGCATGCACCAAGGCGGCGTCTCAGAGTGCGTCGTCCCGCGATTCAGACGTGACTCGTTGTCCTTCGGAGCGCCGCCGAAAAGCGGGGTCGGGGCGGCGACTAGCGGTCGTCCTGCCCTACGAACGGCGGGAGGACGTTCCTGACTGACTTACGCGATCAGCAGTTCCTCTCCCCGCTCTGCGAACGGCGAGAGGACGTTCCTGACTGACTTACGCGATTAGCAGCTCCTCTCCCCGCTCTGCGAACGGCGAGAGGACGTTTCTGACTGACTTACGCAATCAGCAGTTCCTCTCCCCGTTCGACCTTGATACGGCAAGAGGGTGTGATCTTGTTGTATGCGCGGCGGAACGCTTCCTTGACGTGCTCTGCGTCCTCGACGTTGACGTAGGCGGTAAACAGCTGCTCGCCGGCCTGGACGCGGGCGGCGGTGCCGACGATTTTGCCGAAGGCGGCGCGCATCCCGTCGGAGACACGGTCGGCCCCGGCCCCGGTCGCCTGCTTGTTCTCGCGCAGGACCTGGTGGGGGAACTTCCGCAGCGTCATCTTGTAGTCGCCCTCTTCGCCGAGCTCCTTGATCATGTGGCGGTTGGCCGACAGACGGGCGGCCTCCAGGGAGCCGTGGCGCAGCTGGACGGTCTCCTCGACGACGAGGCTGATCTGGACCGGGTAGTCCTCGGTGTCTTTCTGCTTGCGGCCCATCTTGTGCTGTGCGATTTTCGAACCGGGAATGCCCGTGATGTATTCACGTCGGGTGTACGCGGGCTTGTCGATGTCCCGGTACATTGAGGCGGGTTTGTCCGACATAGGTACTCTTGGAGAATACGTCGCCGAGCGGCCCAATAAGGGCTTCGAACCCGCCCGGCGGCGTGCCGTGGTGTCGCATACAGCGGCTGCGGCCCCGAATTGACCGTTGCTGTGGTGACTGCAACACCTGTTTTCGGCTCGCTGTGAAATCCGGTGCTGGTCCGGTAACACCGCTGTCACCGCGCTCTTTTAGGCTTCGCACGCGTACCAATGATACCATGAATATGCTCGTCGACGGCGAGTGGCGGACCGACGCGTACGAGAGCACGGACGAGGACGGGGCCTTCGACCGGCAGGACACCACCTTCCGGGACCGGATCGAGGACGACCCCGGCGCGCGGTTCCAGCCCGAGGCCGGCCGGTACCACCTGTACGCCTGCCGCGCCTGTCCGTGGGCCCACCGGATTCTGGTCGCCCGGACGCTCCTGGGACTCGAAGACGCCATCACCGTCGACTACGTCGACCCGTTCCGCGGCGAGGACGGCTGGCAGTTCACGCCCGACAAGGAGGGCTGTACGCCGGATACGGTCAACGGGGCGGACTACCTCCGCGAGGTCTACGTCGCGGCCGACCCCGACGCGACCTGTCGCGTGACGGTCCCGGTGCTGTGGGACAAACAGGCGGAGACCATCGTCAACAACGAGTCCAGGGAAATCCTCCGGATGCTCGACACCGAGTTCGACGACGTGGCCGAGAACGACGTGGACCTCTACCCCGAGGGCTACCAGGACGAGGTCGACCGCATCATCGACGACATCTACGAGCCCATCAACAACGGCGTCTACCGCTGTGGCTTCGCGAACAGCCAGTCGGCCTACGACGAGGCCGCCGAGGAGTTGTTCGACGCGCTGGACCACTGGGACGCCGTGCTCGAGGACCAGCGCTTCCTCGCCGGCGACCGCCTGACCGAGGCGGACATCTGCATGTTCACGACGCTCGTCCGTTTCGACGAGGTGTATCACACCCACTTCATGTGCAACCACAGGCTCATCCGCGAGTACGACAGCCTCTGGCCGTACCTCCGGGACCTCTACCAGCTCCCCGGCGTCGCCGAGACGGTGCACATGGACCACATCACGGAGCACTACTACACCACCCACCCCGACGTGAGCCCGAAGCGCATCGTCCCGATGGGTCCCGACCCCGACTTCGAGGCTCCCCACGACCGTGACGAACTGCCCGGCGAGCTCCCCGGGACGCTGTTCCCGACGGCGTAACCGGGCGGTGTCACGGTCGGATATCGAGCGCTGAGCCGACGCTGTGCCTTTTACACACCCAGTTCCCATCTGTGTGCAATGAGTCGGGCCCACGAGCGAAACCGGGGCGTTAGCCCGGTTATCGGCGTCGTCATACTAGTCGGAATTGTCGCGATTCTCGCCGCAACCATCGGCGTGTTCGCGCTCGGCTTCAGCGAGCAACAGCCCACGCAGGCCCCCCAGGTCGCTGTCGTGGCCGACTACAGCGACCGGACTACCGGCAATGGGGAGTACCTGAACCTCAGCTTCGAGAGCGGTGAAACCGTCTCCAGGGACAATCTCACCGTCGTCGTCTCCGGTGCCAGGACCTCCGACGGCAGCGACGCGACGCTGGTCACCGACCCGATTCAGGCCCAGGCGCCGACGCGAATTACCTCGGGGACCCAGGTCACGATACATCAGGGACACTTTTCGGGGACCGGTGGCGGGGCGCATCTGGACCTGGGCGATGCGACGCTTCGCCTCGTCTGGAACCCCGCGGACGACCCGGAGTCGGAAACGTACGTCATCTACCGCTGGCCGGACCCGAGCCAGCGCAACTGATAGTGATTATCCGCCGCTCTGGCTCCGCTGGTCGCACGTGTCCCGTCACTCGGCCAGCGAGAGCGTGGCCTCGTCAGTCTCGTAGTCCTCGATGAACGACCCCGAGCCGCCCAGCGAGACAGTCCGGTCGCCGACGTCCACGAGCAGCGTGTGTTCGATGGGGTAGGAGCTGGTCTCCGGCTCGACCACGCCCTGTTTCGTCTCGACGACGGCCCCTTCGATGATGGTGGTATCGTCGTCGGCCTGTACCGCCCGCACTTCGGCGGAGACGTGGACGTCGTGGCCGGCGCGCAGGTGCAGCGTCGCCTGGAGGACGGCGTGGCGGAAGTCGTGATAGGTGGCCGGGAGCGGGGCCGGGTCGCTGACGGCTATCTCGGTGGCCATCAGCCAGTAGTTCCCGAGGAACGACCCCGAAAGCACCGGGACGAGCTGTTGCTGGACGAAGGCAATCGCGCGCTGGTCGGAGTCGGTCCGTGTCACCATCTCGGCCGGGGAGACGAGGCCGAACTGGGCGTCGACGGTGAGCATTATCGGCATCGGCTGGTCCCAGGACCGGGCGACGGAGGCCAGCCCGCTCACGTCGTCGGGGTGCAGGTCGTCGGCGCTGCTGACGACCAGCATCACGAGGACGCCGCGGTCGACGGCCGCGGCCAGTTCCTCCGAGACCTCGGGGAGGTACTGCTGGGGAATCGACAGCATGACCTCGTGTTCCGCGTTCCTGATGTACTCAGTGAGCCGCTTGACGACCGTCACCCGGGACTTGATGACATCGAACTGCTGGGGTTCCCGCGCGCTCGCGGAGTACCGGGAATCGAGCGGCCCGCTCATCTCTTCGAGTCGGTCGGTCAGGGCGTCGATGACCGCCTCGGGTGGCCGGGCGCGAATCTTCGTGGGCACGACGTGGTCGTCGACCTCGACGAACCCGCGGTCTTCGAGCGATTCGCTGATGCTGTAGACGTACCGTTTGGAGACGCCGGTGTCGTCGGCGATCTCGCTGGCCGTCGCCTCGCCGCTGCCGAGAATCGACAGGTACGTGTCGACCTCCTTCTCCGACAGGCCCAGTTGCCCCAGCCTATCCCTGAGAGTCGAATCGTCCATCTGTTCACATCTGGTACGGGCGGCGGATAACTGTGTTTCGGTGCTGTGTAGCCGGGAGACGCCCTCGAAGCCGGCGTCGCGGGTTCCCGTCGTCACCTATCGGCTACCCGTCGGCAGCACGACGACGTCGTCGACCTGTATCGTCCCGTCGCTCGTGACCGAGTCGCCGCCGAGAAGGTCGGTGTCCCCGACCGGCGTTTCGAGCGAGACCGTCGCCGTCCCGTCGCCGAAGTGCAGGACCACGACCAGCGTCTCGTCGCCGTCACTGCGTTCGTAGGCGACGACTGCCTCCGTCTCGCCCGTCTCGACGGAGTGTGAGACCGGCCGCACCTCGGGTGCGCGCAGTGGGGCCTGGTCCGCACGCAGCGCCACCAGCCGTCGGTGGAAGTCGGTCAGTGCGTTGTCGCCGTCGTGCCAGCGCATCGTCCCGCGCTGTCGCTCGACGCCCCGCTCCTGGCCGGCGTATATCATCGGGGTCCCGGGGAGAGTGAGGGTGGCTCCGACAGCCGCCCGAAGCGACGCGGCGCCGCACGCGGCGAGGTAGCGGCCCTCGTCGTGGTTGTCGACGTACCGCATGTGGCCGGCACGGTCGGGGTAGCCGCGCTCGACCGACTCGTCGAGGGCTTCGAACAGCGACGACGCCGGAGCGCCGCCGGTCCCGATGTCACGGAGCGCTTCGAACAGGTCCGTGTCGTAGTGGAGGTCGAACTCGTTTTCGGCGAAGTCGGCGTCGCGCGGGACCGTCTCGTCGAGCAGCAGGAACTCGGGGTCGGCGGCTTTCACCCGCTCCCGGACCTCCTTCCAGAAGCCGTGTGATACGCCCCAGGCGACGTCACAGCGGAACCCGTCGACCACGTCGCGCCATTCGTCGACCACGTCGAGCATCCAGCGCCGCACCGCGAGCGAGTCGTAGTTGAGGTTCGGAATCCGCGTCCAGTTGAAGTAGCGGCCCGGCGCGTCCGTCCCCGCCCAGTCGATGTCGGAGACGTCCTGTGACGCCGGGACCCGCTCGTAGTGGTCGGCGTACTCGGGGACGCCGGCCCGGTGGAGCTGGAAGGCCGGATGGTCCCGCGAGCTGTGGTTGATGACCAGGTCGAAGACGACCCGAATCCCCGCGTCGTGGAGGCGCTCGACCAGGGACTCGAACTCCGCGCGCGTCCCCAGGTCCGCGGCGGTGTCGAAGAAGTCCGTGATGTGGTAGCCGTGGTGGGTCGGACTCGCCTGAACGGGCGTGAGCCACACCGCGTCGACGCCCAGCGACTCGATGTACGGGACCCGCCGCTCGATGGCCTCGAAGGTGGCGTCGACGGTCTCGCCCGCGAACGACCGGACGAATATCTCGTAGATGGTGGCGTCGGCGGCCCAGGCCGGCGGGTCGGCCGGCCGTGAGACGGTCACTGTGCCGTCCCCGTCCATATCCCCGCTCCCGCCGTCGTGCTCGACGACCAGCGTGTCCGCGACGCTGTGGCGCTCGGCGACGGCGACCGCGTGAATCCGGGCCGTCTCGGGCAGGGCCTCACCTGGCACCCGGAGTTCGTCGCCGTCGATGGTCACGGCCGACTCCGCCAGCGCGTCGCGGCCGTCGAGATGGAACTCGACTCCCGGCGCGCTCCCCGACGGGGCCGCGCGGGCGTCCGCCGAGACGACGAGGTCCCCGTCCGCGGTTTCGCCGGTGAGTTCGACCCGTGGACGGCCGGGACCCTCGACGGTGACCTCGTCGGTCGCGGTCGCGTCGAAGGAGCCGTCGAAGCTGAAGGTGGCGTGGTGGGTCCCCGGCGGCAGGTCGGCCTCGATGACCCACTCGTCGCCGTCGCGCTCGGCCCAGTGTGTCCCCATCGTGAAGTCGTTGAATTTCCCGATGACGATGGCGCGGTCCGCGACGGCGAGGGTCCCGTCGTGCCCGAAATCGTCCGCCGTGACGCTGAACCGGACTGTCTCGGTGACGCTCGGGAACGCCCGGACGACCTGCTCGTGTGTCTCATCGGCTGTGGACACCGCCGCCCGGTACACCCCCGGCGCGTCGGGTTCGAGGTGACAGACTGACCCGTCGCCAAGCGTCGCCGTACTCGCCGCCGGCCGCTCGACTAACCGCCATTCGGCAGCCATGTCGGGGTCGGGCCGGCGCGGGGCCAGTTCGACCGATTCGCCGACGGTGGCGAACCGCGGCGGGCCTGGATGGTGCATACGCCAACGGTAGTCGGTCGATACGCTGAGTCTTACGCTTTTATCGCCTCTGAGACTGCACGTTCCAGGGCACTGATCGGCTCTGTTGCTCTGTTTGCCGAAGCTATCCGCCAGCAGAGTTCGGACTGCCGGTGCAGGCGCCCTCTCGTTCGCCGCGATGGCGGGCTATGCCGGCGCGACGCCCGCCGTCATCCAGCACCCCTCGAAGGGGGGTTCGTCCTGCTTTTCGACCGTCCATCGGTAGCTCGTCGTCGTCCCGTTCGCGTCCACGACCGTCACCGGCTGTGAGGCGGTGTCGCCGTCGCGGTCGAGGGGCCCGTACCGAACGCCCGTCGCGTTCAGGACCGGCTCGAATCCACTCTGGATGGTCCGGACGAAGTTCGGGTACGGTCCCGTCAGGTCCCGGTTCGACGGGGACGCGAACTGCCAGGTCGTGTTGATGCCCTCGTTCGTCGCCGGGTCGTTGTTCCGGAGCGCCAGCACCTGGATGTGGACGACCAGGCCCGGCGGCCGCTCGCAGTTCGGCCGCAGTTCGAGCACCCGCGGCTGTGTCACTACCGACCGGTTGGCGTCGACGGAGACGTTCCCCCAGTACTCCCGACCGGCCCCTGCCGAATCTACCGTCTGTGGCCCCTCTGTAGGCACGTCGGCGGGTGTCACCGTCGCCTCTGACTCTGCCCCGCCGCTGCCGAACAGCGCCCCGCAACCCGCCAGCGAAACGAGAACAGCGAGCGCGACGAGCACGAGCGGTCGAACGGCTGTCATATCCCTGTATTGGGGTGGAACCCCTTCGGTGTTCTGTCACTGTGTCCGCGCGCGGTGTCGCCTGGCAGCGGCCGTCACGCGAGCCGGTTCTCGACCGCGTCGATGTCGTCCGGTTCGTTGACGTTGTGACACCACCCGTCGAGCTCGACCGCCTCGACGCGGTGGCCGGCACTCAACAGCAGGTCGACCGCGTCGGGGAGTTCGTACTCGCCCCGTTCGGAGGGCAGCGTCAGCGCACAGGCGTGGCCGATGGCCGGGTCGAACACGAAAAAGCCCCGCGTGACCAGCGTCGACGGCGGGTCCGACGGCTTCTCGACGAGGCCGGTCACCCGTCCCTCGTCGTCCGTCGTGACGACGCCGGTCGACCTGGCCTCGGCCCGCGGTACGTCTTCGACGAGCAGCGTCGCGCTGGCGTCGGTCTCGCGGTGACGCTCGACCGCAGCAGCCAGGTTCGCCCGGCAGACGTTGTCGCCGTTCAGCACGACGAAGGTCCCGTCGACGGCGGGCCTGGCCTGTTCGAGCGCGTGAGCCAGCCCCAGCCGGTCGTCCTGCCGGACGTACGCTATCGGCGCGTCCCGGTACTGGTCGCCGTAGCGGGACACGATGTCGTCGCCGCGGTAGCCGACGACGACGACCAGGCGGTCGACGCCGACGGACAGCAGCGTGTCGAAGCAGTGTGTCAGCAGCGGCTGTCCGGCCACCTCGACCAGTCCCTTCGGTCTGTCCGCAGTGAGCGGTCGCATCCGCGTCCCTTCGCCGGCAGCGAGTACGACGCCGTCCATATCCGGACTCACACTCGCGTCGGCTAAATGCCTGTGGGCGAGCGGGTTTTGTCCGTGGGAGACCAACTCTGCCGCATGGCCCTGGAGTGTGATACCTGTGGCCGGTCGGTCACCGTCGAGGAGGCGATCCGCCGGGAGACGTTCGGCGATCTCGACAACGACCGCTGGCAGACGCTGTGCTGTCCGGACTGCGGTGCGCGACTCCGGACTATCTTCGTCGGACCGGACTCCTGACGGGGAAAGAGACAGGTGGCTCTGGCGTGTGCTGTCGGCGCATGGAAGACGAAGCGTGGCGCTCGGTCGACATCATCCGCGACACCGACGGCGTGCCCCACGTCCTCCAGCAGAAGCTGCTGGTGTTCACAAGCGGCGTCTCAGAGGAATCGGCCGGCTACACCAGGCCGGCGATGGAACACCGGCTGGTGCCGCTGCAGGACCTCACGGAGTTCGGGCGGTCGTAACGGCCCGTCGCCGGGGGCGGCCGACCGCTCGGGGCCGGACCGGTCGGCCAGGAAACACCTCGGGATACACTTTTGCGCCCGTCCGACCGAATATCGGTAATGGCCGAACCGCTGTACGTCGGCGTCGACCGGAGCGACGAGTCCTGGGTCGCCGTCGCGTTCACCGGCGACGGCTTCGACCACGCGTCGGTGTTCGACGGGATCGGCGAGTGCTGGGCAGCCTACGACGAGCGCGCCCGCCTGATTCTGGTCGGGGTGCCGGTCGGACTCGTGGACTCCGGCGACCCGGACCGCCGGTGTGACGAACTCGCCCGGTCAGTGCTCGGTGAGCGCAGCGCGGCGGTCCGCACGTCGCCGGTGCGAGAGGCAACCCGGAAACAGCGCTACTCGACGGCCACCCGCGTCCACAGGCGCAAGACCGGACACGAACTCTCCGAGCGGGCGTTCGCACGCAGCGACAGCCTCGCCCGGGTCGACGAACTCCTGCAGGAACTGCCCGAAGCCGCCGCGGTCATCCGGGAATCGCACCCGGAGGTCTGTTTCCGGGCCTTCGGCGACGAGCCGCTTCGCTACTCGAAGCACACAGCCGGGGGCTACGCCGAGCGGATGCGCGTTCTGGCCCACTACGACCGCGACGCGGCCCCGACGGTCCAGAAAGCCGCCGAAGCGACGGGGGGCGCGTCGGTCGCCGTCGACGACGTACTCGATGCCGTCGCCCTCGCGTACACGGCCCAACCCGGCGACGGGGAACTGTACACGCTGCCGCCCGAGCCGCCGCGAGACGCGGTAGGTCTGCCGATGGAGATTGTCTACCGGGCGGCGTCACCACTCGTCGAGCAGTGACATGCCCCGACCGGGCGAGTCGCTCGCGGTCGGTTGTGTGCATGCCAGCGACAGTACCGTGTACACCGCTGTACACCGTAACCGCTGACAAGTGATTATAGTGCTAGACTGTAGACAGAAGCCGTCTTACAGTCGCGTGAGGTTGGTCGCACGCGGACCCTTGTCCGCCTGCTCGATGTCGAACTCGACTTCCTGCCCCTCTTCGAGGTCAGGGCCGCCGACGTCTTCCATGTGGAAGAAGACGTCTTCGTCCGCATCGTCGGTCTCGATGAAGCCGTAACCACCAGTGTCGTTGAAGAAGTCAACAGTGCCTGTCGCCATTGTTAGAGCCGTGTGACGTTGTTGGCGCGCGGACCCTTGTCCGCCTGCTCGATGTCAAATTCGAGCTCCTGTCCTTCCTCGAGGTCCGGGCCGCCGATGTCTTCCATGTGGAAGAAGACGTCTTCGTCCGCGTCCTCAGTGTCGATGAAACCGTAACCGCCAGTGTCGTTGAAGAAATCAACCGTTCCTTTCGCCATTGCAACCAAAGAGATGCCAGCACCACGGATAACAGTGTCGGTACGACGCTCCAGTGACAAACAGCGGAAACCGCCCGCTGTCTAGCGATTACTCAGTGTGTAACACTGGCATACCACACGCGTCGCTGCGTCCGCCGACCGAGATATAGATGCCTCGGCGTCGGGTTCGAGCTTACCCTCCTCCTAACCAAATAGAATTAGACTCGTGAACACGACCCGTAACTATGTCCCGTCCCGTGCGGGGTCGTCTCGCGCCGTGGCTGCTCGCTGGCTTCGGCCTCGCCCTCGCGGGTGCAGCCGTCGTCTGGCACCTCGGCCTCGAGACACAGCGCATCGGGCAACTCGGCGGCCCCGTGCTCGCACTGGCCCTCGACGGACTGCTCCCGCTGGTGCTGGTGTATGGCAGCTATCGGCTCGTCTCGGCGTCGATGCCGGGAGAGCAGATATGGACAGTTTTCGTCTGGAGCGCCGTCGGGAGTGTCGCAGTCGGGGCTATCATCGGATTGAGCGTCCTCGTCCGCTCGATGGAGGGCCGAACGGTCGCTGAACCGGTGTTCGTCACCCTGTTGGCGATGGATACGGGCGCCGTCACGGGCCTCGTCGCGGGCGCGCTCGCGGTTCGAGCCCATCAGGACGCCAGCCGCGCGACCCGGACCGCGAACACGCTGTCGTTCGTCAACGACCTGCTCCGACACGACATCGCGAACGGGCTGGTCGTCATCGACGGCCGGGCGGCGATTCTCAAGCGAAACGCCGATTCAGAGACAGTACAGACGGCAGCGGACGCGATCAGCGAACAGGTGACCGAACTCGATACCCTGGTCGACAACGCCGGGGCCGTCGCGGAGACCCTCGGCTCCGACCCGGCGTTCGAACCGACCGACATCGTCCCGATCGCCGAGACGGTAATCCAGCGGGTCGAGCAAACACACACCGTCGCTATCGCGCTCCAGGCCCCGGACAGCGCGACGGCCTACGCCAACGAGGCCGCCCGTCCGGTGCTCCGGAACCTCCTCGAGAACGCCGTCGAACACGGGACGCCCACGGCCGAACTCTCGGCCGGCGGGACCCAAACCGACGGCTCCGCGCTGCAAGGCGACGCGCAACGGACAGACGCGACCCAGCCGGCGGCAGGCGCGTCCGACCGCCCGTCGGTGCTCGTCGCGATTCGCGAGGGTGAGGACGTCGTCGAGGTCCACGTCGTTGACGACGGCGGGGGGATTCCCGACGCGCGGCGTGACAGCATCTTCGACCCGCGGGCGGGCGACACGCACGGCGGCGGACTCCATCTCGTCGAGACACTCGTCACGAGCTTCGGCGGCGATATCTCTCTCGCCGACGGGGCTGGCAGAGCCGACACGGACTTCCCTGACACCGACCTGGGCGGCGCGCATTTCGTCGTCGAACTCCCGCGGGCGTGAGAGGAGTCAACACGACCGACGTTTCTTGACTGTGGGGGGCACAGTGGGGGGTATGTTCCCTCGCTTGCGTGCCCAGGGTCCGGCCGTACTCATCCCGCTCGCCTGGACGGTGGTGGGACTGGCCCACCGTGACGTGGTCACCGACCGGACAGTGCTTATCTTCCACATCGTCGCTGCCGTCCTCATCGCCGCCTTCGCCGTCCTCTCGTGGGAGGAGATGGCGGCCGGCGTCCTCCGGGTCTGGCGCGACAGTCTCCTCGTCGGGTTCCTGCTCACCGTCGGCGGCATCGTCGGACTGCTCTATGCCCCGCTCCGGGACCCGTTCCTGACGACGACGATACTGGGATGGATGGTCGTTCCGGGCGTCTCCCTCTACTACACCGGCAGGTCTCTCTCGACGGGACAGCGGGCGTACACGGTCGGGGCGGCACTGAGCGTCCTCGGCGCGGCCGTCTACGCCGGCGCGCTGTTCCCGGCGGCGGAAACCGCGCTGCTCGCCGGCATCGCGTTCGCGCTGGTCGGCCAGACGGTCGGCATCGTCCAGGCGGTTCGCCAGCCGGGCGAGACCGACTCAGGCTAGGGCCGCGTCGAGTTTCTCGACCGGATGCGGCGGCTCGCCGTCGCTTTCCGCCCAGTCGTCCAGTTGCGTGCGACAGGACGCGCCGGGAGCGACGACAGTGTCGCCGCGGCTCTCCCCGATCTGGTCGAACAGGATGGAGCCGATGGCCTTGCTCATCGAGAAGTGCTCGGTCTCGTAGCCGAAGGAGCCGGCCATGCCACAACAGCCCGAGTCCAGCGGGTCGACGTCGTAGCCGGCCCGCCGGAGGACGCCGACGGCGTGGTGGTCCTTCTTCGTCGCCTTCTGGTGGCAGTGCCCGTGGTAGGTCAGCGCCTCGCCCGCCACGTCCCAGTCGGCCCCCTCGTCCAGCCGGAAGGTGTCGAGGTACTCGCAGACGCCGTAGGCGTTTGCCGCGAGCCGTTCCACGTCTTCGCCCGACAGCAGGTCCAGATAGTCCGACTGGAACATCACGGCGTCGCTTGGTTCGACCAGCACCACGTCCCAGCCGTCCTCGACTGCGGGAACGAGTGCGTCCACGTTGTCCCGCGCTGTCGCTCGGGACTTGTCCAGAAACCCCTTCGAGTGGGCCGGTCGCCCGCTGTCGGTCCGGTCGGCCAACTGGACGTGGACGCCCGCGGCTTCCAGCACGCGGACGGCGGCTTTCCCGACCTCGGGATGGCTGTAGTTCGTGTACGTGTCGGGAAACAGCAGGGCGTGCCGCTCGGCTTCCGCAGCCGGGACCTGCGGACCGCGATTGCTGAACCAGTCCTGCAGGGTCCGCGGCTGGAAGCTCGGTAGCGTGCGGTCCGGGGCGATGCCGACCGCCTTCTCCAGCACCGTTCGAGCGCCCGGCACCTTCGTCGCGAGGTTCGACAGCGGCGCAAAGGCGCTGCCCAGCCCCGCCAGTGCGTCGACGTTAGCGAATATCTTGTCCCGCAGGCTGGAGCCGTGTTCCTGGTGGTAGGCGTGGGTCACCTCGGCTTTGAGCTTCGCCATGTCGACCTCGCTCGGGCAGTCCTTCGCACACCCCTTGCAGCCGATACAGAGGTCGAGCACCTCGTGCATGAACTCCTCGTCGGTGGGGTCCTCGGGCAGGTCGCCGCTCATCGCCTGCCGGAGCATGTTCGCCCGACCGCGGGTCGTGGTGATCTCCTCCTCGGACGCGCGGTAGGTCGGACACATCACGCCGCCGGTGGTCTCCTGCGGGCCGCGACAGCCGCCACAGCCGTGACAGAGCTCGACCATCCCCTGCATCCCGTTGTCGTTGTCCCACTCCAGGGCGGGGTCGAAGCCGGCGTCGAACTCGTAGTCGGGCGAAAAGCGGAGGTTCTCGGTCATGTCGACCGTGCGCGCCCGCTCGGGCATCGAACCGGACTCGACGGTAGCGGCGTCGACGCCGACGACCTGCCCGGGGTTGAGCAGCCAGTCGGGGTCGAACGCGGACTTGAGTTCCTGGAAGGTCTCCCAGAGGTCCGCCCCGTAGAGCTTCTCCGTCCACTGTGTGCGGGCGCGGCCGTCGCCGTGCTCGCCAGAGACGCTCCCGCCGTATTTCACGACGAGGTCGGTCACCGCGTCGGCGATGGACTCCATGGTCTCGACGCCTTCGACGGACTTGGTGTTGATGAGCGGGCGGATGTGGAGCACGCCGGGGCCGGCGTGGGCGTAGAAGGAGGCGAAGGTGTCGTGTTCCTCGAGGATGTCCTGGAAGTCGGCGACGTATTCCGAGAGGTTCTCGGGCGGGATGGCGGTGTCCTCGATGAACGAGCCGTGTTTCTCGTCGGTCGTCCGCGAGAGCAGGATGGGGAGGCCGGACTTGCGCATCTTCCAGAACGTCTCGCGCGTTGCCTCGTCGTGGGCCTCCATGGCGTCGAACGCCCGCACCGGCGCGTCGACGACGGCCCGGCCCTCCGTCGGGTCGGCGACCGAGTCGACGCCGTTCGTCCGGTCCGCCAGCAGGTCGGCGACCTTCCGCCGGCCGCTCTCCGCGTCGTCGGCGTAGAACTCTACGATGAGGACCGCCCGGGTCCCGTCGGGCAACATGCCGACCACGTCCTCGAACTCGGCGGTGTCCCGGGCCAGGTTGATGAGCACGTCGTCGAGCACCTCGACGGCCGCCGGGTCGTGTTCGAGGATGTCGGGGACGTCCTCCATCGCCTCGATGAGCCCCTCGTAGGCCAGCAGGGCCATCGACTTGGTCTCGGGAATCGGCTCCAGCGACACCTCGGCCTCGGTGACGATGGCAAGCGTCCCTTCGCTACCTGCCAGCAGCGACGCGCCGTTGACGGTCCCGTCCTGTGCGTCTTCGAGGACCCAGTCGAGGTTGTACCCCGAGACGTTTCGCTTCAGGTCCGGGTAGTGGCTCGCGATTTCCTCGCCCTCTTCGGTGAGTATCCGCTCGATTTCGGCGTAGATCCGGGCTTCGAGGTCACCGTCGGGGTCCGCCCGGTCGCGCAGTTCCTCGCGGGTGACCTCGCCGAACGTGGTGACGGTGCCGTCCGCGAGGACGACCTCGCACTCCTCGATGTAGGCGTCGGTCTTGCCGTACTGCAGGGAGTGGGCCCCGGTGGAGTTGTTGCCGATAGCGCCACCGAGCACGCTCTTGTCGCCCCACGCGGGGTCCGGCGCGAACTTCAGCCCGTGCTCGGCCAGCTCCCCGTTCAGGTCGCCGAGCTTGATGCCCGGCTGGGCCCGCGCTCGCCGGTCGGACGGCCGGGCTTCGACGAGGTCGTTCATGTACCGCGAGAAGTCCAGCACGACGGCCTCGTTGACGGTCTGCCCGGCGAGGCTCGTCCCGCCCCCGCGAGGCAGGACCGGAATCTCCCGCCGGGCGCAGTAGGACATGACGGTGGCCACGTCCTCGGTCGACCGTGGATAGACGACGCCGATGGGGAGCACCTCGTAGAGACTGGCGTCTGTCGCGTACAGCTGCCGCGAGTACTCGTCGAACCGCACCTCGCCGTCGACGCGCGCCTGCAGGTCGTCGACGAGGCCCGAGCGGGCGACGCTGTCGTTCTGGTAGTCGTAGTTCGATACCTCGTCGGCCGAAGGGTCTATCCGGGTGCCGGAATCGGTTGCCATGGTGTGTTTCGTGTCCAGTCGCCCGGCCACCGACGGACCGGGCACTCGGCGGGTATCTGTAGCTATTCTAGCTGTACGCCTGTCAAAATAGTTCCGCTACGGCATCTCATCACGCACTCTCGGCACGGCCGAACGCTCGCCCGAGGCGCGGGGTCCCCGTGGTAGCACATGTTACGCAACTGTTACTATCTGTACTAGCCTATATAAGGTGATTATGACACACAGCAACGACCCGTTCGAGACGATGCTCCGACTCTTCGCACAGACGCGACGGACAATGATGGACGACAGTCCGGGCCGCTGGACCGACGACAGTCTCGGCCGCCGGATGGACGACGGTTCGGGACGCCACGACGACCGACCGGGCACGGACACACTCCGAAGCGGCCACAGCCGGCACGGCATCGACACGAACCTCCACGTCGACGAGACAGACGACGGGTACGCCGTGATGGTCGACCTCCCGGGCTTCGAGCGGGACGACCTCGCCGTCCGCTTCGAGGACGGCGTCCTCAGCATCCATGGCGAAAGCACGGTCGCCGAGGAGACCAGCGACGGCGCTCGCCGGCACAGCCGACGGGTCGCCGAACGGGTCGCCCTTCCCGAACCGGTCGTGGACGAGGACATCACCGCCACCTACCACAACGGCGTCCTCGAGATCGCGCTCCCGCGTATGGACGACGCCGCCGACGACGCACGTCGGATCGATATCGAATAGACCCTCTCCCGGTTACCCGACTGCCGTTTTTAAATTGACATCCCTGACAGCACACCTTAGAAACCTGTTATCCGGATAGTGACTGGCTATTGCTGACATCTTATCACCTCGATAGTCCGGTTTACCGGCTCTATAGCCTCATAGGACCGCTGACGACTGTGTACTGTGAGGCGGTAACATGTCCGAAGCGACCTGGGACGTTCAGGACGGCGCAATAGTCGAGCGGCCGCGGAACGTCCGGAACCACCCGCTGTTGAACCGAATCTACGATCGACACGACGCCCTGATCGCCGAGTATCTCCCGGCCGGTCGGACCCTCGAACTCGCGTTCGGACAGCACATGCACCCCCGCGCCGATGTCGGGCTGGAGGGCTGGCCGTCGAACGCCGAAACCGTCCGCAAGCCGGCGCTGGCCGGTGACGCCCGCGCTCTACCGTTCGACGACGACCCCTTCGACGCCGTCATCGGGCGCCGGTTTCTCCACCACGTCCCGCCTGCGGACCGCCCCGACATCCTCCGCGAAACCGCCCGCGTGCTCCGTCCCGGCGGCCGCGTCGCCCTGCTCGAAGGGACGCCGGGGCTGTACCGGAAACTCACCAAGGGTGCCGCGTTCCGGCTGGGTCTGCTGGACGAGGACACCGACATCTACGGTCACCTCTCGGCTGACGCCGTCACCGACCTCGTCTCCGGCTCGTTCGACGTCGTCGAGACACGGACGCTCGGGTCGCCGCTGATGCTCGCGAGCATCTCCGAGTCGGACGCGTCGGCGCGGCTTCTCGGCCTCTACGAACGGACGCAGTTCGTCGAGTGGTGGACCCTCGTCGCGGGCGAATTCCCCGGCCCGTGAGTATTCGGGTCACTCCCTCAGAACGTGTACGCGAGCATCACTTCATCGACCGGCTCGCCGTCGATAGTGAAGTGGTCCCCGCGCACGGCCTCCCGGTCCCAGCCCTGCTGTTCGAGGAACGTGACCGCGTTCATGTTGGTCCTCGCGACGCTGTTGTACACCTTCCGGTAGCCGTTCGCCTCGGCCCACGCCAGCGCCCGGTCCAGCAGCCGCTTCCCGATGCCGTAGCCGCGGTACTCGTCGCGGACCCCGACGGTGAGCTGTGCCGTCTCCCGGAGTTTGTCCGAATGGGGCAGGTCCAGATGCGACCACCCGACCACGTACTCGTCGACGGTGGCGACGAAGAACACCCGCGACCAGACGCTGTTGTGTCGGGTCACAGTGTCCTCGTACCGGAGTTCGTCGGCGAGTTCTTCACCCACTGCGTAGGTACGTTTGTCCGTAATCTCCTGGATGGTATCGACCAGCTGTTCGAAGTCCTCGTCGCGCGCCGGCCGGACGACGTATGTGATGTCGTCGGCTTCGTACTCCCGCTCCGCACCGATGTCGAGCTGTAGCGCCAGTGTCCCGTTCCGCTCCGTGAGGTACTCCTTCTCGGTCAGCTCGTCGACCACCGACCGGAATTCGGACTCCGGAATGTCGAGCGCGTCCCGAACCGACGCCGCCTCGACTGTCCCGTTCCGTTCGACGTGCTGGTACACGCGCTTGCTGTCAGATGATTCGAATCCCGGTTGTTCGAGTATCATACGCGTCACTACTCTGTGGCGTCCCTTATTTCTTGCTGGGTGGTACCAATACACATGAAACGGCTACCATGCTCGTACTTTCAGGCTCTGTTATCCCGGCAACACCTTCTACTGGAGGACGAACCACACATCATTCGAATATCTGAATCAAGATAAATTATTTGAGCTGGACGGTCCAAGACCTAGTCGAATGGCTGAATCGAACCCGGAGTCGTGGACGGAGACAATGAGCGGGCGTGAGCGCGTCCGGCACGTCGTGGAGTTGCTGGACGAACCAACGCCGGTACAAGAGATTGCGGACCGAGCCGAAGTTTCCCGCGCAACGGCCGACGATGAACTCCAGCGGCTGCAGAGTGACGACTGGGTCACGGAAACGGCCGTCGACGGGACGAAAGCCTACGACCTGAATCCCGTGCGGATGCTCTTTGACGAAGTGACTGACCTGATCGAAGCTCACTCGCGTGACGAATTGGAGAGCCAGCTCACGGAGCTGAAGGAGGAACAGGAAGAGTTGGCTGCGGAGTACGGGGTCAGTTCGCTAGAGGAGTTCCGGGCACAACTTGCGGATGAGGAGTTCTCGGCTGCGGAGCTTCGTGAGCGTCGGAACGTAATCGCCACGTGGGAGGCGATCAACACAGAGCTCGGGCTCGTGAAACACGCCCTCCAACTGTATGATGACGTCGTTGAACTCTCTTCACCGCGGACTGACTCTCACTCGACACTCGCCTAATGGTCGTTTTCCTCGCTAATCGGACGAATCTACAGAGCAAGCGACTCCACGACCGCATCCAGAATCGACTCGGCGGCACGTTCGAGAACGTTCGACGACGGCGTGCTGAACCGCGCGAAGCCGGCCCGTACCGGGTCGACGCTGAGGTAGACACACGCCAGTTCCTTGATGACGACGAGTACCCGGTAACGACCGCGCGAGTCGAAATCGGGTTTCAACTGCAGACTGGGAAACCCTACGAGCACTACTGGTTCAACTGGATCGAGCCGGACCGAAGTCTGCTGGTCGGCTGGCACCAGGATGATACGCACGACGACCTCGGGCCAGTTCATCTGCAAGTGAACGACGGCGCGACGCCCGTCGCACACGAACCGGCGGAGTTCATCGACTCACATCTACTGGACGTCGTCGAACACAGACTCAACTCGCTTCAAGACGCGGTCCTCGCTGTCGAGTGGGAGCAGGGACGCCCCGCTGGACTCGATGCCGCTGCCACGGTAAGTGAGTAGGCCAGTATTTTGATGCGTTCTGAGCGATACCAGACGTCGGGTGGTTAGTCGTGTACCTGAGTATGTACACAGGTACGTACGTGAGTCTGTATTCGAGATCATCTGCGCAGTACCACCTATGTGGATCGAAATATAACCACAGTCGCAACTCGCGGTCGATAAATCGGTTCCAAGAAACCCTGAAAAATCTCCCCCGCAGCACCGCAGGCATTTGAACTCTGAGTATGATGCCGCCTCCCGGATTTGAACCGGGGACAGCTCGATCTTCAGTCGAGTGCTCTCCCAGTCTGAGCTAAGGCGGCGTGCACTCCAAGCGATGACGAGGGTAGAAAAAAGCATTTCGAAAGCCGGCGCACGTTCTGTGGACTCGGCTGGGATTCGACCGTCCGTTACGGGAGAAACAGGTCCGCGCTGTCGAACGTCTCGCCACAGTCGTCGCATTCGTACTCGGTGCCATTAGCTGTCGAGACGTGCCCGCTACAGGCCGGACACGTCGAGCCATCTATCATGACACGCACTAGCACCACTCCGGATATATGGGTTACGGGCAACTATCAGTCGAGATAGACGGCCTGATATATAGGGTCAGACTCACCAATTACGAGTGGTTGCGGCATAATCGACGGGTCCGGGCGTACTCGTGAGCGAACGAGGGATCGGGAGAGCTTGGCTCTCTCGGCGGATTCGAACCGCTCGGAGAATAGATTCAGCACTCACGTATCGCTCGCGATAGAATCGATGGGTCCGGGCGGATTCGAACCTCTGTCACTCCGCGCTGCTTCGTTCCCTGATTCGAACCGCCCGGCCGCATCACACACGCGCCGCTCGTCAGTGAGCGCCGCGAGAAGTTCAGTGGGTCCGGGCGGATTCGAACCACCGGCCTCGGCCTTGTAAAGGCCACGTCATAACCAACTAGACCACGGACCCGTATTCCACCGTTTTCCACCGGCAGGAATAACGCTTTCTCTCTCGGTCGACAGTGGGCACCGACAGTATTACCCACGGCCTGCCCCTCACACGGAGTATGCAGCGCCCTGCCGTAGTCGTCCTCGGACTCGTCGGCCTTCTCGTCGCCGCTGCCGTAGTACTCCAGACCGGGCTCTGGGTCGAGGCGCTGGGGACCGGCGAGTACGAGGAGGGCACAGTGACGGTTCGGGAGGGGTCGGACGCGGCGTTGCCGACTGCAACACAGCCCGCGACGGATGCTCCGACGCCGGGGACGACAGTCGCGGTCCGTGAACAAGAGGCCGGGGAACCGTTGGGGACGGTCAAGGTCCGCATCGCAAAGACATTCGACCAGCGGTACGTCGGACTGAGCGAGACGGCGTCGCTCGGACCCGACGAGGGGATGCTGTTCGTCCACGACGAGGCGGGCCAGCACACCTACGTCATGCGGAACATGTCGTTCCCGATTGACATCATCTTCATCGACGCCGACGGGACCATCACGACCATTCACCACGCACCGACGCCCCCGGAGGGCGAACAGTACAGCGAGCAGTATCCGGGCTACGGCAAGTACGTCCTCGAAGTGAACCGCGGGTGGACCAACCGGACCGGCGTCGAGGTGGGCGACCGGGTCGAGCTGCCGCCCGAAGCAACGTAGCCCGACGGTCTTTTGCGGATTCGGCCCCTGGACTCGATAATGGATTTCGACGCGGGTTCGGACGACGACGTGTTCGAGGACGCCAGGGAACGCGTCGACCGGCCGATGCTTCGACTGTTCACCGGCTACGGTCGGGGGCAGTGGGGGGCGTTCGTCGTCGGCCTGTTCAGTTCCATCGCGGCGCGGATGCTTGACCTGCTGCCGCCAATCCTCCTGGCGCTGGCTATCGACGCCATCTTTCTACAGGAGGCCGACTACGGGCTCTTTCTGGTTCCCGACGCCTGGATTCCAAGCGGGCAGGGCCCACAGCTCTGGCTCACCGCCGGCATCATCGCCGCCTCGTTCGGTATCGGGGCCGTCTTCCACTGGAGCCGGAACTGGGGGTGGAACAAGTTCGCCCAGCACGTCCAACACGCCGTCCGCACGGACACCTACGAGACGATGCAGCGACTGAACATGGACTTCTTCGCCGACAAGCAGACCGGCGAGATGATGTCGGTGCTGTCAAACGACGTCAACCGGCTGGAGAAGTTCCTCAACGACGGGCTCAACTCCGCCTCGCGGATGATAATCATGGTCGTCGGCATCGCCACGTACCTGTTCTATATGAACTGGCAGCTGGCGCTGGTCGCGCTGTTGCCCGTCCCGATTATCGCCGTGTTCACGAAGCGGTTCATCGAGACCATCCAGCCCAAATACGCCGAGGTGCGGTCGACGGTCGGCAAGCTCAACTCCAGGCTCGAAAACAATCTCAGCGGCATCCAGATCATCAAAACCGCCAACACGGAGCCCTACGAGGCCGACCGGGTCGAGGACACATCGGAGGACTACCTCGACGCCAACTGGGACGCCATCGAGACGCGCATCACCTTCTTCCCCGGCCTCCGACTGGTCTCGGGCATCGGCTTCGTCGTCACGTTCGTCGTCGGCGGGCTGATGGTCACCGGGCAGCCACCCGGGCCGCTGACGGCGAGCCTCTCCCGCGGGCAGTTCGTCGCCTTCATCATCTACACCCAGCGGTTCGTCTGGCCGATGGCCCAGTTCGGACAGATAATCAACATGTACCAGCGGGCCTACGCCTCCGCGGAGCGCGTGTTCGGGCTGATGGACACGCCCGGCCGCCTCGAAGAGGCCGAGGACGCGCCGCCGCTTGCCGTGACCGAGGGGCGAGTCGAGTACGAGGACGTGTCCTTCGGCTACGACAGCGACGACGAGCCGGTGCTCTCGGACATCTCCTTCGAAGCTGACGGCGGCGAGACGGTCGCCCTCGTCGGCCCGACCGGCGCGGGCAAATCCACCGTTCTGAAGCTCCTGCTTCGGATGTACGACGTGGACTCGGGTGCGGTTCGCATCGACGGCCAGAACGTCCAGGACGTCCAGATCCAGAGCATCCGTCGCGCCATCGGCTACGTCAGCCAGGAGACGTTCCTGTTTTATGGCACCGTCCGCGAGAACATCGCCTACGGAACCTTCGACGCCACCGACGCGGAAATCGTCGCCGCCGCGAAGGCTGCCGAGGCCGACCAGTTCGTCCGCAACCTCCCCGACGGCTACGACACGATGGTCGGCGAGCGCGGCGTCAAACTCTCCGGCGGCCAGCGCCAGCGCATCGCCATCGCACGGGCGATTCTGAAGGACCCGGAGGTTCTCATCCTCGACGAGGCGACAAGCGACGTGGACACGGAGACGGAGATGCTCATCCAGCGCTCGCTCGAGGACCTGACCGCCGACCGGACCACGTTCGCCATCGCCCACCGCCTCTCGACGGTGAAAGACGCCGATACGATTCTCGTCGTCGAGGACGGTCGCATCGTGGAACGCGGAACCCACGACGACCTGCTCACTGCCGACGGCCTCTACGCCAACCTCTGGGCAGTCCAGGCCGGCGAGATCGACGAGCTCCCCGAGGAGTTCGTCGAGCGGGCGATTCAGCGACGGGCGCGGACGGATGCTGACGACTGACTCGTTCGGACGTCACCATCGAGCCTCCACAGGGGGACACGCTCCACCGCTCACAGACCGGTCTTAGGTGAGAGTTTATTGTGGGTACAGTTAGACAACGTGAGAAGGTCTGAGAGGATGGAAAAGATCGACATGGACTCGCCGGGGTTTCGACACACCACGTGAAAGAATCGTATTAATCCCGATGTCGCCTTGTGGTTCTAAGCTCAGGTCCAATCAGTCGTCGTCAGCAGTGTAGGCCCCGCTCCGATGTTCAATCCGGTGGACTTCCAGCACTGACCCGGTTCGGTCAAGCGTACAGGCGAGTCGATACTGTCCGACTCGGAGTTTCGAAAATGGCCCGCCAGTGAGCGGTTCGAGGAACTCGTCGGGTTCGCGCCATTCTGACTCGACAACCTCGTCGAGTTTCGAGACGAGACGGTCCTGTACGTGCGGGTCGAGCGAGTCGAACTGGTCCACAGCCTGTGGCGTGAATTTCCACGTCCAGTCGTCTTTACTCGGCATCCTCGTCCCGGTCCATCATCTCGACGACTTCTTCGCGCGACACGAGTTCAGCGTTGCCCGAGCGAAGGTCGTGTTCGCTCGCCGCGATCTGTTTCCAGCCTTCTCTGGAGAATTCGGGGTGTTTCACCGCGTCTCGGGCCGCATAGCGGAGGAACTCACTCCGGGAGTTGAATCCCTGCTCCTGCCACGTCGAGTCGATATCGTCGAGAAACGCCTTACTGAGCCGGAGATTGATTTGCACCATCTCGGGGCCGTCATCTCCCGTGCTCGCGTCTGCGTCGGACATATACACATGCTATGCTTCCGTATATACCTAAACCTTGCTGCGGCCTCGGTGCTGAGAGAGTGAGTTAAGCGAGTTCCATCAAACTCAATGAGCGATTGATTTTCTCACAGTCTGGCTATCTGTATCATACGAATCGAGCCAGCAGCATTTCCAACACGAATCATGACGAATTCCAAGCGAGTCAATCATGGGTACCATAGAGTAGTGTTAGAGAGTTTGAGAAGGCGAAAAATCCGAATATGGACTCGCCGGGCTTTCGTTACGCTGCTTCAAAGATTACGTTTAATCCCCGTGCTGTCCGGTGGTTTGTGTGAGAGAACAGGACAGTGATATCATAGACATCACTGACATTGTTATTGTATCAAAATCTGGCACAATCAGCGTGCTGAACACGGAAGTCACAGTGACCGAACGTTCGCCCTCAGTCTTCCGTGAGGCCGAGTTGTTCGGGTACCTCCTGCGGGTCGTAGTAGAGCCGCGCTTCCTGCACTTTGCCTTCCGCGATTATATCCTTCGCCATGCCGTTGATTTCGATCTCACGCCCGGTCGGTGGAACACCCTCGTACTCGCCTTTGTGCGTTCCCGTTATCGTCCATGCTTTCATAATGATCCCGTCATCCACGAGCAGGTCGTCGGCGACAACGTGCCAGTCGGGAAATGCCGACCGAACCTCACGGAGGTATGCTTCGAATGCCTCGCGTCCGTGGAGCTCACCGTCGGGGAGAGACGGATCGGAGAGCACAATCGACTCAGTAACCACGTCTAGCTTCGAGAAATCTCCGTTCCAGAGGTCCTCGTAGTCTTGGTAGGTATTCAACATCTGTTCGTGTTCTGTGGTGCTGGCTTCCGACATGGGCTGACTCACCCGATTCAGAGTCGGTGCCAGGAGTGGTTATTACTACTCGGTGCATCCGTTCCCAACCCCTGCGAACGTTTGCGCCCTGTGCAACGGTCGTCGGATACCTCCGTATCCCCCTACCGTCCTGTGTTTCTTCCGGGCCAACTATTAGATATGGCGTGACCGTATTCTCAGCATATGGCAACTGATGACATGGAATCCGCGCTGGAGGCCATCCAGTTCTTTGCGAATTCGGCCAACAGCGTCCGAGTGTTCGAAGCACTCGCCAATGGGGTGACGTCGAGCAGTACCCTCGCCGAGCGCACGGGTGCATCGCGGTCAACGGTTGCACGGATCCTTGACGAGGGGGAATCGCGTGGGTGGGTGGAATCCGAGGGGAGCCGATATGAACTCACGTACATGGGGGAAGTTATGACCGAGAAGTTTCGCGCCTATCGGCAGACAGTTCAGGGAGTCCAGCAACTCGGGGAAGCGGTCAATTATCTCCCGGAACCGGCTCGGGAACTCGACATCCGCCATTTCCGGGATGCCGATATCACGGTTCCGACAGAGGACTGGCCAGAGGCTCACCTCAACCGGGCGCTGGAACTGTACCGAACCGGCGTCACATACCGAGGACTCACACAGAACGCTCCAGAGATATTCGTCCGGACGCTCGCAGACTTGGTTGACCAGGGACGGCTGGAGTTTGAAGCAATCATCGAAGCCGAATTCATCGAGAATCTCACTGACGACCCGGAACGGGCAGCCCCCTGGCGTTCGTTCGCCAATCAGGTATGGCTGTACGATGGTCGCATCACGTTCAGCATGCACATCATAGATGAAACGGTAGTATTGTGGTTGGGGTACATTGAGGATAATCAATGGATGGGTCCGGGGCTGCTGGAAACCGAGAATCCGGCTGTCCGCGAATGGGCCGAGTCGCTCTACGAGGAGTATCGGGCCGAGGCTGAGCCACTCGATCCAGAGGTATTGCCCGAGGCCTGAGATACACAGTGCGGAGTCACCGCCGCTCAATCTATCGTGAAAAAGGAATGTTTTCTTATCCGTGCTGAATACAGGGCCCCATTCAGTCAATAACTGAAAACAAACATATAGAGAGTACTGAGATGCAGATTCTCAATCGGCGGGCTCGATGTTCTGGTTCACCCGGAATAGGTTGTTCGGATCCCACTCGCGTTTGAGTTCGCGGAGTCGTCCATACCACTCTCCATAGGCATCGCGGACTCGCTCAGAGTCGTCCTGATCGAGTAGGTTCACGTAGACACCGTCGGACGCATAGGGTGCCAGTGCCTCGTGGAACTCCCGCGCCCATGCGATGAGTTCGTCATCTCGGGCGGGATCCGTCCATCGCATCCCGATCGTGAACGAAAACGCCTTGTCTCGATGCGGGAATGCCGTCGCATCATCGTCGGCACGACTAATTGCCCCGCCTAACCAGCCGTCGGTGAACACCGACGTGAACGGGGCCGAGGAGTCACAGTACTCGACCATGGTTTCGATTGCCTCGTCCGTGAGTTCATCGAAGAAGTGGGACTTCCAGTAGTTTCGAGACCCCTCTTCCCACCGGTCGTCAACGAAACTCTGTAACTCCGTGTACGGCATCGGCTGCACGGCATCGGCGAGTGGTTCGCCAAACTCACGAAGCGGTCGGAGTCCCTCCTCGCCTGCGGCGATGTCGCCCGCATAGGACGGCAACAAGACGAAGATGGTTTCGCCGTGAAGTGACTCGGGGAGCCCCAACTCCGCAGATCCCTTCGAAAAGAACGCGTAGCATTGTATCTCGTCCGGAGCGTCAGGCATGAAATCTCGATAGAAGCGAAAAACCTCGGCAGCGTCCTCGTATCGATAGATGATCGGGCCGGCGAGCACTTCGGGGCCGACCTCGTGGAGGTCAAACTCGAAGGAGGTGACGATACCGAAGTTCCCACCCCCGCCACGGATGCCCCAAAACAGCTGTGGGTTCTCGTCCTCACTGGCGTGCACCAACTCGCCGTCAGCTGTGACGACATCCACTGATCGGAGGTTGTCGTGAGCGAGCCCGTACTTTCGGTCGAGATGGCCGAGGCCACCGCCGAGCGTCAGTCCAGCCACGCCGGTCGTCGAGACGATGCCACCAGTCGTCGCAAGGCCGAACGCTTGGGCTTCATGATCGAAGTCCCCCCACGTTGCACCGCCGCCAACTCGGGCGGTTTGTGCCACTGGATCGACGCGAACATCGTTCATCGGCGAGAGATCAATCATCAAACCATCATCGCAGACGGCCTTGCCAGCGATGTTGTGGCCGCCACCCTTGACTGCGAGCAGCAGGTCGAGATCCCGGGCGAAGTTCACCGCTGCGATTACGTCGGCAGTCCCCTCACATCGCACGATGACCGCAGGTCGCTTGTCGATCATCGCGTTCCACACCGAGCGGGCCTCGTCGTAGCCATCGTCACGAGGCCGGAGTACGTCTCCTCGAACTTGGTCGCTAAACGTTTCGACAGTCGTCGCTTCGAGTTCGGTCGTTGCCATAGGTGTCCTCCATGACGTCATCGATAATGAGGTCGGACGGCTACCTACACTTACTCCATGATGCATCCCCCATAGTGTGAGAGTCATCCTATGGTGCGAACCTTGATAACAATGAACAAACAACTACGACCCATGGCGGGGGATCTCGATGACGTTCCCGCCGATGCGCTTGAGGACATCGCCTATCTCGCGCGGTCGGCCAACCGCGTGCGACTGCTGGACGCTCTGACGTCAAGGTCGTCTAGACGGGGGGCACTACACGAACGGACGGGCATCGCCAAGACCACTATCGGACGCATCATCAACGAATTCGAGGAGCGGCGGTGGGTCGAACGAACGAGTAACGGGGAGTACACCGTGACGCCGACAGGCGAACAGGTCGCAGATGAGTTCATCCCCCTCATCGACGTGATGGCTGCCATCCGAAAACTCGGTGACATGGTGGCTTGGATTCAGGCCCCTGAGGAGTCGATTGGCCTGCACCAATTCAGCGACGCGACTGTCAGGCGGCCAACTCCAACGGATCCGATGGCCCCGACGGTCTACTACACGGAGGGACTCCGCGATGCGGAGGAATTCTACTGCCTCGTCGCAGTCGCCCCGCCGTTAGCGTTCGAGATCGCCATGCGGGAGGAAGTCACCAAGCGGGATTTGACCGTCGAACACGTCATCGCCGACAGCGAATTCAGGTACATCTGTGATCATTCTGAGCGGATATCGCGGTGGCGCGAGTACGTTGAAGCGGGCGCGAACGTCTACCGCTACGATGGTGAGGTGCCGTGCAACTTCATCATCCTCGACGAGACGGTGTATATCGCAAAAAGCCAGTCCGAATACGGCGGCGAGCCGTACACACTGATCGAGAGTGAAAACGATGTGGTTCGGTCGTGGGCCCACGACATTATCGAGACGCACAGGGCTGATTCGACGCGACTCGATGCAGAAGATTTCGATGCATAGTTCGTATACAATCGTACAATCTGACCTAATCCGCTGTACATACGCTCTGCATTCAACACGAACCTCCTGACAGGTACCGGATAGGCCGCTGATCACAGTGGTACGGCATTCGTCTGTAGCTACCGATTCAAGCCGGGGGTCTGGTGGGATCTCAATGCTGAATACGCGTCCTCTGTGCAGCACCTTTGGAGAACCTATCAGTGCGACTGACTACACCGCGGCTACGTCACTCCCGATATAGGCGGCGTCACGAGACGAATCGTATTGGAATCAGTGCCCGATTGATTATCTCCCGTGTCCACGAGTCGCAGAATGCGAATCAAGCCAAGGATGACTCCCGACACGACCCGTAACGAATTCTCCCCGAGTTCAGTAACGCTATGCTCAGCAGACGGTGGAGGCTATAAAACGCCCGAAAATGGCGAATAAGCCAGAAGTGGACTCGCCGGGATTTGAACCTCCCCTCCGCCGTCTTGCGGTTTCGGGCACGACCCTCAACCTGCGCAACGGCCTCGGGGACCCACTCCCTCGCTACGCTCCCTCGGGGCGGGCGACTCCATCCGTCCTCCGCCCGGACACCGGGCATCGTCCGTAATTCCGTCGCTACGTCCGCTTGCGGAAAACTGCGATAGGACCGGACAATCTCGGGAACTCAGCGAGGACAACTGGAGATGACATTGGAACCAATGACGCCAAGAGATGCCGTAGAATCGTACTTGAACAGCAGGAAGGGCGACCTCACCGAACTCTCCCTACAAAACCATGGCTACCGTCTGGAGCGGTTTCTAGAGTGGTGTGAGGCAGAGAACGTCCACAACATGAACTCGGTTACCGGTAGGAAAATACAGGCGTATGCGAACTGGCGCGCGGAGGATGTGAACCAAGTTACGCTGAAAACGCAGCTGGACACGCTCCGTGTATTCTTTCGATTCTGTGAGAATATCGAAGCGATTCCAGCTGGGGTCAGCGAGAAAGTCCCGCACCCCGATTTGGAATACCGTGAAGATACTCGCGATGAGATGGTAACGGCAGGAAGGGCCGATGCTATCCTCGAATACTTGGAAAAGTACGAATATGCCTCTTTTCAGCATGTCTTGTTCTTTCTGCTTTGGCACACTGGTATGCGGACGGGGACTGCGCTTGCATTGGACGTAGAAGACTACGATTCCGAGAAGGGTTTTCTCAAAATAGTCCACCGCCCTAAAGCAGATACGCCCCTGAAAAACAAGCTTCGTGCAGAGCGGTACGTGAGTTTGAAAGATGAGCTTTGCAGGGTCGTCGAGGACTTTCTGAACCGAAAGCATCCGAAGGTCAAAGATGAGTATGGCAGGACTCCACTGTTGGGAACGAGTCGCGGCAGGGCAAGCGCGACGACTGTCCGTCGCAATATCTATGCCATTACGCGACCCTGCCTTCTCGCTGATAACTGTCCACATGACAAGGAGATACCCGACTGTGACGCTGCAAACTACGTAGGGAAAGCGAGTCAGTGTCCATCAACTATCTCTCCACACTCGATTCGACGTGGAGCCATCACCTATCACCTGACACAAGGAGTTCCGATGAAAATGGTTTCTGACCGTATGGATGTGAGTCAAGAAGTACTGGAGAAACACTACGATGGGAGAAGTCACCACGAGCGACAGAAACAGCGGAGTGAATACCTGACGGATATTTGATTTTCGAGTAGTAGATTCAGGGCATCCGTTCTTCCAGCCTCTGTGGAATACGGTCGGTCGAATTCGATTCATCAGCAGAATTTCTACGGCGATACCAGTCAAGCCCTGTTCCCAAACTCAATCCCAAACTGCCCAGTGTAACCCATAACGGGATTGATGGAACGCTGGATGAGAATGTCCCAATGATACCAGCTGCTGTAATACCAGCCAACCCTAATGCAACTACTGGCTCAATACCCTCGATTAAATCCTTTGCTGTCAGTCCAACATTAATATCAGAACCCATTGATGCTACCGGCCTGGATGCAGCTGTAGATTTATTGAATCCAATACTTCTGATTATTTCAACAAATCTCTCTTCCCTTCCATCTACATTTTCCTGAAAAAATTCTTGGAGCTCATCAACTTCTTGGCTCTTTTCTTCATATTTAGCGCGCCAATAAATCGCTGCTTTTGATTCGTTGTTAATCCATTCTGGTGTTACTTGACCTTCTGCGTTAGTATTCTCATCTTCATTTGATGAATCTGAGTCGTCCATTATTAGATATATCTATCTGAGAGAAATTTAGTTTTTCCATGGGGGTTAAAACTATTACAGGGGAATATAATATTTCTTACATTATTAGCAGCATAAGACATCCGCCCAGTTTGACAAAATCATCTAAACAGCGTGAAGGCGAGCGCATACCGGCATTTGATGTACGAAATCAAACCCCTTCAACGCAGAGATTCACAGCTCTCGAATCAAGGAAACAGAGTAAATGAAGAAGTGAAAACGCGAAACGGGCCGGCGATTGTGGGCCGGCCCGACTCGTCCATCCTCGCTTCGCTCGTATGGACTCGCCGGGATTTGAACCCGGGGCCTCTTCCTTGCGAAGGAAGCGATCTGCCACTGATCTACGAGCCCGCGTGGTCTGCCACTCGAACGCGGAGTTATAAAAACCCTGCGCGTGAGAGCGGCCTTCGATAGCGATTCACACTGTCCCGGCCAGCGGTTCGGACGGGTGGTACAACGACGCTGTCGCGAAGCGACAGCCCCCGTGGATCAGTCCTCAAGGACGATTTCGATGGAGACGTCGTTGGGAACCTGGATGCGCATCAGCTGGCGCAGTGCCCGTTCGTCGGCGTCGATATCGATGAGCCGCTTGTGGACGCGCATCTCCCAGTGTTCCCACGTCGCAGTCCCCTCACCGTCGGGGGACTTGCGGGTGGGAACCTCCAGCGTCTTGGTGGGGAGCGGAACCGGACCGGAGAGTTCGACGCCGGTCTTGTTCGCGATCTCCCGCACGTCGGCGCAGATGTCGTCGAGGTCCTCGGGGCTTGTGCCCGCGAGCCGAACGCGTGCCTGCTGGGACATACGTTATCGCTCGTTGACGCTGAGGACTTTGCCGGCGGCGATGGTCTGACCCATGTCGCGGATAGCGAACGAACCGAGCTCCGGAATCTCGGAGGACGGCTCGATGCTGAGCGGCTTCTGTGGGCGGACCGTCACGACGGCGGCGTCCCCGTTCTGGATGAAGTCGGGGTTCTCCTCGGCGACCTCACCGGAGGACGGGTCGATCTTCTTGTCGATGGACTCGACAGTACAGGCGACCTGTGCCGTGTGGGCGTGGAAGACCGGCGTGTACCCTTCCGTGATGACCGAGGGGTGCTGCATCACGACGATCTGGGCCTGGAAGGTCTCGGCGACCGACGGCGGGTCGTCGGCCGGACCACAGACGTCACCGCGTCGGATGTCGTCCTTGCCGACGCCGCGGACGTTGAACCCGACGTTGTCACCGGGCTCGGCCTTCGGGACTTCCTCGTGGTGCATCTCGACGGTCTTCACTTCACCGGAGACGTCAGACGGCTGGAAGCTGACGTTGTCGCCCGTGTTCAGGATACCAGTCTCGACACGGCCGACCGGGACCGTCCCGATACCGGAGATGGTGTACACGTCCTGGATCGGCAGTCGGAGCGGCGCGTCCGTCGGCGGCTCCGGTGCCGGCAGTTCGTTGAGCGCTTCCAGCAGGATTTCGCCGTCGTACCAGCCCGTGTGCTCGGACTCGCTGGCGATGTTGTCGCCCTCGAAGGCGGAGACGGGGATGAACTTGGCGTTCTCGGAGTCGAAGCGGACCTGGGTGAGGAGGTCCTTGACCTCTTCGACGACCTGCTTGTACTCGGACTCGCCGTAGTCGACGAGGTCCATCTTGTTGACGGCGACGATGAGTTCACCGATGCCCAGGGTGCGGGCCAGGAACACGTGTTCCTGGGTCTGCGGCTGGACGCCGTCGTCGGCGGCGACGACCAGGACGGCGTTGTCGGCCTGGCTCGCGCCGGTAATCATGTTCTTCACGAAGTCGCGGTGACCAGGACAGTCCACGATGGTGAAATCGTAGGCGTCGGTGCTGAACTCCTGGTGGGCGATGTCGATGGTGACACCGCGTTCGCGCTCTTCGGCGAGGTTGTCCATGACGTAGGCGAACTCGAATCCGCCCTTGCCCTTCTCCTCGGCTTCTTCTTTGTGCTGTTCGATGACGTGCTCCGGTACCGATCCTGTCTCGTACAGGAGTCGGCCGACGAGCGTACTCTTCCCGTGGTCGACGTGGCCGATGATGGCCAGGTTCTGGTGTTGTTCGTCGCTCATTGTTATCTCTCACGCGCAGAGGCGCTGTATCGGGTTTATTAGCTGGTGGTTCATAAAACGATTTCGAAAGCGTGTAAGCGTCAGGCCGGCGCTTTCTTGCGATTCGGCACGCCATACCATGGTGCTATGGTACCGGATAGCGTGGTTGAGTGAACGGGCGATGCCGGCAGTCACAGCCGGGTTCGTGTCCCTCGGAGTGACAAACGGGACTGGTGACTGGGAAAAAGCGGATGCGAAGAACGGCGCGCTGGCGTTGAGGGGCCTATTGGACGGTTACAGTCGGCCGATGTCGGCAAGCACTGCGCTCGCCGTCTCCGGGCCGCCGGCGCCACGGCCCGAGATGTTGAGTTGGCCGGCGTGTTCGGTCTCCAACTGCGCGATGTTCCGGGTCCCGGAGACGGCAAGTGGCGCGTTGTCCGGAACGAGCCGCGGGCCGACACGGACAGAGCCCTCGACGACTTCGGCGATCAGCCGAACGGTCCGGCCGTCCGCCCGCGCGAGTTCGAGGGCACTGCCGGATATCTCCTGAATGCCCTCGACTTCGGCGTCACTGAGCGTGTACTCCGTCCCGTTATCGGCCAGGACGTTCGCGACGATGACGCCTTTCAGCGCCGCGTCGGTGCCGTCCACGTCGAAGGTCGGGTCGGCCTCGGCGACCCCGAGATCCTGTGCTTCCGCGAGAACGTGCTCGTAATCGAGGCCCTCGGTCGCCATCCGCGAGAGGATGAAGTTCGCGGTGCCGTTGAGCACCCCGCGGACGGCGGTGATGTGGCTCGGGTCGAAGTCGTCGATTGTCGAGAGAATCGGCATCGCACCGCCGACGGTGGCCTCGAACAGCACCGACCCCTCGCTCTCGCGTTCCAGCGCGCGAACGTCGGCGTACCGCTCGGCGACCGGGCCTTTGTTCGCCAGCACGGCGTGGCGGTCCCGTTCGAGCGCGGCCCGGATGTGGCCGAAGCCGGGTTCAGCGTCCCCAAGCGTCGTCGGCGTCGCCTCGACGAGCACGTCGTACTCGGCCGAAAGCGCGTCTTCGGGTGCGTCACTGCCGACGACACCGTCGGTCCGCTTCCGGTCGAGCGCCGCCGCGGCGTCGATACCGTCGCCGTCGATGACGGCGCTGCTGGAATCGGCGAAGGCGGTGACTGAATGGCCGTGGTCGCTCGCGAGCTCGACGACGCTGGACCCGACCGCGCCGGCCCCGATGACGGCGAGTCTCATGCGTCACCTCCCGCAGCGAGCGGCTCGATGACACGGAGGTCCTTGTCGTCTGCGACGGCACGGATCGAACGCATCGTCTCGTCGGCCGCCCCTTCCTCGGTCGCCAGTCGGATGCGCGCGCTGGAGGCGTCGTCCGTCCCCTCCGGTGCCGACAGCGAGAGGTCGGTCACGGTCGCGTCCGTAGATTCGTGAATCCGCGAAAGTGTATCCGAGAGGTCAGTGTTGACGAGGTGGCCGGTGAGGATGATCGTCAGCGCCTCGCTGTACTGCTCGGCCCCGGCCTGGATGACGTTGATGCCCGCGTCCCGGAGTGCATCGACGATCCCGTCGAACCGCTCGGGGGTCGCCTCCAGGTCGACCTCCACGGGGATGTGGCCCCGCGGGGTCACGTTCCCCCGCTCGTGGAAGATAGAGAGGAGGTTCCCGCCGTTGGTGGCGATGGGCTCGAGCGCCCGCAGCAGTTCGCCCGGCTCGTCGACCAGTTCCAGCCGAACTGTGTAGGACCGTACCTCGTCGGTCGAGTCGCTCATCGCCCGCTCACCTCCTGGGTATCTCGGCTCATTGTGGGTGACTCAGCAGGGGCACGTATAAGAAACCGTTCGTTTGGTCGCGTCTATGGCAGAAAGCGGTCGTACAGGTCGTCGATCCATTCGTTGTACGCCTCGCCGCGAGTCGACCCCCAGGGGTTGCGCGAGAAGTAGTACATCGCCGCGAACATCCCCGCGAGTGTCAGCGCCAGCCCCGTCGGCAGGACGAAACTCCAGATGAACGTCGACGTGCCGGCGATGACAGCGGCCACGAGGAGGTCAACAATCTGATGCAGACGGTCGCTCATACCACGCTGTTCGACGCCGGTGGACCTAAGCGTGGGGTCCGCAAACCGTGCCAGTGACTACCAGGGAAACGCTACGTTTTTTGTCCGGCGGCGAAGCGTCCCGTATGTGTACGCCCTCCAGGCCACATCGCTGTCGACAGGCGCAGCGCTGCTTGTTTTCGGAGCCGTCACCGTCGTCGGAACCGCCCTCGGCGGACTCGGAAGCACAGTCGTACAGCGGCTCTCGAACCCCGTCGCCAGGTACCGGCAGTTGTACCTCGGTATTTTGCTCCCGTTCGCCCTGCTGTCGTACGTCGCCTTTCGACTCCTCGGACTGGGCCACGCAGTCGTCGGCGGAGGGGCCGGGATGATAGACCGGCTACTGGCGACGTTCGCCGAGTTGGTCGCCGCCGGCGTCGTCGGACTGGCCGCCTACGCGCCGACCGTTCCGGGTGTCCGGGGCGTCCGGGACATCGAACTCTCGACCGGTCGGGCGGTCGTCCGGATGGGGCGGTACGTCCTCGCGCTCTCGGTTTTCGCGACGGTCGTCACTGCGCCGCTGGAGACCGGACTGTCGCCGCTCCTCCTGCTGGCCGTCGTCGCCACCCTCCTCGTCGGCGTTCAGGTCGCGGCTCCCTGGCTCATCCCGCTGGTACGGTCAGCCCGGCAGCCGGCGGAATCGACGGTCGAGACGCTGGAACGCCGCCAGGAGCGCGCAAGACTGAGCGTCCGTGACGTTCGGATTCTCGACACCGAACAGGAAGGGACCGCGAACGTGACGGTCCGCGGAGCCCCGGGCTACTGTCGCCTCTTCGTGACGAGTACGTTCCTCGAGGCGTTCGACGACGAGACGGCGACGGCTCACCTCGCGGTCCAGGCCGGCCGCCAGGACGCCCGAGTGCACGCCAGAGTCGTCGGCGGCCTGCTCCTTGCGCTGGTCCCGCTGTTCGTGGCACTGGCCGACATCGGCCCGCTGTGGCCCCTCGCCGGCGCGAGTCTCGGACTCGCCACCCTGAGCCTGTGGGCCACCCGCCGCGGCGTCCGGGCGGCCGACGACTACGCGGCCGACCGCGTCGGTCCGGACACCGTTGCCGACGCCCTCGAACGGTACGCCGCCGTCCACGATATGGCGCCGTCGAGACGACGGGTCCCGAACCCGTTCGCGCGGTCGCCGCCGCTGGGGAACCGAATCGACCGGTTGCGGGAGCAGGCAGGAGAATAAGAGCAGTCTTGGAGCGGAACAGCGACGAGAGAGAGCGGAAATGCATACCGCGCGCCTCCAGCGCGCGGTTTCCCCGGACGCGAACGGAGTGAGCGTCCGGCCTTTTTCGCCCACGTTTTTGCGCGGGGGTTGAGGGCGCGTAGCGCCCGAACCCCCCGTGGAAAAAGGTGGTCTAGAAGTAGTCGATAGCCGGGTTGAGTTCCTGCTTCATGCCCTTGCGCTCGCGGATCTCGCTGATCTTGTCGGGCTGGAGGTTGTCGGCAAGGACCTGGAAGCCGGCGTTCTCGGTGTTCCAGGAGGCACGGCCCTCGGTCGCCGAGCGGATGTCGGAGGAGAAGCCGATCATCTCGTCGACGGGGGCGACGCCTTCGACGACCATCAGGTCGCCTTCCTGGTACATGTCGTCGACGCGGCCACGACGGCCCTGGATCTCGCCGCTCGCAGCGCCCATGTGGTCGTTGGGCACGTCGATACGGACCTGCTGGATCGGCTCCAGCAGCTTGATCTGGGCGTCGATGAGCGCGTTGTGGACGGCCTCACGCACCGCAGGGATGACCTGGGCCGGGCCGCGGTGGATGGCGTCCTCGTGGAGGCGGGCGTCGTGGAGACGGAGCAGGGAGCCCTGGACCGGCTCGGACGCGAGCGGGCCGTCGTCGAGGGCTTCTTCGAGGCCCTCGATGACGAGCTCCATCGTCTCGTTGAGGTGCTGGATACCCTTCGTCTCGTCGAGCAGGATGTTGGTCCCGTGGATGTGCTCGATGTTCTGGGAGTCGTCCTTGTCCATGCCGGCCTCCTGCAGCGCTTCGCGGCGCTCCAGTTCTGGCATGTCCATCGACGCTTCGCCCATCTTGATCGTCTCGACGATGTCGTCGCCGAGCGGCTCGACGGAGATGTAGAAGCGGTTGTGGCGGTTCGGCGAGATGCCCTCGACTTCGCGGCTGTTGCCCTGCGGGGCCTCGCGGTAGACGACGATGGGCTCACCGGTGTTGATCGGGATGCCCTGGTTGCGCTCGATACGCTGGCCGATGACTTCCAGGTGCAGTTCGCCCTGTCCGGAGATGAGGTGCTCGCCGGTGTCCTCGTTAATCTCGACCTGGATGGTCGGGTCTTCCTTGGCGACCTGCTGGAGCGTCTCGATGAGCTTCGGCAGGTCGTCCATGTTCTGTGCCTCGACGGACTTCGTGATGACCGGCTCCGAGATGTGCTCGATGGACTCGAAGGGAGTCATCTCCTCGCTGGATACGGTGGAGCCAGCGATGGCGTCCTTGAGGCCCGTGACGGCGGCGATGTTCCCGGCGGGGACGCGGTCGACTTCCTCGCGTTCGCCACCCATGTAGATACCGACGCTCTGGATGCGGTTCTTGCCCGCGGTCCCGGAGACGTACAGCTGCTGGCCCTTCTCCAGCGTGCCGGAGAAGACACGCCCGGCGGCGATTTCGCCGGCGTGGGGGTCGACACCGATGTCGGTGACCATCAGGACGACTTCGCCGTCCTCGTTGACCATCGCCATATCCTTGGCGATCTGCGATTCGGCGTCGCCACGCCAGATCCGCGGCACGCGCATCGGCTGGGCGTCGACGGGGTTGGGGAAGTGCTCACACACCATGTCCAGCACCACGTCGGACAGCGGCGTGCGCTCGTGGAGTTCCTGGCGCTTGTCCGCGCGTTCGAGCTCCATGATCTCGCCGAAGTCCATGCCGGTCCGCTGCATCGACGGCATCGAGACGCCCCACTTGTACAGCGCGGAGCCGAAGCCGACGGTCCCTTCCTCGACGGAGACCGTCCAGTCCTCGATGTCGTCCATCTCCTCGGTCATGCCGCGGATGAGTTCGTTGACGTCGGCGATGACGTTGAGGAGGCGCTCCTGCATCTCCTCTGGCCCCTCCTGGAGCTCGGAGATGAGGCGGTCGACCTTGTTGATAAACAGCGTCGGCTTGACACCCTCGCGGAGCGCCTGCCGGAGCACTGTCTCGGTCTGGGGCATCGCGCCCTCGACGGCGTCGACGACCACGAGCGCGCCGTCGACGGCACGCATCGCGCGGGTCACGTCGCCACCGAAGTCCACGTGGCCGGGGGTGTCGATGAGGTTGATGAGGTGGTTCTTGTCCTCGTACTCGTGGGTCATCGAAACGTTGGCCGCGTCGATGGTGATCCCACGCTCCTGTTCGTCTTCCTCGGTGTCCATCGCCAGCTGTTCGCCGGCGGTGTCGTCGGAAATCATGCCGGCACCGGCCAGCAGATTGTCCGTCAGTGTCGTTTTTCCGTGATCGACGTGAGCAGCGATGGCGATGTTCCGGATGTGCTCCGGATCGTCCATCAGTGTCTCACATTCCTGGACGATTTTCTTGCGTCGGCCCATTATACAGCTTTCTATCAACAGCAGGGTCAAAAGGATAGTGTTTCACTACGGCCGCGACCGCTTGAAATCCGGCCGTTCGCGTGGGATAGTCTCGCAATCCGCATGTGGTCGGCGGCGTGCTCGTGAGACTACCGGACAGAGCATTTCGCAACCGACGTTCGTCGAGGCGGCTCCGGTCGGATTGATTCCCGCAACTGGGTGTCTCGTCTCCGTACTCCTTCTGTCCGACAGTATGAGACCGTCACCGGATTCGCCCGCTGGGAGAACACTGCCCGGAACCGTGGATTAATAGCTGTGCGACCCATGGTAAGCACACACATGGACGTGCACGTGCAGGGTGGGCCGGCCGAACCGTTTCTCGGGGCGCGGGACCTCTTCTCGACGGAACACGACCTGAATCGACCAGTGACCGTCCGGGTCCGGGAGGACCCCGACGAGCGCACCCGCGTCAGCCACAGCGACGGCGCCCACCGGCTGACAATCTCCCGCCAGGCCGCCACGAGCGCGATGGCCCGCGAGCTGGCGTTACACGAGTACGCGCACATGCACCACCACGAACGCGGGCATCCGTCACACACTCAGTCGACGCGGGAAGCCATCTACCTCGCGCTGGCGGGGCGCTCGGTCGAACAGCGGAAGCTCACGCACTGCTACCAGATCGCCAACCACATGAAAGACGTCTACGCCGACGACATCTGGATGCCGGTGGTGCCCGGCGACAAGCTGGTGCCGTTCCTGGAAGCCAGCCTCGCGGCCGCCGTCGCGGACCGACCCGCCGACCCGCCGACCTGGGGCCGCTCGCCGTCGCCGACCCGGATGCGCCACCCCGGCGAACCGGCCGCGCGGCTGACGCCGGCCGCGGACCCGGATATCACGGCCGTCAACGCGGCGTTTGCCCTGGCGCTGTGTGAACGCCACGACCTGGTGGGGGCGGACCACCGGCTGTACGACCTTGCCCACGCCGCGGCCCAGGACGCCGAATCGGTCGACCTCGCGGAGTTCAAACACCACTTCGCGTCACTCTCCCCGGAGCCCGACGAATCCGAGTTCCGGAAGGCCTTGGTAGACGTGACACGCGCGTACGCTGGCGGCGGCAGCCGCGCGGCGGACTGAGACTGACGCCGAGATGCCGGGCCAGGGGGACAGTGTCGGCGCACCCGACTGTTGCTGCCGTTCCCTTGGCTGCCAGGCGCGCTCGCTTGGTACCCAACAGAACTGTTTTTGCGCTGACTTGTGAACCGATTGGGTATGAGCGAGTCGCTTCGCGGTCGGCACCTCGACGGCGAGACGGGTGTCGTCAGCGAACAGATTCGGGTGTTACACGTCGACGACGACCCGGACTTTGTGGCGGTCGCGGCGGATTCCCTGGAGGCCGCGGACGACCGGATCGCTGTCGAAACCGCGACCAGCGCGCGCGACGGGCTCGACCGGCTCGCCGAGACCGAGTTCGACGCTGTCGTTTCCGACTACGACATGCCGAAGATGAACGGTATCGAACTGCTCGATGCGATCCGGGAGACGGACCCGGACCTGCCGTTCATCCTGTTCACCGGCAAGGGCAGCGAGGAGGTGGCCAGCGAAGCTATCTCGGTGGGGGTAACTGACTATCTACAGAAGTCGTTCGGGGTCGAGGTGTACGAACTCCTGGCCAACCGGATCGAGAACGCGGTCTCCGAGTACCGCGCGCGGCGCCAGGCCGCCGAGTCGGAGCGCCGCGTCCGCGAACTCACCGAGGCGACCCACGACATCCTCTGGGAGTTCACGGCTGACCTGAGCGAATTGCTCGTCATCAACTCCGCCTACGAGGACATCTGGGGGCGGTCAGTGGCCGCTCTCCGGGAGGACCCCTACGACTTCCTGAACGGAATCCATCCCGAGGACCGTGAGATGATGAAAGACGCGATGCGGTGTCTCATGCACGGCGAGTCGGCCGACGTCGAGTGCCGCGTCAACGCCGAGGAGGGGTATCAGCGCTGGGTCTGGATACAGGGCGAGCCGATCACGAACGACGCCGGCGAGACAGTTCGCGTGGCCGGGTTCGCCCGCGACGTGACCGAGCGGCGGAACCGCGAGCGCGAACTCGAAGCCACCAAGAACCAGCTCGCGGAGCACAACCAGACACTCCGGACGCTCTACGAGATCAGCGCCGACCCCGACGCCACGTTCGATGAGAAGATTCAGGCGGTCCTGGATCTGGGCCGGGAGCGTCTGGGGACCGCCGGCGCGTTCCTGTCCTCGAACGACATCGACCGCGACGAGTTCACCGTCCGCTACGCGAGCGGGGACGACGAACGGCTCGAACCGGGGACCGTCACGCCGCTGTCGGAGTCGTACTGCCGGAAGAACATCGACACGGGAAGCGTCATGGCAATCAGGGAGGCGTCCGAGGAGGGATGGGTGTCAGACCCGGCCTACGAGCGCTGGGACTACGAGACGTACATCAGCGGCGAGGTCCGAGTCCGTGACGCGCATTCGGGGACCCTCTGTTTCGTCGACCGGTCGCCCCGCGAAACCCCCTTCACCGAGGACGAGAAGACGTTCGTCCATCTCGCAACGCAGTGGGTGAGCTACGAGCTCGAACGCCAGCAGCGCGAACAGCGCCTCGAACGGTACAAGAAGTACACCGACGACATGCTGGACGCCATCGACGACGTGTTCTACGTCCTCGACAGCGAGGGCCGCTTCCGGCGCTGGAACGAGAGCCTCCTGAACGTGACGGGCTACTCGGCCGCGGACGTGTCCGGGACCCACGGGACCGAGTTCTTCCCGACGGAGCACCGCGACCTCGTCGCTGCCGCTATCGAATCGGTGTTCGAGGGCGGCACCACCCGGGTGGAAGCGCCGTTTATGACGAAAGACGGGGAACAGATCCCCCACGAGTTCACCGCGACCCGCGTCGAAGACCCCGACGGGAACCAGATGCTGGCCGGCATCGGCCGGGACATCACCGACCGGAAGGCGCGCGAACAGGAGCTGACGCGAACGAAGGAGCTCCTCGACCAGGCCCAGCGGATCGCGAGCGTCGGCGGCTGGGAGGTAGACGTGACGAGCGAGCCACCGGAGATGACAGTGACAAGCGAGTTCTACCGGCTACACGGACTGACACCGGACGACCAGCTGGGCGTCGAATCCATCGTCGACCTGTACCACCCCGACGACAGGGAGACGGTTATGACGGAGTTCCAGCGAGCGATAGAAACGGCCGAAGGGTACGATATGGAGGTGCGTATCGGGGACGACGACAACTACCGATGGGTCCGCGCGCTGTGCGAACCGGTCACCGAGGGCGGCGAGGTCGTCAAGCTCCGGGGTTCTGTCCAGAACATCACCGACCGAAAGCTCCGGGAGCGCGAACTGGAGGAGACGCGCGAGCGGATGGAGATGGCGCTGGAGACCACCAATACGGTCGTCTGGGACCACGAGTTCGAGCCCGGCGTCCTGTCGTACTACCCCTGTGCCGAGACGCTGTACGGCACCGACGTCGAGACGCTGGCGGAGTTTCTGTCACTCGTCCACCCCGAGGACCAGTCGAAGGTGGCGGGGCGCATCGAATCGGCGACCGAGACCGGGACGTACGAGGCCGAGTTCCGGATCATCCGCGACGGCGAGGTCCGCTGGATGGCGGCGAAGGGCCGCGTCGAATCCGACGAGGACGGGACGCCGGTCCGGGCAATCGGTATCGATCGCGACATCACCGAGCGCAAGCGACGCGAGCAGGAACTCGAGGACACGAACGAGCGCCTCGAAGAGTTCACCAGCATCGTCAGCCACGACCTCAGGAACCCGCTGTCTGTCGCTGAGGGCCGCATCGAACTGGCCAGGGGAGAGCGAGACAGCGACCACCTCGACAGCGCCAGCGATGCGCTGGAGCGGATGCGGACGCTCATCGACGACCTCCTCGCGGCCGCACACGACGAGCAGTCGGAGGTCGACGAGGTGGTGGCGCTCGCGGACACGGCCGAACAGAGCTGGCACAACGTCGAGACCGACGGGGCCGAACTCACAGTCGAGACGGACGCCGTGGTCCGTGCCGACAGGAGCAGAGTAGAACAACTGCTCGAGAACCTGTTCAGCAACAGTGTGGAGCATGGCTCCACAAGCAGTCGGCCGGGGGCCGACGACAGCGTGGAACACGGTGGCGACGATGTGAGAGTCACCGTCGGGGAACTCGAGGGCGGCTTCTACGTCGAAGACGACGGCGACGGAATCGACGAGGCGGACCGCTCGCGCGTGTTCGAGACCGGGTACTCGACGTCGGACGCCGGGACGGGGTTCGGGCTCTGGATCGTCGAGGAGATCGCCGACGCCCACGGCTGGACGGTGACCGTCGGCGAGGGAAGCGACGGCGGCGCGCGGTTCGAGTTCACCGGCGTCGATATCGTGGAGTGATAGCGCGGAGCCGCGGCCCGGCCGCTACATCGGAACGAGCGGCGACACCGCCAGCGCGATACCGACGGCGAGCACCGGGTAGTCGCGCCACTCGAAGGCAAGCGGCGGGAGCGTCGGGTTCCACGCGAAACAGCGGGCCCGCAGGGCGACCGAGAGCCGGTCCGAGCGGTCGAGCGTGCGTTCCAGGGACCGGACGGCGAGCAGCCCGGCACGGTTCCACAGCGGGCGCGCCTCGCCCCCACGGGCGTTGATTGCGTCACGCACCTCCCGAACGTCCGCGAGCACGAGCGGGAACAGCCGGACGACGAGGGCCATCCCGACGCCCAGAATCCGGCCGGGCTTGCCCGGAATCAGGCGCTGGACTGCCGCCCGCGTGTCCCGGACCGGCGTCGACGTGAGGTAGGCGGCGCTGACGAGCAACACCGGGAGGATGCGCCCGACGTGCAGGGCCGAGCGCAGCGCCGGGTCGACCCGGAACCACGGCGGGCCCAGCGCCACGCCGGCGACGACCGGGGCCAGCGCCAGCACCGCGAGGACGACCCGATAGGAGCGCAGGACGGCCAGCGGCGACAGCCGGGCCGCCGCGAGCGCGCCCAGCGCGAACGCGGTCGTCCCGACGAGCCAGGGCAGCGTGGGGTGAGCGACCGCGGCGATGGCGAGCCCGAACTGGACCAGGAGCTTCGACCGCGGGTCCAGCCGATGGGCGAACGTCGAGCCGGGCCGGTAGCTCAGCATCGCGGGTCCCGGACGCCGAGGTCCGGGAGCGCATCGAGCGCCGCCGACGGCGACTCGTCGAGGACGACCCGCCCCTCGTGTAAGGCGACGAGGCGGTCGGCCCGCTCGTGGAGGTCCCTGAGGTCGTGAGTGACGACGATGACGCCCGTCCCGTCGGCGGCCAGCGCGTCGAGGTGGTCGAGGACGGACGCCCTGGCCGGCCAGTCGAGCCCGACGAGCGGTTCGTCGAGCACGAGGTAGTCCGGCTCCATAGCGAGGGCCCCGGCGATGGCCACGCGGGCCTGCTCACCGCCCGAGAGGGCGTCGATACGCCTGTCCCCGGCCCCGTCGAGGTCGACGGCGTCGAGCGCCGCTTCGACACGGCGGTCAATCGCTTCCCTGTCGAGCCCGAGGTTCTCCGGGCCGAAGGCCACGTCAGCCGCCACGGTCGCGGCGACGAACTGGTCGCGGGGGTGCTGGAACACCATCCCGATTCGCGTCCGGGCGACGACGGGGTCGTCTGTCACGTCCGTACCGTCGACGGTGACGGTCCCGGCCTCCGGGGTCAGCAGGGCGTTGAGGTGCCGGACGAGCGTCGTCTTGCCGCTCCCGTTGGGCCCGACGAGCAGGCAGTACTGGCCGTCGGGTATCGACAGCGTCACCCCGTCGAGGACATCGACGTCGCCGTACCGGTAGCGAAGGTCGTCGACTGCAATCATCGACTGGCGAGGTACCCGCCCTGCACGACGGCGACCGCGATACCGAGCTTCAGGAGGTCAAGCGGCACGTACGGGGCCATCACGGCCGCGGCGCGAGCGAACGGCAGGCCGGTCACCACCGCCAGCCACGGAACGCCGATGGCGTAGACGACGACGACCGCTGCGGCGAGTGCGACGACCTGCACCGGGACCGAGAGGTCGGCGACCGGCCGCGGCGTCGTGCGCCGGTGGGCGATAGCGCCGGCGACGACCGCACCGACCAGGAAGCCGACGAGGAAGCCACCGGTCCCCTGGCCGGCGATGACATAGCCCAGTCCCGCGTTCGCGTTCGAGAACACCGGCGCGCCGGCGATACCGACCAGCAGGTACAACAGCAGGGCGAGACCGCCCCACAGCGGCCCCAGCACCAGGCCGGCGAAGAACATCCCGAACGGCTGCAGCGAGAACGGCGGCAGCGTCCCCGGGAGCGGGATCGATATCTGTGCGAGCGCCGCGGTCAGCGCCGCAATCAGCACCGCCTTGGTGAACCAGCCGACGGTCTCGTCGTCGACGAGGTCGACGGATTGCTCTGTTGCCATGGGTCACCCTCTCTCGTCAACCAAAATATAGCCCGTGGTTCACAGAACGCGTCCCGGCCGCTCACTCGGCCGGCACGACGCGGACGAGCACGTCGTCGCGCTCCCGCGGGAACCCGTCGCCGGCGCGCCCGTCGCGGTTCGACGTGACGAGGTACAGCCCGCCGTCGGGCCCCTGCTCGACGTGGCGGATGCGACCGAGTTCGTCGGTCAGCAGGGAGTGGGTCGTCGCGGTGTAGGCGTCGTCGGTCCAGTCGGCGTCGTACACCTCGGCGTCCTCGGCCGGTGGGGTGTCTTCGCCGGCCGGGGTCAGCGTCGTCACGAGGAGCGTCTGCCCTTTCAGCCCGCCGGTGAGCAGCCGGTTCCGCAGCGACGGAACGGCGTCGCCGGTGTAGAACAACGAGCCGGAGGGTGCCCAGCCGCCGGTGGTGCCAGTGTTGGCGAGCGGGCGGCGGACCTCGGGGTCGGCGTCGAGGTACGCCCCGTGCTCGCGGGTGTCGGGCCACCCGTAGTTGCCGCCGGCCACGAGGCGGTTGAGTTCGTCCCGCCCCGTTGGGCCGTGTTCGGAGGCGACGAGCGTCCCGTCCGGGAGCCAGGCCAGCCCCTGTGGGTTCCGGTGGCCGTAGGTGAACACCCGCGGGTCCCCGCCCAGGTCCGGGTTGCCGGGCGCGGGGTCGCCCGCGGGCGTCACGCGAAGGACCTTCCCGCCGAGCGAGTCGAGGTCCGCGGCGAGGTCGCCGACGCCGGCGTCACCGGTCGTAATCCAGAGGTGGTTTTCCGGGCCGAAGGTGAGCCGGCCGCCGTTGTGTATCTTGCTTCCCGGAATCCCGTCGACGACGACCGACTCGGTGGCGGCCGGGTCCTCGGCCGACACGTCCATGGCGACGACCCGATTGAACCGCTCGTCGTCGGTCGTCGTCGTGTAGTAGACGTACACCACCGGCGGGTCGGGGTAGGTCGGGTGTGCGGCGACGCCGAGCGTGCCGCCCTCGCCGCCGGTCACCCACCAGCCGTCGTCGCTCGATTCCGCGTCGATGGCCGCGGGCGGTTCGGCGACCGTCCGGACGGTCCCGTCCGCAAACGAGAGGACCCGACCGACCCGCTCGGTGAGAAACAGCGTTCCGTCGGCGGCAAACGAGAGGTCCCACGGGATTTCCAGGTCCTCGATGAGTGCCTCCGTCGCCAGCGGCGTGTCAGTCGGCGCCGTGGTCGGGGCCGCCCAGTCGGTGTCGGGCGACTGCGCCCGGTCGTCGCTGAGGGACACGTCGTAGCGGTCCAGCGTCCGAGCCGGGCCTGCCGTCGTTGTAACTGTGGATTTCGGGTCCGAGGAATCGGTCCGCGTCCCGGGCTCGCTGCGACAGCCGGCCAGTCCGGTCGCCCCGATACCGGCGAGCGCAGCGAGGTACTGGCGGCGAGACCCGCCGTCTCGGCTCGGTGTTCGCACAGATTCCACTGCCGAGTATGGAAGAATAAAGATGTCGGAGACAGCCGGCTTAGCGAGCGGCGGCCGCGACGCGTTCTTTCTCTTCTTTCTGGTTGACCGCGTAGGTCTGGACGTCGTCGTTGGCAGCGCCGACGAGCTGCTGTGCGAGCGCCTCGGCGGCGCTCGTGGTGGTCTTGAACGAGCCACCGTAGACGCCCTCGGCGAGGAACTTCAGGGCCTGGTCGACGCGGCGCTGGGGCGCGACGTCGACGGCCTTCGGGACCGAGATACCGCCGTATTTCAGGCGGACGGTCTCCTCCCGGGGGGCGCTGTTCTCGACGGCACTGACGAGCACCTGAATCGGGTTCTCGTCGGTGCGCTCGTGAACGATCTCGAACGCCTCGGTGACGATGGAGGTGGCAAGCTGCTTCTTGCCGGTGTTCTCGTCGGTCTGCATCAGGCGGTTGATGAGCCGCTCGACGATGCTGATCTCGCTTTTCTTGAACTGCTTGTCCGCGTGACGCCCCATCGTGTGGGCGATCGGCGTGACAGTGATGTACCGTTCGGTCGAGGGGTCGGTGTACTCGATGTCCGTAACCGTCCACTCGCCGAACAGCTTCGCGCGGGCCGTCTCCGGCTCGCTTTCCTCAGCCGCGTCAGCCTCAGATGTGTCTTCGGCACTCATGGTTATCGGACCGGTTTCTCCGCGTTCCCGCGAACGAGTTCGATGAGAGAGACGCCGTTGACCTTCTCGACCTTGTAGTTGACACCGGAGAGGTCGCCCATCGCGCGGCCCTTCGCCCCGCCGATACCCGCGATCGTGACCTCGTCGTGCTCGTCGATGAAAGAGATAGCGCCGTCACCGGGACAGAACGCGGTGACCTGCTTGCCGTTCTTGATGAGCTGGACGCGGACACACTTCCGGATCGCGGAGTTGGGCTGTTTGGCCTCGATTCCGACTTTCTCCAGTACGATACCTCGTCCCTGGGGCGCACCCTCGAGCGGGTCGGACTTCTTGCCCAGGCCGCGTTCGCGACGCGCGTAGTCAGTGTCGGACCACCGGTGCTTCTGGCGGTCCTTCTTGAGCTTGCGCGCGGCGTACTTGCCGTTCGCCATAGTAGGCACTGGTACCTTTCGGAGGTACTTAAGACTCCTCTTTCGGACTCAGCCGGTAGCGCCGGCGTGTGTGGCGTTCTGTGTCACAGACGGGGATCAAACCCGTTACGGAATTGCCTACGATAGCGCGAGGACTGGGTTTACAGCGGCGGTGACAAAGCACTCAGCGACGGCGGTCCAGGCGACGTGTGAAGCCCAACCCATCACAGCGGCACTTCCGCAACGCTCTCGACCAGGCCGGCGACCTCAGCGAACTCCTCCGGACGTTCGATGTCGAACGCGGGCCGACACACGGCGACACCGGAGCGACGCACAGCGACACCGAGGTGTACGAACACGACGCGTCGGACGTCTCGGCGGACGACGACTGAGACCGACTGTCGGGGACGCCCTGCCGAGACCGGACACGAACCGGCCCGAGCGCAGTCGCTCTCCGGTGAGGTTTCAGAGAAGCCGATGCGAGCGGGGCGCCCCGCTCAGGTCAGTTCGATACCGTCGATGTCGAAGTGGCGCTTCGCCAGCTGTCGGGCGGCGTCGATGTTCCGGCCTTCACGGCCGATGGCGGCCCCGCGGTCCTCCTGTGCCACCTCGACGTACGCGACGGTGTCGTCGTTCTGCGAGACGGTGACGTTGTAGACTGCGGCCGGTGCGAGCGCGTTGGCCACGAAGTCCTCGGCCGTCTCGGCGGCTTCGACGAGTTTGACCTCGCGACCGAGGCGCTCCTCGACGCGCTCGACCGTCTGGCCGCCCGGGCCGATGGCGTCGGCCATCTCGCCGCGCTTGACCAGATACACCACCTGGTCGTGGTCCTCGTCGACGACGCAATCCCGGACGGTGACGGCTGCCTCGTCCTCGAAGAGGGCGACCAGTCGACGCGCTTCGTCCGAGAGTTCGACCCGCATCAGTCCTGGGTCGTACCCATCCGAAGGTTGACGTCGCCGGTGCCCAGTTTGATCGGTTTGCCGACGATGACGTTCTCCGTGACGCCGTCGAGTTCGTCGACCTCGCCGTGGATGGCGGCGTCGAGCAGGTGATTGACCGTCACCTCGAAGGCTGCGCGGGCGAGCACGGAGTCCTTCGAGCCGGAGATACCGTGGCGGCCGATGGACTCGATGGTCCCCTCGTTGGTCATGATGTCCGCGACGAGCATCAGATGCCGGACGTTCACGTCGTCCAGGCCCTGCTCTTCGAGCGTGTTCATCGTCTCGTTGATGAGTGTCTCGCGGGCCGCTTCGACGCCGAGTTCCCGGTAGATCTCGTGGATGTTGTTACACGTCGTCCGGGAGGCGTCGACGCCCTCGATATCGAGCACCTCGCCGAAGTCCGACCCCTCGGTGTAGAGGACGAACTCCTCGCCGTTGTCGGTCTCCTCTTTGCGGATAACGACGCGGGTGATCTCCTCGATGCCCTTGAAGACGATCTCCCGCAGCTCCTCGACCAGTTGCAGCAGGTCGCGGTAGCTGGGTTCCTCCGGGCCGAACTCGATGACCGTGCCGGCCTGTCGGGTCGAGACGCCGAGGTTCGACTCGATGGTCTCTGCGATCTCCTCGGCGATGGCGTCCGTGTCGCTGACCGTCGGCCACCGCTCCAGCAGCGTGTCCTCGTTGAGGTCGATCTCGACGAGCATGTCCGCGACGTTCGTCGAGATGTCACCCAGCGCGAGGATGCGCGTCGCCTCGATCTTCCAGACGACCTCGTGGGCGCGCTCGCGGTCCGTGGCGTACTCCTCGTCGAGGTGGACCGTCATCATCGGCGTGTCCGGCGTCTTCCGGGCGTCCACCAGCTCGATGAGCCGTGGCAGGCCCTGGGTCACGTCGATCTCGGCGACCCCCGCGTAGTGGAACGTGTTCATCGTCATCTGCGTTCCCGGTTCGCCGATAGACTGGGCCGAGACGGTCCCGACCGGGTCAAGCGGGTCGACGCGAGTGTCGAGGTAGCGGGACTCGACGGCCTTGGCGATGCGGTCGGCGTCGTCGACGCCGACGCCCCGTTCGTCGATGGTGCTGTACACTTCGTCTTTCAGCCGTCGCGGCAGTTCGGTGTCCTCGACGACGGCCTCGATGTCTGCTGATACGTCGTTTGCTGTCATTGTTAGTCGTCACCCTCGGCCATCCACCAGTCGTCCGCGTGCTCCGAGAGGTTGGTCCGCTCGGTCCGCGTGCCGAGGAAGCTCTCTTTTTGCTTCTCGCTCTCGAACTCCTCGTTCAGGACGCTGTCGGCGATCTGCTCGACGTCGACGATGTCGCCCTCCTGGTTCGAGGACACGTCGACCGGCGACGTGCCGTCCTCACCGAACTCGAACTGGACGATAGTGTCCGAGGTGTCCCGGACGGTGCCGTCGTACTGCGTTTCGAGTTCGGACAGGGCGTTGATGAGCCGGCGCTGGAGGTAGCCGGACTTCGACGTCCGGACGGCCGTGTCGACCAGCCCCTCGCGGCCACCCATCGCGTGGAAGAAGAACTCCTTCGGGCCGAGCCCGGAGCGGTACGAGGCCTCCACGAAGCCGTGGGCGTCCGCCGACAGGTCGTTCTCCTCGAAGTGGCTGAGCGTGCGGTTCTCGTAGCCGCGGTTGATCCGTTCGCCACGGACTGCCTGCTGGCCGACACAGCCGGCCATCTGGGTCAGGTTCAGCATCGACCCACGCGCACCGGACTCGGCCATGATGACGGCCGGGTTGTCCTCGCCGAAGTGGTCCTCGGCGATGTCACCGGCGGAGTCACGGGCCTTGCCCAGCGTCTGCATGATCTTCATCTCCAGCGTCTCGTCGACGGTCCGACCGGGCAGGGATTCGAGCTCGCCGCGGTCGTAGGTCTCGATGAGCTCCTCGACGCGGTCGTACGCGCTGTCGATAGCGTCGTTGATCTGCTCTTCGGCCGCCCGTGGGATGGACTCGTCGTCGATGCTGATGGAGAACCCGAAGTGCATGATCGACCGCATCGCCAGCGCCGAGACCTCGTTGACGAGAATCCGGGCGCGGGTCCGCGAGTACTCCTTTGCGATCGTGTCGACGATTTCGCCGCCGAAGGCCCCGACGGCGTCCTCGTCGATGGTGCCGCCGGTCATCTGGCCGTCCTCGACGACGACGGTGTCGCCAGCCGAAGACGTGAACTCCAGGTTCAGGTCCTCGGGCAGCAGCTCGGAGAACAGCGAGCGGCCGGTCCAGTACTCCTCGTCGTCCTCGTCGACGCCGTCCGCCTCGGGCAGTTCGTCGATGCGGGTCGCCCGGAGCAGGTCCAGCGCCTGCGTCTCGTTGAACTTCGGATTGGTGTGGGTCAGCAGGTAGGTCCCGCTGATGTGGTCCTGAATCGCGCCGATGATGTTCTCGCCGAAGCGCGGGGAGAGCATCTGTTCCTGCACGCGCATGAGGACGCGGGCCTCGGCCCGGGCCTCCTCGTTTTGCAGGGCGTGCATGTTCATCTCGTCCCCGTCGAAGTCAGCGTTGTACGGCGGACAGACCGTCGTGTTCAGCCGGAACGTCTTGTACGGCATCACGACGACCTCGTGGGCCATGATGGACATCCGGTGCAGCGACGGCTGGCGGTTGAAGATGATGATGTCGCCGTCGACCAGATGGCGGGACACCTCCCACTCCGGTTCGACCTTCTCTGCGAGTTCCTCGCAGTTCTTCTCGGTCACCTTCAGCCGGCGGCCGTCGGGCCGCTTGACGTAGTTGGCGCCGGGGTGGGCTTCAGGCCCGTTAGAGACGTAGCGGCGGGCCTCCGCCAGGTTCCGGTCGGTGACGTTCATCGTCTGGGTCATCTCCTTGGCGACCCGGTCCGGGACGCCGACCTCGTTCAGCGAGAGCGTCGGGTCCGGCGAGATGACGGTCCGGGCGGAGAAGTTCACGCGCTTCCCGGACAGCGACCCACGGAACCGCCCCTCCTTGCCCTTCAGCCGCTGGGAGAGGGTCTTCAGCGGCCGGCCCGATCGGTGTCGCGCCGGCGGCGTCCCCGAGATCTCGTTGTCCATGAAGGTGGTGACGTGGTACTGCAGCAGTTCCCAGAGGTCCTCGATAATCAGCTGTGGCGCACCGGCCTCGCGGTTCTCCATGAACCGCTGGTTGATGCGGATGATGTCCACGAGCTTGTGGGTGAGGTCGTCCTCGGAGCGCTGGCCGTTGTCAAGCGTAATCGAGGGGCGGGCGGTGACCGGCGGCACCGGCAGCACCGTCAGAATCATCCACTCCGGTCGGGAGCGGTCCGGCTTCATGCCCAGCACTTCGATGTCCTCGTCCGGGATGTCCTCGAACCAGTCCCGGATGTCGCTTGGCATCAGCTTGTTCATGTCCTCCTCGGTCAGGTCGACCGACAGCGCCTTCTCCAGGGCGCGGCGGTCCTCCTGGCGCGGGCGGAACTCGCCGCTGAGAATCTCCTGGACGCGGCTGCTGTCGATGCCGGTCTCTTCGGAGAGCTCGATGGGCGAGATGGGGTCCTCTGCCTCTTCCATCGCGGCGGCGATCCGCTCGGGGTAGTCCGAGGCGAGGACGTCCTGCACTTCGTAGTAGGTGGTCGGCTTCTCGTGTTTGATGTCGTACTGCTTCTCGCCGCAGAACGGACAGCGGTCCTTCTTGCGGGCCTGCCGGATGGCGGCCTTGGTCACGTCGTTGAGGTCCCGACCGAGGTCCTGGGTCCGCGTCAGTCGGTCGGCGAACTCCTCGCGCTCGTGCTCGTCGAGACAGAGCCGGGAGCACTCCCGGCAGGTCCCGCGCAGGAGTCGGCGGATGAGCTTCGCGAATCCGACGTGGATGACCGGCGCGGCCAGTTCGATGTGGCCGAAGTGGCCGTTACACGACCCGCTGTGTTTCCCGCAGGTCTTGCACTCCAGGCCGGGGTCGATGACTCCGAGTCGCGGGTCCATCAGCCCCATGTCGATGGGGAAACCGTCGTCGTCGTACGTGTCGGCCGTGATCACTTTTGTGGCCGACATCTCCCGGTACTCCTCTGGGTCCATCAGCCCGAAGCTGAGCTGTCCGATCTCCTGGGGTGTCTGTTGTGAGCTCATACTGCGTCCTCCAGTTCGATCCGCGGGGCGATTCCGAGCGCCTTCATCTCATCGAGCAGGAGCTTGAACGCGTAGGACATCTCGACCTCGTGGATGTCTGTCTCCTCCTCGCAGTTCGGGCAGTAGATGCGCCGTTGCTCGACGTTCTCGACGGCGGTCATCCCACACTGCCCGCAGACGTTGATCCACTCGCGGTCGGACTCATCGAGCAGGCGCTCCTTGAGCGCCATCGCCGCACCGTGCCCGATGAGCACGTCCCGCTCCATCTCACCCACGCGCAGGCCACCCTCGCGGGCGCGCCCCTCGGTTGGCTGGCGGGTGAGTACCTGCACCGGCCCGCGCGAACGGGCGTGCAGCTTGTTCGACACCATGTGATACAGCTTCTGGTAGAAAATGTCGCCGACGAAGATCTCGGCGTCGATCTTCTCGCCGGTGACACCGGAGTACATCGTCTCCTTGCCCGACGAATCGAAGCCGTGGTCTTCGAGCGAACCACGGAGCTCCTCCTCGTCCTCGCCGGTGAAGGCGGTGCCGTCGACGCGACGGCCTTCGAGTGCGCCGACCTTCCCGCCGATCATCTCGAGGATGTGGCCGACGGTCATCCGCGACGGCAGCGCGTGCGGATTGATGATGAGGTCCGGGACGACGCCCTCCTCGGTGAAGGGCATGTCCTCCTGGGGGGCGATGTGGCCGACGACGCCCTTCTGGCCGTGCCGACTGGCGAACTTGTCCCCGAGCTCGGGGATGCGTTCGTCACGCACCGACACCTTCGAGAGCTTCGAGCCGTCCTCGCCTTCCATCAGCGTGACCGTGTCAACGACGCCGGATTCGCCCGAGCGCATCGTCACGCTCGTCTCCCGGCGCTTCTGGGGCGAGAGGCCGCCCATGTCGTCCGGCTCTTCGAGGAACCGGGGCGGGCTGGTCTTGCCCAGCAGGACGGCGTTCTCGCCGACCTTCGTCTCGGGGTTGACGAGGCCGTCGTCGTCGAGGTGCGTGTACGCTTCCTCGCCGCGAGCGCCCCGCACCTCGTCGTCGGGCATCTCGAAGCGGTCCTCCTGACCGCCGGGATAGCGTCGCTCCTCGCCCTCGTACGTGCGGAAGAAGTGCGAACGGGCGAGCGCGCGGTCGACCGACCCCTGGTTCATGACCAGCGCGTCCTCGATGTTGAACCCCTCGTAGCTCATGACGGCGACGACGAAGTTCTGTGCCGCGGGGCGGTCGTCGTAGCCGATCTGTTCGGTGGTCTGGGTCTTGACCATCGACAGCTGCGGGTAGTGCAGCAGGTGCTGGCGCGTGTCCGGGCGGATGCGGTAGTTCGCCGACGGCAGGCCCAGCGACTGCTTGATCATCCCCGACCCCATCGTGATCCGGGGCGAGGCGTTGTGTTCGGGGTAGGGAATCATCCCGGCACCGATACCGAACATCAGCTGCGGGTCGACTTCCAGGTGCGTGTGGTTCTCGGTGAGTTCGTCCTCGCTGACCCCGACCAGGATGTCCTCCTCCTCCTCGGCGTCGATGAACTCGACGAGGCCGCGCTCGACGAGTTCCTCGAACTCGAGCTCGTCGTTTTTGACCTGCTCGACCTCCTCGTCGGTCATCAGCGGCTCGCCGTCCTCGACCACCAGCAGCGGGCGGCGGGCACGGCCGGCGTCGGCGTTGATGATGACCTCTCCGGTCCGGTTCTTGACCGAGACGTTGACCATCTGGGAGACGTCCCCCCGTCGTCGTGCCTGTCGTACCTGTTCTGCGAGCTGTTCCGGGTCGGGGTGTGTGCCGACCAGACTACCGTTTACGTATACTTTGGCTTCGCGTCCCTGACTCATGTTAATCGTCCGCGGGCTGCTGTTCGATCGATTCGATACCGGGGATGCCCTGGACCCCCATCTCTGCGAGTTCCTGTTTGAGACCCTGTGGGTCCGACACGTCCTGTGACAGCTCCATCGCCTGGGCGAAGTTCTTCACCAGCCCACAGTTGGGGCCTTCAGGCGTCTCGGAGGGACAGATGCGACCCCACTGGGTCGCGTGCAGGTCCCGTGCCTCGAAGTGAGGCTGGGAGCGACTGAGCGGCGAGCGCAGTCGTCGGAGGTGTGACAGCACCCCCATGAAGTCGGTCCGGTCGACCAGCTGGCTCACGCCGGAGCGGCCGCCGACCCAGTTCCCCGTCGCAATCGGGTGTTCGAGCCGCTCGGTCAGCACGTCCGAGCGAACGACCGTCGAGACGGACAGCTGGCGGTTCCGCATGTTGGCCCGTTCCAGCTGGTACTTCACGTCCCGGGCGAGCTTGTTCAGCGCCGTCCGGAACAGGTCGGTCATCAGGTCGCCGCTGACCTTCAGCCGCTTGTTGGCGTAGTGGTCCTTGTCGTCGGATTCGCGTCGTTCGAGTGCCAGTTCGAAACACGCTTCGGCCATCCGGCAGAGGTAAAACGCCTTGTTGATACGGACTTCCTCTTCCTCGACGCCCTCCTCGTGCAGGTGCGGGAGGAGATAGCGGTCGATGACGTAGTTGGCCCGTTTGAGCTGGTAGTTCTTGCCCTGCCCGGAGGCGACACGCTTGCCCAGCGTCTCGATGGCTTCCTCGGTCGTCTGGACCTCGGCCTCCTCTAAGTTCTCCAGCATGAACTTCACGATCTCCGGGTCCTCGCTGACGCGGTGGACGATCTCCTCGTCCGATTCGAGCCCGAGCGCACGGACCAGCGTCACGAAGTCGATGCTGCCCGAGACAGAGGGGAACGAGACTTCGAGCAGCCCGTCTCGCGTCCGTTCACACAGCACCAGCGCGCGGTAGCCCCGGCGCTGGGAGAACGTCTTGGCGACCTGCACCTCGTCGCCGTACTTGGTGTCGTACTCGGCCAGAATCTTGTTCGGGGCGAGGTCCTCGCTGGTCATCAGCACCCGCTCGGAGCCGTTGACACAGAAGTAGCCACCGGGGTCTGCGGGGTCCTCGCCGATGTCGATGAGCTCCTCGTCGCTGAAGCCCGCGATGTTGCACTTGTTCGAACCGACCATGATGGGCATCCGCCCGATCTTGGTCTCGGTCCGGTCGACGACTTCCTCCGGTTCCTCCTCGCCACCGCGGACGATGGCCATCTCCATGAACACCGGCGCGGAGTAGGTGATGTTCCGAAGCCGGGCTTCCTGCGGGTACAGCAGTTCCTCGCTACCGTCGGCCTCGCGGACCCGCGGGGTGACGACGCGAACGTCGCCCAGTTCGACCCACACCGGTTCCTGCCCTTCCTTGTCACCGATATCGGTCTCGATGGTCTCTTTCTCGTCGACGACCTGCTGCATCCCCCGGTCGAGGAAGGCGTTAAACGAGCGGAAGTGGTGTTCGGCGAGCCGTTCCTTGGCGAAATATTCACGCGATATAGCGCGGCGGTCTTGTGTGTCCATTATTCTACCACCAGTCGGTACACGACGGCTTCATCCGTCGTTCTGGAGTCGCGGACGATCCGAACCACGTCACCGACTTCGGCATCGTCGGGCAGCGCCTTGTCGGTGCGCTTGATCTTCGGAAGGTCCGTCTTCTTGATTTCATACTCCGTGAGTACTGCTTCGAGGTCGTCCTCGTCGACGACACTGTGGTCTGGGACGAGGTCGTGTTGACTTACATCTACCATGTGTGTGCGTGTGCGTTTGGCCTGCTGCTGGAGAAGGTGGCTGTCACGAGATACTACAGGGCCATACCGCCGGGGTGCATATAACACTTGCCAAGTCGCTCTGCCGTGGCTATCGGACCCGCCCACTCACGTGGACTGCGGGCGTGTTTGCTCCTACCAACCACATGAATCAGGCCGGACATAGAACTTTGGGTCCCGTCACGTGCATTCATCCCAGGGCGCCTTTCTTTGGAAAGTCTTAATACCAACACCGGGATACGAAGAAATGCAGCAAGGTGCCCGGATGGTGTAGTGGCCCATCATACGACCCTGTCACGGTCGTGACGCGGGTTCAAATCCCGCTCCGGGCGTTTCTCTGAATTCAAATCGACAAGCGACGCGTTTCATCGCGTCGCTATCGCTCTATGCAGTGAATGGCTGTGAGGGATTTGAACCCTGGTACGTGTTTACCCCGATGTCTCAACGGCCGGCACAGCCTGGTCTCGTGAAATCATGTCGTTGTTTCGGGAAACTCGCTTGAGTTCGTCGTAAGGATTGCGTCCCTGCTGGCGCCACGTCGCCAGCAGGGACAGCACCGTCTCATGAACGAACATCCCGCGGTCGTTGCGGAGTGTTCCGATAAGTTTCCGGAGAACTACCGGTTCACGGAGCGCGTTTTCCGCGGCATTGTTCGTCGGAGAGACCGCTGGCTCACCGACGAAGGTGAGCCAGTGGTCGAGGCCACCTTCGATTTTTCTGATGAGTGTTGCCACTGGTCCGTCGGGAACTGAGCGCTCAATCAACGACTCAAGCTCTCTCCGTGCAACACGCTGGAGTTCTGCTCGCTCACGAATGGTCAAGTCGCTCTCCAGCCGGGTCTGGAGAGCGACGTACAACTGCTTGAGAGAGTCGTAAATCGGTTTGCCTTCTGGCTGCTTTTCAGCGGCATCTTCAGCCTCTCGCAGAATATGTGCCCAACACCGTTGGAGATTGTCGCTGAAGGCTGGATAGGCCGTCCACCCATCACAGATGACCGTTCCCGCGAAGTCCTCGCCGAGGACTTCCGCGGGAACATCGCTTCCACGACTCTCTCTAACCGCGTACAGCGTGTGGTTCCCGGTGGTGAACGTCCAGATCCATGCTTGTTCGCCGTCCCGCTTGATTCCTGTCTCATCGATATGAACAACGTCAGCCTGCTGGATTTGACGGCGAATCTGTTCGTATTCACAGCGACCGGCGCGCGCAGCGCGCTCGGTCGCGTGCCATGCGGACGCGCCTGACAACTCCAGTCCGTGCAACTGCTCGAAACGGTCTGCAATCTTCCGGTAGGGCAGGCGGTAATCGTACCTCGACAGTGCTGATTGAGCGATAACGTTCACCCCGAACTGCCCCTCATCGGGGCAGTCGGGGTGTGTAGCGACTGTCTCGGTTCCACAGGAGTCGCACTGGTAGCAGTGGCGGTTATACTGAGTGATTTCTGGCGGCTGTGGATCTGGTATCTCCTCGACGAGTCGGGGGCTGACGCCCACCGACTCGTCGAAGTGTTGGCCACACTCTGGACAGCAGTCACAGGTGACCTCAACTTCTTCGCCCGGATCAGCCGTAGAGCGCCACTCCGGGTCGTGACCATCCTTTCGTCCAGGAGTGCCGCCGTCCGTTCTGACATCGTCGTCTTCGTCGTCTTGCGAGGTCGGGGACTCGTCAGTCCCCGACCGTCGCTTACTAGGCGGTGTATGTGGATTCTCGTATTTGCGAAGGCGTGTTTCGAGTTCTTCGATCCGTTCATCCTTCTCCTCAAGCTTCTTTTCCAGATCGTTGATTCGCTCTTCCATCTGGAGAAACCGCGAGAGAAGTTCGTCTTTGCTGAGGTCATCCCAATCCACTATGACCACCTCGGTGTTACCTCAGCAGGGTCACCGGGATGGTCTCCGAGCGGAGACCATCCCTGGAGAAACTCAATCAGCCCTTGCTGAAGATGCATATCCCCTCGATTGGTCGCCTGCTACGAAGCGGTGGCGAAATTCATCGGAGCTAAACACGTACGAACCCTGGAAGTCGCAGCGCCGAACGGAGTGAGGCGACCGTCTTCCTTTGGTTCAAATCCCGCTCCGGGCGTTTCTCCGAAATTAAATCGTTAAGCGGCGTGTTTCGTCGCGCCGCGTTCTGCGTTCGCTGCGGGACTGCAAGGGATTCGAGCCCTGCCAGTCGCACACAGCGACCGAAGGCAGAGCACGTCTGGCGCCGGTTCAAATCCCACCCTCTGACGCTGTCTCTCTAACACAACTCCCCGGCGAGGCGTCTGGTCGCCAATCGATTGCGACTTGGAGGAAACATCAAAAAGGGGTTTCTGGCACGTTTTACTGACTGTCGAGCGGGTAGTAAACACCGTATACCGGACGATAATACGGCACATACTGATATCACAAGAGCAGCACAGAAGCAGACGTCCGGGGGACACCCCCCGTGGCCTGTCATAGTGTCCGTCCACCGGGGTCGGACGTGCTATCGCTTTACCCGGGCTGGCATATGTTTTGTGTTGCTTGTAAGACGTGCCGGGAAGCACCTGCCAGCGACAAACTGTTTACGAGGCCCCCCAAAAGAGGGGCCATGGAGGACGTGGATGGCGAGGAGATGCCCGGCGCGATCGTCGAGGCGTTCCTCGAACGCGAGGAGGGCGTCCGGGCGCTGCTTGAGGAACTGGAGATGCTCACTATCGAGGGCCGTCACGGGGAGGTCCGCGACCGGGTCCGCAATCTGGCCGACAGCGACGAGTCGGTGTTTTACACCGTCGCGTTCAGCCTCACCAACTCGCGGCAGTTCTTCGGCGACGTGGAGGCCCAGCTTGACGTGACCGCCGCGGACCGGCTCCGTGACCTCGCCGACACGTTTCCCGCGCTGTCCGAGCCGTTCAACATCGTCCGGACCGAGCGGGCGGACGACCGCCTCAATCCGGTGACGGACACGAGCTACGCGGTGAGTTACCACCGCGGTGTCGAGTCACCGATGGTGACCTACAGCCCGCTGTCGGGCGAGCAGGAGCTATACGAGTCCCGCGGGACACCGAGCGAGGTGTTGCGGGTCGCGTCCGACCTCACGGGCGCGACGACCGACGCCCTGGACGTGGCGATGGACAACGACTACTCGGTCAACACGGAGGAGCTGAGCGCGCTCATCGACCGCCGCGAGGAGCTGGAGACGGAGCTGAGCAAGCTCCGGGACCAGCTCGACGAGCTTCGACGGACGCCGGTCTCGGACGAGTAGGGACCGGCGGTTCAGACCTAACGCCGCGTAGCGGGAAGGGTGCAAACCCGAGTCGCAGTGCCGCAACTGGGGCGTTTATGTGTCACGGCTGTAAATGCACAGATACGATTTGCTATGGGAATGGACCGACTGGAAGATCAGATCGAGAAGGAGGGGCGGGACCTGTCGATCCTCGAAGCCGTCATCGAGAGCGGACCGATCGGTATCGTCCGCCTCGCCGAGGAGACAGGCGTCCCGAAACACAAAGTACGGTACTCGCTGCGGATGCTGGAAAACGACGAACTCGTCGAGCCGACGCCACAGGGAGCGGTCCCGGTCGACAACATCGACGAGCGGGTCGCAGCGATCAACGACGGAATCGACCGACTGGTCGAGCAGTTGGACGGACTGCGGGACGTGTTTTCGTCCACAGAGTAGCGCCGCTGGGACGAGCAGTCGGCACCCGTTTCCGTGGCACTAACCCTTTTTGAACGCCGGCACGACATGCTGGTATGGATGTCGCTCTCATCAGCGATTCGCACATCCCGTCCCGGGAACACGAGATCCCGCCGTCGTTCCGGGAGCGGATCGAGGTCGCCGACCACGTCATCCACGCCGGTGACTTCGACAGCAAGGGGGCGCTGGCTGACATCCGCCACATGGCGTCGGCACTGACCGCCGTCTCGGGCAACATCGACCCGCAGATCGGGCTGCCGGACCGGGCGACGGTCGAACTCGGGGGCGTCACGTTCGTCGTGACACACGGCACCGGGTCGCCGCGGGGCTGGGCGGACCGCGTCGCCGCTGCGGTCCGGGAGGAAACCGACGGCGGGGCCGTCGGTGTCGCCGGTCACACCCACGAGCTGACGGATACCGTCTACGAGGGCGTGCGACTCCTGAACCCCGGCAGCGTCACGGGAGCGTCGCCGGCTGACCGACCGAGCATGATGACCGCGGCAGTCGAGGACGGCACGCTCGGCGTGACCCAGCACGAACTGTAACGCGGCCTGTCGCGTGGGCCACCGGAGGTACCGGCATCCGTTGCCACTGTTGGCCGGCTTTGCAGCGAACGCGGGTCTTTTTCCCGCAGAGACCCCAGAAGCGGTATGGAAGTCTTCGCGGTCGAGGGGGTGCCCGAGGTCCGTCCCGGCGACGACGTGGCGGAACTGCTCGTCGAGCAGGCCGACCTCCGGGACGACGACGTGCTCTGTGTCGCCAGCACTATCGTCTCCAAAGCCAACGGGCGACAGGCGTCACTGTCGTCGTACGAGCCAGGCGAGCGCGCCGAGCGTATCGCGGCGACCATCGAGGACATCGCCGGCGAGGAGAAGGACCCGCGGATGGCGCAGGCGATTCTCGACGAGTGCGTGGAAGTGCTGGTCGAGGCCCCGTTCATCCTCGGCGTGACGGAGTTCGGGCACATCACGGTCAACGCGGGCATCGACCGCTCGAACGTGCCCGGTGCGGACCTCCTCTTGCTCCCCGAGGACCCGACGGCAGCGGCCGAAACAATCCGGGCCGGCATCCGCGAGCGGGCGGGCGTCGAGCCCAGCGTCATCGTCACCGATACGTCGGGCCGGCCGTTCCGCCTCGGGCAGCGCGGCGTCGCGCTGGGCTGGGCCGGCCTCCCCGCCTCACGGGACTGGCGGGGCGAACACGACCGCGACGGCCGCGAACTCGAAGCCACCGTCCAAGCCGTCGTCGACGAACTCGCCGCCACAGCCAACCTCGTCACCGGCGAAGGCGACGGCGGGACACCCGCCGCAGTCGTCCGCGGGTTCGACTTCGGCGACCACGCGGGCAGCGAGCAGCTGTTCCGCGACCCGGAGAACGACGTTGTCAGACAAGCACTCAGAGAGTGGTCACATGTACGCGATTGAACTCACCCCGGAACACCCGGTCGCCCAGCTCGCCTCGTTTGCCGAACAGGCCGAATCGAACGCGTTCGACGCCGTCTTCGTCAGCCATCACTACAACAACCGCGACCAGTTCATGGCGCTGTCGGCGATGGCCGAGCGGACCGACGAGATGCTGCTCGGCCCCGGCATCGCCAACCCCTACGAGACACACCCGGTGACGCTGGCCTCGCGGGTGGCGACGCTGGAGGAACTGAGCGGCGAGCGTGCCGTCTTCGGCATCGGGCCGGGGGACAAGTCGACGCTCAGCAACCTCGGCTTCGACCAGGGCGACGCGCTGCGACGCGTCCTCGAGACGTTCACGACCGCCCGGAAGCTCTGGGAGGGCGAGCGGGTCGACCACGACGGGACGTTCGAGGCGGTCGACGCCGGGCTGAACTACGAGGTCGGCGAGATTCCGGTGTACGTCGGTGCACAGGGCCCGCACATGACCAGAATGGCAGCGAAACACGCCGATGGCGCGCTGTACAACGGAGCGCATCCGAAGGACCTCGCGTGGGCACGCGAGCAGGTAGAACAGATGGCCGACGAGCGGCCAGCGGAGTACGGCGAGTTCGACCTCGCGGCCTACGCCAGCGTCTCGGTCGCCGAGGACGAATCCGAAGCGCGGGAGGCCGCCCGGCCGCCGGTCGCGTTCGTCGCCGCGGGGTCGCCGCCGCCGGTGCTTGACCGCCACGGTATCGACCACGACGCCGCCGAGGACATCGGGAAGGCGATCGCCGCCGGCGAGTTCTCGGCGGCCTTCGAGGGGGTGACCGAGGCCATGCTGGATGCGTTCTGTATCGCCGGGACACCGGAGGCAGTGGCAGAGCGCGCGGCGGCGTTAGAGGAACACGCCGACAGCGTGGTGTTCGCATCGCCGCTCGGCCCGGACGTGGAGACGGCTATTGATTTGCTTGGGGCGGTCCTCGACCGCCGGAGCCGCTGAAAAGCGAGAGCACGGCCCCCAGCGAGAGATACCCGAAGAAGGCGACCGAGACGGTCGTGATGACGGCACCGACGGCGAGCATGAGTGCCGCCAGCGGGTCGTTCAGTGCGACGTCGAGGAACCAGCCGGGCATGTCGATGATGCTCTGGAGCAGTTCCGACAGGAGTCCTTGCATTACCTGAACGTTCGCGTGGCCCTACTTTGCGTTTGCGTTCCCGGTGGGCGGCGGCTGCCGTCGAACAGCGAGGGTTTTGGGCCTGCCGATACTGGAACGAGCTATGAGCGTTCGCGAGGAGTTCGACGAGTGGGCGGCCGAAGGCAAAGACAGAGGTATGGAGGACCGGCACTGGCACACCGCAAAGCACGTCCTCGCCCGGATGCCGGTCGAACCGGGCGATACGGTGCTCGACCTCGGGACGGGGTCGGGCTACGCGCTCCGTGCGCTCCGGGACACCAACGACGCCGGCCCCTGCTACGGGCTCGACGGGTCGCCGGAGATGCTGCGGAACGCCCGCGAGTACACCGAGGACGACGGCATCGGGTTCCTGCGTGGCGACTTCGACGCGCTGCCGTTTGCGACCGACAGCGTCGACCACGTGTTCTCGATGGAGGCGTTCTACTACGCCAGCGACCCGCCACACACGCTCGAAGAGATTGCCCGGGTGTTGCGACCGGGCGGAACCGCGCATATCGCAGTGAACTATTACGAAGAGAACGTCCACTCCCACGAGTGGCAGGAGTTCATCGACATCGAGATGACCCGCTGGAGCGCCCGGGAGTACCGCGAGGCGTTCCGCGAGGCGGGCCTGGCCGTGGCCACACAGGACACCATCCCCGACCGCGAGGTCGAGATTCCGGCGGCGGACGCGTTCCCCACGGACGAGTTCGAGACGCGCGAGGCGATGGTCGAGCGCTACCGGGAACTGGGGACGCTACTGACCGTCGGTGTCGCCACCGAATAGCGGACCGGAGGGGGCGCACAAAACACAGGACGGAAACGGATGAAACGACCGGGAGGGTATTTTGTGGCTGCGGGCAAAACAAAGACGTATGGGCGAAGACGCCTCGCTGGAGGACTTTCTCGATGCGGACACCGATAGCGGCGACGAGCGACGCGACGCTTCGACGCCGGACAGTAAGGGCGAAGAAAGCGGAGACGATGACAGCACAGCAGTCGCCGGGGAGACAACTCCTGGCGAGGCGGGCGGCGACGGGACAGCCGGTGACAGCGAGGACGCTGACAACGCGGATGGCGGCGACAGCAACACCGAGGAGGAGCGCCCGTCCGGCGCGGTCGAGCCGGCCGTGACGACGTACGCGTGGTCGCCCGAGGGGGCGGCCTGCGCCGAGTGTGGCGAGGTCGTCGAGCGGCGGTGGATACAGGGCGGCGATCTCGTCTGTGGGGCCTGTAAGTCCTGGTGAACCGCGCTACCGGCCGTCAATCGGATGTGTATCGTTCTCACTCATCCACAGAGTTACATATGCTCACGCCCTAGGCGCGGCCATAGCTGAACGGCCCGGAGCATGTGGCGACCCACACAAGGCACTTACCGGTCGACGGGGCAGGATACCCCACCAGTCCCCGGACCAGGGCGTCGTCCCACGAGATTGCGACTATGACAGACACTGATACCTCACGCGGCCAACAGTCGGACAGCCCCCTCCGCGACGCCACACGCGTCGCCAACCAGGTGATCGAGAACGTCGAACAGGTCATCGTCGGGCAACACGACGCCATCGAGCACATCGTCATCGCACTGCTGGGGCGCGGCCACGTTCTGCTTGAAGACGTCCCCGGCGTCGGCAAGACGATGTTAGCCCGCTCCGTCGCGGCCTCCTTCGACGGCGAGTTCAAGCGCGTCCAGTTCACGCCGGACCTCCTCCCGACCGACGTGACCGGCGTCAACATCTACAACCAGAAGACACAGGAGTTCGAGTTCCGGCCCGGTCCCATCTTCGCCAACGTCGTCCTCGGCGACGAGATAAACCGCGCACCGCCGAAGACCCAGTCGGCCTTACTGGAGGCGATGGAGGAACAGCAGGTGTCCGTCGACGGGACCACCCACCCCGTTCCACAGCCGTTCACCGTCATCGCCACGCAGAACACGGTCGAGCAGAACCGGGCCTACGACCTGCCGATGGCCGAACTCGACCGGTTCATGATGAAACTGCACCTGGGCTATCCGGACGAGGCCGCCGAGACGGCGATGCTAGGTGACGTCGTGGGGCAACATCCCATCGAGGAACTCACGTCGGTCGCCACCCTCGAAGCGCTGTCCGTCGCTCGGGAGACGGTCGCCGATGTGACCGTCGAGGAGCCCATCCGCTCGTACGCGACCCGGCTGGCCCGGTACACGCGGGAGAACGCGCAACTGGGCGTCAGCCCGCGGGGGAGCATCTCGCTGCTCCGGGCGGCACAGGCCCGGGCCGTCCTCGACGGCCGCAGCTACGTCATCCCCGACGACATCCAGACGGAAGCGCCGGTCGTCCTCCCACACCGCATCCGGACCGAGAGCAGCGAGCAGAACGCCCGGGAACTCGTCGCGGAGGCGCTCGCTACAGTCCACGTCGAATGAGACCGACACGACGCGGTTTCGCCGTCCTCGCCGTCGCCGTCGCCGCCCTCCTGGTCAGTGCCAGGTTCGGCCAGCCCGGGCTCACCGCCGTCGCCGGCCCGCTGTTCGTCGGTCTGTTCGCCGCCGCCGTCCAGGTTCGCTGGAGCGGTGCGCCGACCGTCGAACGGGGCCGGCTCCGCCGCGGATTCCCCGGCGAGACGAAGGCCGTGGAGTTTCGCGTCGACGGGGGCGGCATCGCGACGGTCACCGACCGGCTCTCGGCGGGGTTAGAGGGGGAGACGACGGTCACCAGGTCCCTGCCGGCGACGGTGCGCTACCAGGTCACCTACGCGGCCCGGGGCGAGCAACAGGTCGGCCCCGTCGACGCGACGGTGACGGACGCGCTGGGGCTCGTCGCGGAGCGGTACACTATCGCGAGTCGGACCGACGTACTGGTGTATCCGCCCGTCTACCGGCTGGGCGGGACGGACGCGTTCGCGCGGACGTTCACGCCGGAGAGCGAGGACCGGCAGTCGTTTGACCGCCTGCGGGAGTACGTCAGTGGCGACTCCTTACGCGACGTCCACTGGAAATCCAGCGCCAAGCGCGAGGACCTGCTGGTCAAGGAGTTCACTGACAGCCGAAGCGACAGGGATCTGCTCGTCGCCGCGGAGGCCGGGCGGGGCCACGCCGACGAGATGGCCGCCGCGGCGGCGACCATCGCGATGGCCGCGCTGGAAAGTGGTCTCGCGGTCGAACTCGCCGTCCCGAACGGCGCGGTCGAACAGGGGTACGGCGACACCCACCGGACCCGGCTGCTCGAACTGCTGGCCCGGGCCGAGGCGGGGCGGACCGACAGGGTGGACGACGCTGACGTGGTGGTGACGGCCACCGGCGACGGCGTCGCGGTGTCGGTCGACGGCCGCCGCCAGTCTTTCGCTGACGTGACCGCCAGTCGGGACAACCCCCTCGCGGGCGAGGTGAACGGATGAGCGCCGCCGTGGTCCGCGAGCGGCTCCCCTGGAGCGGGTCCCGGCTGCTGGCGCTGCTTGCGGCGGCGCTGGCTATCGGCGCGCCGCTGCGGACGATGTTCTATCTCAGCGACGTGGTCGGCGACCCGACCCTGTTTCTGGCGCTCACCGCGCTCTCGCTCGTCGGCGCGACGCTGCTTGCCCGCGTGCTCGGGCCGACGGTCGCGGTCGGTGTCGGCGCGGTGCTGTTCGCCGGCGGGCTCGGCGCGTACGTCCTGAACCTCTCGACGGACCCGGCGGTGACGGAGCTGCTGGCCGACACCGCCGCCCTGCTGACCGGGCGGTCGCTGCTGCAGATAGCCGAGGTCAGGCTGTGGGTGCTGTCGTTCGCGCCGGCACCGGTGTTTCTGACGTGGTACTTCGCCCTGCGGCGCTGGTACGTGACGGCGACGGTGGCGGCCGGCACGGCGCTCGCGTTCTTCGCCCTGACGACAGACGCCGGCGTGGTGACGACGCTGCTGGGCGTGGTCGGAATCGCGGCGACGCTCGGCTTCGGGACGCTCGATACGCTATCGGCGGACGAGCCAGTGGAGATGGCGAAGCGACCGGACGCGGTGACCGGCAGTGACGAGACGGGGCAGGCCGACGACGACAGCGGGGGCATCGACGCCGGACGGCGCGCCGTCCTCGAACAGCTGGCGGCGATTATCGTCGTCCCGGCGGCGCTGTCACAGGTGCCGTTCACCCGCGGCAGTTCGCTGTCGTACGACGACGGGTCGGAGGGCCAGACCGTCGAGGGGAGCCTCTTCGACGCCGGGGAGTCCATCTCGGTGCTCGGGAGCATCTCGCTGACGCCGGAGATACGGTACACGGTCGAAAGCGAGGAACCGCGCTACTGGCGGGTCGCCTCCTACGACCGCTACACCGGCGACGGGTGGGTGCGGACGGGCAATCCCCGGCCCTACGACGACCGGCGTCTCGACAGCCCACCGGGTGAAACCCGGACGCTGAGACAGGAGTTCCAAGCCGAATCGGCCATCGGTACCGTCCCGGCCGCCTGGAAGCCCGTCCGCTACTCGGGGGCGCCGTCGGTGTCGGTCTCAAGCGAGGGCGGGTTCCAGCCCGACGCGACACTGTCGACAGGGGACAGCTACGAGGTCAGGAGCGAGCTGCTCGTGGCGACGCCGGACGGGCTGCGCGGGGCCGGCACTGACTACGACGACGCGATTGCGGAGCTGTACACCCAGCTCCCGGACAGCACGCCGGACCGGGTCACGGAGCGGACATCGATCCTCACCGCAAACGCCGAAAACCCCTACGAGACGGCGCTGGTCGTCGAGCGGTGGCTGCAGGAGGCCAAGGGCTACTCCCTCGAGGTCGACCGACCCGATTTCAACGTCGCCGACGCCTTCCTCTTCGACATGGACGAGGGGTACTGCGTCTACTTCGCGACGACGATGGTGACGATGCTCCGGACCCAGGGAATCCCGGCGCGTATGACCGTCGGCTACACGTCCGGCCAGCGCATCGACGAGAACCGGTGGGTCGTTCGCGGGCTCAACTCCCACGCCTGGGTCGAGGTGTACTTCCCCGGCCAGGGCTGGGTGCAGTTCGACCCGACGCCGTCCGGGCCGCGCGAGGAAGTCAGACAGCAGCGCATCGACGACGCGAGCTCGGACGGCTCGTCGCCCACTGTCGGCGACGGCGTCCCGGTGGAGGAGTACACGCCGCCCACCACGCCGACGCCCGCCCCGCTGACCGAGACCAACGGAACCGAAGCCGACCCGACCGAGACACCAACGGCCACCGAGACCGACACAGCAACTGGCACTGCCGGGGACTCGGGCGGCGACGGGGGCCCGAGTCTGCCGGCGCTCCCGTCGCGCGAGGAGGTGACACTCGGCGTCGTCGCCTTGCTCGGCATCGCAGCGGGCGCACGGCGGTCCGGACTCAACGAGCGGGCCTACCGGGCGGTGTGGCTGCGCTACCAGCGCCGGGTGGACTCCGAAACCGACGTCGAGCGGGCGTTCCAGCGGGTCATGTACGTCCTTGCGAAGGACCATCGGCGCCGCGAGAACGGTGAGACGGTGCGGGCGTATCTCGACGCGGTCGGGGCCGACGACCGGGTCCGTCGGCTGGCGACGATACGGGAACGGCTCCGGTACGGCGGCGAGGTCGACGGGGCGATGGCCGACGAAGCCGTCGAAATCGCCGATGGAGTCGTCGCCGACCGGTAGGCCCCGACAGTGTTTAATAGGTCGTGTTCGTAGGCGCGATTGTAATGTCGGAAGTCTGCTCGACGTGCGGGCTGCCTGAGGAGCTCTGCGTCTGTGAGGACGTCGCTAAGGAGTCCCAGGAGATTAACATCCGCATCGACGAGCGCCGTTACGGGAAGGAGGTAACGATTATCGAGGGATTCGACCCGAAAGACGTCGACATGGACTCGCTGTCCTCGGACCTCAAATCGAAGTTCGCCTGCGGTGGCACTGTCGAGGACGGGCAGATAGAGCTCCAGGGCAATCACACGGGCCGCGTCGAGGATTTCCTCCGCGACAAAGGTTTCAACGTCGCCTGAACTCCTGACTGCCAACGGTTCTCGTGAGAGCGCCGTGGCAAGCCGCTGCTGTGACCTGCCCGCTGGTTGGTACTCTGACCTGCTTGCGAGCATTCGCTGGAATCGACCGCGGGTGGTTCATATCCTTTTTGCCGTCGTGAGAACTTTCGACAGCAACCGGTCGAGGTTCCAGCTGGTGCGTGATACCAAAACGCACAATCGGCGGTCAACTATTTCAACCACCGGACGGTAACTGTTCGCAATGTACGTTCTACCCCGGTGGGTGGTGGCCGTCGGGCTCGTGGTCCTTCTCCTGGGTGGGGGAATCACGCCGCCTCCGGTAGCAGCGACGCCGGACCACGGGGCGGCGACCGGGGCCGGCGTCGAAACGGCGGCTGACGGAGCCGGCGAGAACGGCACGTCTCGGGCCGACAGGGCGTCGGTGCAGAACCGGTCGACGGTCGAGACGCAGCCACAGCCGGCCACTGCCGAGTCCGATGGCGCGGTGGTCCGGGTCGGAACTGCCGACACGCATCGGCGCCGACCGCGGGGACAGGGTGGAGACACAGCCGGAGCGGCCGCCATAGCACCGGCCAACATGGAGGCAGGGGCAGCCACGTCGGGTGCGACACAGACCGACGACGGTGACGTGATCCGGCAGACACAGACGTACGCGCGTGTCCCGGAGGAGCCAGGCGAGGTCGCGGTAAGACTGACCTACGATATCCCGGACCGGGTCGTCGACCTCGAGACACAGGTCCCGGCAGCGGCGACGGTGACTGGGACAGACGGGTTCGAGCGCGCCAACGAGTCCGTCTACGAGTGGGACGAGACGTCGGACTCGGCGACGATCAGCTACCGCATCAACCCGAACCGGACAATCCAGAAGAGCGGTCCCGAAGGTGCCGAGGGCCGGTATCTCAGCGTGGATACGGGCGATTGGGCGCTGCTCACCCGGTCGCTGACGCCGACGCGCTGGCGATACACTGGTCGGGAGCCCGTCAGGTACAACCGCACGGTCGGGACGGCGGGACCGGGAGCTGCTGGCGAAGAGATCGTGTACCTCGGCGACGTGGCGACCTTCGAGGAGACGGCGCACAACCAGACGTTCACGCTGGTTGTCCCGGAGCGGGCGACGATGACAGCCTCGCCGATATCGGTTCTCGATTCGATGGCGAACGCGTCGAACGCGCTCCGGGTCGGCGACCGTGACGAGCAGGTTTTCATCGTCGCCGCGCCGTCCGGGGCCGTCGACTGGGGCGTCGAGGGGTATCAGATCGGTGACGCGGACATGTGGGTCCAGTCCCGGCAGACGCTGGATACCGCCAACAACGTCTGGCTCCACGAGTACGTCCACAGCCGGCAGGCCTACGAGACGACGCGGGAGACGCGGTGGACGGTCGAGGGATGGGCGACGTACTACGCCGCCGTGCTGACGCTGGAGCAGGACCGGATCGGGTTCGACGAGTTCCGGGCGCACCTCGCAGCGGGCGGGCGGCCCGTCTACAGTGACGTGGCGCTGACGGACCGGTCGAGCTGGACGAACGACGCGGACTACAGGAAGGGCGCGCTGGTCGCCGGGCGGACCGACGTCCATATCCGCTCGGCCACTGGCCGCAACCGGACACTCCAGACTGTGTTCCAGTCGGTGAACGGCTACCGGGACCCGGTCACGCAGTCGCAGTTCCTCACCGAGGTCGAGGCCGCTGGCGGCGCGAGCGTCCGGAACACGACAGCGAGGGAGACTGAAACGACAGTGGCGGTGACCATGTGGAACGAAACGAGCCACCGGCGATTGTTCGGTGCGATTCCGGCCCGAATCGGGTACAGCCTCCCGCCGGTCGACCGCGGGGACGCCTACCGCGCAGATAGCATCTACCGGTCGAACGCACCGGTCGGTGGGAGCGAGCCGATTCGGCTGGTGACCAACGAGACGCTCGCTATCGACGCGGTCGTCGAGAACGCCGGCGGCGAGACGGGGGCGTACAACGTGACACTCGCAGTCAACGGAACCGTCGTCGCGGCGAAACAGGGCCGGCTTGAAGCGGGGGCAGGGACCGAGGTCGAGGTGACACACACGTTCGTCGACCCCGGCCGATACGTGGTCAGCGTCGACGGCGACACCGTCACTGTCGTCGTGTCGGAACCGGCCGCCGCCAGCGTGACCGGCGTCACGGCCAGTCCGCGCGAAGTCAGGCAGGGGGGCAGGGTCGACGTGACCGCAACTGTCGCCAACGACAACGCTACCCCCGGAACGGCGGCAGTAGTGTTCCGCCGCAACGACGTCGTGTTCGCGGAGCAGCGGCTGTATCTCCCGCCACAGGCGACGACAACAGTCGCGCGGACGGTCATCCTCGACGATTCCGGAACGGTGTCGCTTTCCGCAGGTGACGGACGGACCACCAGAGCGGTCGACGTGACCGTCTCGACCGAGACGGCGGACCCGACAGCGACAGAGACGGCAACGGACACGCGGACCACGGCCGGAGATGGCGACGGCTTCACCGCGCTCGTGACTGTCCTCGCGGTGCTGTGTGCGGCCCTGATCGTCCGATGGCATGACCGCTGACGAGGCCGAAGGGAACAGTTATTGGCGTCGGCCAGCCGTTGTCAACCGTGAACGTCGGAATCGCGTACGCCGTCCTGTCGGCGCTGGTGTTCGGTGTGTACCTGTTCGTCATGAAGCGGTGGTTCACCGAGTACCCGTCGCCGCTGTTCCTGCTGCTTACGTACAGCCTGGTTCCCGTCGTGTACCTCCCGGTCGTCTTCGTCAGCAGCGAGCCCTTTCTCCCGGCGGGAAACCGCGCCAACGTCCTCGCGTCGGTGTTTGCCGTGACGGGGATGACGGCAGTGGGACTGCTCACCCTCTTTCGGGCGATCCGCGTCGGCGAAGTCTCCTACGTCTCGCCGATCAGTAAGATCGTCCCCGTGTTCGTGTTGCCGCTGGAAGTCGGACTGCTGGGCCAGCACCTCTCGGCGCTGCAGGTCGGCGGCGTCGTCGTCGCGACCACCGCGGTCTACGTCGCCAACTGGCAGGGGACGGCGCTACTGGCCCCGCTCGAACGGGCCTGGCAGTCCCGGCCCGCCCAGCTGGCGTTGCTGTCGGCCGCGGCGTTCGCGTTCGTGGACGTGGGCAAGCGGGTGCTGATGCAGGAGCTGGCCATCGAACCGACGACCTACATCCCGGTGATGGCCGTCGGCATCGCCGTGCTGATGACGCCGTTCGCGTTCCGATACCAGGTCCCGCCGGAGTGGCGCGGAGACCTCCCGAAGTTCGTCGTCGCGGCGATGTTCGTCGCCTCCGCGAACCACATCGTGTTGCTGTCGTTCCAGCAGCTCCCGGCGAGCATCGTCTCGCCAATCGTCAACGGACAGGCCATCGTCGCCGTCATCCTGGGCGCAATCATCCTCGACGAATCGCACTTCCGGGCGCGCCTGGCCGCTGCGGGGCTGGCTATCGTCGGTATCGCGATGATATCGGTCGGATAGAAAGTTCAGGCCGACTTCCGCTCCGAGGAGCAGCCAACCTGTACCGCATAGCTCGATTGAAGCCACGCGGTCGGGTTTTCGGTGTCGTAGACGACGACGTCGCCGCCGCCGGTAGTGAAGCTGCCGTACTGCTCGTCGGAGTCGGTAGTATCGCGCGATGCCGGTTCCATTATGTTACAACGTCACATCCGGCATATTGCTATATAAGCGTTTCTCAAATGTGGTATGGAGTATTATTAGCATACTAGGATTTGGCCCCGAAATATAGTCTCGCTGAGAGACCAGCATCGATATGTGGCCGCCGACGCAGCCATCCAATATGACACGAGCGGACGCCCCGGTGACGCCGCCTGTCGTGCTGACCGTCGCCGGCAGCGACTCGGGCGGCGGGGCCGGAATCCAGGCAGATCTCAAGACCATCGAGGCCTGTGGCGGCTTCGGGACCAGTGCAATCACGAGCGTCACGGCACAGAACACCACTGGCGTGCAGGGCCAGCACCTGCTCCCGGTCGAAGAGATCGAGGCTCAGATGGAGGCCGTCATCGACGATTTCGACGTCGCCGCGGTCAAGACCGGGATGCTCGCAGCGAGCGACGTCATCGACCTGGTCGTCGGACACGCCGCCGACCTGCCGAACCTCGTCGTCGACCCGGTGATGGTTGCGGCGTCGGGCGACCGGCTGCTGGCCGCCGAGGCCGAAGACGCCTACGAGGCGCTCATCGCCGAAGCCGCGGTCGTCACCCCCAACGCCGACGAGGCCGCTGTCCTGACCGGCCGCGACGTCGACGACCCCGAGGCCGCGGAACGGGCGGGACGGGACCTCGTCGAGATGGGGGCCGACAGCGCCCTCGTCAAGGGCGGCCACGTCCCGGGCGACGCCGTGGTCGACACCCTCGTGACCGAGGACGGGGTGACGACGTTCCGCCACGAGCGGGTCGACACCGAGGCCACTCACGGCTCGGGCTGTACGCTCTCCTCGGCCGTCGCGACGCAGTTGGCCCACGGCGACGACCTGTCGACGGCTGTCGGAAGCGGCATCGACCTGCTTGTGAGTGCCGTCCGGTACAACGTCGACGTCGGCGAGGGGCCCGGTGCGGTCCACCACCTCGTCGGGGCGCGCAACGATGCCGCGCGCCATCCGACGAGCGAGGCCGTCGAAAGGGTCGTGTCGGCACTCGTCGAGGCGGACATCTCGCCGCTGGTCCCCCAACGGGGGATGACCGTCGCCGGCGCGACGCCCTACGCGGAGACGCCGGAGTCGGTCGCGGCCGTCGAGGGCCGCATCGCCCGCACGATGGACGGCGTCCGGCCGAACCGCGGCGTCCGCTTCGGCGCGTCGACTGCGGCGGCTCGGGCACTGCTTGCCGCCCGGGAACACGACCCGGCGGTCCGGTTCGGCGTCGACTGCCGGCTGACCGACGCCGTCGAGGACGCGCTGGCGTCGCTTGACGGCCCCGTCGCTGCGTACGACCCCGGCGAGCGACCGGACGAGGTCTCCGACGACACCACGGCTCAGTGGGGCGTCAGCCGGGCCTTCGAGACCAGTGACGGAACGCCGGTCGCCGTCATCGGCCGCGCGGGCATGGGCGTCGCGGCGCGTGTGACACTGCTCGCGGAGAGCGCCGACACGCTCGTCTCCCGTGTGGGGACCGTCCACGAGACGGTCGAGGCCGGCGGGTAGCGGGCCGGTCGGTCGTGCGCCGGTTCGACACAGACGGTGGCCGCGTTTAACCGCGAGCAACGCATACCCGGGCGTATGAGTGAGACACAGTCGAACGAGCGGATCACGGTCTTCTCGGACTACGTCTGCCCGTTCTGTTACCTCGGACGCGAATCGCTCAGGCAGTACCAGTCGACCCGCGAGGCGGAACTCGAAATCGACTGGCACCCCTTCGACCTCCGGAGCGGGAAGCGCAACGCCGACGGCTCCATCGACCACTCCGTCGACGACGGCAAGGACGAGGACTACTACGAGCAGGCCAAGCAGGGCGTTCGACGGCTCCAGGAGAAGTACGGCGTCGAGATGGACCTGGACATCGCCACCGACATCGACTCCCTGCCCGCACAGGTCGCCTCCTACTACGTCAAGGAACACTACGACTACGAGACGTGGCTGGCCTTCGACGTGGCCGTCTTCGAGGCGCTGTGGCAGGACGGCCGAGACATCGGCGACGAGGCCCTGCTGGTCGACCTGGCGGAGGACGCTGGCGTCGACGGCGACGAAATCCGGTCGGCGCTCGCGGACGACGCGCTCCGGTCAGCGGTCCGGGAGAAGTTCACCGCGGCCAAGCGCCAGGGCGTCACCGGCGTCCCGACGTTCGCCTACGACGGCCACGCCGCCCGCGGCGCGGTCCCGCCCGAGCAGCTAAAGCGGCTGGTCGAGGGCACCTGAGCGGACCAGACTGAACGCGACCCTCACACGACGCGGTTCCGAAGTGGCGTACCGCGGTCGAGCCGCTCGACGTTCTCCCCGACAAGGGCCGCGATATCCTCGTGATACCGGTTCGTGAACGCGGCGACGTGTGGCGTCACGATGGCCGACTCGTGGTCCCAGAGGGGATGGTCGCTCGGCAGCGGCTCTTCCCAGTGGGTGTCGAGGGCCGCCCCTGCAACGGTCCCGTCGTCGAGGGCGGTCAACAGCGCGTCCTCGACGACAACGGCGCCCCGAGCGACGTTGACGAGGTAGCCGTCGGCCCGCATCTCCTCGAGCAGACCGGCGTCGACCATACCCTCGGTCTCCTCGGTCAGCGGACAGCACAGCACGACGAACCGCGCGTCGGCGACGGCGGCGTCCAGTTCGTCGGGCGTGTACACGCGCTCGGCGGTTTCGACGGGCTCACCGGAGCGGCGAACGCCGACGACATCCATCCCCAGCGCGTCGGCCCGGTCGGCGACGCCCTGACCGATAGTGCCCAGGCCGACCACACACACCTGCTCGCCGGTCAGCGTGAACGCCGCTTCGTAGGCCTCCTGTGTCCAGTCGTTGTCACGCTGTCGGTCCCGGTAGCGGTGGAGGCGACGAGCGAACGCCGTCATGTAGCCGACGACGGTCTCCGGGACGGTGTCGCCGTGGATGCCGGTGCTGTTCGTCAGTACCGTTCCGGTCGCCTCGTAGGCGTCCACGTCGAACTCGTCGTAGCCGGCCCGGATGCTGTGGACCCAGGCGGCGTTCAGAAACGCGTCCCGCGGGGAGAAGGTGACGACGCAGTCACCGGCATCGACGGACGCGTCGTCGCCGACAGTCTCGACGGGGACGCCAAACCCCTGCAGCGCGGCGACCATCGACTCCAGCGGACAGGCCTTCGCAACCGACTCGTGGACAGCAATTCTGGCGGTTTCCATACCCGTCCCTGCGACGGGGACGATATAGTCCTTTTCCGGAACGCGGCGAGATGTCGAACCGACTACTCCCAGCGACTAGCGAGTGCGTCGACGCGCATCTCGACGTAGCGGCGGGACCACCGCTTCGAGAACCGACGCAGTGGACCAGAGAGCCCGTCCGTGTCCGCGGCGTCGGCAGAGGCGTCTTCGTCGTAACTCGACCGGCCGCCCGACTCCATCGGTCCCTCTGGGAAACTCATAACGGTACATGTTACCACGGGCTGTGAAATAAATATTAGGGATATTAGGACGCCGGCTCTCTCGTGCGTTCTTGTGTTCTTCAACGGAAGTCTGCTATTATTTTTAATGTGAATGCAGACAACAAGGGATTTAAGCGATAGTTCACAATTCTGGGTCCACGCGTCAATGACCACGTCGTCACCGTCCAGTCGGCTCCAGAAGGGGTTTCTCAAGTACCAGCACGTCTTCGTGTTTCTGGCACCGCTGTTGTTCGTCGTCGGTGTGTACACGGCCGCACCGACGCCTGCGGACGCGGGAAGCGGCTACTGGTTCGAGTACTGGTGGCTCTGCATCGCCTTCGTCACCGGAGCCACCATCGTCAACACGGTCGGTATCAGCGGGTCGGCGCTGTTCGTCCCGTTTCTCATCTTCGTCTTCCCGCTACTCGCCGGGGAGACGCTGACACCGGAGACGCTGGTGAAGGTCGGACTCATCAGCGAATCCTTTGGCCTCTCCAGTTCGGCACTCGCGTTCATCCAGTACGGGCTCGTCGACCGACGGCTTGCGCTGAGTCTCGTCCTCGGGAGCGTGCCCTTCGTCGTCGCCGGCGCGCTGCTCTCGTTTGTCATCCCGGAACCGCTGTTTCACGCGTTACTCGGCATCGCCCTGCTGACGGCGTCGTACCTGCTTTTCAAGGCCGACCTCGGCCACGAGGAGCCGGGCGAGGCGGGCGACGGTGACCCCGGCGTGTCGACTGACGGCGGCGACGCGACCCTGCCCGACGACGCCGACAAGCTCGGCCCGGCCGGCGTCGAGACGGCCGACAACGGCACGGTCACGCGCGTCGACCGCGACGGCAACGACTACGGCTACACGCGGGGCGGTTATCTCGAACGCTTCGCGAACTACAGCATCGGCGGCGTCTTCCAGGGGCTGGCCGGCTTCGGCGTCGGCGAACTGGGCATCATCTCGATGCTCCGGACCGAAGTTCCCGTCCGGGTCGCCATCGGCACGAACCACATCGTCGTGGCACTGACGGCAGTCCTGGCCTCGCTGGTCCACGTCTTCGGCGGCGGCCTCGTCCCGGGCGCACACTCCATCGACCTCGCGTCGACGCCGTGGAACATGGTCGTCTGGACCGTGCCCGCGACCGTCACCGGCGGCCAGATAGCGCCGTACGTCTCGACCGCACTGGACACCGGGACCATCAAGAAGTTCGTCGGCGGGCTGTTCGCAGTCATCGCCGCCGCACTGTTCCTGATGGCAACGGGTGGCGTCTAAGACAATGTACGACACGATTCTCCTCCCGACCGACGGCAGCGACGGTATCGGTGCGGCGGCGAGACACGCCGGAACAATCGCAGGTCGGTTCGACGCGACGGTCCACGTGCTCTCGGTCGTCGATACCCGCAACCGGTTCGAGAGCCCATCGAGTGGCCTCTCGGCTGACGCGTGGCTCGACGCGGAGCGAGAGCGTGCCGCGGCTGCCATCGAGGCAACCGTCGCCGAGTTACCCGACGGCGTCTCGGTCGAAACCACGCAGCGAGAGGGCGTCCCGAAGACCGAAATCGTCGACGCCGTCGCGGAGGTCCCGGCGGACCTCGTCGTGATGGGGACCCACGGCCGGACCGGACTGGACCACTATCTCATCGGGAGCGTCGCGGAGACGGTCGTTCGCGAATCGCCGGTGCCGGTGTTGACCGTCCAGCTGTCCGACGAGTGAACCACGGTGACCGGCGGCCCGTGTGACCGCATCAGCCATCGACCAGGCCTGGCCGGGACGGACCAGTAGCCCGGTGATACGCAGACAGCACGAGCGCGTGGAACGCGACGAGGACGACCACGCCGGCAACGATAATAGCGACCTGACCCGGCGTCGAGAGCAGTCCCAGTGAGACGATGAGCGTCGTCGCACAGGCCGGTGCGTGTACCGTATCGGTGGCAATCATCCCCCAGCTCGTGGCAACGATCGAGAGCGTCGCACTCGCGACCAATCGGAGTCCGGCCGTGGAGAACGCGGCCGGGTCCGCGAACAGCGAGACGCCGCCGGCGAGCAGGCTGTACGCAATCAGACCCGCGACGCCGCCGACGAGATGGCTCACGACGACGCTGGCCAGGCCCGTCCGGTCGCTGTCCCGCTGGAACGCGAGGATGAACGCAGAGGGGCCGAGACTCGGGAAGATGAACGGCTGGCCGCTGGCCCACGCAAGCGCTCCGAGAACGACGAACAGCACGCCGGCGTACAGACTCGTCCCGATCCGATGCCGTCGCATTGCTCCCGGTAGGAAACTGGATGGACAAGACAGTCACGGTCCGGCAACGCGACGCCGCGGTCCGAATGGGGACGACAGCAGCCGGCGGCTCCGGTCAGACAGTCGTCGTCGGGGTGCCGTCCTCGTTCGGGACCGAGGGCGCCATCCCGTCAGTCTCGCGGAGTTGCTCGAACGCGACTGCGATAACCGCGGTGCTGTACAGCGACACCAGGGGTTGGATGACGACAGTCGGCAACTGCGAGGCCGGCCCGGGAAGCGCCAGCGCACCGACGAGCCCGACAACCCCGCCGACGAGCGCCGCGGCCCCAATAACGATGAACAGCAGTCCGAAAAGTGCCAGTCGGTCGCCTTCGGTGAGCCGGTAGCTCTCCCCGAGTGCGGCGACGAAGTTCCGGTCCTCGACGATGACGTACGGCATCACGAAGACGAAGGCGACGTACGCGAAGATGCCGGGGATGAGTAGCAAGAGCGACCCGATGAACACCAGCAGGCCGTAGACGGTTCCGCCGGCGAACACGTTCACCATCGCGAGTGGCACGTTCCGCCTAAACGCACCCTCGGGGAAGCTGTCGCGCGCTCGGGCCGCGAACGTCCGGAAGGACGCGATAGTGAGATACAAAGACACGACGAGGCCGACAGCGATACCGGCACCGGCGACGCCGAGCGGGATGTCGAGGGTCAGCGGCAGGGCCGTGGCGATTTCGCCGTACCCCAGTCTGGCGTAGGTAGTCGCTAAGACCGTGTTAAACAGCGCCTGAAAGCTAATCAGCAGGGCGAAAAACGCCCCGAGCAGTATCGCGCCGGTACGACTGAACAGGCGGTACCCCGCCTCTTCGAGGGTGGAACCGATCTGGAGGGCCATCAACGGGCCGTTTCAACAAGTGGCGAAAAAAGCGTTGTCTCAGTGTGGTAATTCGGCCCGCCCCTACGCCGACCCGTTCTCGACGAACTCGATCAGGTCCTCGGCCGGTACGAACCCGTCGGCACGACGGTCAAGCAGTTCCCCGTCGGCAAACAGCAGGAACGTCGGGACGCTCCGGACATCGAACGCGTCGACGACGTCGAGGTCGGCCTTCGGATTGAATACGACTACCGTGGCGTCGGTGGCTTTCGCGGCGATGTCGAGTATCGGCTCCATCGACTTGCAGATGGCACAGCCGGCCGTCCGGACCATCACCAGCACGCGGTCGGCTGTCGCCAGCACGTCATCGAGTTCGTCTCGTGTTTCGACCGTCCGAACGTTGTGCTCCGTTGTCGTGTCCATACAGTCAGTACGCACCACAGCGCGAAGAACCCCACGACGGGTGACATCTGTTCAGCCGTGACCGGGACAGAGGGCCGTCACCGCTCGATTTCCCGCACGACCGACGCGGGGTTCCCCTGGACGACCACGCCGGCAGGGACATCGTCGGTGACGACCGCGCCGGACCCGACGACGGCGTCGTCGCCGACGGTGACGCCCGGATTGATGACCGCCTGCCCCCCGACCCAGACGTTGTCGCCGACGGTCACCGGCTTCCCGTACTCGACGCCGCTACGTCGCTCGTCCGGGTCAAGTGGGTGTGTCGCGGTATAGATGTGGACGCCCGGCCCGAGCAGGCAGTCGTCGCCGATATCGACCCGACAGACGTCCAGGACGACGCAGTCGAAGTTCGCGTAGAACCCCTCGCCGACGTGGATGTTGTCGCCGTAGTCACACCGGAACGGCGGTTCGACGTGGCAGTCCGTGCCGACCGAGCCGAACAGGTCCTCGATGAGCGCCCGTCTGGTGTCTGTGTCGGCCGGTTCGGTCCGGTTGTACTCCCGGGTGAGTTCGTCCGCACGCTCGCGGGCGGCGACGAGTTCCGGGTCGCTCGCGTCGTAGCGCTCGCCAGCGAGCATCTTCTCCCGTTCAGACGCCATCCCAACCGGCCTCCTGAGTGCGGCCAGCGCGGCACCGCTGTGCAATCATGTCCTGGGGTTGACCCGCCTGGCTAAGAGACGTTGGGGTTGGCTGTCGGAGGCCAGTCCGGAAACCGGTTCGACCCCGGAACGGATTTATAATCGACCGTCGCCTACCATGGTTCGTGAACCGCACGGCAGCGCTCGACGCGGTCGTCTTCGGGGTCGACATCCAGAGCGGCGACGTGCGCGGTGACGCGCCGTCGTACGCGCTGGTGGTCTTCGACGGGGAATCAGTCGAGCGAGACGTGGTCTCGCGGCGGAAGCTCCGCCGGCGTATCGACGCGGAGGAGCCGGCCATCGTCGCGACCGATAACATGTACGAACTCGCCGAGGACAAGGACGCCCTGATTCACGTCCTCGGGTCGCTCCCCGACGAGACGAAACTGGTGCAGGTGACCGGCGACGAGCGGCCCGAACCGCTCTCGCGGGTCGCCAAGCGCCACGGCGTCCCCTACGGCAAGGACCCGATGGAGGAAGCCGAGGCCGCGGCCCGGCTGGCCGCCGCCAACGTCGGCCAGGAGGTGTCCGCGTTCACCGACACGACGGAGGTGAAGGTCTCCCGGGGCCGCTCGACGGGCAAGGGCGGCTGGTCCGAGGACCGCTACACGCGACGCATCCACGGCGCGGTCCGGAAGCGAGCGCGCGAGGTCGAGTCCGAACTCGACGCTGCCGGCCTGGAGTACGAGCGGGACGTGACCGAGAAGTACGGCGGCTTCTCCAACGCCGTGTTCCAGGTGTCGGCGCGACCGCAGGACATCCCCGTCTCGAGGGCGCGCTCGGGCGACACACGGGTCGAAATCGAGCGCCAGCGCCGGGACGGTATCGAGTTCAGACCGCTGGCCAAGCGCCGCGACCACGTCGTCGTCGGCGTCGACCCCGGGACGACGACGGCCGCCGCCGTCGTCTCACTCGACGGCACCGTGCTGGACGTCTACTCCTCGCGAACCGACGACGCCGCCGCGACGACGGAGTGGATCATCGAGCGCGGGCGACCCGTGGTCGTCGCCGCCGACGTGACGCCGATGCCGGAAACCGTCGAGAAGCTCCGGCGCTCCTTTAGCGCCGCGGGCTGGGAACCCGAAACGGACCTCCCGGTCGACGAGAAGAAACACCGGACCCGGGAGGAGGCCTACGACAACGACCACGAGCGGGACGCGATGGCCGCCGCCCTCTACGCCTTCGACCACCACGCCGACCAGTTCGAGCGCGTCGCGGGCAAGGTGCCGCCACAGCACGACGTGGGGCCGGTCATCGACCGCGTCGTCGCCGGCGAGGAGAGCGTCGAGACGGTGCTGCGGGACCTCGAAGACGACGACGGCGACGACGAGGACGCCACGGCCCACGAGCCCCGTGAGCTCACCGACGACGAGAAGGAGATCAAACGGCTGAACGCCCGCATCGAACGGCTCGAGTCACACGTCGACGACCTCAAGAAGACGATACAGCAGAAAAACGACCAGCTCTCGGAGAAGGACAGACAGCTGGAGAAGGCCCGCAGCGAGGGCCGGCGCGAGGTCAGGAAGGACCGCGAGGTGACGCGGCTGAAGCGGCGCAACGAAGCCCTGGAGCGGGACGTCGAGGCGGAAAAGGAGAAACGCGAGGCGCTGGCCGACAAGCTCGACCGGCTGAAGGCGCTGTGGAAGCTCGACCACTCGAACTTCGCCGACGTGTCGGAGAAACAGGAGGGGCTGACGCCGGTGAAGGTGGTCGAGCAGTTCACCAGGGACGCCATCGCCGACGCCGACGAGCGGTTCGGCCTCGTCGAGGGCGACATCGTCATGTTCCGGGACGCCTCGGGCGCGGGCCGGTCGACCGCCCAGCAGTTGGCCGACATCAATCCGGAGGTCGTCCTCCGGAACGGCAACCTCTCTGACGTGGCCGACCAGGTCCTGTTCGACAACGACGTCCCCGTCGCGCCGGCGGAGCTGGTCACCGTCCAGGAAGTGGACGAACTGGCCGTCGCCCGCGAGAGCGAAATCGAGGCGGCCATCGAGGACTGGGAGGACCGCGCCGCCGACCGCCGGAAGGAACAGAACGCGGAGATGGTCGACCAGATAATCAGCGAACACCGGGCCGACCGGCCGACAGGCGAGAGCCACTGACCCGACATCGAGCTATCTGTACTGAGCAGTTATGCCCTTCGAGTGCCTCTCTGTCGCATGGAAGACCGGTGTCGTGTTCTGGCGGCCGCGCTCGAGACGGTCGACGATGTCTTCTACGTCTACGACGCGGACGGCCAGCTCGCCTACTGGAACGCCCGGCTGAACGAACTGTTCGACATGACAGACGGCGACCTGTCCGGCGCGGACCCGCCCGAGTTCTTCGTCGAGGACGACCGTCCAGCCGTCGAAGCCGCTATCGAGGAGATGTTCGATTCGGGGCAGACGACCGTCGAAGCGCGGGCCGAGACGACGGAAGGGGTGGTCACCTTCGAGCTCAGCGGCCGGCTCCTCACGGCAGACGACGGCACAGTCCAGGGGTTCAGCGGTGTCGGCCGCGACATCACCGACCGGCTCGAGCGGGAGTGGCATCTCCAGCGACAGAACGAGCGGCTCACGGAGTTCGCCGACCTCCTGGCACACGACCTGCGGACGCCGCTTGCCGTCACCAGCGGCCACCTCGAACTCGCTGCCCGAGAGCTGTCGGCCGAACGCATCGAAGCCGCCAGAGACGGGCTGGGGCGGTTAGAGGCAATCATCGACGACATGCGGACCGCGACCAGGGAAGGGGCGTTGGCGGTGGACGAACAGACCATCGATATCGCCGACGCGGCAACAACGGCGTGGAACCACGTCGAGACCGGCAATGCAGTGCTTGAACCGCTGCCGTCGATACTGGTCGAGGCCGACATAGAGCGACTGCTCCGACTGTTCGAGAACGTCTTCGCCAACGCGGTGACACACGGTCCTGAACGCGACGAGTGCCCGTCTGACGAGGGAAGCGACGCCGACACTCCCGGCGTGGCAGTTCGCGTGGTGCCGACGCCCGAGGGCTTCGCGGTCGAGGACGACGGCCGGGGAATCGACCCCGACGAACGGGAGTGGGTGTTCGAGCCGGGCGCGTCGCGGGCGGCCGACGGGACCGGCTTCGGGCTCTATATCGTCAGGGCAATCGCCGAAGCCCACGGCTGGACAGTGCGTGTCACAGCAGGGGAACAGGGCGGTGCGCGGTTCGAGTTCGACGTCGCCGCGGACACCGCCTGTTAGTTGCGCCCGTGTCAGGGCATGCCGCCGCCACCGCCGCCCATCCCGCCGCCACCCATGCCGCCCATCCCGCCGCCGAGCCCGAACGCCCCCAGGAGGGTCGTGACGAGGCCGTAGACGACCAGCCCGAGGCCGCCGACGACCAGGGCGATGCCGGCGGCGACGATGGGTGCCTGCCACGCGACCAGACCGATGCCGGCGAGCAAGACGACGATGCCGGCGATACCAACCGCACCGAGTTTATCGAGCATACCCGTGTTGGTCCGGCGGGCGGACAAAAGCCCGTCGGTCAGTGCTCGAACTCGGTGTCGACGTTCTGTGCCGCCGCGACCATCTCGGCGATGGTGTCCTGGCGGCGAAGCAGCCACATCGTGTCGCCCTCGACGTCGAAGGTCCCGTCCATCGCGGCGGCGGAGATGTCCAGCTCGCCCTGCAACATGGTGACCCAGTCGCTGTAGGGGCCACGGAACGCGAAGTCGTACTCGGGGTCCGAAGCCGTTCTGGCGGCGGTGCAGACGCCGTCCTCGATGACGACGGAGAACTGTATCGGCTCGCCGGTGTAGGCGTCGTCGGTGCGGATCTCGAAGCAGAACGCGGCGGTGAAGCCGTCGGCTCGCTCGGCGAACTCGGACCGGTCGTTGATCCGGTCGCGCCACGCGGCGGCCCAGTCGTCGGCCTCGGTCGGCAGCGTCACAGTCATTGGCAGGCGGTATGCAAGGGGGGCTTTTCTGTGTTGCCTTGTCCTCTCGGGAAGCGCCGTCGTCGCGGCTCCGCGGATGAGGCGACCGATGGGGCAGAAAAGGTCTCAGCGGCGCGATTCGCCGCCGAGATACAGCCGGGACACCTCGGGGTCGTCGAGCAGCGAGTCGGCCTCGCCCTCGAACTTGACCGTCCCCTGGTCGAGGACGAACCCGCGGTCGGAGATGCCCAGCCCCTCGCGGGCGTTCTGCTCGACCATGAGGATCGACGTGCCGAGTTCGTTGACCGTCTCCACGTCGTCGAACACCTCCTTGGCGGTGTTCGGTGCCAGCCCGGCGCTTGGCTCGTCGATGAGCAACACGTCGGGCTCCATCACGAGCGCGCGAGCGAAGGCCAGCACCTGCCGCTGGCCGCCCGAGAGCGTCTTCGCGTTCGCGGTGCGCTTGTCGTCGAGGATGGGGAACCGGTCGTACAGTTCGGCGACGACCTCGTCGAGGCCGCCGTCGCGGGCGACCCCGCCCATCCGGAGGTTCTCGTCGATGGTCAGCGAGCCGAACACGTTCTCGGTCTGTGGGACGTAGCCGACGCCGATGCGGACGATGTCCTCGGGGGCCATCCCGCCGATCTCGCGGTCACCCAGACGGACGGAACCGGTCCACGGCGTCAGCATCCCGAACACCGTCTTGAGGACGGTGGACTTGCCGGCCCCGTTCGGGCCGACGAGGCAGGCGATCTCTCCCTCCCCGAGCGTCAGGGAGAGGTCGTCGAGCACCTGCACCTCGCCGTAGCCGCTGTCGACGCCGTCGACGGTGAGGATGGGGTCGGTCATTCCGACGGCCCTCCCAGGTAGGCGTCGATGACGCGCTCGTCGCTCCGGACCGCCTCGGGCGGCCCCTCGACGAGGACACTCCCCTGATTGAGGACGATAATCGGATCGGCCAGCCGCATGATGAAGTTCATGTCGTGTTCGATGATGAGGAAGGTGATGCCCTCCTCGTTGAGTTCCTCGATGAACCCGGCCAGTTTGTCGGCCAGCACGGGGTTCACGCCGGCGACGGGCTCGTCGAGCAGGAGCAGGTCGGGTTCGGCCATCATCCCGCGGGCCAGTTCGACCAGTTTCATCTGCCCGCCGGAGAGGTCCGTCGCGGGCTGGGTGGCCAGGTCGCCGATCTCGAACCGCTCGAGCATCTCCTGGGCCTGTTCCAGCGAGCGCCGTTCCTCCTGTTCGACGGTGCTACCCGAGGTGAACAGCGGAATGATCGACTCCCCAGTCTGGTCGTGCGGGCCCACCAGGAGCGCCTCCCGGACGGTCATCCCCTCCGGTTTGCGCGGCGTCTGGAACGTCCGTATCATCCCCTGGTCGGCAATCTCGTGGGGCTTCCGGCCGGTCACGTCGACGCCGTTGACCGAGACGGACCCCGCATCGGGTTCGTAGAAGCCCGACACGAGGTTGAAAAGGGTCGACTTGCCGGCCCCGTTCGGGCCGATGAGGCCCGTTATCGTGCCGCGTTCGACCTCGATGGAGGCATCGTCCGTCGCCACGAGGCCGCCAAAGCGCTTCTCCAGCCCCTCGGCGCGCAGGACCGGGTCTTCCTTCCCGAGGACGGGGCCGTCGGAGACGAGCGACTGCTCACTCATCGCGACCACCGCCCAGCGAGTCGGGCCAGATGAGTTCGCGCTCCGGTGGGAGAATCCCCTCCGGGCGGAGCCTGACGATGAAGATGATGAGGAGGCCGACCAGCATGAGCCGAAGCGGGGCAGCGCCGATAGGTAGCAGCCCGGTGTCGGTCATGAAGCGCGTCCCCTGCTGGATGGCGACGATGGTGAACCCGCCCAGCATCGCGCCGCGGTCGCTGCCGGTGCCGCCGAGGATGACGGCGACCCAGACGTAGAAGGTCGTGATCGGCTGGAGGTCCTGTGGGCTGACGAACAGCACGAGGTGGGAGTAGAACACGCCCGCAAGCGCCATGATGAGGCTCCCGATGACGAAGGCCTGCATCTTGAACGCGAACGTGTTCTTGCCCAGCGTCTCCGCGAGGTCCTCGTCGGTCCGGATCGTCCGCAGAACGCGGCCCCACGGCGACCGGTGGATGCGGCGGAGGAACAGGTAGACGGCCGCGACGATCACCGTGACGAGCACGACGTTCAGCAGGCTGGTGACGACAGACTGACTCATGTTGAACACCGGCGTCCCGCCCACATAGAAGATGTATGGGTACGTCAGGCCGCCGAGCACTGGCCAGTCGGAGAAAAACAGCGGGATACCGGTCAGGCCGGCGCTGCCCGCCGTCCACTGTGATTCGTTGAGGATGAAGATGCGCACGACCTCTGCGAGCCCCAGCGACGCGATAGCGAGGTAGTCATCGCGGAGTTTCAGCGTCGGATACCCGATAATCACTGCGAGTACTGCGGCAAGACCGAGGCCACCGAACAGCGCGACAACGGGGCTGACGCCGCCGGATATCGGCGAGCCGGACGCCGTCAGCAGCGCGGTCCCGTACGCGCCGAGGCCGAAGAAGGCCGCGACGCTGAAGTTGATCATACCACCGTAGCCCCACTGGACGTTCAGCCCCATCGAGAGGAGCATGTACATCGCCGACAGCCCGATGAGAAACAGCAGGTACGCCGGGGCGAGGAAGCCGGTGACGACCGCCAGGAGGAGGAATGCGGCGAGGGCGGCGAGCAGCCCTGCGACGCCTTTCTCCCGGGCCGAGAACGCACCGACATCGAGCGTGCTCATGTCGCATCACCCGCGATGCCGCGGGGCCTGACAAGCAGGACCGCGACCATGATGACGAACGCGACAGCCGGCGCGTATGCGTTACTGACCGGGAGCCCGATATCACCGAGCAGCGGTGTCAGCTCGTGGAGCATCCCGATGAGGAGTCCACCGAGCATCGCGCCGTACACCGAACCGATACCGCCGAGGATGACCGCGGCGAACACGACCAGCAGGATGTTGAACCCGATTCGCGGGTCGAGCTGGCTGTACAGCGCGAGGAAGACGCCGCCGGCGGCGGCCAGGGCGCTCCCGACGACCCACATCACGAGGATGACGCGGTCGGTTCGGATGCCGCTCACGCGTGCGAGGTCGGGGTTGTCAGCCGTCGCACGCATCTTCCGTCCCAGCGTCGTCCGCTGGAGCAGCAGGTGCAAGGCGACGACGAGCACCGCCGCGCTGACGATTATCGCGACGTCTCGCTGTGTCACTGCGACGTCGAGCGTGTCCAAAAGCAGCGGAATCGGTCCGCTGCGCCTGATGTCGTACTGAAGGAAGTCTGTCCCGAAGGACGCCTGTAGCACCGCGCGGTAGACGAACGCCACGCCGATGCTCGTGATGAGGAGCCCGATTGAGTCCGTATCGAGGGGCTTGTACACGAAAATATGGGTCAGGACGGCGACGACGGCCGCAAGCGCCATCCCGACTGCCAGGGACATGAAGAACCCGATCGGGAGACCGAGAACGGTGCCGCCGAGGCCGCCCAGAACGCCGAACGCGACGAATGCCCCGTAGGCACCCAGCGTCATCGTATCGCCGTGTGCGAAGTTCGCGAAGTCGGCGATGCTGTAGACCAGCGAGAGCCCGATACTCCCGAGGATGATGATACTACTGAAAACGAGCCCGTTTGCCAGGTACTGTAATATCTGCGCCATTGGTGAAAATGTGAAAGGGTTGTGGCCGCCTCAGCCCTCGATGAAGCCGCCGGATTCGTACGCGTGGTCCACGACTTCGAACACCTGCAGCAGCCCGACCGGGTCGCCGTTCTCGTCGAGGTCGATAGGACCGCTCACGCCGGTGTAGTCCACGTCCGACGGCGAGCCACCGTTGGCCAGAATCTCGTGGGCGGCCTCGTATGAGGTCGCCTCCTCACCCTCGGGTCGCGTCACGTCCCGAACCACTTCACTGAGCGCCGAGCCCGTGAACTCGTCTGCGGCCTCGATAGCGAGTGCGCTGACGACCACCGCGTCGTAGGCGTAGGCCGACCACGACGTGGGTTCCTCGCCGAAGCGCTCTTCGAACTCCGAGACGAACGCCTGGTAGTTCTCGGCGTCCTGCGGGACGCTCGGGACCACGGCCTTCATCCCGTCGAGACTGCCCTCTGGAGCCGATTCGAGGACTTTCGGTCCCTTGACGCTGTCACCGCCGTACCAGGCGGCCTGGTCTGTGACACCGAGGTCGAACGCCTCCTGGGACATCGTCGCGAACTCCGGCTGGTAGGTGATGAACACCCACGCGTCGGCGTCTGTGTTAGACATCGAGGAGATGGTGCTGCTGTAGGAGGACTGGCCCTGGTCGTGGGGTTCGTTGTAGACGATGTCCCCGTCGAATGCCTCGATGAAGGCCTCGCCGACAGACTGGCCGTAATCGTTGTTAATCCAGGCCAGGGCGGCGGACTCGTTGCCGTCCTCGTCGAGGAGCGTGGAGATCGCCTCCGCCTGTGCCTTGCCGGCCGGCGGCATCCGGAGCAGGTCCGGGAAGTTCGTCAGGTTCGGGCTGGTGCTGTTCTGACTGATCTGGACGACGTCCGTGTTCTGGACGACGCTCTCGTGGATGGCCGTGCTGACACCGCTCCCGACGGTCCCGATGAGCAGCGGGACCCCTTCCTGGTTGACCAGGGTCTGGGCCGCGCTGACCCCACCCTGACTTGTGCTCTGGTCGTCCTGCTGTGAGATAGCCAGTTCGCCGCCGCCGACGCCGACGGCGTTGACGTCGTCGAGCGCGATCTCCTTCCCGCGCTGGTTCCGCTGGCCGAACGCGGACAGCGAGCCGGAGAGGCTGTCTACCATCCCGATAGTGTAGGTTTCTGACCCGGAGTCCGTCGAGGAATCCGTCGATTCGCCATCGCCGCCATCGCCGCCATCGCCGCCGTCGCCGCCGTCGCCACCGTCGCTCCCACCACTGTCTTCGGGAGCACCGCCGGAACAGCCGGCGAGGCCGACGAGTCCGGCGCTGGCGGCGGCTTTGATTACGCTTCGCCTGTCAATCGAACGCGTGTCATGCTCGTTCATGGTATACTGATATCCTTTTTTGTAAGTCCCTGTATAACCGTGTCCCCGTCCATGGTAGGTTCCAGGTTCTGCCCGGTGTATGGGAAGCCGTAGATTAACACTTCTGAAACGCGTTCGCCGCGAAACGCACCGCTACGGCCGTGAAACGGTATTTTAACAGACACGTACACGGGAGACCCGACGCGGATTGTGCTCGATGGGAGCGATGCCACGCAGTGGAGCGAGCCCGTACCGGAACTCCGCCGAGGGGTCAACGACACCGTGTTCGGGGACCCGATAACTGGTGCGCCGGGGACGGTTACGGTGGTCGAACTCACCGCCAACGCCGACGGCGACCGGCGCTACGTGGTCTTCGCCTGCGGCTCCTCCGTTGTGGAACGGATGCGTGCGCGCGATTGGAAACAGTTCACGCCGACGGCGGCTTCGCCATCAGCGGGCGTGTCGAAGTGATCGATCCGGTGGGGTCGAGCGCAGCGCACGTCACGGTCGAGCACACGTTTTCACGGGACGGCGATACGCTGGGTCGTTTCACCACCACTTTGTTTCTCTCGCTTCCAGAGTGATTTTTTTGGTAGGGGGTGCGTTTAGGCTGATATAGTAGCGTAGATTCGGTAATGATTCCGCCGATAGCGAACAACTTCGTCGCCGGTGAGACAGCGCCGGGGGCGCTCGACCACGTCGCTTCGCTCAACGACGACGACGTCAAGGGCATCCTGAATCTGTTAGGCGAACACTACGACGAGCGCCAGCCCGCCGACGAAGACGCCGACCAGTATATCGAGCTGATCGAGGAAATCGATAGCAGCGGGCTCGACTGCTGTGTCTCGGTCAAGCCCTCGCAGATCGGCCTCGACGTCGGCGACGACGCGTTCGTCGAGAACCTCGAGCGCATCGTCGCGGCGGGCGACGACCGCGGGGTCTTCGTCTGGGTCGACATGGAGGACTACACGACGACCGACGTGACGCTTGACGCGTACGAGCGACTCGTCACGGAACACGAGGGTGGCGTCGGCGTCTGTACGCAGGCCAACCTCAAGCGCACCCCCGAGGACCTCGAACGGCTTGCCCCCCTCCCCGGGAAGGTCCGACTGGTCAAGGGTGCCTACTCGGAGCCCAAGGAGGTCTCGTACAAGAAGAAAGAGCGCGTCAACCAGGCCTACCGGGACTGTCTCGAACTGATGTTCGAGGAGTTCGAGGGCGGCATCGCCGTCGGCAGCCACGACCCGGCGATGATAGACCACGCGAAGGAACTCCACGACGAGTACGGCACAGACTACGAAGTCCAGATGCTGATGGGCGTCCGCGACGACGCCCAGCGCGAGCTCGCTGCCGAGGGCGTCCCGACCTACCAGTACATCCCCTACGGCGATAAGTGGTTCTCGTACTTCTACCGGCGTGTCCGCGAACGCAAGGAGAACGCGCTGTTCGCCGTCCGGGCTGTCCTGAGCTAGGAGTCCGGGTCGAGTAGTTTCGCCTCGGCCTTGCGGAGGTGTTCAAGTAGCGTCGTCTTCGAAACCCCAAGCTTCGACGCGAGTTCGCGCGTCGAGATGCCGCGCGGCCACGCGTAGTAATCTTCCTGTCGCGCGAGCTCGAAGGCCTCGCGCTGGCTGTCCGAGAGCCGGTCCATCCGCCGGAGCTGCTTCGGATTGCCGCCGCCGGCGGACGTGATTCGCGTGACTTCGATATCGGCTGATTGCTCCTCGCGGATCTCTTCGAGGAGTGACTCCGCCTCGTCGCGGGACTCCGGGAAAAACACCGGCCAGTGCTCGCGACCGTGACGGACGCGAACCGGGTCGTTGTGGATGAATCCCCGCGAGAGAAGGCTGTCGCTGATGGTGTTGTCCGGGTTGTACTCGACGAACAGCTCTCGGGTCGTGTTCCCCGGTGAGGACCCCGTCCCGGTCGCACCGTGTCGCTCGCGCAGTTCCAGCACCGAGTCGGTCAACGACGAGTCACGGGTCGCGCCGATGAGGTCCTCGACGTCGCTGATGCTGTCGGCGTAGGCCGTAAACAGCCCCTTGACGCTGCCGTTCTGGGTGTTGTACACGCCGTGGGCCAGCAGGCCGGCCGCCGTCTGGTCGGTGACTTCGAGCGTCCAGCAGTCCGGGTGCCAGATGCTCAGCGTCAGTTGCAGTCCGCCGTCTTCTGTTTGTGCTTCGCTCATACTGGGCGCCCTCCGTATGAAGGGGTGATAAGGGTAGCCACGATATGGACGCAGATAAAGGTGCGGTTGATAAGGGGAACACCGACCATGGTAGATAATGTCTCGTTTCGGGTGATATATCAGGTCGCGACGGACCCCTGACCATGGACGGTGGAACATATTGGTAGGGGACGCATACAGTACACACTATGAGTACAGACGACTCACGACGACACTACATCGACGGTGAATGGACGACAGGCACCGGCGACGAGACGTTCACAAGCCAGAACCCGGCAACGGGCGAGGCGCTCGCCTCGTTCCACCGCGGCACCGAGGCCGACGTCGACCGCGCACTGGCCGCGGCAGAGGACGCGTACGACGAGTGGCGCTCGCTCTCGCACATCGACCGGGCGGAGTACCTCTGGGACATCTATCACGAGCTGCGCGAGCGACACGAGGAACTCGGGGAAATCGTCACCATGGAGTGTGGCAAGGAGATCAGCGAAGGGCTGGCCGACGTAACCGAGTCCTGGCACATGGTCGAGTGGGCCGCTGGCAACGCCCGTCATCCCCACGGGGACGTGGTACCCTCCGAGATCGCCAGCAAGGACGCCTACATGCGGCGCAAACCGAAGGGCGTCGTCGGCTGTATCACCCCGTGGAACTTCCCGGTCGCCATCCCGTTCTGGCACCTCGCTGTGACGCTTGTCGAGGGCAACACCGTCGTCTGGAAGCCCGCCGAGCAGACCCCGTGGTGTGCCCACATCATCGCCGAGATGTTCGAGGACTCGGGCATCCCGGACGGCGTGTTCAACCTCGTTCAGGGCTACGGCGACGCCGGCAACGCCATCGTCGAGGACGACCGCGTCGAGACGGTGCTTTTCACCGGGAGCGCCGAGGTCGGCCACAAGATCGCCTCGAAGGTCGGCGGCGAACCCGGCAAGATCGCCGCCTGCGAGATGGGTGGCAAGAACGCCGTCGTCATCACGGAGGAAGCCGACCTCGACATCGCCGTCCACTCGGCCGTGATGTCAAGCTTCAAGACGACCGGCCAGCGCTGTGTCTCCTCGGAGCGACTCATCGTCCACGAGGACGTGTACGACGAGTTCAAGGAGCGGTTCGTCGACGTCGCCGGGGACATCGCCGTCGGCGACCCGCTCGAGGAGGACACGTTCATGGGACCGCTCATCGAGAGAGACCAGGTCGAGAAGTTCAAACGCTACAACGACCTCGCTCGCGAGGAGGGCGCGAACGTCCTCGTCGACCGCGCCGAACTCGGCGCCGAGGAGATTCCCGAGGGTCACGACGACGGCCACTGGGTCGGCCCGTTCGTCTACGAGATCGACTACGACGAGGACCTGCGTTGCATCAACGAGGAGGTGTTCGGCCCCCACGTCGCGCTGCTTGAGTACTCCGGAGACTTCGACCGCGCACTGGAGATGCACAACAGCGTCGACTACGGGCTCGCCGGCGCCATCATCTCCGAGGACTACCGCCAGATAAACCGGTTCCGCGACGAGGCAGAAATCGGCCTCTCCTACGGGAACCTCCCGTGTATCGGCGCGGAGGTCCACCTTCCCTTCGGCGGCGTCAAGAAGTCCGGTAACGGCCTCCCGAGCGGCCGCGAGGTCATCGAGGCCGTCACCGAGCGCACCGCCTGGACGCTGAACAACTCCAAGGACATCGAGATGGCACAGGGCCTGTCGGCCGACATCATCACCGATGAGTAAAGCACAGTCCCCGCCCGTCGGCTCCGTCTGTCCGCGCTGTCGCGGCGAGACGACGACCGAGAAGGGCATCGAGACCTGCACCGACTGCTCGTGGGTCGGCTGTCTCGGCGCAGACTGAGTCGTCGCCGCTGCGCCCTTTTTTATACGGCCCCAACGTCTGTCCCACACCGTGTCGGGGGCCACAGACCGCGTTCGCGGTCCAACTTTTCCAAACCTTAAACCTCTCCCCGTCGAAGTATCGACCATGAGCGACAACGACAGCAGAAAGAACCTGCGGATGCCCGAAGAGGACGAGGTGTTCGCCGTCGTCATGGACATGCTCGGCGCGAACCGCGTCAAGGTACGCTGTATGGACGGCGTCGAACGCACAGCCCGGATTCCGGGCAAGATGCAAAAGCGGATCTGGATACGCGAGGACGACGTCGTTCTCGTCGAGCCCTGGGACTGGCAAGACGAGAAAGCCGACATCACGTGGCGCTACGAGAAACAGGACGCCGACCAACTGCGCGAGGAGGGACACATACAGGAGTAGCCTGACATGTACGTGGTCGCGGGCTCGACGGAGGCACAAGCGTGACCGAGGGGCAGTTCGGCCTGCTCGACACGGACGACGTCGACTCTCCGGGCGACGAGTGGGAGGAGGTCGACGTCTCCGACACGGAAGCCGACCGGATCGCCCGCAAGCGGGACCGCGAGTTCAGCGAGTTCCGCGAGCGCATCAAGGACGCCGACCAGTTCAAGGTCGAGGCCAGCGTCTTCGACGACGCGACCTACGGCGCGCTGTACAAGCTCGTCCAGGACGGCCACATCGACGCCTTCGGCGGGCCCATCTCGACCGGCAAGGAGGCCAACGTCTACACGGCTCTTTCGGGCGACAAAGAAGTCGCCGTCAAGGTGTACCGCATCAACGCCTCCGACTTCAAGGACATGCGGGGCTATCTCGATGGCGACCCCCGCTTCGAGGGCATCGGCTCGGACAAGAAGAAGGTCGTAACCGCGTGGGTCCGCAAGGAGTCCTCGAACCTCAAACGCGCCCGGCGGGCCGGCGTCCGGACGCCGGAACCCATTGCCGTCGAGCGGAACGTCCTCGTGATGGAGTACCTGGGAACCGAGGACGGGCGGAGCAAACGTCTCAGCGAGGTCCACATCGAGAACCCGGAGACGGCCTACGAGGTCGTCAAGGAGTACACCCGCCGGCTGTACGACGCCGGCCTCGTCCACGGCGACCTCTCGGAGTACAACATCGTCTTCCACGAGGGACAGCTGTACATCATCGACCTCGGGCAGGCGGTGACCATCCACCACCCCAACGCCGACGAGTTTCTGGAACGGGACTGTCGCAACGTCGCGAACTTCTTCGCCAGACAGGGCGTCGACGCCACGCCGGAGGACCTGCTCGCGTACGTTCGTGAATACGCGACGCCGAAAGATAAGGACGACACCGCCCCGGGGAGCGACGACGACGCCGTGCCACAGGGGACGCCGGCTGACCGCCGCGACGACGAGTGAGCGGCCGGCGAGCACTGGGCCGGTGGACAGTTGGCGGTCGCTGACCGGAGCGGGGCTGTTACTCGGTTCATCACAAACCAGTGCAGCGTGAAAACCACAGCAGTTGAACTGTTACAAATGGTATATGTGGCATGGACGACGCTACATTTTTGACTCGGGCGACGCCCACCGGACAGGTAGCGGAGCGGTCGCGACCGCGGCGGCATTGGTGAGCGTGCCTGATGGACAACTCGAAATCGGGCGGACCGGAACACGCCGCGGAAGACGACGCCGAGAGGGTCTCCGAGCGGCTCGTCGGGGGCCTGTCCTCGCATGCGGTGTTCATGCTCGACGCCGATGGCATCGTCACGGCCTGGCCTGACCCGGCTGCGGCGCTGTACGGCTACGGCCGGGACGCGACCGTCGGCCACCACGTCGACATGCTGTTTGCCGACCCCGGGGAGATGGAGGTGACAGTCGACTCAGTGCTATCGGAGGCCGCGGACGGCCCCGCCGAGACACAGCACTGGCACCGGAAGGCCGACGGGTCGGTGTTCTGGGCCACGCTCTCGCTCTCGCCGCTCGAGGACGAGGGGTTTGTCGCAGTCAGCCAGGACACGACCGAGAAACACCAGTACGACAAGATGCTCGAACGCCAGAACGACCGGCTCAAGGAGTTCACCGATATCCTCGCCCACGACCTGAAGAGCCCGCTCAGCGTCATCTCCTCGCGAGTGCAACTGGCTCGGGAAACCGGTGACGAGGAACACCTCGACGCGCTCGAAGAGACGAGCGAGAGGATGGCCCGTCTGGTCGACGACCTGCTCTCGGTCGCCAGGCAGGGAAACGTCGTCACCGACCCGGAAACGACGGACGTCAAGGACGTCGTCGACACCGCCTGGGAAGGGGCCAGCGGAACCACCGAGCGAGCAAGGCTCCACTGCGAGGACATCGGCTCGGTGAGCGCCGACGCCGACCGGCTCATCGAACTGTTCGAGAACCTCTTTCAGAACGCCATCAAACACGGCGACGGCGCCGTTATCGTCCGCGTCGGTCCGCTGGACCACGGCTTCTACGTCGAGGACGACGGCCCCGGCATCCCCCACGACATCCAGGACGACGTGTTCGACCACGGCTTCACGACCGACGAGGGCGGCAGCGGCTACGGGCTCTCTATCGTCCGGACCATCGCCGGCGCCCACGGCTGGGACATCCTCGTCACCGACAGCGACACGGGCGGAGCGCGGTTCGAAATCACCGGGGTCGAATTTCTGGACTGAGGGCGCTTCCGTCGACGGAACGCCCAACATCTGTCAGTCGCGGGACTGGCGAAGTTTTAAACAGGCTGAACCTCCTACGAGGTAGTATACTTATGCAACACGTGAAGATTCCGCAGGACCGCATCGGTGTGCTGATCGGCGAGGGCGGTGAGACCATGCGCGAGATCGAGGAGCGCGCAGAGGTCCGGCTGGATATCGATTCCGAGGACGGCACGGTCAAAGTCGAGTCCGTGGGCGACCCCGTCACCGCACTCAAGGGCCCCGACATCGTGAAGGCCATCGGCCGCGGGTTCGCGCCCGACGACGCGCTGGCGCTGCTCGACGACGACATGATGATGTTCGAGCTCATCGACATCGAGGCCGCCTCCCGCAACAAGAACGACTTCCGTCGCCAGAAGGGGCGGCTCATCGGCGAAGGCGGCCGGACGCGGGAGCTGATGCAGGAACTCTCCGGCGCGGCCGTGGTCATCTACGGGTCGACGCTGGGCATCATCGGCGGGCCCGAGCAGGTCGACGCCGTTCGGGAGGCCGCCGAGATGATTCTGGACGGTGCGCCGCATGGCTCCGTCTACTCGTTCCTCGAACGCAAGCACAACGAGATGAAACACAAGGGCCTCGAATACCACCAGTTCACCGGGTAACTCCGGCAAGTGCGCTCGTTGGCCGGCGGGTCCCCGTCACGGCGAGCACGTGTGTACGCGGACGCTAACTACGTCGCGTGGAGCACCACACCGTTTTCCCCGGACACGCTCTACGGAGAGTATGCCGACCATCGCCGACACGCACATCGTCAACCGCGAGCGCGTCCAGCCGACCCACGCCAACAACTACCAGAGCGCCCACGGCGGAATCGTCATGAAGTGGATGGACGAGATCGGGGCGATGTCGGCCATGCGGGCCGCCCGAGAGTCCTGCGTGACCGCGCAGATGTCCCGGGTCGACTTCGAACGCCCGATTCCCATCGGCGACACCGCCCTCATCGAGTCATACGCCTACGCGACCGGCCGGACCAGCGTCCGGGTCCGCATCGAGGTCGCGCGAGAGGACCCACACACGGGCGAGACGGAGGAGACGACGAGCGCCTACGCTACCTTCGTCGCCATCGACGACGGGGAACCGACGCCCGTTCCCGAACTGACCGCGAAGAACGAGGAATCCAAGCGACTGCGCGAGACGGCGCTCGCCGAGGAACCGGACCGCTAGCCAGCGGGGACCGACAGCACAGCGGTAGCGGGTAACTTCCGCGCTCAGCGCTCGAGGTTCCGCGGCGCGTTGAAGTAACCGAGCATATCCAGCACCGCACCCATGATGAAGCTGATGACCGCGATGACCAGGACGAGCCCGGTGAGAAGTGTCGAAATCGGGGGCGGCAGGGTGAACTGGAACGCGGCGATGAAGACGCAGGTGACCATCCCGACGACCAGCAGGAAGGAGCCAGCGCTGGGGTCGTCACCGGTGAGGAACTCGAGTCCGGCGAGGAAGCCGGTAGCCTCTGGCGGGTCCTCAGTAACGTCTTCTGTCATTGGCCGGCCTCGGACTGAGCCGTCTCTGCGGTCCGCTGGATTATCTGCACGAGGTGTGACACCCAGAGTCCGCCGGTAAACCCGAACAGGGCGGAGACGACGACGGCTTTCGTGAGAGTGCCAAGCGGGGCCACTGCCGCTAGCAGGCAGAGTCCTCCGAAGAGGAGCATCAGTCCGTACTGGATTCTGGTATCGAGGTCGAGGCGTGTGATGGTCTGAGCGAGGGTTGAGCGCATGTGTCGATAGGGGCTGGTCGAACGGCGGCTGGTTGCGACGCGATACGACGGCAGAAACCGGCGTCAGCGCCTGTTCAGTGAGCGCCCTCTTGGAGAAGCCGTTTGATTTCGCCGAGCCTGAGGTACGCAGCGAGACCGAGGATGGTCGCGGGCCAGAGACCGATGAACTGGCCCCGCTGTTTGTCGCCGCGGACGTAGTAGAAATACAGCGCCAGGGCGACGGACGCGACAGACGCCAGAGCAGCGGGACCCACGCGGCGGCCGCTCTCGTCCTGCGATACCGCGTCTGCCGTCTCGTCGTGTGTGGTACTCACATGCAAACTTAGGTTTACAGCGGCATATCCCTTTGGAAAAGGTCATCAGAACTGGAGGTTCCGGAGGGTTCCGCTTCGGTACCGTTTCGGGAGGGCAACCGCCGCTATGGTCTGAGCTGACCAGAGTGAGGGCCCTCGTGACGGTCGTCGTCCAGGGATTCAAATTCCGCTCCCGTGTCACACGCTCACGGGAGTCGCGCAGAGATGGAACTCCGCGCAGATAGTTCGCGTGAGAAGCCTAGGCCGGAATTTGAATCCGGGGTCTCGTCCTTACCAAGGACGCGCTTTACCGCTAAGCTACCCAGGCACGCATCAGTGTGTATCCGGCAATTGTCTAAAGTCGTTTCGATTCGGGGCCGGTGTGCCGGTTCGTATCAGTGGTCGGCGGCGGCCTCGGTCCCGTCGCCGGAGAGCTGTTCGGCCCCGGTGCGGGCCCGGAGCGCGTCGGCGACGTCCTCACCGAGCAACTCGACGTTCGGCGGGAGGCCGTCAGCGGCCAGTTCGGTCGCGTACTCGCGGAGTGTCGGCGTGGGTCGGATGCCGGCCGCGGTGACGCCGGCGACGGCGGCCAGTTCCAGAATGTCCGTTTCGAGCGCGGTGTCGGGGCTCTCCTCGCCGGTGGTCCGGCGGACCGTCTGGTCGTGGCCGAAGGAACGGACGACGGAGACGGCGGCGTCGGCGGCTTCGGTCCTGGCGAGCAGGTAGAAGCCACGCGAGACGAGGATGTCCGCGATGAGGATGTCAAGATTGGCCGTGTCGCGGTCGCCGTTGACCCAGGGGTCGTCGCGGGCCAGCTGGCGAGTAAGCGAGAGCCCCTCGTAGATGAGTTGGACGCCGGCGGCGCGGTCCGCGACGCCGTCGGTCAGATCGACCGGGGGGTCGCTGGTAGCGCCTGCGCTGACGAGCGTCAGGACGCCGGGCGCCAGCGACGCGTCGTCCAGACGAGCGTCGATACGCTCGTGAAGCCGGTCAGGCTCGACATCGTCGACTGCCGCCAACGCCGCTCGGCGAACTGCCGCCACTTCCTCCATTATGAGGGTCTAGCGACGGGAAGGGCAAAGACCTTTGGAAACCACAGAGTCACAGCAAGCATGGTACAGACCACGAGCGGCGACGGTATCCGGACCCTGACGCTCGACCGGCCCGACCAGCGCAATGCGCTCACCAGCGCGGCGCTTCGCGACCTCGAAGCGGCGGTCGAGTCCGCGACCGAGCCAGTGCTGTATCTCCACGGCGCTGGCGAGGCGTTCTGTGCCGGCGCGGACCTGGACGAGGTAAAGGCGCTCGACGCGGAGAGCGCCGAGACGTTCGCGGCGCTGGGCCAGCGGGTCGCCCGGACGCTCGAATCCTACGACGGAGCGGTCATCGCCGGTGTCGACGGCGCGGCGCGGGGCGGCGGCGTCGAGCTGGCGCTGGCCTGTGACATCCGTGTTGCTACGCCCGATGCGACCCTGGCCGAAACCGGGGTCAAACTCGGCCTGTTCGGCGCGTGGGGCGGGACGGCACGGCTTCCAGACATCGTCGGGACCGGCCGCGCGCTTGATATCGCGCTGTCTGGCCGAACGCTCGACGCCGAGACGGCGCTGCAGATGGGGCTGGTCTCGCGGATCACCGCGGAGCCACGAGCCGTCGCCGAAGAACTGGCGACCGTCGACGCGGACGCGCTTCGAGTGCTGAAAGCGCGGATGCGGGACGACGCCGACAGGAAAACGCAGGAACGGCGCGAACAGCAGGCCTTCGCCGACCTCAACGCGACGGTCGAGTAGGAAAGAGTACAAGACGACGCCTCGCATACGGACCGCCAATGGTCGACTGTGAGTACTGTGCGGAATCGTTCGACGGCGACGACGCCTATCTGGACCATCTCGCCGACGCCCACGACGGCGAACTGGGCGCGATTGACCGTCGGCGCGTCGAGGACCATACCGGGGGTGAGGACAGCGACTCCCTCCCGGTCGGAGCAATCGTCATCGGCGTCGTTATCGTGCTCGCAATCGGACTGGTGGCGTACGCGACCCAGCTGAGCGGCGGTGGCGGAGAGAGCGTCGAAGCTGACGGTATCGAGGCCTCGTCACTGGACAGTTCCGGGGCCAGTGACCTGCTGGCGGACGTCGAGCAGTTCCCGAACCGGGGGAACGACCACGTTCAGGAGGGAGCAGAGATCGACTACGAGCGAATCCCGCCGCTGTCGGGGACACACTACGGGTCGACGACTGACGCCGGGTTCTACGAGGAGACCCCAGCGCTCGGCTCGCTCGTCCACACGCTCGAACACGGCGCGGTCGTCGTCTACTACGACCCCGAGGAAATTTCGCCCGAAGCCAGGCAGAGCCTCCGGGAGTTCTCGAGCGTCCACACCGGCACCTGGCGGAGCGTCGTCGTCGCCCCGAATCCCAACGACGACCCGCGGGCACCCTACGTCCTGACGGCGTGGCAGCACGAACTGACGATGGACAGCTACGACGCGGAAACCGTCCACGCGTTCCTCTCTGAGTATCTGGGTCGCGGCCCGGAGAACCCGGTCCGCTGATGACTGAGACGAGGTGACAGAACTCAGTACAGCGGGTCCGGACCCGGCGGCATCGCCCGCTTGTGGGCGCTGGATTCGTACATCTCGCGGACAGTTCCGATGACCTCGAGTGGCACGCCGAGCCAGTCGGCTGTCGCGGCTGCCGGGACGCCGCCGTCGATATGCAGGGCGAGGACCGAGTCGAGCGTGTCGTAGTCCATCCCCATCTCGTCGGCGTCGGTCTGGCCGGCCCACATCTCGGCGCTTGCGGTCTTCTCCGCGAGGTCGTCGGGGACGCCCACGTGTTTCGCCAGCTGCCGGACCTGTTGTTTGTACAGCGCCGCGATGGGATGGCAGTCCACCGCGCCGTCGCCGTACTTCGTGTAGTAGCCGACCAGCGCCTCGCTGCGGTTCCCGGTGCCCAGCACCAGCGCCGCCTCGTGGTTGCCGACCAGATAGTTCAGCACCGCTCGGCAGCGAACCCGGAGGTTGCCGACGGCGAGCTGGTCGTCCTCGGCGTCGGGGTAGGCATCGAGGAACGCGTCGACCAGCGGGTTGATCTCGATGACGTCGTACTCGATGCCGAGCAGGTCGTTGGCCACCCGCTCGGCGTCGCTCATGTTGTCCGCACGGTTGACTTCACTGGGCATCACAAGCCCGTGGACGGCGTCGCGGCCGAGCGCCTCGACGGCCAGATGGGAGACGAGCGTGCTGTCGATGCCCCCAGACAGCCCCATCACGACGCTGTCGACACCGGCAGCGTCGACCTGGTCCTCGATGAACGCGGTGATATGGTCTCGGTGTGCCTCCAGCTCAGCGTCGGAGAACGTCAGATCCAGCGGATTGTCCGCACGAACAATGGATTCGGCCGTTGCCATGGCTACTAGTTGGGCGGACGAAACTAATACCCATCTATCGGCCCGTTATTTTCGGACACGCGTCCAGTCAAAGCGCTACGTTCAAGTGCGGCCGCTGTTCACAGTTCGATACGGGATTTGCAGGTCCGACCGACCTGCAGTCTACCACAGCGCGCCGGTGGTGAGCGATACCGCAGGAATCGCGAGCCTCGGCGCGAGTGCAACAGGCGCCGGTGGTCCAGTGGTAGGACATTGCCTTCCCAAGGCAATAGCCCGGGTTCAATTCCCGGCCGGCGCATTCTGCGACGAACGGACGTGAGTTGCAAACACGGCCTGAAACCGAGCCGTTCAGACAGCGTGCAGTTCGAACTCTACAGGCAGTAGCGGTACGATTCTAGGCACGTAGAATGAAGGGTTATGTGAGTGGCGCCCGTCATGAGTTAACGCATGCCACGACCGTCCACTCGGCCCCACAACCCCCTATTAGAATGTGAGAAGTGCAGCGAGCCGGTGATCAAGACGGCTGAGCAGGAGTTCGCGTGCATCGACTGCGGGTGGCAACCGGACAGGAGCGTGTAGATGCGTAACCCAACACGTTTGTGAGCTACCAGCGTGGTGTGCCGGCAGTGGTCCACAGATTGGTAGCTGCGGCCACCACCGGCCCGGCGTGGTGTTGCGACGGGTAAGCCCAATCGGCGTGAGTCCGTGGACCGCGGGATACTTGTCGGGGCCGGGCATACCCAGTGCCAACAGATGGACGCGCCGCTGTGGACGGAGACACACGCCCCGGAGTTGTCGGATATCCGCCAGCCGAAGGCCCGCGAGCACCTGCAAGGCGCCATCGAGGAGCCGATGAACCTCCTGGTCCACGGGCCGAAAGGGAGCGGAAAGACGGCCGCTGTCCGAGCGTTTGCCCGGGAGGTCCACGGGAACCCCGACGCGGACTTCACCGAGCTCAACGTGGCCGACGTCTTCGACATGACGAAAAAGGAGGTCGCCAACGACCCGCGGTTCGCGTCGTTCATCGACAGCAAGCGCCGCCGCGAGTCCTCGAAGGCCGACCTCATCAACCACGTCCTCAAGGAGTCCGCCAGTTACTCGCCGGTGTCGGGCAGTTACAAGACCATCCTGCTGGACAACGCCGAGGGGATGCGCGAGGACTTCCAGCAGGCGCTGCGTCGGGTGATGGAGCAGTACTACGAGGCGACGCAGTTCGTCATCGCGACGCGCCAGCCATCGGCCGTTATCCCGCCGATCCGGTCGCGGTGTTTCCCGGTCGTGGTGCGCGAGCCGACCCACGAGGAGACGGTGTCGGTGCTCGAGGACATCGTCACCGCGGAGGGCGTCGACCACGACGACGACGGTATCGAGTACGTCGCCGGGTACGCGGAGGGCGACCTCCGGACGGCGGTGCTGGCCGCCCAGACGACCGCCGAAGCCGAGGGCGAGGTGACGATGGACGCCGCCTTCGAGACGCTCAACGCCGTCGAAGCCGACGACCAGGTCGAGCAGATGATGGATGCGGCCGAGGACGGGCGCTTTACCGATGCGCGGTCGACGCTCGACGACCTGCTCGTCGACGAGGGGTACGGCGCGTCCGACATCCTCGACGACATGCTGGACGTGGCCCGGTCACGCTACTCAGGGGACCGGCTGGCCGAGGTCCATCGGCTGGCCGGCGAGACGGACATGGCGCTCGTCGACGCGGCCAACGAGCGAATCCATCTCTCACACCTGCTCGCACAACTGGGGCAGCGGTAGGGGACTACCCGGCCGCTATCGCACTGATAACCCTGTAACGGGCGCAGCTGGCGGCTACAGAGTGCGCCGGTACTGTCGGCGACCCGCAACGAAGACCGGTGGAACGGAGCCGCAGGCGCTCAGCCGTCGAGCCGGCGTCAACCGCTTCGAAATCCTTTTACGCGCTTCGGCGGGTAGATACGGACAACGAACCATGGATATCGACATCATCGAGGAAGACGAAAATCCCATGTTGCACAGAACGGACGTCCGGTTCGAGGTCGTCCACGACGAAGCCACCCCCTCCCGCCTCTCTGTTCGCGACTCTCTTGCGGCCACGCTGAACAAGGACGCCGAGGAAGTCGTCATCCACAAGCTCGACACCAAGTTCGGCATGCGGAAGACGGTCGGCTACGCGAAGGTCTACGACAACCCCGAGTACGCCCGCGACGTCGAACAGGACCACATGCTCGAACGCAACAAGATCGTCGCCGACGGCGAAGAGGAAGCGGAGGAAGCATAGATGCCACACAACGAGTACTACAACGACGACGGCGAGCTCGACCGCGAAACCTGCCCCCGGTGCGGTGACACCGTCCTCGCCGAACACGAGGACCGCCAGCACTGCGGCAAGTGCGGCTACACCGAGTGGAAGTAAGGCCGCCCGATGCGTATTCTGGGTATCGAAGGTACCGCCTGGGCAGCCAGTGCTTCGGTGTTCGAGACGCCGGACCCGGCCCGGGTGACCGACGACGACCACGTTTTCATCGAGACTGACGCCTACGCGCCCGACAGCGGCGGCATCCACCCCCGCGAGGCCGCCGAGCACATGGGCGAGGCCATCCCGACCGTCGTCGAGACGGCCATCGAGCACGCAAACGAGCGCGCTGGTTCGGACAGCGGTCCGCCAATCGATGCCGTCGCCTTCGCCCGCGGCCCTGGACTGGGGCCCTGTCTGCGTATCGTCGCGACGGCTGCCCGGGCGGTCGCCCAGCGCTTCGACGTGCCGCTCGTCGGCGTGAACCACATGGTCGCCCACCTCGAAGTGGGCCGGCACCGCTCGGGCTTCGATTCGCCGGTGTGTCTGAACGCCTCGGGCGCGAACGCCCACCTTCTGGGCTACCGGAACGGCCGGTACCGCGTCCTGGGCGAGACGATGGACACCGGCGTCGGCAACGCTATCGACAAGTTCACCCGCCACGTCGGCTGGTCCCACCCCGGCGGACCGAAGGTCGAACAGCACGCCCGCGACGGGGAGTACCACGAGCTGCCCTACGTCGTCAAGGGAATGGACTTCTCCTTCTCTGGCATCATGAGCGCCGCCAAGCAGGCCGTCGACGACGGCGTCCCGGTAGACGACGTCTGTCGCGGGATGGAGGAGACCATCTTCGCGATGCTGACGGAAGTCGCCGAACGGGCGCTGTCGCTGACTGGCGCCGACGAACTGGTGCTTGGCGGTGGCGTCGGCCAGAACGACCGCCTCCAGCGGATGCTCGGCGAGATGTGCGAGCAACGCGGCGCGGCTTTCTACGCCCCCGAGAACCGCTTCCTGCGGGACAACGCCGGGATGATAGCGATGCTGGGCGCGAAGATGTACGCGGCCGGGGACACCATCGCCATCGAGGACTCGCGCATCGACTCGAACTTCCGGCCCGACGAGGTGGCCGTCACCTGGCGGGGGGCCGAGGAGTCGGTAGACAGCTATCGAGCGGGAGACGACGAACTCCAGGGCGCGGAGGCGACCGTCCGCTTCGACGGCGACCGGGTCATCAAGGAGCGCGTGCCCCGGAGCTACCGCCACCCGACGCTCGACGAGCGCCTGCGGACCGAACGCACCAGACAGGAGGCCCGGCTCACCAGCGAGGCGCGCCGAACCGGCGTTCCGACGCCGCTGGTCCGGGACGTGGACACCCAGGAAGCCCGCATCGTCTTCCAGCGGGTGGGCACCGCCGACCTCCGTGAGTCGCTGTCCGAGGACCGCGTCGCGGACGTGGGTCGCTGGCTCGCTCGCATCCACAATGCCGGGTTCGTCCACGGCGACCCGACGACGCGGAACGTCCGGGTCGGCGGCCGTGGCGGACAGGGCGACCGGACGTTCCTCATCGACTTCGGCCTCGGCTACTACACGCAGGAGGCCGAGGACCACGCGATGGACCTCCACGTCCTCGCACAGTCGCTCGCCGGGACCGCGGACGACCCCGAGACGCTGCTGTCGGCCGCCGAAGACGCCTACCGGACCGAGAGCAACCACGCCGACGCGGTGTTTGCCAGTCTCGACGATATCGAGGGTCGGGGCCGGTATCAGTAATATAAGAACTATCGGAGGTGCTGAGTCGGGGTCGGCGGAGCAAGCATACCGCGGTCGAAGACCGCGGTTTCACGCGAATCGCTACGCGATTCGCGCATTTTTCGCCCACGTTTTTGCAAGAGAGGGTGCCCGCAGGCCGCCCCGCGGCCGAGGACACCCCTCGCAGCAAAAAGGTGGTGGACAAATGGTTTAACCTCGGCCCGAATACAGTCTGGTATGGCAGAAAAACCTCAGTCGGGTACGTTGTTCGGTATGCCGTACAACTTCGAACGACCGAGCCTCAAGCGGCTGGTGTCGGCCTATTGGAAGCCGGGCGATGACATGCTGGTGGAGAAGCCCTTCGGCATCGGCTACACGCTGAACCTGGCGAACTGGCGCTCGTGGGTCGTCCTGGCAGTCGCCGGCGTGATGCTGTATCTCGAACGCGGCGGCGACGAGGCGGAGTTCGAGTCCGAGAGCGAGGACGAGCCGGTCGAAGTCGTCGTCGACTGACCGGCCACCGTTTCGACGGCTCTTTTATCGCCGGTCGCCGTGTGCCGGTATGCTCAATTTTGTCACGACCAACCCCGGGAAGGTCCGGGAGGCGACCGAGTATCTCGACGACGAGGTCAGCCAGTTCGACTTCGACTATCCCGAGGTCCAGGCCGACGACCTGAAGACGGTCGCGGCAGAGGGGGCGCGGGCGGCCTACCGCGCGGCGGACGGGCCGGTCATCGTCGACGACGCGGGGCTGTTCATCGACGCCTTCGACGGGTTCCCCGGGCCGTACTCCTCCTACGTCGAGGACACCGTCGGCGTGGAGCGCGTCTGGCGCATGACCGAGCCGGAGGACGACCGGGCGGCGGCGTTCAAGACGGTCATCGCCTACTGCGACGGCGAGGGGTTCGAGGCGACGCCGGACCCGGGCGGTATCGACCGGGAGGACCGGCGCGGACAGGACCTGGCGGCCGACGACCGCGGCGCGGCGACGACGGACGAGCAGGTCCACGACGGGGCTGGCGAACGGAACAGCGCGACAGTGCCGGTAAAGCTGTTCGAGGGGCGCGTGAACGGCGAAATCGTCGCACCGCGCGGCGAGGGCGGGTTCGGCTTCGACCCCGTTTTCGAGCACGATGGAACGACGTTCGCGGAGATGAGCACCGAGCAGAAGAACGCGATCTCCCACCGCGGGCGAGCGCTGGCGAAGTTCGCGGAGTGGTACGGTGAGCGGTAGCGAACCGTCCGTCGAGGGATGCAGCGCATCCCTCGGAAGTCCCAGCGACGAGGTCGCTGGAACCCGAAGCGACAACTGTCGCGGAGTGGTACGGTGAGCGGTAGCGACGTGCCGGTCGTCGGTACCGGCGGCACCGCGTTGATAACCGGTGCGTCGGCGGGTATCGGCAGAGCGCTGGCACAGGAGTTCGCCACACGGGGACACGACGTGGTACTGGTCGCCCGGCGCGAGAAGGAGCTAGAGCGACTGGCCGAAGACCTCGAAGCGAGAGGGGTGACGGCGACGCCGGTCGCGATGGACCTCGACCGCGCGGCGGCCGCCGAAGACCTGTACGAGGAGGTAGATTCGCGCGGGCTGGCTGTCGACGTACTCGTCAACAACGTCGGCGTGGGGACCTACGGCCCGTTCGCGGAAAGCGACCTGGCGGCAGAGCAGACACAGCTGCGGCTGAACGTTGTGCTCCCGGTCGAACTGACCCGGCTGTTCTTAGAGGAGTTCGACGACGGCGGCGCAATTATCAACATCGGTTCAGTCGCCGGGTTCCAGCCGGGGCCGAACCTCGCCGGCTACTACGCGAGCAAAGCGTACATCAACAGCTTCAGCGAGGCGCTGGCCGAGGAGCTCCGGGAGACACCCGTAGACGTGACAGTGGTCTGTCCCGGCCCGGTCGACACAGCGTTTCAGGAGCGTGCGGGCATGGCGGACTCGACCGTCGGAGCGGTGACCTCGAACACGCCCGAAGCGGTCGCAACGGCGGCCTACGAAGGGGCCGCCGCTGGCGAGACAGTCGTGATTCCGCGGCGGTCGATGCGGTTCGTCGACCGACTGGTCAGGGTGACGCCGCGCTGGGTCGTCCGGCGCGTCGCAGCAGTAGTCAACCAGGGCAGATAGAGCGTTATTCCGAGACTGCAAACGGTTCCCGTGTACGCAGCTCCCCGCGCTTGACTGTCTACGACCGCTTCCTTTTCAACATTCGAGAATCAGACTGGAACCTTATTAAACGCTGTAGGAAAACGATGGGTATGCTCACAGACCCGGTCGGACAGTACAAAGCGGTGATACGTGAATCGCTCGAACTTTTCGGCGTCGCCGGCTCCGTCGAGCGGAAAGTGCTCGCAGCCGTCGGTCTGCAGTTCGCCGCTTCGGTCGCGCTGGCGGTTGTCTCCCTCGTCGCCAGCGGGACTGTCCGGTTAGTCGTTACGGGAGTGTTGCTCGCTGGCGCTATCGTCGCCTTCGCCAACACGGTGTTCATCACCCGCGAGGACTTCGTCGAACCAGTCACGGCGATGGCCGCGGGTGCGGACCACATCGCGGCCGGCGAACTCGACGTGGAACTGCCGGAGAGCGAGTGCGAGGATGAGGTCGCCGAACTGCTCTCGTCGTTCCGGTCGATGCAGGCCTATCTGCTGACGGTGTCCGAGCAGGCCGACGCGCTCTCCCGACAGGAGTTCGACGCCGACGTCCTCGACGAGGACGTGCCCGGGACCTTCGGACAGTCCCTGGAGAAGATGGCCGCCAGCATGGACGACTACACGACCGAACTGCAGGCGATGACCAGCGACCTCGAACGGCGGTCCCAGGCGCTCAACGACCTCGTCATCGCCTTCGGGGACGCCGCCGAACGGGCCAAGGACGGGGACCTGACCGCCACTATCGACGAGGACTTCCAAGCCGACGACGAGCAGTTCGACGCCGTCGTCGAGAACTACAACGACCTCGTGACCACGCTGGGGGAGACGGTCGCCACCGTCGCCACGTTCGCCGAGGACGTCGACGAGACGAGCGACCACGTCACGAGAAGTATCCAGGAGATCGACGGTGCGAGCGACGAGATCTCCCGGTCGATACAGGAGATTTCGGCCGGGGCGAGCCAGCAGGCGGCCCGCCACGACGACGTCGCCTCGGAGATGAACACGCTGTCTGCAACCGTCGAAGAGATCGCCGCGACCGCCGAAAACGCCGCCGAGACCGCCGATCAGGCGACACAGCGTGGACGAGAGGGGCGCGCGGACGCCGAGCAGGCCATCGACGAACTCGACGAGATGGAGGCCCGTATCGACGATATCGCCGTCGCGGTCGAGAGTCTGGTCGACCAGATAAGCGAAATCGACGACATCGTCGAGGTCATCACGGACATCGCCGAGCAGACCAACATGCTCGCGCTGAACGCCTCCATCGAGGCGGCCCGCGCGGACGTGGGCGGTGACGGGTTCGCCGTCGTCGCCGACGAGGTGAAGACGCTCGCAGAGGAGACCCGCGACGCCGCGACGGACGTGTCGGACCGCATCGACGCGGTCCAGCACGAGGCCAGCGAGACCGTCAGCGACGTGGAGGCGACGAACCAGCAGGTGACCGACAGCGCCGCGACCATCGAGTCGGCGCTCCGGGACTTCGAGGACATCGTGGACGTCCTCGGCGAGGTCAACGCCTCGATTCAGGAGATATCGGGGGCCACCGCCGAGCAGGCAGAGACCACCCAGGAGGTCGTCGACATGGTCGACGAGGTCGCGGCGGTGAGCGAACAGACCAACGAGGAATCAGAGGCCGTCGCCGCCGCGACCGAGGAACAGACCGCGACTATCACCGAAGTGACCACCGAAGTACAGGAGATGGCGGCCCAGACCGACGACCTGCGTGAGGTGCTTTCGGAGTTCGAGGTTGCCGAGGACGCGGCTGAGGCGTCGGGGACGGTGTCCACGACGGCCGTCCCGCCAGCCGACGACTGAGCGGAGACGGCCACACGCTACGCCCGTGGGTCCCGGTCGGGACCGGGATACTCGCCGTCTTCGACGACCGGGTACAGCGATTCCGGGTCGAACAGGCGGGCGAAGGCGTCCGGCGGTCTGATACTCAGGGCCATGTGACGGTTGAGCGACGCGCTGGTCCGGGCGCTTCGCAGCTCTGTATCGTAGGAGAGCAACTGCTGTGCGCCGCCCCGGTACGCCGAGGCCAGTGCGGGGTGGTCGCCGGCCGGGTGGTCGACGACCTCACAGTCGGCTTCGACCCGCGCCCGCCAGTCGGCCGCCAGAGCGTCGTCGGCGAGGTCGGCGATGACGGCGGTCGCATCCGCTAACAGGTGGTCACTCGCGACCAGTGTGACCCACGAGTGGCGGCGGATATGATCGATAGCGGCACGGGCATCGCTGTCTGGTCCACACAGCAGGTCGGCAGCGAGGACGTCGGCGTCCGCGACCACACGCGCCGGCGACGGGTCACGCATCGCCGTCGTCCTCCGCCCGGTGTTCGTCGAGGGACGCACAGACAGCGTCGACGGTGGTCTGGTGGTCCGCCGCACGTTCGAACAGCGTCGCCCAGGTCATACCAGGGGACAGTGGGCGAACGGGCAAAAAGCCGTGCCGTCTGTCGTCCGTCGGCTGCCTGTCTGACGGGCATTTATATCGACCGGTAGCATTTCAACCGGTACGGGTGCGCTTCCACGGCTCCAGTGGCTGTCGGTGACACTGCGTGCCATCCTATCCTCCCCAGGCGCGCCCGGACACCGCGATCCTCCCTTTCGTATTCCACTTCCCCGGCGTTCCTGGAGAGTAGCCAACGCTATCGATCTGAAAGTACTACGAAATGCGGTGCGCAGTCCCGGGGGTCTCAGGCCGACGCGTCGCCCCGGAGCGTCGCCCGAACGTCGTCCAGCCCACCGGGGTCAGCCATGATGGCGACACTGTCACCGGGTTCGATTTCGGTCTGTGGGAGCGGAATCGTCATCGGTTCGTGGTCCTTCCCGTGTGCGTAGATGCGAGCGTCGCCGGGAAGCTCAACCTCGACGACCCGTTTCCCGACGAACGGTGAGCCGTCGGGGATGCGGATGCTCGCGACCGAGAGCTGTTCGGTCAGGTCGGCGAGGACGTTGAAGTCACCGCCAAGCAGTGCCGTCTTCGCGCCCGCCGCGCCCAGCCGCTCGGGGTAGATAATCTCGTCCACGTCAGCGGCGTACTTCTCGTAGATCTCCTCGCGGTAGTCGGCGTCGATCCGCAGGACGGTCCGACAGCCGAACTCCTTGCCGATCATACAGGCGGTGAAGTTCGTGTTCAGGTCGCCCGTGAGACCGCCGATAGCGTCCGCGGTCTCGATGCCGGCGTCGATGAGGACGCTCTCTTCGTTGCCGTCGCCCTGAATCGTCTCGAACCCGGTCTCCGTGGCGCGTTCGACCTTCACAGGGTCGTTGTCGACGATAACAACCTCGTGGCCCTCGCTCTGGAGAATCCGTGCGGTCCGGATACCAACGCGGCCATAGCCAACGATAACGAACTTCATGGACTACGGTACGACGGCCATCATTAAAAATGTGAACGGGTGACAGGGTGGCGCCGGTTAGCCTTCTGTCGTTCCGGTCTCTTCGGTGCCAGCACCGTCTTCGGTCTGCTCAGCCTCGGTACCGTCTTCGGTCTGCTCAGCCTCGGTACCGTCTTCAGTCTCTTCGGTCTGCTCGGTTTCGGTACCGTCCTCGGTCTGCTCGGTCTCGGTACCGTCCTCGGTCTGCTCGGTCTCGGTACCGTCTTCGGTCTGCTCAGCCTCGGTACCGTCCTCAGTCTGTTCGGTTTCGGTACCATCTTCGGTCTGCTCGGTCTCGGTACCATCTTCGGTCTGCTCGGTCTCGGTACCGTCCTCAGTTTCCTCGGTCTCGGTACCGTCCTCGGTCTGCTCAGTCTCGGTACCATCCTCAGTCTGCTCAGCCTCGGTACCGTCCTCGGTCTGCTCGGTCTCGGTACCGTCCTCAGTCTGCTCAGTCTCGGTACCGTCCTCGGTCTCTGTCGGCTCCTCAGGCACGACAGCCTCTTCGATAGTGATTTCGGCGAACGCACCGTCGTCACGCGTGAAGACGCTGTGGACGTACGTGTCCGGTTCGACACCGGTCGTGTCGACGGTGAACGTCACGTCAGTGGATTCGTTCGCGTCGAGGGTCACGGACTCGGAGGCGAGCGGCTGGCCACCGAGTCTGAACTCGACGGTCTGGGTCGTATTGAAGTCGTTCGGGTTGGCGACGGTCGCGTCGACGGTGATGTTGTCACCGGCGGTCGCGTTCGTCGGTGCGTCGAGGCTCTCCAGCGTGAACGAGTCGGAGACGGTGACCGCAGCGACCTGTCCGTCGTCGCTGGTGAAGACACCGTGGCGGTAGTCACCGGGTTCGATGCCAGTCGTGTCCGCCGAGAACTGGACGGTCGCGCTCTCGTCGGGTTCGAGCGTGACGAGCGTCCGGTCGACGACGGCACCGCCGAACCGGAACGCCACGGATTCAGTCACCGTGGCGTTCTCGTTGTTCGTGACCGTCGCGGCCACATCAGCGGTCGAGTTCGGTGCGACGCTCTCTGGGGCGGTCAGGGAGTCGACGGCGACCCCTGTGTTCGCGGCTTGTTCTGACGGCGATTCCTGTTGCGCTGTCACGCCCGGTACAGCCCCGACCTGTGCGGTGAGGCCGCCGACGACGAGTAGCGCAGCGAAAACGGCGAGTGTGCGAGTATTTATCATGATTCGGTCATGCAGTGATCGGAAGGCAATGCGAACGATGCAACGGGGGAACGACACATAAACCAGCGAGACAGTTCAGCAGAATATAATGACCTGCTAAGCTCCGTCCCGGTACCGCCGGGTCGAGAAAATGAGACTGAGCGACACGTCCCCGTCGGTAAATTGTTTTGCTGGTCATTAAGCTCTCGACAGGTAAGGAAGCGGGACGCACTGAAATGTCGGAAATCGACCGATATGGCCGCCAAATCCGGATAGCTATGTCATTAGCTGACGCACAAACGAGCGTCGCAGTGACGCAACCGGACCGTACGGAGAGCCAAACCACGCCCGTGGCGACGCCCTTTCGACACCGGTTTACCCGTCGACGGTGGAGGGTTCGATGAATATGCGCGTGACGTTTCTCGGGACGAGTGGGGCCGTGCCGACGACCCAGCGCAACACGAGCAGCATCTTTCTGAACCGCGACGGCGACTACCTCCTCTTCGACTGCGGCGAGGGCACACAGCGGCAGATGATGCGCTACGGCACCGGCTTCGCTATCGACCACCTGTTTGTCACGCATCTCCACGGCGACCACGTGCTCGGGATTCCGGGGCTGCTCCAGACGTGGGATTTCAACGAGCGCGAGCGCCCGATCGCCGTCCACACGCCGGCGGGCACGCGCGGGAACATCCAACAACTCATCCAGGCCAACGGGACGACGCCCTCGTTCCCCGTCCGCATCAACGAGGTGTCGGCCGGTGACGTGGTCCTCGACCGGCCGGAGTACGAGGTCCGTGCCGTCGAGACGGCACATCGCTGTGCCGGCGTGGGCTACGTCCTCGACGAGGACGACCGGAAGGGGAAGTTCGACCGGGAGAAAGCCGAAGAGGAGTTCGGCATCCCGCCGGGGCCGAAGTACTCCAGGCTTCACCGCGGTGAGGCCGTCGAACACGATGGCGAGACCATCCAGCCAGAGGCCGTCGTCGGGCCGCCGCGTCCCGGCCGGCGGTTCGTCTACACCGGCGACACGCTGCCGACCGAGAGCGTCATCGAGGCCAGCGAGGGCGCGGACCTGCTCGTCCACGACGCCACTTTCGCCGAGGACCGGAAAGAACGGGCGAAGGCGACGGCCCACTCCACCGCCCGGGAGGCCGCCGACGTGGCGCGGCAGGCCGGCGCGTCGACGCTTGCGCTGACGCACATCTCGACGCGCTACGCCGCGAGCGCCGACCAGCTAGTCGACGAGGCCCGCGACGCCTTCGACGGCGAAGTCGTCCTCGCCGAAGACGGGATGGAGCGACGCGTCGAGTTCCCGGATGCGGACGAGTCCTGATGAGATAGTGCAGCATTTATTCCTCGAACCGATAACCCAGCCATGACGCACCGATTAGTCCACGTCGGTCTGGGCGGTCAGGGTTCTACCTGGGCGACAGACGCGATTCCACCGAACGTCGACGACGGCCGAATCGAGGTCGTCGCCGCGGTCGACACCGACCCCGAACGGCACGAACTAGCCGAAAGGGAGCTCGGGCTGTCGTCGGAGGAATGCTACACCGACCTCGAAACCGCACTCTCGGAGCGCCCGGCCGAGATGTGTTCTATCGTGACGCCGCCGGCGACCCACGAGGCCGTAGTCGAGACGGCACTGGCCCACGACCTGCATATCATCTCGGAGAAGCCGATCGCCCACACGCTGGAGGCGTCGGTCCGGGTCGCCGAGAAAGTCGAGACGGCCGGCAAGAAGATGGGCGTCACGATGAGCCACCGGTTCGACCGTGACAAGGCGACGTTCCACCGGGCCGTCGAGGAGGCCGGCGACGTCGATTATCTGACGGGTCGGTACACGGGCAACGTCCGTGAACACGGCTTCTACGCCGACTACGTCTACGAGATGGAGGACATGCTCCTGCTCGACGGTGCGATCCACCACCTCGACATACTCGCGTCGCTCGCCGATTCGCCCTGCGAGCGGGTGTACGCCGAGACGTGGACGCCCGACGGGGCCGACTACGACGGCGACTGCACCGGCTTCGTGACGCTGCACTTCGCCGACGGGACCCGGGCCCAGTACGAGGGCAGCTACGCCAACGCGACGACGCTGAACGGCTGGGGACACGAACAGTTCCGCGCCGAGTGTTCGGACCAGACCGTCGTCCTCGACCGCCGCGACGTCGAGCGGTTCCACGGCGACGCATACGACGTCGGGAACTTCGACAGCATCGGCAAGGGCGACGGCGAGACAGTCCCGCTGGCGAACCGACCCCACTGGAAGAACGCCTGGCTCATCGAGCAGTTCTGTGACTGGGTCGACGGCGGCGAGCCGATGCCGACGAACGTCGACAGCGTCCTCGAATCGATGGCCATCGTCTTCGCCGCCATCGAGAGCAGCGAAACCGGCGAGGCCGTCGACGTGCAGGCGCTGCTCGAGGACGCCCGCGCGAACGCCTGGTAGATTCAGCCCGAGTCACCGCTGAACACGTCACCGCGGGGCTCGTATTCCATCTCGTCACAGACAGCACCAGCCACGTCCGCGCCCCACTCGCGCTCGACGAGGTGGACGGCGAGGTCCAGGCCGGACGTGACACCACCGCAGGTCAGTACGTCGCCGTCGTCGACGACGCGAGCGTCGACCACCGTCGCGTCGGTCGCTCGCAGGTCCTCGATTGCGCCGCCGTGTGTCACTGCGGGGCGGCCGTCGAGCAGGCCGGCCCGGGAGAGGACCATTCCGCCCGTACAGACGCCGGCGACAGTCGCGCCGCGGTCGTGGGCCGCCGCGACGGCGTCGGGCAGGTCCCCGCGTTCGGTCTCCGTCCAGACGCCGGCCTCGCCTCGGTCGTTCCACCCGCCGCCGGCCACGACGAGCAGGTCCGGGACGACGTCTGTGAGCGGGCCGTCGGGTTCGACCCGGAGCCCGTGGCTCGCGGTGACCGTATCGGACTCACGCACCGAGCGAAGCGTCACGTCCCACGACGCGCCAAAACGCGCCGCGTTCTCGAACACCTCGTAGGGGCCGATGGCGTCCAGTTCGTCGAACCCGTCGAAGCAGACGATTGTGACAGTGTCCATGCCCACGACAGGGCCGACAGCGGCAAATAGCCCAGTGTTCGTACGTGACTCGGTACCGTCCGACAGTTCTCCGGAGCGTTCTTTGGCGACGCCGTCGAGGGAACAGGTATGTCCCACCCGTTCCATATCGTCGACGTGTTCGCCCGGGAGCGATACACCGGGAACCAGCTCGCCGTCGTGACAGACGCCGGCGACCTCGACAGCGAGGAGATGCAGGCCGTCGCCGCCGAGATGGCCTACTCGGAGACGACGTTCGTCACCGGTGAACCGACTGACGGCGCGTGGCCGGTTCGTATCTTCACGCCCGCCGCTGAGGTCCCCTTCGCCGGCCACCCGACGCTCGGGACGGCACAGGTCATCCGGGACCACCTGGCTGATGGCCAGGCCGAAACGGTGACGCTGGACCTGCCGGTCGGCGACGTTCCGGTCGACGTTCGGGAGCGCGACGGGCGCGAGACCCTGTGGATGACACAGCAGCCCCCCGAGTTCGGCGAGCAGTTGGCCCACGAGGACCTCGCCGCCGTGCTCGGCCTGCCGGCCGACCGGCTGGACCGCGATTGGCCGGTAGAGATTGTCTCGACGGGGCTGGCGACGATTGTCGTTCCAGTGGCCGACCGGGACGCGCTGGAAGCCATCGACCTGGACCGCGACGCCTACGATGCCGTGACCGGCGACCGCGATGCCAAGAACGTACTGGCGGTCTGTCGGGAGCCGAGAAGCGACGACAACGACCTCGCCGTCCGGGTGTTCGCGCCGTTCTACGACGTTCCGGAGGACCCCGCGACCGGCTCCTCGAACGGGTGTCTGGCCGCGTATCTCGCCCGCCACGAGATGCTCGGGAGCCCTGCCGTCGAGGCCCGCGTCGAGCAGGGCTACGAGCTGGGGCGGCCGTCGCTGTTGTACCTCTCGACCGGCGGCAGCGGCGCAGACATCACCGTCCGGGTCGGCGGCAGCGTCGTGCCCGTCGCTCGCGGCGACCTGCTGTAAGTGGCCGCGACAGCCGAGCTACCGGCACACTCATTTCGCACCGTACACAACGGCGGGCCATGGAGCTCGCACACGCTGCGATCTGCGTCTCGGACCTCGACCGCGCGATGTCGTTTTACGACGCGCTGGGCTTCGAAGAGACCGACCGCTTCACGCTCGACGGCGTCGAGAACGTCTACCTCGGCCGGGACGGCGACGGCTACCTGCAGTTGCGCTACGACCCCGACCGGACCACCCCGGTCGCGCCGAACCGCGCCGACGTGGACCACATCGCGTTCACCGTCGAGCACGTCGAGGAGACCTACGAGACGGCCATCGACGCCGGCGCTGCCCCGGTGCTCGAACCGACGGAAATCGACGCCGCCGACGCCTTCGCCGCCTTCGTCGAGGACCCCGAAGGATACACACTGGAGTTCTATCACGGGGTCTGACCACGGCGCTCGCCTGGAGCGTGTCCGTGCCGCCTTCAGTACACCGGCCCATCTCGGTCCGTGCTCACCAGCCCGACTCAGCGGAGCACGGAGCGGACCCGACCGAGACACAGCGCCGTCGCCCGACTGGCGACCAGCCGAGTCGGCGCGGAGACGCCGAGCAAGAGCCCGCTGAACCCGACCAGACACGTCACCGCGGCCGTAGCGGCGACCGCGACCGGGGAGGCGCCGGCGCTCTCGAGTCCCGCGACCGCACCGGTGGTTGTAGCGAACGAGACGACGAGGCCGAGCGCGAGGTGGGCCGCGACTGTCGGGTCAAACAGGGTCCGGCCGAAGACATCCGTCGCGTAGTAGACGACGTAGGCGAAGATGACCAGGTTCATTACGCCGTATCCGGCGGCGCCGGCGAGGGCACCGAACTCCGCGCCGAAGACCACCGGCACCGGGACGCTGAACAGTAGTCCGTAGAGCTTCGTCCGAAAGCTCACGGCCGGCTTCCCGACGCCCTCCATCGCGTGCGAGGCCAGTGTCCAGAACCCCCGCAGGATGTTCACGCCGCCGACGAGCAACACAGTCGTCGAAAAGACCTGCTGGGCGTCGGGGAAGGCTATCCGCGCGACCACGTCGTGTGCGGCCAGGAGGTAGCCGAAGACGACGAAGGTGACGCCCGTCCCGCCGGTGACCGCGCCGTCGAGGTAGGCGAGGGTGTTGCCGGCCGCCGAGTCCCCGCTGACTTTCGTGAGAAGCGGCGAGGAGAGCCGCCAGGAAATAGTCGCGCCGAAGTCCGCGAACCGGTCTGCGGTCTCGTAGATGCCGACGGCGGCGGGCGTTCCGACCACGCCCAACACGTACACTGGCATGTTGTACGACAGGCGGTCGAGCACCTGGTCGGGGACGCTCCACTTCGCGAACGCCCAGGCACGCCTGATGGTGTGTCGGTCCGGCAGCGTCGGAACGACGCCCAGATACACGGTCACCGGGGCGAGCACGGCGAGGCGAACTGCGGCGATCACCAGAAGGAGGTCCCCGGCCGTCGCCACCGTCGAGCTAAGCGCCAACAGGACCGCAAGCTCGATGGCGCTCTGTGCGCTGGTGAGCCACGTCTCCACGCTCGGGTAGCCGATGGCGGCGAGCAGGCTCGCGGCAATCATCGACAGTGTGACCGAGAGCGCGTACAGGCCGACGGGCGCGAACAGGCCCGGAGAGACCACGGTCCGGCGGACGATTGAGTCCGCGAGCGGGGCCGCGACGGCCCCGGCGACGAGGAGGTAGGCGACAGCAAACAGCACCGCCAGCCCGAGATAGGGGTCGACGTCTTCGCCCGGTTCGCTCCCGATCTTCTGTAGCGCCTGGCTGAGGCCCCGGATCGGGCGGAGGACGAGGGAAATCGAGATGCTGACGAAAAAGAACGTGCCAGTGGCTGCCGGTGACGTGACGACGGCGTAGACGAGCCCGCTGAGAACGAACAGCGTCGTCGACACGAGCGCCCCGCCGGTCGTCCGAATAGAGGCGTCCAGCAGGTCGATGTCGTCGCCGTCACGCCGTTGGACCATCACCCAACTGTCGGGGCCTGGGGCGGGAAAATGATGCGATAGCCCAGGGTGTCGCTACCGCTCTGTTCGCTCAATCAGTCACAGCAAACACCACCCGGCCCACTTTTTCACCGTCCGTGCTTTCGGAGGTTCTCACTGCGTTCGAACCGCTCGACGCCAGGACTGGGGTTCGAACCGGCGGCGAGACGGGTGCCTCCTGTGCTCCGCGCTGTGACTCGCGTGCGCAAATCCCAGTAAGCGACGCAAACGCTCCGATTGCGAGCACACCGGGTGCTCGCTGGAGTCGGTCACGTCAGAAGACGCCAGGACTGGGATTTGAACCCAGAATCCCAAACGGGAACACGCTTTCCAGGCGTGCGCCTTACCAGATTCGGCCATCCTGGCACGTGTTTCGAGAGTGCGAGGGCGGGCGATTAAGGGCTTTCGTTTCCGAACAGCCTTGGCTGCATGCGGTAGGAGACCAGCATCGCCCCGACGGCGACGGCCACGGCGACGCCGACTTTGGCCGATATCGACACCGGCGTCCCGGCCAGCAGTTCGTACCCCTGGACCAGGACCAGAAAGGCGAGGCCGCCGACGGCGCCCCACAGGAGGCTGGCCTTCGTTCGCGGGTCCATCAGCGCCCTCCGCCCCGTGTTGTTGTATCGGCTGATACGGTACGTGCAGGCCGTCGCATACACGAAGCGGTGGTCGCCGCGAATAAAACCCCGCCGGAATCAGAGCAGGAACGTGACAAGCGCCAGCACCAGGAAGATGACGACCAGGAACTTCGCGACCCGGAAGCTCAGCCCGGCGATGCCACGGAACCCGGCGATTCCGGCGACGAGGGCCAGAATCACCAGGACGACGGCGTAGTACAACAGTCCGCCACCTGACTGCAGCGGCACGGTCACGGTCGATGGCACAGCGGGCGTAAGCGCTACCATCGACACCACCTGTTACAGGGACGCCGGGGAAACTCGAGCGCAGTACTATCGTGCAATGATGCCAGCGATGACATAGTCGGTCCTTCCGGCCGTCACGGGGCCAGTGTTGTGCTTGCGAGGTGTGGTGGAATCGGCCGGGAACGGCCTCACAGGGACAGTACGGCGCCGTCATTGACATGACAGGGCTACTCGACTCGACCGGGCTTTCATATGCAGGTCATCGGTGTGTACCGAACGTGACAGTCAGACGAGTACGTCGACCTCGTACCCCTCGTCGGTGAGCGCGTCGATGAGTGCGTCGACGTGGTCGGGGCCGCGGGTCTCCAGGTCCAGTTCGACCTCGGCCGAGCTCATCGCCACGTCGCGACTAGTCCGGTCGTGCTCGATGGCGTAGATGTTTACCTGCTCTCGTGAGAGGACCTCGACGAGCTCTTCCAGCGCGCCGGGTCGGTCCTGGAGGACGGTCCGGATCTTGAGATAGCGGCCGGTCTCGACGAGGCCGCGCATGATGACGTTAGTCAGGGTGTTCAGGTCGATGTTCCCGCCACACAGCGCAGGGACAATCGTCTCGTCGGCCTCGAAGTCGAACTTCGCCCCCATGACGGCGGCCAGCGCGACGGCACCCGCGCCTTCGGCAAGCGTTTTCGAGCGCTCGAGTAGCGTCGTCAGGGCGACAGCGATCTCGGAGTCCGACACCGTCACGACCTCGTCGACCCGTTCGCTGATGACCTCGAACGTCTTCTCACCGACGGTGCGGGTGGCGATGCCGTCGGCGATCGTCTCGACGCTGTCACGTTCGATGCGGTGACCCTTCTCTAAGGATTCAACCACGCTGGACGCCCCCTCGGCCTGGACGCCGACGACCCGGATGCGCTCGTCTTTCCCCTTGAGCGCCGTCGCGATGCCGCTGATGAGCCCGCCGCCGCCGATGGGAACGACGACTGTGTCCACGCCGGGGAGGTCCTCGTAGATCTCCAGTCCGATCGTCCCCTGGCCCGCCATCACCGTCTCGTCGTCGAAGGCGTGGACGTAGGTCCGGCCCTCCTCGCGTTCGAGTTCGTGTGCGTGTTCGGCGGCCGCGTCGTAGTCCCGGCCGTGGAGGACTACGTTGCCGCCGTAGCTCCGGGTCGCCTTCACCTTCGAGACTGGCGCCCGTTCCGGCATCACGATCTTCGAGTCGACACCGATTCGCGTGGCGGCCAGTGCGACCCCCTGGGCGTGGTTGCCGGCGCTCGCCGTGACGACACCGGCGTCCCGTTCAGCGTCCGAAAGCGACGCGATGCGGTTGGTCGCGCCCCGTATCTTGAACGAGCCCGTGCGCTGGAACAGTTCGAGCTTGAGGTGGACATCCGCGCCTGTCATCGCGGAGAACGTATGCGAGTAATCGAGCGGTGTGTGCCTGGCCGTTTCGGAGACGGTGTCCTGTGCCGCGAGCACGTCCTCAAATGAGAGCATGGGAGTGGCTATTCACCGGACCATGTTATACTGTCGGCCGGCCGCACGGTATCGACGGGTACCACAGTGGCACTGCTCGGGTACTGTACTGAAACGGAAAGGGGAGCGTGTGACTGCACGCGGGACGACGAACGCGATTGACTTAAATCCCGCCGTAGCGCGGTGAAAGTGAAAGTACGGGACAGCGTTCGGGCGTGTGACTCGCTCCCGCCACCCGTACCGAGACGCGGCCGTCTGCCAGTGGGACAGAACTGTTTTACTCCCGCTGTGCAAGCACGTAGTAGATGGACACCTGGCAGCGGCGGACGGGGCTGTACGTTCTCGCCCTCGTTGGCATCATCCTCGGCTACGCGCTGGCCTACGACTACGGGATGGCGACGTTCGAGAACAACCCACAGCCATTCCTGCGGTCGCTCCGGGTCGTGGTCGAGACGTTCACCACGACAGGGTACGGCTCCGACGCGCCCTGGAGCACCACGGAGATGCGCCTGCTCGTCATCGTAATGGACCTCACTGGCGTCGTGCTCATCTTCCTCGCATTGCCGGTGTTGCTGTTTCCGCTGTTCGAGGAGGCGATGGAGACGACGGCCCCGAACACGGTCGAGAACGGTCTCAGCGACCACGTCGTCATCTGTCAGTTCTCCCCCCGTGGTGAGACCCTCGTCACCGAACTCGACACCTGGGACGTCGACTACGTCATCGTCGAACCGGACCGGGACCGGGCCAACGACCTCTACGAAGAGGGGTACGACGTCATCCACGCCGACCCGCAGTCCGTCGATGGGCTCGAACGGGCCCGTCTGTCGTCCGCCCGTGCGCTCGTCGCCGACGCGTCCGACCAGGTCAACACCAGCATCATCCTCACCGCCCGCGAGGTCGACGAGTCGGTCCAGACTGTCAGCGTCGTCAAGGAACCGGACCGCGCGAAGTATCACGACCTCGCCGGCGCCGACGCCGTCCTGTCGCCGCGCGGACTGCTCGGCGAGAGCCTCGCGAGCAAGGTGACGACCGGCGTCTCGACGACACTCGGAGACTCGATAGAGATCGGCGAGGACTTCGACATCGCCGAACTGCCGATCCACCGGGGGAGCGACCTCGTCGGGACGACGCTGGCCGACAGCGGCATCCGCGAAGAGACCGGCGTCAACGTCATCGGCGCGTGGTTCCGCGGCCAGTTCGTGAGCCCGCCTGCCCCCGACGCCGAGCTTGACGGCAGTACGGTCCTGCTGGTCTCGGGTACCGAACGCCAGCTGGAACAGCTCAAGGAGCTAACCCTCTCTAGCGTGCGCGGCTTCCGCCGCGGGGAGACGGTGGTCATCGGTGCCGGCGAGGTCGGACAGACGATAACATCGGCGCTGACAAGCGCCGGGGTGCCGCATACGGTGCTCGATCAGACCGACGAGCCCGGCGTCGATGTCGTCGGCGACGCCACGGAGCCAGAGGACCTGCGACACGCCGGTGTCGGTGCAGCCAGGACGGTCATTCTCGCCCTTTCGGAGGACACAGACACCGAGTTCGCGACGCTGGTCATCCGCGACCTCAACCCGGACGTCGAAATCATCGCCCGTGCTGAAGAAAGCGAGAACGTACGGAAGATGTACCGTGCGGGCGCGGACTACGTCCTCGCGCTGTCGACGGTCAGCGGCCGGATGCTCGCCTCCACGATTCTCGAGGACGAAGACGTCATTTCGATGGACCAGCAGGTCGAAGTCGTCCGCGTCGCCGCCGACGGCCTCAGTAATACGACGCTCGGCGAGGCCGACGTCCGCTCGCGGACGGGCTGTACGGTCGTCGCCATCGAACGCGACGGCGCAGTCATCACCGACCTCGACCCTGACGTGACTATCGGCCCGAGTGACCAGCTCGTCATCGCCGGCACCGACGACGGCGTGACGCGGTTCAAGTCGGTGTTTGGATAACCACCTTTTTCCGCCTCGGGTGCGCTTCACGCACCGCTCGGCGCAAAACGTGGGCGAAAAAGGCCGAACGCTCGCTATGCTCGCGTTCGGTGAACCGCTCACTTCGTTCGCGGACAGTCACTACGCGTCCGTTACCGCAGCGTTCGATATTAGAGAGGGTCGACAGAAGATGGATTCTATGCTGATTCCGGGAACCGGCGGCGTCGCCGCCGGATGCCGGCCGCTCAGCCCTTCCCCGGTTCGCGCGATGAAACGCGCTCACGGCCGTCAGTAATCCACTCTTCAGACGAACAGTAGCAGTAGCTCCTATCGCTCGTCCAGCGGTACGAACTCCGTCTCGTCGGGGCTTTTGCCGACGTAGCGGGCACGCGGTCGAATCAGACGGTTGTCCTCGATGTACTCGAAGACGTGGGCGACCCAGCCGCCGACGCGGGACATCGCGAAGATAGGGGTGTAGATGTCGATGGGGATGCCCATCTGGTAGTACGTCGACGCCGAGTAGAAGTCGACGTTCGGGGCCAGTCCCTTCTCTTCCATGAGGTAGTCCTCGATGGTGGTCGACATCTCGTACCACTTGAGCGTGCCGGCGGCCTCGCCGAGCTCCTTCGAGCGCTCGCCGAGAATCTTCGCCCGCGGGTCCTTGACGTTGTAGACGCGGTGCCCGAAGCCGGAGACGCGACGGCCCTCGTCGAGGGCGTTCTTGACCCAGTCGAGCGGGTCGGACTCGGCGTCGTCGACCTCCTTCAGCATCTCCATAACGTCCTGATTGGCCCCGCCGTGGAGCGGTCCCTTCAGCGTCCCGATGGCGGAGGTGACCGCGCTGTGGACGTCCGACAGCGTCGACGCCGTCGTAATCGCCGAGAACGTCGAGGCGTTGAGGCCGTGGTCGGCGTGGAGCACGAGCGCCTGGTCGAACACGTCAGCAAGCACGTCGTCCGGCTCCTCGCCGTTGAGCATGTAGAGGAAATTCGCCGCGTGGTCGAGGTCGTCACGCGGTCCGACGGGCACCTTGCCGTCGCGGATGCGAGTAAAGGCCGCGATGATGGTCGGAATCTTGGCCGTGATGCGGCGGCCCGTTTCGAGGTTGACCGTCTCGTCGGTCGGCTCGGCGTCCTCGGGCGCGGGGTCGAACGCCGAGAGCATCGACACCGCGGTCCGGAGCGCTGCCATCGGGTTCTCGTCAGCCTCGGCGAGCTGTCGCACGGTCGAGATGACGTCGTCGTCGACCTCCCGTGCAGCCACCATCGCCTCCTTGAACTCGGAGAGCTCGTCCCGGTTCGGCAGATAGCCGTGCCAGAGGAGGTACAGCACCTCTTCGTAGCTGGCACCCTTTGCGAGGTCCTCGATGGTGTACCCCCGATACACGAGTTTGCCAGCGTCGCCGTCGATAACGCTGAGTTCGGACTCGGCGACGATGACACCCTCGAGTCCCTTCTTGAGGTCGTCGGACATACGCAATCAGTTCCCTACCTGCCGGGAAAAACATTTTCTTTCCAAGCCTGTGTGGCACAATGTCAGGAACGGTTATTGGACGAGCGTTCAGTTCGGGGTCGCTGTGACTGCGGTTTCGTCGTTCGCAGGACCGCTGACGCGGCTGTTCAGTCTGGTGTATAACACCGGCGGGGAATCGATTACCGGTCCATCCGAGTTTCCGAGACGTGTTTCACCAATTCGTTCACGGGAAAGTCGTCGTCGTAATCGAAGGACGCGAAGACCCCTTCGTATCGCTGTGAGGGGAAGAAAAACACGACGATATCCTCGAAAAACAACGTCTGTGCATTGAACCGGCCTTCCCCGATGAGCGATTTGAAATCGTCTCCCGTGACGGTGTGTGCCATTATTAGTTTGTACGCTTCGTCGAGGTCTCTGTCCGAGTAACTGCCTTCTACGTCCTCACGGATGTACTCGATTTCGAAGGTGGTACTCTGTAGGTCGGCGACGACGCGAGGCCTCGACTCCCCGAAGTTCCGAACAGCGTCGGCAATCTCAGACATGCCGTGAAATTTTCCGCTACGTTGAAAAATAGACTGCATTGGTTGGAAAGGGCGCCGGGACGCTGTGAAGAGCCCCACCGACCACGCCGGCGGGTCGGGGCCAGCCGCGACCGCCAACAGGTCATGCTACCGTCCCGTACAGTGAGGAACGTTTTTGCTCGGGGCCGTCGAATCGGCGGCTATGGACCCGACAGGGACGGTCGAGTACGAACCGGTCAGCGTCAAGCAGGTGCTGGCCGAGATGAAAGACACCGCCGAGTTGCTCATCGACCTCTCGTACTCGGCTGTCCTGCTGGGTAGTGACGACGTGGCCGCGGAGGTCCTGGAACTGGAGGAGAAGATGGACGTGCTCCAGTTGCGCGCACGCATGAGCCTCCTGATGGCCTGCCGGTCGACAGCGGACGCGGAGTCGCTGGCCCCCGTGCTGGGGATGGTCGGCGCCGCGGAGAAGATCAGCGACGCAGCCGGCGACATTGCCAAGGTCGTACTGGAGGACATCGGCCTGCCGGACACGATGCGAGCGGCCCTCCCTGAGGCCGTCGAGACACTGTTGCGGGCGACAATCGGTTCGGGCTCCGCGCTGGCCGGCGAGACGCTCGGGAGCCTCAATCTCGAAACCGAGACCGGCGTCCGCGCCCTGGCGATTCGCCGGCAGGGGAGCTGGCTGCTCAACCCCGACCGGGAGACGCGCCTCGAGGCGGGCGACGTGGTGCTGTTCCGTGGCCCCGAGGACGGTATCGCCGAGGTGTATCAGGACGCGACCGGCGACGTGTACGAACCGCCGGAACCGCCGGAGGGAGGCGTCCGCGACCTCGAACGCGCCGTCGACTCTATCGTCCTGATGAAAGACATGGGTGAACTGGCGGTCGACCTGGCCTACGGCGCGGTGCTGTTCGACAGCACGGAGGTCGCCGAGGAGGTCGTCGAACTCGAAGCCGAGGTCGACGCGCTGCAGTCGCGGTTCGAGGCCTGGACGCTCCGGGCCGCCGCCGACATCGACGACCCCGTGTCGCTGCGGGGCCTCGTCCATCTGGCCCGTTCGACGGAGGTCATCTCCGACGCCGCACTGGAGATGAGCGAGGGCGTCCTGCGGGGGCTGTCGACACATCCAGTCGTCGCCGAGGCCGTCCAGGAGTCCGACGAGGTCATCGTCCGGACCACGGTGTACCCCGACAGTGCCCTCGCCGGGACGACCATCGGCGATGCGGAGGTCAAGACGGCGACGGGCATGCGGATTATCGCGATACGACGCGGGGCCGGAGAGAGCGAGCGGACCGGGCGCGAAGGCGGCGACTGGGTCGTCTCGCCGGGACCGGAGACGTCGATTCAGACTGGCGACGTGCTCATCGCGAAAGGCACTCGAACCGGCGGCGACCGGCTCGCGGACCTCGCCAACGGTGAATAGCGGCACCCGCTCTGCTACTGTCTAGCGAGTCGGACAGCCGAGGCCACCGTGAACAGCGCCGTCAGCAAGCCGCCCAGCGAGACAGCGAGAACGAACGCCAGCCCCACGTAGAAGCCCATCGGACGCTGGGTCCCGGGCAGGACGAACAGGGCGAACAGCCCCGCGGTGAACAGGCCGGCGACTGCGAAGCCGATTTTCGCGTTGCGTGGCACGTTCAGCGCCGCGACCATCGCCGCTTTGCCGCTCCGTGGCTCGGACTGGGACACGGCAACCGATAGGGTCGGCGGCCACAAGATGCCGTCGGTCCGGCGCAACTGCTGCTGTAATCCGAACCAGTAAAGGCTCCCAAGGCAAACGTGAGAACAATGGTTACTTTCGGTACGGCGACCGCCGCCCCCGGTGAGAGAGACACGGGGCGGCTGGAGGTCGGTGAGACCCGCGACGGGTCGGCGTTCGGGCTACCGGTCGCCGTCGTCAACGGTGTCGACGACGGACGGACCCTCTACATACAGGCGGCCAGCGACGGCGATGAACTGAACGGCGTCGGCGTCATCCAGCGGACGCTCCCGAAGCTCGACCCGATGGAGCTGTCCGGGACGATTCTGGTCTGTGGCGTCGTCAACTACCACGCGTTCCAGGTCGCCGAGCACCGTAACCCGATCGACGACACGAAGATGAACCGGGCGTATCCGGGCGACAAGACGGGGACCTCGAGCGAGCGAATCGCCGCCGCAACCTTCGACGCCGCCATCAGCGCCGACTACGTGCTCGACCTGCACCAGGGGTCGACATCGCGGATGATCGACGAGGTGCGGGTCCGGTGTGGCACCAGGCATCGCCTCCACGACGAGTGTCTCGAACTCGCGAAGGTGTTTGGCTGTGGCTACATCCTCGACCAGAAAGGCCCCGACGGACAGTTGGCCCGCGCCGCCCCTGACGAGGGCGTCCCGACGATCGACCCCGAACTCGGCGGCTGTGTCGGCTGGGACGAAGCCTCCATCCAGCGGGGCGTCGACGGCGTGTTCAACGTGTTGAACTACTACGGCTTCCTCGATGGACACCACGACACCCGCCCCCAGACCCGCGCCTCCGGGTTCGAGCAGTACGGCTCCCCCGTGGGTGGCCTTCTCGACCTCAAGCCCGACCTCGGCGACCGCGTCTCCCGCGGCGAGACGCTGTTCGAGGTGACCGACGTGTTCGGCGAGCCAAAGGCCGAGATCACCGCCGACTCCAGTGGCGTGTTCTGGCGCGTCCGCCGGCTCCCGCAGGTCGCGACCGGCGAGTACGTCTGTTCTGTCGGGACGAACGTCGATACTTACTAACCACTTTTTACTTCGGAGGGTGTCCTCGGCCGCGATGCGGCCTGTGGGCACCCTCCTCGCAAAAACGTGGGGAAAAACGCGGGACCTCGCTTCGCTCGGTCCCGTGAAACGCGGCGCTTCGCGCCGCATATGCTTGCTGACCTGCCCTTCCCCGGGGCGGCCGACGGAGCGGCCGCCCGGCCACCGCTCTATATGCTCCACCAATCTGGCCGCAGGCACCGACTACCGCGACCGCAGACGCCGCCAGCTTTTGGGCCGTCGGCCACCCAGTACGACCATGCGCACCTGTAGCGTCTGCGACCGGGAGTATCCCCGCGAGGAGCCCTGGCGATGTTCCTGTGGGGGACCACTCGACTACGCCACCCAGCCACTTCCCGACAGCCGGCCGGAGCAGTTCTCGCGGGCCAGCGGCGTCTGGGACTTCGCCGACTTCCTCCCGATGAGCGAGCGGGTCAGCTTAGGTGAGGGGTGGACGCCGCTGGTCGACGCGCCCGGGTGGGACGCCACGTTCAAACTGGAGTCGCTTCACCCGACGGGGAGTTTCAAGGACCGCGGCGCGGCGACGGTCATCGCCGAAGCCCTGGAGGTCGGGGCCGACCGCGTGCTCGAAGACTCCTCGGGCAACGCCGGGCTGGCAGTCGCGTCCTACGCGGCACGGGCGGGCCTGGACGCGGAGATATACGTCCCCGAGGGCGCGAAGGCGGCGAAGCGCCGCCGCATCGAGCGGACCGGAGCCGACGTCGTCGCGGTCGAGGGGAGTAGAGAGTCCGTAACGGCGGCCTGCGTCGACGCCGTGGAGAACGGGACTGGCTGGTACGCCAGCCACGCCTGGAACCCCGCCTTTTTCGCCGGGACGGCGACGGCCGCCTACGAGATCGCCGCCCAGCGGGACTGGACCGTCCCGGACGCCGTCGTCACGCCGCTGGGCCACGGGACGCTGTTTCTGGGCCTCTACCGCGGATTCAGAACACTACAGCGAGCCGGGTGGACGGACACTGTCCCACGCATACTGGGTGCGCAGGCGACCGGGTACAGTCCAATCGCTGACGGGGACGGCAGTTCGCCGGGTGACGCCAACGAACTCGCCGACGGCATCCACATCCGGGACCCACCGCGCCGACACCAGATCCGGCGGGCCATCGAGGAAACCGGTGGCGGCGCCGTCTCCGTCTCTGCGGCGGCGACGGAGCGGGAACGGGACCGGCTCGGGGCGTCAGGGTTTCACGTCGAGCCGACCTGTGCGACGGCGACAGCGGCGCTAACCCAGTTCAGAGAGCGAGGAGAAATCCAGGACGGTGACGACGTGGTGGTTGCGTTGACCGGTCGAAACGACTGAGCTACCGCATCAGCAGCGTCGAAACCGGAAAGTCGGCGTCGACGGAGAGCCACTGGTCTTCTACGTCCGTCGTTTCGACGTCCGGGGCGTAGCAGATGAGTCGCTCGCTGCCGTCGGGGCGGGAGCGCACCACGGCAGGCAGCGTCCCCTCGTCAGCGTCGGTCGCTGCCGTCACCTCGCTCGTCGACCGGGTATCGGAGTCCATGTCTCGGTTCACGACAGGTGTTATTATTGTTACCAGTCGATTATCGGGCGTAAGGACTACCGAACGTCGTCGAGAGAGACGAGATGGTCCGACGAGACGGCGAGCCACTTCGTCTCCAGTTCTGGACTCTCCAGGCCGGGTGGATGGACGATCGAACGCTGCCCGCCACCCGCAGCCGGCTCGTGTTCGATAGTCAGTAGCTTCTCGGCGACCCCGCCCTCTGTCGTCTTCTGCCGCTGAACGTCTGATCCCTCACTGCTCATGCCCGCATATAACGGGGTATCAATATTGTTATCCGTCGTTTAAATCGCCCGATATCCCGATATTACCGGAATGTTCGTGGCGCCTACCCATCGGTAATCCGTTCGAACCGGGCGGGTCGCCGGGCGACAAGTGCACAGGCGGTATCACTGTCTCAGACGGACGGATATTAGTTCAGATAGTGCCCTGGGGTCGACACATACCGGTACGTCGCGACACCGACCCGTATCAGCGGGACGGGTGGGTGGGCGCGTCGAACCCGCCGCGGACCAGCGGCTTCGCGATGTGGCGGCGAGCGACCGGTGGCACCTCGTACCACCCGTGTTCCAGGTCCCGCTCGACGGGGCGCTCGACCCTGCCGTCGGCGCTGGTCCCGCAGTCCCGACACCGATAGCCCTGGTTCCGACCCGCGGATTTCATCGACCGACCACAGTCCGGGCAGTCCGGCGTGACGGATTCCGTCCGAACGAGGTCCCGGACCGCGAACTTCTCCAGTTTGAGCGTGCCGTCGCTCACCTCGCCACAGACGGTAACCCTGTCGCCCGCCCTGAGCGAGCGGACCCGGTCGCGAAAGCCCTTCGTGGGCTCGAAGGCCGCACAGTCGAGAGTCGCGCCGTCGCCTCTGAGCGTGACGAACACGTGCCCGCCCTCCCGCGTTTCGGGGGCTTCGACCACGCTGCCGGTGACGCGGTAGGCGCTGTCGGCCGTGACCGCGTCGAGCGTCGCGTCCTGTAGATGGACGTCCGTCCCCTGGTTCGTCACGAACGTCGCCCGCCGAGCGACGGGTTCGCTGTCGATAGCATCGGCGACGGCGCGGCAGGCGGCGGGGTCGTCGCCGCGAATCCCGTAGAGGATCGGACACGGTGTCCGCGGCACACAGACCGGATAGCCAGACGCATCGTCGACGGTGTCCCACACGGCCGGGTAGTGCTCCTGGGCCGCGGCGCGGACGCTCTCAGCGTCGACTGACCGCTCGGTGCCCCACCGGCCACGCTCCCGGTAGGCGATGTGTTCGTACGTCCAGTCCGACAGCGCGGCCCAGGCGCCGACCGCCGCGAGCGCGCCGACCAGTCCGCGGCCGTTGCCCCGCTGACAGCGGGCGAACCCGACCACGTCGGCCAGCGTCGTCGCGGCCACTGGGTCCTGTATCGAGCGGATGGTCTCGCGGGCGAACGTTGCGACCTGCGGTGGAACGCTCTCGGGGTCGCAGTCCGCGACGATAGCGCCGGGGTTGGTTCGGGGGTCGTCGGTTTCGGCCATGTCGAGTGCGTCCTCGGCCAGTCCGAACGCCGTCTCGGCCGGAAGATCCGTATGCACCGCCAGTGCCGCGTTCCCGCGTGTCTTGTGTTTGACGGCGGGGTTCAGTCGAACGAGGAGCAGTCGCTCGACGGTCCCCCCGGCGTCCCGGATTGACTCGGCGAGGGCGGCGGCGGCGTAGGTCGTACACATTCCCCGCTCGCGCGAGTCCGTATCGTCGAGGCCGACGACAGTCACAGGCGTCTGTAGCTCCGTAGCGGTCAAACCCCTTTCGTCACGCCCGGCCTGAAGGTTCAACGGGCGGCGCAATGCATATAATGGGTGAACGGTCTATAATCAGTAGAGGTACAGAGTACTATGTCACGGTCGGCGCTGGTGGAAAACGTCATGGCGATGCTCGAAGACGCTGGCTTCCTCGTCAGCGACCGCTGTGCGATTCGGCCGAAGAGTTTCGACATCGCTGCCCGTCGCGGTGAGGACGTGTTGCTCCTGAAGATACTGGGCAACATCGACGCCTTCGACGCACAGACCGGCGGCGAGATGCGGCGACTTGGCACGTATCTGAACGCCACGCCGATTGTGGTCGGCCTTCGGACCCGCGACGAGGAGCTGAAACCCGGCGTCGTCTACTTCCGCCACGGCGTCCCGGTGCTGTCGCCCGACACCGCGATGGACCTGTTCGTCGAGGAGGTCCCGCCGCTCATCTACGCCGCTCCGGGCGGGCTCTACGTCAACATCGACTCGGAGATCCTGGCGGACGTCCGCGAGAACCGCGACTGGTCGCTGGGCCGCCTGGCGAAGGAACTCGGCGTCTCGCGGCGGACAGTCTCCAAATACGAGGACGGGATGGACGCCTCCGTCGAGGTGGCCGCCGAGCTCGAAGACCTGTTCGACGCGCCGCTGACCTCACCGGTGAGCGTGCTCGACGGCGCCGAGGAGGTCCGCGACGACGAGCCGACACCGGACGACCCGGACGTCGCGCCGGAGGACGAGCCAATCGTGACGGTGTTCACCCGCATCGGCTTCGAGGTCCACCCGACGGACCGCGCGCCGTTCAAGAGCGTCAACGAGAGCGAGGACCAACGCGAGCAGGTGCTGGCCGGCCACTCCGCGTTCACCGAGACGGCCGAGAAGCGAGCGCGAATCATGTCCTCGGTCGGCGAGGTGACCCGGACCCGGTCGGTGTACGTCGTCGACGAGCTCCGTCGCGAATCCGTCGACGGGACCGCGCTCATCTCGAAAGGCGAGATGGACGACATCCAGGACGCCGACGACCTGCGGGACCTGATTATGGAACGGGGCGAGGACCGCGAAGAGGTCGCCTGAGCGGTCGCTGGTCGTCGTCAGTCACGAACGAAAACGGTCGCAGAGTCGGGTCTACTGCCCGTACGTCTCTTCGAGATATTCGACGATGTCGTCGGACTCCGGCATCCCGTCGACGCCGTGGTCCTTGTCGACGAGGACCGGAACACCGGTCTGGCCCGAGACCTCCTTCACTTCGGTCCGGTCGCCGTGGGACCGCGGGACCATGTGTGACTCGTAGTCGAGGCCGAGCTCGTCGAGCTTCTTGATTACCTTCGCGCAGTACGGACAGCCCTCGAGTTCGTAGAGTTCCAGAGTAGCCATTGCACCCCCGCGTAAGCGGGCCACCGTCAAGAACACATCGGTGGTGTGTCCCGGTCGCGCAGCGTCGCGACGACGTGACAGGCCCTAGGCGTCGATGTCGTCGGGCGCGTCAGCGAGCAGGTCCGACGCGGTCACGAGCGACGAGAGTTCGAGGCCGTGTTCGGCGAGGTTCTCGCTGGCTCCTTCCTCGCGGTCGACGACGACGAGCACGCGGTTGACGACGGCGCCGGCCTCACGAAGGGCCTCGGCGGCGTCGACCGCGCTCTGGCCGGTCGTCGCGATGTCTTCGAGGATGATGACCTCCTCGTCGTCGGTCAGAGTCCCCTCGATGCGGTTGCCCGTGCCGTACTCCTTGGCTTGCTTGCGGGCGATGACGTAGGGGATGCCCGTCTCGACGCTCGTGACCGCGACCAGCGGGACCGCACCGAGGGCGACGCCGGCGAGGGTCGCCTCCGTGTCCCACTCGGCGATGCGCTCTGCGAAGGCCCCGGCGATGAGGTCCAGACAGGCGGGGTTGGTCTCGAAGACGTACTTGTCGACGTAGTAGTTCGACGTGCCGCCGTGGGAGAGCTCGAACTCCCCGAATTTGACGGCGTCAGCGTCCCGCAGCGCCGCGATGAGGTCGTCGTTTGCCATACGCTGACTGGACGGTCACGGGGCTAATGGCTGTTGGATTCAGACAGCGACATTCCTAAGCCGCTTGCACTCAGACACTCGCTTGAATGCAAGTGTTCGGGTCGAGCGGCGTCCGGGGTGTCGCGGGCGATGAGCTGACACCGCGGTACGTCCTGCGGGTTGCACAGGCCGCCGGGGACGTCTGGCGTGACGACCACGACCGCGTGGCCATCGCCCGGGACACGCGAACGACCGGGCGGACGTTCACCAACGCCGCGACCAGCGGGCTGACGGGGGTCAGCTTCGACATCGACCGCCTCGGCGTCGTCCCGACGCCGGGGCTGCAGGCCTACTGCGAGCGCAAGGGGGTCCCGGGCGTGATGATTACCGCGAGCCACAATCCGGCCGCGTACAACGGGGTGAAACTCATCGGTCCGGACGGCGTCGAACTGACACGAGACACGCTCGACCACATCGAACAGTCGCTCCGGGACGACACCCCCACCTACGCGGACTGGGAGACCGTCGGGTCCGACACCGCCATCGACAGCGCTCGCCGTCGCTACCGCGAACAGGTGCTTACCGCCGTCGACCGCGACCGCATCGCCGACGCCGACCTCACTATCGTCGTCGACCCCGGCCACGGCGCGGGGTCGCTGACCAGTCCCGACTTGTTCCGCGACCTCGGCTGTGAAGTCCACACCGTCAACACCCAGCCCGACGGCCACTTCCCCGGCCGCGACCCCGAACCCGTCGCCGAGAACCTCGAAGACCTGCGGACGTTCGTCCGGGCGACCGACGCCGACCTCGGGTTCGCCCACGACGGCGACGCCGACCGCGCGATGTTCGTCGACGAGACCGGGACACACATCGAAGGCGACGCCGCGCTGGCCGCGCTCGCGGCGGCGGAGATTGACGCCGGCGACGGCGTCGTCTCGGCGGTCAACGCCTCCCAGCGGCTGGTCGACGTGGTCGAGGACGCCGGCGCGACCCTCTCGCTTACCCCGATCGGCTCGACATACATCGTCAGCCGCATCCGCAGACTGCAAGACGAGGGTACACACGTCGCGATTGCCGGCGAAGGCAACGGCGGCATCCTCTTCCCCGACTACCGGATTTCCAGGGACGGCGCGTTCACCGCCGCGAAGTTCCTCGAACTCGTCGCCGAGCGGCCCGCAAGCGAGGTCGCTGGCGCCTACGACGACTACTACAACGTCCGGCGGAACCTCGAGTACGAGACCGAAGACGAGCGCGAGGCGATGCTCGAAGGCATCGAGGCCCATGCCACCGACGCGACGGCCGACCTCGACACGACGGACGGCTACCGCCTCGACTACGGCGACGGCTGGGTGCTGGCCCGTCCGTCCGGAACGGAGCCCGTCGTCCGCGTCTACGCCGAAGCGCGCACGCTCGACCGGGCCGAGGAACTCGCGGAGACGATGGTGGGCCGAGCGACCCAGCAAACGAGCCTCTACAGCGACGAATAAGTTGCCAGCGCGTCGTCGATAGCCGCTCTCGCCTCCCGAGCGGTCGACAGTTCCTGCTCGACAGCACCGCTGGCCAGCCGTTCGCGCTCCCGCTCTGTGAGTTCCGAGCGAGCGACGGCGCTCTCCCGGAGCCGCTCGTAGTCGTCCCGGTCCGCGAGGGCACGCACGTCCCGCAGTGCCGCGACGACGGACTCGTCGGCAAAGCGGGCGACGACCGAGCGGTACGCCCGGCAGTACCACGGCAGGGCGTCGGCCGACGGCGGCGGCCAGTCGACCCGAACCGGCTCGGCGTCGAGCCGCCGGAGATACGTCTGCCGGGTGGCGACGGCGCTTCGCAGCGCCGCGGCGTCGTCGACGTAGTGGTCCAGCTTCGAGGCGGAGTAGTCAGCGTACTCGAGCAGCGTCGGAATCGGCTCCCGCCCGGCGTCGTGCTCGCGGACGTACGTCAGCAGTTCCGCGGGCGGGGACCGGAACTCGACCAGCGGGTACGCGTCCGCCCGCTCGAGGACCGCTAGCGCGTCTCTGGCCGGCGTGTTGCGCCGGAACTCGGTGAACGCCTCGGTGACGGCGTCGTTGTAGCGTTCGATTGGCTCACGGAGATGCTCGACCGGCGCGTCGAGGTCGGCGTCGCCGAGCCGCTGGAGGCGTTCCAGCTCGTCGATGCGGTCGCTCAGCTGGTCGCGTCGACGGCCGGCGTCGGTCCGGGCTTTCTTGTACTGCTCGCGTGCGTCGTCGAGTTCGTCGAGCCGCCCGACGAGGTCGCCGATGGGCGACAGCATCTCCCGGGCCTCCTCGAAGTCGCCCTCGGTGAGCCGTCGCTGCTGGAGGAAATCGTCGATTTCTTCGAACGTATCGCGCTCGGGCAGGTCCTCGGGGAGGTCGTCGGTCAGCGTCCCGACCCGGCCCTGGAACTCCATGAACGCCTCGAAGTCGCCGCCGCCGGTCGCTCGGCCGTCGTAGCTCTCGAGCAGGCTCCACAGTTCGCTGTAGACGTCACGGCAGTCACGCAACGGGTCCGCACCGATTTCCTCGACGCGTTCCTGTGCCCGGTCGTACGCCTCGGCGGCCTGTTCGAGGCGCTGTACGGCATCGGGGGTTCCGCTGCTACTCTCGGTATCGGGTTGCGCCATCAGTACACGTCGTCGGGGTCAAACACTTGCTCACCGACCGTCTCGCCGTCGACGGTCCGGTGGAAACAGGACTCGTAGCCGGTGTGGCAGGCCCCGCCGGTCTGGTCGACGACGTACAGCAAGGCGTCGCCGTCGCAGTCGACCCGTACCTCCTCGACGGCCTGCGTGTGGCCGCTCGTCCCGCCTTTGTGCCAGAGTTCGTCGCGGCTCCGCGAGTAGTAGTGGGCCTCGCCCGTCTCGCGGGTCTTCCGAAGCGCTTCCTCGGTGACGTAGGCGAGCATGAGCACCTCGCCGGTGTCCGCGTCCTGGGCGACAGCGGGGATGTACTCCTGCTCGTCGAACGCGAGGTCGACGTCGGTCATACTCGGGCGGAGGCGTGTCCGAAAAATAGGTCTTCTGCTAGGTCAGGCCAGCCCGACCGTCTGCAACAGCGAGAACAGCACGTCGCCGTAGGTGAGCGAGACGACCAGCCCGGCGAACATCGGGACGAGGAAGGGAATCCCGGGCGAGATCCACACCTCGTCCTGTTCGACGAGGACGTCCAGCCCGTCACGGAGCTGGGCCGGTGACGTGCCGTAGGCGGAGTGGTCGATGTCGTCCAGGAACCGCTCGGCACCCCACGGGTCGTCGATAGTGTCGGGCGCGTCGGGCGCGTCGGTTTCGGCGTCGTAGTCCGTCGGGCCGCCCACGTCTCCGGCCACCCTATCGCCGCCGTCGGTCGCCAGTGAACCGTCGCCGGGGTCGTTCGGGACCGCCGGGAGGGAGGTCGGACGCCGATGGCGGTCGGGGTCGGCCCGGACGTCGGCGAGCGAGCAGCCGCGCCAGCGCAGATACATCCGGAGGGCATCGAGGTCGAGGCCGCCGCGGTCGAACCCGTCGGGCGATTCGAGCAGTCGGCCGTACTCGTCGATGACGGACGCGGCGGGAACGGGCCGCCCGATGAACATCGCCAGCGAGAAGCGGCCCCGGGCGAGGTTGCCGGCGGCGACGGCCAGCGGATAGACGACGCCGGCGAGGACGGTGTTCGAGAGCACCGTCAGCGAGAAGACGCCGATAGCGGTCTGCTGGAGCGGGAAGGCGGCGGTCGGCAGGTAGTACACCGGATAGACGGGAAAGAGGACGGCGACGAGCATGAACGCCTTCGCGTCGGCCCCGCCGAACCCGCCGATGAGCCAGAAGCCGTACGACAGCGGGACGACGAAGCCGAGACTGATCGCGACCCTGATGAGAAACAGCCGCTGACCGACCGCGGTCGGGCCAGTCCACACAGTGTAGGCGTCCCACAGCAGAAGTACGACCGCCAGCACGGCCAGCGGGGTCCAGGTCCGGTTGGGCACCCGTCGGGTCTTCACGTCGCGGTAGGCCGCCCATCCGAACACCGGGACGGCCACCAGCCGAAGCAGGTCCGGTATCGACCCAAGCACGGCTACACGCAACACAGCGGAGCCCCTAATGGTTCCGATACGACGGCTGTCTGATGCAGTTGCTACCGGGAGAAGAAAGCGTGGTTCGCTGCAGGGGCCGCGTTATATGACGCGGTTCTGCAGGTAGTCGAGATGCTTGGCGTTGTAGACGATCTTGACCTCGTCGGCGTCCGGACTGCCGATGCAGGTCAGGCGAACGTTCTTGTCTTCGACTTCCTCGTCGCTGAGGATCTGCTGCATGTCCATGTCGATGTCGCCTTCGAGAACGATGGCAGCACAGTTCGCACAGGCCCCGGCGCGACACGAGAAGGGCCAGTCATAGCCCTGTGCCTCGGCGGCCTCCAGGATGTACTCGCCTTCGTTCACCTCGAGGGAGCCGTAGTCCTCGTCAGAGAGGTCCTGGTCGGACGCCTCTGCGAAGACGTCATCGTCGTACATGTCCCAGCCGTTATCATCCACTACTTCGTAATTAAGGTACTCTACCGTGGGCATCACCTGAAAGGTTCGAACCCCGGCCTGTTAGACTTTGCCCTTCGGAGTTTCATCGTGAGAAATAATGAGGGACAACGCGGCGATTCGTCGGAGAATCGGCGGGACACCCATCGGGATGACCGCCGTTCAGAAGATCGGCAGGAACCGGAACACCAGATACGCTGCGAGCGTCGCGATCGAGGGGACGATGTTCTGGAGGAAGATCACCCGAGCGGTGGTTCCGGGTTCGAACAGGTCCGACGCAGACGGGATGTCCTCCCGCGATTCCTCGCCGATGGGCTCGGTCTCGGCCGGCTTCGGCGTCCCCTTCTTGCCGCCGACGGTCGGGGCCTCCGCGGCCTCCGCATCGGTAGTCAGCGCGCCGACGGAGGCGACGGGCGCCTCACCGTGGACGGTATCGGAGAGGCTCGTCGTTCGCGTCGCGCGACCCCACCCGAGCCCGACGATGCTCATCGTGGCGATGATCACGAAACTCGCCGGGATACCCAGCGCGGAGAGGAAAGTGACGATGGTAGAGGCGACTGCCGCGACGACGATGGCGGCGACCAGCGGGAGGTCGGTCAGGTCGTTACCGACCGTGTCCATCGTCCGGCGGGCGATGGTGAACGCACCGAGGCCGATAGCGCCGCCGCCGAGCAGGATAGCCGGGTACAGGTCCAGTGAGCCGTTGCCCACGAGGGGGGCGACGGCGTTGGCGACGTTCGATGCGCCCGCCGAGAAGCCCATGTAACACCCGATACCGATGACGACGACGGTGCCGACGAACTCCCGCTGTGTCGTGTTGTCGCCGAGTACAGGCCGTGGAATCGCACCGGAGCGGTCGAAATCGAGCAACGCCCCTTCGCTCTGGGAGACCGCGAACCACTCGACGAGGCGCGGGTAGAAGTACCGGCCGATGACGCCGCTGACCCAGAAGGCGATGATGGGCGAGACGAGCCACCAGGAGACGATTTCGAGCATCAGGGCGGCGTTCAGCGTCCCGCGAGCGAGGCCGAGACCGGCGATCGCCCCGACGGCCGTCATCGACGTCGACGCCGGCACGCCGACCACGTTCGAGAGAAACAGCGCGACGCCGATGAAAAACAGGACGACGATGCTGATCAGCGGCGAGAACTGCGTCGCGACGAGGTCACTACCCAGGCTCTCGACGACGGCCGGGCCCACGAGGAGCCCGCCGGCCATCGCGAATACCGTCATCAGGGCCGCTGCCGAGAGCTTCGAAAGCGTGTTCGACCCGACTGCAGGCCCGAACGCGACACCCGTTGAAGACCCCCCGATGTTGAACCCGACGAAGATAGCCACCAGAACACCGAGGGCGAAGAGAACTTCAACCATACAGGTGCCAGTTCCTCACCGGGTTAAAACGTACCGAACAGGTGCTCGACCGGCGGCGGCAACCGCTACGGCGACCGCTCGTCCGAGTCACCGTCGTCGGTGTCGGCCTCGCCGCCCTCCGAAACGAGGTGCTCGTCGTCGGCCGGCACCGTCTCCTCGACTTCTGCCGCGGTCTCCTCGACCTCGCTCGCCGTCTCCTTTGCCGCTTCGACCTCATCGGTGACCGACTCGGCGGTCCGTTTCGCGTCGCTGGTCTTGTCTTTGACCTCGGTCGTCTTGTCTTTCACTTCGGTCGTCTTGTCTTTCGCTTCCGTCGCCTTGTCCTTGACCTCGGTCGTCTTGTCTTTGACTTCTGTCGTCTTGTCCTTGACCTCGGTGACCTTCTCGGCCGCGTCCGCGTCGCCGGTCTGGGTCGCGGTCTGTTCGACCTCCTCGGCAGTCTGTTCGACCTCGTCGACGGTCTGTTCGACCTCGTCGGCCGTCTGCTCGACCTCGTCTGCGGTTTTCTCGACGTCGTCTGCAGTTCTCTCGACGTCCTCGGCGGCCTCGTCGACCGTTTCCGCGGCGTCCTCGACCGAATCGGCGGTCGTCTCCAGTTCCTCGGCGGTCGTCTCCAGTTGCTCGGCGGCCTCTTCCAGTTCAGCGGCCTTCGTGGCGACGTCCTCGTTGGTCCGTTCGAGGACGTTCGCGAGGACCAGGAACTGCAGGAGGCCGACGACGACGAACGCCGAGATGGCGACGCTCGCAGCAGTCGCGAGCACCGACGCCGCCCCGGCACCCAGCGGCAGGACACCGAACGCGGTCAGTCCCCAGGCCAGGGCCAGGGCGACGGCGACGACCAGCACGACCTGCTCGAACAGCCGGTACTCGCGCTCGTACCGCCCGAACATGATTGCCTCGAGCCGACGGGCGAGCGGTGTGAGGACGAGTGTTGCAGTAACCATAGCGGACCTTTCCCATCACGGCGTAAAAGGATGGGGGTACACCGGAGCCAGTCAGTCGTCCGGGCACAGCGGACCGACACGCTTTCGACGGCCGCCGCCGGACCACCGGCCATGTTCCCCGAGTTCGAGGTCGTGCCCGCGGTCGACATGCAGGACGGACAGGTGGTCCAACTGGTCGGCGGCGAGCGCGGCACCGAGAAGACCTACGGCGACCCTGTCGAGGCCGCACAGCGGTGGGTCGACGCCGGTGCGCGGACGCTCCATCTCGTCGACCTCGACGGCGCGTTCGAGGGCGAGCGACAGAACGCGGCGGCCATCGACGCCGTCCTCGACGCGGTGGGAGCCGACGTGGACGTGCAACTGGGCGGCGGCATCCGGACCGCCGAGGACGCCGTCTCGCTGCTGGACCGCGGGCTGGACCGCGTCATCCTCGGTACGGCGGCCGTCGAGAACCCCGACATCGTCGGCGAAATCAGTGAGGACCACCCCGGCAGTGTACTGGTGAGCCTCGACGCGAAGGACGGCGAGGTCGTGGTGTCGGGCTGGACCGAAGGGACCGGCCTGGACCCAGCCGAGGCCGCCGAGCGGTACGCCGACCTCGGGGCCGGCGGCATCCTGTTTACCGACGTCGACGTGGAGGGGCAACTGGAGGGGGTCCGGACAGAGCCGGTCCGCCGGCTGGTCGACAGCGTCGACATCCCGGTCATCGCAAGCGGTGGCGTCGCGACTATCGACGACGTGCTGGCGCTCCGGTCGGCCGGGGCCGCCGCCGTCGTCGTCGGCAGCGCCCTCTACGAGGGACAGTTCACGCTCGACGCGGCGATTGCCGCGCTCGGCGAGTCCGCGGAGTAGCCAGCCCGGCTGAACCCATAACCGTATGGCGCCCACAGGACACGTATGGACCGAAACGAGGTGCGTCGCGCGTGGGACAGCGTCTCCGAGACCTACGCCGAGCGGCGCGACCCGACCGGGTCTGACGCGGCCCTGCTCGATGACCTGCTCGAACGGCTCCCCGAAGCGCCGACAGTTCTCGACGTGGGCTGTGGCGACGGCGCGCGGACGCTGGCGAACCTCCCGCCGGACAGCGTCGGCCTCGACTTCTCGCGTGCGGGGCTGGACCTCGCCGCAGAGACGGTACCGGGGAGCCGACTGGTTCAGGGCGACATGACAGCACTCCCGATCACGATCGACAGCGTGGACGCAGTCACGGCCTATCACGCCGTCTTTCACGTCCCGCGGGACCAGCATCCGGCCGTCTACCGGGAGTTCGCCCGCGTGCTCCGACCCGGCGGCGTCGTGTTGATGACGCTACCGGGCGGGCAGTTCGAGACCGTCCGTCGGGGCTGGATGGGCGGGTCGATGTTCTTCTCGGCACCGGGGCGGCGGGCGACCCTGGACCAGCTGGCCGACGCCGGCTTCACCGAGACGGAGACGGTCACTGCGACAGACCCCCTCGGAAGCGACAGCGAGTTCGTCTTCGCCACGCTCGGCGGCGATTAGCGGCCGCCTACTCTCCCAGGTCGTCGGCAGTGCTGACGTGCATCCCGACGAACTGCCACTCGCGCGCCCCGCCGGTGGCTTCGAGGGTCCCGCTCCAGCGCGTGTCGTACTCGTGGCGGACCGTGCCCTCGGTGTCGGTCCAGCACAGTTCCATGTCGTCGCTGAACCACGCGTAGCCCTCGCGTTCTGTCACCCGGAGCGCACGGCTCTCGACGGTCCAGTCCCTCGTCGTCTCGGTCTGCTCCCGCAGGCCGGCCCTGACGGCGTCAGTCCCGACCAGCCGTTCAGAGATGCCGAACTTGACGACCGAGCGGTCCGCGTCGTCGGCGAAGAACGGGCCAAGCGGGTCACCGGCCCGGAGCGCCGCGTAGTAGGCTTCGATGGTCTCGCTGGCGTTCATACCTGGTCCTACGACCTGCAGTCCCTTCACTGGCTCCGCTCGGCGGCCGCGAACACGCGCCCCCGACCCGCAATCCTTACGCCGCGGACGGCCACACGGACGTGTATGACAGAGGCGACGGGAATCGTCGGGGAGTTTCTCTCGCTCAAGGAGGGGACCGACGCGGACCTGCTGGCGATGCAGTGTGGCGACTTCTACGAATTTTTCGCCGAGGACGCCGAGATCGTCGCCGACGAACTCGACCTGAAGGTGAGCCAGAAGTCTTCCCACGGCTCGTCGTACCCGATGGCGGGGGTCCCGGTCGACGACCTGACGCCGTACGTCTCCGCGCTGGTCGAGCGGGGCTACCGGGTCGCCATCGCCGACCAGCACGAGACCGAGGACGGCCACGCCCGCGAGATAACGCGGGTCGTCACGCCCGGGACGCACTTAGAGACCGGCGACGAGTCGGCGCAGTACCTCGCCGCGGTCGTTCGGGAGGCCGGCCGGGACGGCGGCGACACCTACGGCATCGCCGCGACGGACGTGACCACGGGCCAGTTCCAGGTCACGCAACTGGACGACGCCGACGCGGGCGAGGCGCTGACGGAACTGTACACGTTCGCGCCCGCAGAGATACTTCCCGGCCCGGAACTGCGGAACGACGACGAGTTCCTGAACCGGTTGCGCGAGCGGACCGATGCGGCGCTGACGCTGCACGATTCGGCGTCGTTCGAACCGGGGCGAGCGAGCCACACCGTCCGCGAACAGTTCGGCGGCGAAGCGGTCGACAGCGTCGGTGTCGGCGAGCAAGGCGTGGCGCTGCGGGCCGCCGGCGCGGTGCTGTCCTACGTCGAGGACACCGGCGTCGGCACGCTGGCGGCGGTCACGCGCCTGCAGGCGTACGGCGAGCGCGACCACGTCGATCTGGACGCGACGACCCAGCGGAACCTCGAACTCACCGAGACGATGCAGGGCGACAGTTCGGGGTCGCTGTTCGACACCATCGACCACACCGTCACGGCCGCCGGCGGGCGACTGCTCCAGCGGTGGCTCCAGCGACCCCGGCGAAACCGGGCCGAACTCGAGCGGCGGCAGTCCTGCGTGGCGGCGCTTTCCGAGGCGGCGATGGCCCGCGAGCGGGTTCGGGAGACGCTGTCGGACGCCTACGACCTCGAACGGCTGGCCGCCCGGGCCACGTCGGGGAGCGCCGACGCGCGGGACCTGCGGGCGGTTCGGGAGACGCTTTCGTTGCTGGGCCGTGTCGCCGACGCCGTTACCGAGACCGAACGGCTGGCCGAGTCGCCGCTTGCGGATGCGCTTGCGGGAGCCGACCGCGAGGCGGCCGACACGCTGGCAGCGGAACTCGATAGCGCACTGGTCGCGGACCCGCCGGGGACGGTCCGACAGGGCGGCCTGTTCAAGCGGGGGTACGACGACGACCTCGACGAGATAATCGGCGAGCACGAGGCCGCCCTGGAGTGGCTGGAGACGCTGCCCGACCGCGAGAAGGAACGGACCGGTATCACCCACCTCTCGGTCGACCGGAACAAGACCGACGGCTACTACATCCAGGTCGGCAAGAGCGAGACCGACACCGTCCCCGAGGAGTACAGGCACGTCAAGACGCTGAAGAACTCGAAGCGATACACCACCCCGGAACTCGACGAGAAGGAGCGGGACGTGTTACGCCTGGAGGAACGGCGCCACGACATGGAGTACGAGCGCTTCCAGGCACTCCGGGAGCGCGTGGCCGAGCGCGCGACGCTGCTACAGGACGTGGGCCGGACGCTGGCTGAACTGGACGCGGTCGCGTCGCTGGCGGTCCACGCCGTCGAGAACGACTGGACCCGGCCGGCGGTCGTCGAGGGCAACGAACTGTCAATCGAGGCCGGCCGCCACCCGGTGGTCGAACAGACCACGGAGTTCGTCCCGAACGACCTCTACATGGGCGACGACCGGCAGTTCCTCATCGTCACCGGCCCGAACATGAGCGGGAAGTCGACGTACATGCGCCAGGCCGCGCTCATCACGCTGCTCGCCCAGGCCGGGAGTTTCGTGCCGGCGCGGTCGGCGACGGTCGGGACGGTGGACGGCATCTTCACCCGCGTCGGCGCGCTGGACGAACTGGCACAGGGCCGCTCAACCTTTATGGTGGAGATGCAGGAGCTGTCGAATATCCTCCACTCGGCCACCGAGGAATCACTCGTGATACTGGACGAGGTCGGCCGCGGGACGGCCACCTTCGACGGCATCTCCATCGCCTGGGCCGCGACGGAGTACATCGTCAACGCCATCCAGTCGAAGACGCTGTTTGCGACCCACTACCACGAACTGACGGCGCTGGGCGAGGAACTGCCGACCGTCGAGAACGTCCACGTCGCGGTCGACGGCGAGCCCCGCTCCGCGGGCAGCGACGGCGACGTGACGTTCCTCCGCACGGTCCGGGACGGCCCGACCGACCGCTCCTACGGCGTCCACGTCGCCGACCTGGCCGGCGTCCCCGAGCCGGTCGTCGACCGCTCACAGGAGGTGCTCGACCGCCTGCGCGACGACAAGGCCATCGAGATTCGGGGCAGCGAAGGCGACGACGGCGGGACGACGCAGGCCGTCTTCGACCTGGAGTCGGGGCAGTTCAGGGGCGGCAACGCCGGGTCGGCTGGTGCGCAAGTAGCGACCGACGGCAACCCCGAACACGCGACCGGAGAGTCCGAAGCCGAGAGCGCGACAGACGAGGCGGCCGCGTCGCTCGATCCGGAGACTGAGGCCGTGCTCTCGGAGCTGACGGAACTGGACGTCAACGAGACGCCGCCGGTCGAGCTGATGGCGAAAGTACAGGAGTGGCAGGCCGAACTGGACGAGGAGTAGCGACTGTCGCCCGATTCTCAATAGAGATACTCAAGCCCTAAAAGGTATACGCGAGTTGTCACTGCTAGGAGGCAATGACCGACCGGATCCGCGTTCTCCACGTCGACGACGATCCGGCTGTCGTCGATGCGGCCACAGGCGCTCTCGAACAGGAGCACTGCGGAATCACGGTCGAGACAGCGGCCACCGTCGCCGATGGACTCGAGCGACTCGACGAGGGTGCGTTCGATTGCGTCGTCGCCGGCTACGACCTGCCCGAGCGGACCGGCGTCGAGTTCCTCGACGCGGTCCGCAAGCGAGCGCCGGACTTACCGTTCGTCCTGTTTACCAGCGAGGGCAGCGAGGCAGCCGCCAGCGACGCGATTTCGGCCGGTGTCACCGAGTATCTCCGGGTCGACGGCGGCGCCGACCCGTACGCACGACTCGCACACAGCGTGGTCGATGCTGTCGAACGGACAGTCGACAGGACTGAACGCTCACACGACACACGGCGCGAGCGCGCTATCGAGGAGCTACACACGACCGCCAGAGCGTTCATGCGGGCCAGGACCGAAGACGCGATAGCCCGGATCACGGTGAACGCGGCCCGAACCATCCTCAACATGCCGGCCAACGCGGTCCACCTCGCCGAAGACGACGGCCTGTCTCCCGTCGCCTGGACCGAGCGGGTCGAGGAGCTCGTCGGCAAGCCGCCGGTGTTCGCGCCCGGAGACGGCCTCGCGTGGCAGGCCTTCGAAACAGGCGAGACGCAGGTCCACGGCGAGGTCACATCGAACCCGGACCGGTACAACCCGGAGACGGACATCCGCAGCGAGATCCTCCTTCCGCTCGGGGACCACGGCGTCCTCCTCATCGGCTCCTCCGAACGCAGTGCGTTCGACGACACGGACGTCACGCTCGCACGGACGCTCTCGGTGCATGCGACAGCGGCGCTCGACCGCCTCGACCGTGACCGCCAGCTCCGCGAGGAACGCGAGTTCACCGACCAGGCGCTGGACACGCTCGACGACCTGTTCTACGTCGTCGGACCGGACGGTGACCTCCGGCGGTGGAACAGACGCGTCCCCGAAGTCACGGGGCACAGCGACGCCGACATCGACGACATGGCCGTCAGTGAGTTCTTCCCCGCCGACGAGCGCGAGACGATCCACGAAGCGGTGACCCAGGCGGTCACACAGGGACAGACGACCGTCGAAGCCGAGATCCGGACCGCCGACGGAGAGCGCGTCCCCTACGAGTTCACCGGCACCCGGCTGACCGACGCCGACGGAGGAGTAGCCGGAGTCGTCGGTATCGGACGAGATATCTCCCGGCGCAGGGCGTACGAACAGCGGCTGGAACGCCAGAACGAGCGCCTCGACGAGTTCACAAGCATCGTCAGCCACGACCTCCGGAACCCGCTGACCGTCGCGGAGGGGCATCTAGAGCTGGCCAGGGCCGAGTGTGACAGCGACGCACTCGAGAAGGTGTCGCGTGCCCACGGGCGGATGCGGGCGCTGATAGACGACCTCTTGACCTTCGCACGCGCCGGCGAAACTGCCATCGACCTCGAGCCCGTCGCGCTCGGGGACATCGTCGGTGAGTGCTGGCAGACCGTCGAGGCGGACCGAGCCACGCTCGTCGTCGAGGGCGACCGGCAGGTGCGGGCTGACCCGGCGAAACTCCGACGGCTGCTGGAGAACCTCCTTCGGAACAGTGTGGAACACGGCTCCGCGGGCAGTCAGGCGCCGGACGACGACACTGACCACAGTGGCGAGACCGCAACGGTGAGCGTCGGTGTCGTCGAGGACGCGGACCGACACGGCTTCTACGTCGCGGACGACGGGCCGGGCATCCCGCCGGACGACCGCGAGCGGGTGTTCGAAGGCGGGTACTCGACCAGCGAGGACGGGACCGGGTTCGGGCTCAAAATCGTCCAGCGCATCGCCGAGGCCCACGGGTGGACGGTCACGGCGACCGAGAGCGAGGCCGGCGGCGCGCGGTTCGAGGTGACGGGTCTCGAACCTGCCTGAGCAGTGCTCCGGTCAGAGTAGTGCAGGGCTGTGGAAGACCACGAAGAGGGAACGACGTGGAGAGCGGGACGACGGCGACACCGACGGCGAAGTGTGACTGGCCTTTTGGGTCTGAAGCCCTCACTGTGAGTAATGTCATCCCAGCGGCCCCACCGGCGGGGCTCGCGGACCGCCGAGCAGCCGACGTCGACGAGGGACGGAGCGACGCCCGCACTCGCCGTCGAGGGGTTGTCAAAGCAGTTCGGTAGCGGCGCGGACGCGGTGACGGCCGTCGACGACGTGTCGTTCCGCATCGAGCAGGGCACGGTCGTCGGTCTGCTGGGGCCCAACGGTGCGGGCAAGACGACGACGATAAAGTCGATTCTCGGGCTGGTGTTGCCAGATTCGGGGCGCGTTCGGGTCCAGGGCATCGACATGAGCGAGCACCCGCGGGCGGCCTACCGCCACGTCGACGGGATGCTCGAGGGAGCGCGAAACGACTACTGGCGGCTGACCGTCCGTGAGAACCTGCGCTACTTCTCGACTATCAAGGGCGTCCGGCCCGATGCCGTCGCCGACCGCCACGAGCGGCTGCTGGCGAAACTGGACCTCCTGGAGAAGGCCGACGAGCCGGTCCGGGACCTCTCCCGCGGCATGAAACAGAAGGTGTCGCTGGCGAGCGTGCTGGCAAGCGAGTCCGACCTGGTGTTCCTCGACGAGCCGACGCTGGGGCTCGACGTGGAGAGTTCGCTGACGCTTCGACGGGAGCTGCGCCGCATCGTCGACGAGCGCGACCTCACGGCCGTCGTCAGCAGCCACGACATGGACGTCATCGAGGACGTCTGTGACCGGGTCATCATCATGAACGAGGGGGAGATTATCGCCGACGACAGCGTCTCGGCCGTGCTCGACCAGTTCACCGCGACCGCGTTCGCCGTCACCAGCCCCGACATCACCGACGATTTGCTGGGGACCATCCGGGAGCGCTTCGAGGTGGTCGACGTGACGAGCGTCGAGCGGGGCCGGCGCGTCGAGGTGGCGACCGACAGCGACGGGTTCTACCGCCTGCTGTCTCTGTGTCGTGACCACGACGTGACACTGACCGGCGTCGGCACGGTCGAACCGGGCCTGGAGGACGTGTTCGTCGAAATCACGGGCCGGGAACGATGAGGGAGACGGAGACGGGACGATGACTACGAGCGCCGACACGCCAGCGGACGCCAGTGACGGCGCCGAGACTCCGTCTATCGACGCTGCCATGCGAGCGGGCTATCTCGACCTCGCGCGGGCTGTGTTGTACCGCGAGTACCTCATCTTCGTCCGCTATCCGGCCAACGCCGTCGGCGGGGTCGTCATCTCGGTGTTCTTCTTCGGACTGCTGTTCTACGGCGGCCGGATGCTCGCCGGGCGAGCGATAACCGACTCCATCGAGGGTATCATCGTCGGCTACTTCCTGTGGTCGCTCTCAGTCGGGGCGTACCAGTCTATCTCGAGCGACATCGGCAGCGAGGCCCAGTGGGGGACGCTCGAACGGCACGTCATGACGCCGTTTGGCTTCGCGCCGGTGGCGTTCTGCAAGGGCGTCGCGAAAGTCGTCCGGACGTTCATCACCTCGACGGTGGTGCTGGCAGTGATGCTGGTGATAACCGGGACGACGCTCCAGTTGAACGTCCTCACCGTCGTCGTCGTCGCGTCGCTGACCATCGCCTCGGTGCTGGGCCTGGGGTTCGCCGCGGGCGGTGTCGCGGTGCTGTACAAGCGCATCGGGAACTGGCTCAATCTGCTCCAGTTCGGGTTCATCGTCCTCATCTCCGCGCCCGTGTTCGAACTCGGCTGGACGCGGGTCCTGCCGCTGGCCCACGGGAGCGCACTGTTACAGCGGGCGATGGTCGACGGGACCCGGCTCTGGCAGTTCTCCGCCCTCGACCTGGGGCTCCTCGTGGGTGTTGCTGTCGGCTACGTGCTGCTTGGCTATGTCGTGTTCCAGTACACGACCCGGCGGGCCAGACGCCTCGGCGTGCTCGGCGACTACTGACCGGGGCGGACAGGAGGTTTTACCTGTGACGCCGGTTATGTGGTAGGTAACACTGCCCGCGGAGAGCCCACAGCGTCGGGCAGTCTCCCGCCCTGCACTCCAGAGATGGTCACTGGACACCTCTCCTCGGAACGGCTGGTACTCACCGTCGCGACGGTGGTCGTCGTCGGTGTGCTGGCTGTTGCGACGTGGTCGCTCGCGTTCGTGAGTACCGGGACCGCCGACCAGCCCCAGGTCGACGCTGACGTTCAGCAACGCTACGAGGCGATAGACGGTGTCAACGCGACACAGACGACGACGATCGCCCGGAACGGGACGGTGGCGAGCCGGACGGCCTACGACGCCGCGCTCCGGCCTGGGACCGGAAAGAAGCGACTGGCAGTCATCAGTACCACCGCACAGCGATACGACCTGCGGGTGTCGAACGGATCGTCGCTGTGGCTGTACGACCGAAGCCGCGGGACCGCGACCCGCATCTCGCTCAGCGGGGCCGAGTCGAACCGGGGCGAACGGCTGCAACGCCTGTTCAGTAGGCTCAACATGTCTACCGCGACCGACACGACCGAGCCCCAGTCGGTCGAGCCGTTGCCCGTCGTGCCCCGTACCGAGGGGCGGCCGGTCGAGTCTACCGGGGCGATGACAGTCAGCTACCGCGGCACGGAGTCCGTCGACGGGCGCGAAGCGTACGTCGTCCACGTGGCACCGGCGAACGAAACGGCGGCCTACGAGCAGACGGTCTGGGTGGACACGGAGCGGTTCTTCCCGCTGCAAACGCGCACCGTCTGGACGACGGACGGCGAGCGCACGGTCGTGACGACGACGTACACGAACGTCAGCTACGACACCGGGGTGTCGGCGGACGTGTTCACCCCCGACTTCCCGGAGGACACGACCGTCACCGCTCCGGAGACGCCGGAGACACGGACCTACGAGTCGGTCAGTGAACTCGAAGCCGAGACGGAGATGCGGGTCCCCGAGCCCGACGTCCCGCCGGGGTACGAGTTGCAGTCCGCGACGCGAACCCAGGGCCGTATCAGCGGCGTCGGCCTCCGCTACGCGAACCGGACCAGTCTGCTCACCGTCGCGAAATACAACCGGCCAGCAGACCAGACAGAGCGAAACGCCAGCGTCACAATCGACGGGCGGCCAGCGCAGGTCAGCCGCGACCTGACACCGTCGGTCTCGTGGAGCTGTGAGCGCTACCGGTACACGGTTCGCGGCGAGGGCGTCTCGGCGGACCGACTCATCGCGGTCGGCCAGTCGGTCGGTTGTCCCGCCGGCGAGTGAGCGCCAACGACCGCAGAGCGAGCCGCCGTTTTCTGGGTCAGAAGTTCGGCTGCACGTTATATCACTGAACCGCTCCTCGATACGATTGCAGCGGCCCTGACAACACCGTGCCACCAACGCCCTCCGGCTACGGCCGCTGTCTGTCCACCACACCGCCCCGGGGCTTCCCGGGGCCGCTACCCTGGGAGTCCTGTGGGCCACACCGCCCGTGAAGTAGTCCCCTGCCTCGCCCGAGGACGCCCTGACTGCGCTGGTCTCCGCTGACACTGTCCTGCGGCTGACTTCTGACCCGGAAACTGACGGGACCCTTTATTCAGGGACGGACCGTTGGCCCGATACGTGAGTGAGGACCCGGCCGTGGGCGACATCCTCGACCTGCTCAGTGACGAGTACGCCCGGGACATCCTCGCAGCAACGAGTGTCAAACCCATGTCCGCGAAACAGCTCGCCGACCAGTGTGAGATGTCACAACCGACCGTGTACAGACGGGTCGAGTGGCTCCGGGAGCACGGCCTACTCGAGGAACAGACCCAGATAGAGACGGGCGGCAACGACTACAGCGTGTTCGCGGCCACGCTCTCTGAGTTCTCGCTGGCGCTCGCCGACGGCGACTTCGAGACCGAAATCGAACGGACGGAGCCGCCGGCGTTCCCGGGACAGGACGAACAGGACACCGCGGACAGATTCACAAAGATGTGGGAGAACCTCTGAGATGGTCGCCATCGAGACGCTCATGAACTGGCTCATCACCGCCCTGGCGTTTGGCTCGACAGTGCTTGGCGGGTACGTCGGCTACCAGGCCTACCGAGGGTATCGCCGCCACGACAGCCGCGCGATGCAGTACCTCTCGGTCGGCCTGTTCTGTCTCACGGCGGTGGCGTTCGTCGTCGCCTTCGCCGGCTCGGTCCTCCTGCGGCAGGGGCTGCTCTCCAGTCAGTTCCAGCAGCCGCTCACGCTCGTCACCCGTGCCTTCCAGTTCGTCGGCGTCCTCTTTATCGCGTACTCGCTCCACTCCCGGGAGTGATAACCAGTCTGTCCGGTGAGTTGCAACCGTCCCGAACCGCTGAAGTCCATCCGGTCGGAATCTGTGACCATGGCACAGATGCCGGACGGCCGTCCGACGGTCCGCATCGACGGAACCGACCCGCTGGTGCTCCCATGGGACGTTGCACCCGAAACGCTCCCGTTCGATGTCGTCCGCGGGCCGGTCGCCTTCGAGTGTGCCTCCGGCGACCGTATCGAACGCGAGTACACCGGAATCGACGTGTTCGAGCTACTGGAGGCGGCGGCGATGCCCGGCGACACGACCCACGTCCAGTTCGAATCGGCGACCGGCGACCTGGCGTGTATCCCGCTCGCCGACCTCAACGGGGCGGTGCTCGCACTGGGCGAGGGCCCCGGGACCGCGCCGGGTCGACCGCGGTTCGTCTCGCCCCGCGTGCTCGGCCCGCGAACGGTCAAGAGGGTCTGCCGGCTGCGGCCGCGGGCGCTCGCCGCCGACGCCGACCGCGAGGCCTACGAGCGGCTCCCGCTGGACAGCTGACTACTCCAGCAGGCCGATGTCCTTCGCGAGCCGGTCGGCGAGTTCCTCCAGTACGGCGGGGTCGACCTCGGCGACCGGGTCGCCGTCGTGAAGCTGTTCGTTGTGGCGCGCGACGGCGTCCTCGACGTCATCGAACGCGACCGACGTCCGCGTCCCACAGGCCTCGCATACGACCGGAATCTCGGGCTGGTCGGCTGTCATTGGCGGCAGTTCATCTCGCTCCCCGATAAACGGACCGGAGCGTCCGCCGAGCACACGCTGGCAGTCACTCAAGGACGCTCTTGGGCCGCTTGAGGTAGAACGCCTGCTCGGTGACGCGTTCGTAAACGGCATACAGCGTCTCGACGGCGGCCGGGTCGGGGTCGAACTGCAGGTGCGGGGCCACGTGGTAGGCCTTGCAACTGGTCAGAAAGAAGTACAGCGTCCGGTGGTGGGCCGGCGTCGCGTCGACGACGCCCATCGATTGGCCGCCCAGGTCGTCCGAAAAGTCGTTGAGCAAGGCGGCGATGTCGTCGTTCAGTTGCTCGTCCGGACGGGTGAGCGGCGCACCGAGGGTCTGCTGGAGGAACTCGCTGGTCGCCCGCAGGAACGGGTTCGAGTCCATGCCCGTCGGGTCCACAGTACTGAACGCGTCGTACAGGTCGAGCAGCGCCGTCAGTTCCGCCTCGGTCAGTGCGATGGGTTTGACGGGGTCGCCCTGCGGGAGCGAGTAGTCCGGGAAGGTGTACGACTGCGGGTCCGGCACCTGCCCGAAGACGGTATCGAGACTCATGGTCGTCGTTCGGTCGGCGGACGCCTAATTGTTGGGTAGAGCGAGACAGCAGCGTGGCCCCACCAGAATACATATGACAGCGTGTGCGGATATCCCAGTCGATGCCCTCCACTGATCGCACGATGTCTGCACAGCGACGCCTCGAACCGGTAGCACTGCGTGTGTCACGTTCCGTGTCGAACGAGCACCCGGGCCCGGCGAGGGAGCGCGACTGATGCCGTCGTTCACCGTTCGGCTGGCCGATGGGTGGCGGCGAGCGGGCGACCAGTTTCCGCTGGCGCTGGTCCCGATAGTGTTGGCAGTTATGCAGACGGATAGCATCCGGCAAGTGCTCGCATACGACGGGGTTCACGTCGGTATCAAGTTCGGCGTCCCCGCGTCCGTCGTGACCATCTGGCAGTTCGTCGACCCGCCCAGCACCGGCGTTTCGGTGAACGCCGGCCTCCCGCTATCGCTTCCGTTCGCCGTGGTGGTCGTCCCCCTGGTGGTCCTCTTGCGGGCCGGCCTGAGCGCGGGCTACTTCGGCGCTATCGCCGCGCGCCTCGTCGGCCGCGACGACGACTTCGCTACGAGCGTCCGGGCTCATTTCCTCCCGTTTCTCGCGGTAACCGTCCTACCCTATCTGTTCGTCGTGCCCTTCGCGCTGGGCGCAGTCGGCGTCGGCGGGGTCGGTGGCGGGGGTGCGATTCTGGTGGCAATCCTCGTCCTCGCGCCGCTGCTGCTGGCCGTCGGCTATCTCCTCTGGGCGACGCCGTACCTGCTCGTGTTGCGCGAGACCGGCCTGCTGGCAGCGGCCCGTGGTTCGTACAGGCTGGCCGTCGACGGCGGGCCGTACCTCTCATACACAGTCGGCTACGCGGCGCTCGTGGTGCTCGTCTCGGCTGTGGCGACTGCTGTCGTCGTCAACGTCCCTGCAGTCGGCCTGCCCGTCGGCATCGTCGGCGGCGGGTTTCTGGGGCTCGTGCTCAACGTCACGACGATGCGGTTCGTCGCCGACGTCGACCCGCAGTCCCCGTCGGCCGGCGAGTGGCCGGACCAGCACCGGAGCGGCGGATATTCGGCCAGCGCGTAGGGGAGCGGCTCACTCGCCCTGCTCGTCCAGTTGCTCGATGAGGCCGAGACCGTAGACAGTCCGCAGGACCGTGCTGGCGTCGCCGGCCTCGTACACCAGGTCGTCCCTCGAACTGACGTGGTCGAGCACGTCGGGCGAGGAATGCGCGGGGGCGGCGGCGATACCGGCGTCGTGCTCGTCGACCCAGCGCATCACCCGGAGGTCGCTCTTGCTGTCGCCCATCACGAGCGCGAACGGGTCGTCGATGCCGAGCACGTCGAAGGCCTCCTCGACGCCGGCGGACTTGTCCAGTTCGAGGCTCACCAGTTCGGCCGCGTCGCCCTCGTAGTAGCCCAGGTCGACGCGTTCGAGGACGTCACGGAACGCCTCGGGCGCGGCGTCGACGTCGGCGTCGGTCGACAGGTCGCCAGCCTGGAGCACGTCGAGAATCTCCGGGTCGCGGCTGAAGTAGGCCCGCGCGTAGCCCGCGGGGTCGTCGACGTCGGCGTCGACCTGCGCTGCGATGGCGTCGCCGACGAGGCCACAGAGGTAGCGAAGCGACTCGTCGATGATTTCGACGGCGCTGTCGCTGCCGACCTCGGCGTTGGGTTTCAGCGTGACGTTGAACTCGTTGCCCTGGAGGTGACAGCGCTTGCCGACGGCGTCCGGGGCCTCCGAGAGGATCCGCCGACGGACAGCCTCGAACACGTCCACGACCGCGCCGTCGAGGCGTTCGTAGAGAAGCCGCTTGGTGTCCGTTCCGTGCTTGGGCGTGAACACACCGTTGCCGGACTCGTAGACGATGCTCATCTGCCCGGAGGAGACGAGGTCGTTGCCCAGCCCCTGTATCATGAACCCCTTGACGTTCTCCAGGGTCTGGCCGGTGCAGACGACGATAGGGACGCCCGCTTCGTGGAACTGCGTCAGGAGATACAGCGTGTCGCGAGGGATCTCGTTGTCGGTGTCGCCGGCCGACCGGAGCGTCTCGTCGACGTCAAGCACCAGAACGTTCACCGACCGGCCGTGCTTCGAGTAGAGGTCGAGCGCGGTGAAGGCCTCGTCGCGGGTCAGTCGCGCCGCGATCTCCGCATAGGTCTCGCCGGTCCCGGGAAACGCGTCGGTGATATCGGACTTGAGGTCATCGAGGCGGTCGCTCGCGGTTTCCCACTGTTCCAGTGCGACGGTCGAACTGAGCGGGGGAAACAGGTCGACGAACTCCTGATATCCGCGTAGGGTCGTCGTGTCTACGCTCTTGTAGAGACGGTAGAGTTGATCGTATTGTTCCATGTCGGGGTCCACAGGATAGTGGCGACTGACGGCGAGCGTACTTTAGCTATCGGGTTCGCGGTAGTCGCACCCGAAAAAAAGGCTGGTCTGGCGACACAACTGCCGCGGGGCGCGCCGCTGCTACGCCTCGTCGCCGCCGTCGGTCAGTACCTCGGTCTCTGTCGCCTCCTCGTTGAGGAAGGACGGCAGTTCCTCCTCGTCCTCGTCAGTTGCCTCGTCGTCCGTCGTCGCTTCCGTCCAGGAGCGTTCTCTGTGGTGGCACATGGGGCCTCACCATGCGGGGGTCAGGACTGTTCTGTGTTAACTGTTTTCATGACCGGACTGATACGCTCAAGCGAGGGCAGACAGTATCAAGTCGCTTCGTCCGTTAGCCAGTAGCAACCACATGCGGAGGTACGTATGACCGACATCGAGCGACTCGACGACCGGACCGTCGAACGCATCGCGGCCGGCGAGGTGGTCGAGCGACCGGCCTCCGTCGTCAAGGAACTGGTCGAGAACGCCATCGACGCCGACGCGAACCGGGTCGACGTCGTCGTAGAAGCCGGGGGAACCGATGGGATTCGCGTCACTGACGACGGCGTCGGGATGGACCGCGAAGCCGTCAAGACGGCCGTCGAGAAACACACCACGTCGAAAATCCGCGACATCGCGGACCTGGAGGGCGGCGTCGGCACGCTCGGGTTCCGCGGCGAGGCCCTGCACGCAATCGGGGCGGTCTCACGGCTGACTATTCGGACCAGGCCCCGCGGCGGCGACGTGGGGACGGAGTTAGTGCTGGAAGGCGGCGACGTCACGTCGGTCGGTCCCGCCGGCTGTCCGGAGGGGACGACGATAGCGGTCGAGGACCTCTTCTACAACGTCCCGGCCCGCCGGAAGTACCTCAAACAGGAGTCGACGGAGTTCGCACACGTCAACACCGTCGTCGCCAGTTACGCGCTGGCTAACCCGGACGTCGCAGTCTCGCTTACCCACGGCGACCGCGAGACGTTCTCGACGACCGGACAGGGCGACCTGCGCGAGACGGTGATGTCCGTCTACGGCCGGGAGGTCGCCGAGTCGATGATATCGGTCGGGGCGGGTTCGGGAGCCAGCGCGGACGGAGACGACACCGGTAGTTTCCCCGATGGGCCACTCGACGGCGTTCACGGTCTCGTCTCTCACCCCGAAACGAACCGCGCCGGCCGCGAGTACCTCTCGACGTACGTAAACGGTCGTTACGTCAGGGCCGGCACCGTCCGCGACGCCGTCATCGACGCCTACGGCACCCAGATCGCGCCCGACCGCTACCCCTTCGCCGTCCTCTTTCTGGACGTACCCGCGGGCGACGTGGACGTGAACGTCCATCCCCGGAAGTTAGAGGTCCGCTTCGCCGATGACGAGAGCGTTCGCGAACAGGTACGGACTGCGGTCGAAGATGCACTATTGGAAGAGGGGCTGTTGCGCTCGACGGCACCGCGCGGCCGGTCGGCGCCCGAGCAGACGGAGATAACGCCGGAATCTGCCGGAGGGAGCGACAGCGAACACGAGCGCGCGGGACCACGCGACCAGGGTACCGTGGACGAGACGGCACCGTCGGGACGGACGGACAGCACATCGACAGAGAGCGGTGACGATGCAACGGTACGGGAGCCGGGTACCGAGCCCACGGACCGACCGGACAGCACGCAGGCCGAACCGACAGGCCGTCAGCCCTCCGACACAGCCACATCTGTTCAGACAGCCGACACGAAACGGACCCCCGCGACCGGGCCGACGGACGACACGTCTGGCGAATCCGAGGTGGGGCAGACAGGGGGTAGCGTTTCGAGTGGAGATAGCGATAGTAAGCGCGACGAGGCGTCACCAGCGGGCCGAACGGAGGCTGCGAGCGGGGAACGGAAGTTCACCGGCGGCCGGGAGCAGTCACGCCTCGGCGACGACCCGGAAGCGACCCACGAATCGCTGCCCTCGATGCGGATTCTCGGGCAGTTAGCCGACACCTACGTCGTCGCGGAGACAGAGGACGGCCTCGTGCTGGTCGACCAGCACGCGGCGGACGAGCGGGTCAACTACGAGCGGCTCAAGGCCGAGTTCGAAGGCGAAACGACGACCCAGGCGCTCGCCGACCCGGTCGAACTGGAGCTGACCGCCCGCGAGGCCGAGGTGTTCGACCGGCGCAGCGACGCGCTGGCGAGCCTGGGGTTCCATACGGCGCGCACGGGCGAGCGAAGCGTCGAGGTGCGCACCCTCCCGGGCGTCATCGCCGACGCGGCCGGCCCGGACATCGTCAGGGACGTGCTTGGCGCGTTCGTCGCCGGCGACGACGAGGCGGCGGCGACTGTCGAAGCGGCGGCCGACGAACTGCTCGGCGACCTGGCGTGTTACCCCTCCGTGACCGGGAACACGTCGCTGACCGAGGGCTCCGTCCGGGAGCTACTCGGCGCGCTGGACGACTGTGAGAACCCCTACGCGTGTCCCCACGGGCGGCCGACGGTCATCCACATCGACCGGCAGGAACTCGAAGACCGGTTCGAGCGTGATTACCCCGGACACGGCGGCCGGCGACGATAAGCGGGCAGTCGTCCCCGACACAGCAGTCGATACAGCCGATTAAACTAAACCTACGTCTCCCGATGCACGCGGTATGTCACTCGTAACGTTCGGCGAGACCGCCCTCAGATTCACACCCCCCGATGGACAGCGGTTCGAGACGGCCCGTGAGGCGTCGATTCGCGTCGACGGGACCGCGAGCAGCGTTGCGGCGACGGCCGGCCGACTCGGCGCCGACGCGCGGTGGCTCTCGAAGGTCCCGGACACGCCGCTGGGCCGCCGCGTCGTCGCGGAACTCCACGAGTTCGGCCTGGAGACGGACGTCGTCTGGGCCGACACGGACACCGGCCGACAGGGGCTCACGTTCCACGAGGACGCCGAACCACCCCGTGCCGAGCGACTGCTACAGGACCGCGACAACACGGCGATGGCAACGCTGACGCCCGGGGAACTGCCGATGGGCGAGATACAGAACGCGGACGTGGTGTTCACCTCGGGCGCGACCCTCTCACTGTCTGACACAGCCGCAGACACGACGGGGGCGTTGCTCAGAGCGGCCGCGGGGATGCGGGCGTTCGACCTCGATTTCCACCCCGGGCTGTGGGACGCCGGCGACGCACGCGACGCCCTCGCGGACCTGCTGCCGGCCGTCGATACCCTCTTTGCAGCCGAAGACCAGGTCTCCGCGGTGTTTGACACGACAGGGAGTCCGCGGGAGGTCGCTCACACGCTCGCGACGGAGTACGACCTCACCCGCGTGATTCTCACGCGGAGCGAGTACGGCGCGGTGGCCTACCACGACGGTGTCGTTCACGAACAGGACGCCATCGAGACGACCGCAGTCGACGAGTCGGGGCAACACGGGGCCTTCATCGGCGCGACGCTCCAGCAACTGGCCACCGGCGCCGACACGGACGAAGCACTGGTCCATGGCGCCGCGGCGGCGGCGCTCTCCCGGACGATGTCTGGGCCGTTGACGCCGCTCGAACCGTCCGAAGTTACGCGTCTTGTCAGTTCACAGCAATCCAGGCGGCCGTAGGAGGTTCCTACCGCCAATACTGATTTACGTCCACTCTTTTATTACTCAGGTATGTTTGAGCATCGTAGCGCGCTGACCGTCGGACTGCTTACACTTCTGGTGGGGGCCGGGGTGGTGGCTGGAACGGCCGCTGCACAGTCACAGGTGACACTCACCGTCACCGTAGTCGACCAGGACGGCGACCCGCTCAGTGGCATCGACATCTCGGCGACGTGGGACGACGGCGCCGGCGGACCGGTCAACGAGACGACGCGGGCAAACGGGCAGGTGCTCATGGACGTCCCGGAAGGTGCTAACGTCACGCTCCAGATAGACGACGACGAGTACGTCCGGAACGTCCCGTACGTGGTCGAAGACGCCGAGACGGAGTCCGTCGAGGTGGCGGTCTCGGAGTCGGCGACCGCCACAGTCAACGCCCTGAACGCGGACGGCCAGCCGGCCGAGAACGCTCGCATCCGTCTGTATCGGGACGGGAACTACGTGGTCGACAGGAACGCAGGCAGCGACGGGACCATCACGACACGGCCCATCGAGGAAGGCGAGTACAGCGTCATCGTCACCAAGCCGGGGTTCTACCGCAACCTGACCACCGTGCCCGTCTCCGGCGAGACGACGACGTCGGTCCGGATCAGCGAGGGGTCGACGCTGCTGCAGGCCGCGGTCGTCGACGATCACTTCGACGACCCCAGACCGATCCGTGACGCGACCATCCGGGTCGAATCGAACACCGGGTTCGACGGGACCGTGCCGACGCTCTCAGATGGAACGGCGTCGGTCAGCGTGCCGGTCAACGACCGATACGACGTCACAGTTACCAAAGAGGGGTACGAGACGGTCGAGAGACGTGTCAGCGTCGCCGAAGACGAGAAGTCGATCGACGTGGAGATCCGGCGCACCCCGGAGATCACGCTCTCTCCCGATAACAGACAGGTCGTCGTCGACGCGACCGTCCGTCTCACGGTCACCGACGAGTACGAGGAACCGGTGGCGAACGCGACCGTGACCCGGAACGGTACCGAGGTGGGACAGACCGACGCGGACGGCGAGATAACCGCGACTGTCCCGACGGCCGGAAACGTCACGTTCACCGCGACGTCCGGGGACCTCACCACGACGACGAACGTCACCGCGTTCGAACCGGGCGAGGAGCCGACGAACGGGGCGGCCACGACGCCGGAACAGACGGAGACGGCGACCGAAACGACTGACGGCAGCGGTCCGGGCTTCACCGTCGCCCTGACGATGGCCGCACTGCTCGCGGTGACCGCGCTCGCACGCCGGCGACTCTAACGGGACGTTTTTCCCCGCGAGGGCCACATACCCGTGCAATGACTGTTCTCGAGTCCGTCCACGAGGCCCACGGAGCGACCTTCAGGGAGGTCGGCGGCCGCCGTGTCGTCGACAACTACGGGCGACCGGAGCGGACCCACCGCGCGGTTCGAAACGTCGTCGGAGCGATGGAGTACGGGTACGGAGTCATCGTCGTCACCGGCGAGGACCGCGTCGACTACGTCGACAACGCCGTCTCGAACCACGTCCCGGACGAGGACGGCGCGGGCTGTTACGCGCTCTTGCTCGACCCCGACGGTCGCGTCGACACGGACATGTACGTGTACAACGCCGGCGAGCGCCTGCTCGTGTTCACGCCACCTCAAAAGGCAGCGGACCTCGCCGCGGAGTGGGCGGACAAGACCTTTATTCAGGACGTCGAGTTCGAGGTGGCGACCGACGACTTCGCCGTCTTCGGCGTCCACGGACCGAAAGCGACCGAGAAGATCGCAAGCGTCCTCCACCAGACCGGAACCCCGCCAGCGCCGCTGACCTTCGAGCGGGGCGAACTCGGCGACGCCGGCGTCTCGGTCATCCGGACGGACAACCTCGCCGGCGAGGAGAGCTACGACGTGGTCTGTAGCGCCGACGACGCCGAGCCCGTCTTCGACACGCTGGTCAACCGCGGGCTCAACGCCGTCCCCTTCGGCTACCAGACCTGGGAGACGCTGACGCTCGAGGCCGGGACGCCGCTTTTCGACAGCGAAATCGAGGGCGCGCTTCCGAGCGACCTGGGCCTGCGAAACGCCCTGGACTTCGAGAAGGGGTGTTACGTCGGCCAGGAGGTCGTCTCGCGTATCGAGAACCGGGGCCATCCGACCCAGCGGCTGGTCGGTCTCGCCGTCGAGGCGCGTCCGGACCCCGGTGCCGCAGTTTTCGCGGGTGACGAGCATGTCGGCGACGTGACTCGCGCCGCCCGGAGCCCGATGCGGGAGGCTCCCATCGCGCTGGCGACCCTCGGCTGGGAGCGCCCGGAAGCAGCGCTGACCATCCGCGTCGACGGCGACCCGGTCAGTGCACAGCAGGTGGACCTGCCCTTCATCGACGGGTCGGCACAGTCGGCGCGGCTGCCAGCCTACGAGTAGCGAGGGTCATGCCGTCTCGATAGCCGCCCGCCCGCTGGTCGCGCTCCGAATCCGGTCCCGAAGGTCGCTCCCCTCCACAGTGGGCACCCGAACGTCGAAGACGACTTCGGCCTCGTACTCGGCCTCGAACTCGACACCTGCTGATTCGAGCAGGCTCCGAACGCTGCCCGAATCGTCGTAGGCGACGGTCACGGTGAACTGCTCGTGGGGCACCTCCTCGACGACGCCGGCGTCGTCGACGCCCTCTTTCACCGCTCTGGAGTAGGCGCTGGCGAGGCCGCCCACGCCGAGGTTGGTCCCGCCGTAGTAGCGCGTGACGACGGCGACGACGTTCTCGATGTCGCGTTGCTGGAGGACGTTCAGCGCGGGGTCGCCGGCGCTGCCGCTCGGTTCGCCGTCGTCGCTGGAATACTCTCGAAACGGGTCGGCCCGGACGCGGTAGGCGGGGACGTTGTGGGTCGCGTCGGCGTACTCCTCGCCGACGGCGTCGACGAACGCCTCGGCGTCTTCGACGGTCGCCGCCGGCGAGACGTGGCCGATGAACTCCGAGCCCCGCACCTCGAAGCGCGCCTCGCCGCGGCCCGGAACGGTCAGGTAGCTGTCCGTCACGGGCCGGCGTAGGCCCGGGGACGGAATAGCGTTTGTCGTTGCGCCTTCCGTGGGCACGGCGTCGAATCAGTCCGTCCCGTCGCCGGACTGTCGCGACCCCCAGACCCGCTTGTCAAGCAGTTTGACCGCCATTCCGTCCCGGACCCGGAGCTGACAGGAGAGTCGCGGGTAGCCAAACCGGTCGGCGAGGTCGTCGTGCCAGTGGTCCGGGTCGGGCGGTTCGGCGAGGCGCACGCCGCAGGTGGCACAGATGCCGCGGCCGCCGCAGTTGACCCGTTTCGCGTAGCGGCCGTGTGGCGAGAGACCGGCATCGAGCAACACGTCCCGGAGGACGGCCCCGGGTTCGGCCGTGAGTTCGTGGGTTTCGCCCGCAGGCGTCTCGACGGTGAGCGTCACCGGCATGGTCAGAGTCGCTGGACGTGCGTGTCGCCGAACTCGCGGTCGGCGTACTTCAGCCCGAAGCCGAACAGGCGGTCCGCCCCGATGTGAGCGGCCCAGACGAGCGCCGCGCCGACAGCGAGGTCTACCGCGGCGACGGTCCCTGCCACGGCCAGCAGCCCCGGACCGAGGTACGTGTGGACCGCGTTGTAGCTGGCCGCTCCGACGCGCGTGCTGTGGAGATAGCCCGCCATCGAGAGGTCTGGGAGCAAAATCAGGGCGAGAAAGAGGAGCAAGGACCGCCCCTGGAGGACGTAGAGTGCGGTCGCCCCGGCCCCGACGAGCGCGCCTTCGAGCCGGACGAGCGTTCGCGGATGCATACCGGACCGTGGGCGGGGACCGCCAAAAATCGGCCGGCGCTACGCCAGTTCGATGGTCCGGACGAACGCCAGGCGGCGAATCTCGTTGATGAGGTCGCCGGGCAGTTCCTCGTCGGTGATGACGTACAGTTTCGGTTCGTCGGTGAACTCGGGGTCCTCGCTCAGGACCTGCCGGATAGAGATGTCGCGGTCGGCGATGGCCGAGGTGACCGTCGAGACGATGCCGGCCTCGTCGGCGGCGCGGACGGTGACCGTCACCGCGTGCAGGTCGAGCACCGGTGCGAGGTCGAGCAGGCTCGGCACGGAGGAGATGTTGCGGAAGATTCGCCGGAGGTCGTCGTCTTCGAGAATCGCGTCCGTCGTGGCGTTGACCACCCGGCGGTCGACGTCGGCCTCGCGGGCGATGCCCGTGTTCGGGATCTCGATGCCGCCCGAGACGACGCGGCCGTCCGCGTTGACAGAGAACCCCCGTTCCAGCAGCAGGCGGATGACGTCCTGCTGGCCGGGAGAGTCCTCGAATTTCTGCATAATCTCGTCGAACATACGGAGTGGTGGACGCGGGGCCACTAATCGATGCCGACAGCGGCCGAAACGGGCGCCGTCTCGGGCTGGTGCCGGCTACAGTTCGCCTTTCGTACTCGCCACGTCGGACCGGCGGTCGTCGATGCGGGTCGCGTCGTCGAGCGCTCGCGCCAGCCCCTTGAACAGGGCTTCTATCTCGTGGTGGGCGTTCTCGCCCTCGACGCCGCAGTGCAGCGTCAGCCCGGCGTTCATCGAGAGCGAGCGACAGAAGTGCCGGGCCATGTGGCTGGTCATCCCGCCGACCGAGTCCTGTGAGAACTCGCCGTCGAACTCGAAGTACGGGCGCCCGGAGATGTCGACGACGACGCTCGCGACGGCCTCGTCCAGCGGGACCCGCCGGTCGGCGAACCGGCGGATGCCGCGCTTGTCGTCCAGCGCCTCGGTGACCGCCTCGCCGAGCGTGATGGCGACGTCCTCGACGGTGTGGTGGTCGTCGATATCCAGGTCGCCGTCACACTGCACGGTCAGGTCGAACAGCCCGTGGGTGGAAAACGAGTCGAGCATGTGATCGAAGAAGCCGATGCCGGTGTCGATGGTGCTGTCGCCGTCGCCGTCGACGTCCAGCGTGACCTCGATGTCCGTCTCGGCCGTGGTCCGCGTGACGGCTGCCGTCCGGTCGGTCATACCTACCACGTATCAGGCCGCGTATTTGTGGGTTGCGTCCGGTCAGTCGGTCTGTCCGTCCAGCAGCGCCAGCAGTCGGTCGGTCACCGCCGGCGCGTGTTCGACGTAACAGCAGTGCCGGCCCTCGACAGCCTCGCCGGTCCCGCGGGGGAGGTCGGCCGCCAGCGACCGCCCGGCCTCGGGCGACACGACTGGGTCGTCCAGCCCGTAGTACACTTCGGCGGGCTGTGTGACCTCGTACAGCGGCGGCGCGTCGAAGGCCGTCATCGCCGCGGCCTGGGCCGCGCGCGCCTCGCCGGTCGCGTCCTCGTCGGCGCGCCAGTCCGCGATCCGCTCCACCAGCTCCGGGTCGTGCTCGCGAAACGCCGGCGAGAACGCCCCGTCGAGCGACGACGGCGCGTCGAGCGCAAGCGCGTCCAGCGCCGCCCGGTCGACGGCGTCGCCGGACCCGGCCGTGCAGTACAGCGTCAGCGAGCGGGCGCGGCTGTACCGGTGTGCGTATTCGAGCGCAACCATCCCGCCGAGACCGGCCCCGACGAGGTGGGCGCTCCCGACGCCGTGGTCGCCCAGCACGGCTTCGAGGTCGGCCGCCAGCGTGCCCACGTCGTACGGGCCCGCCGGCGTGTCAGACCGGCCGGTCCCGCGGAGGTCCCACACCACCGTCTCGTAGGGGCCGGCGACGGCGTCGTAGTGCCAGCCCCAGAGCCACGCCCCGTACCCGACGTCGTTGACGAACACGACAGTGGGACCGTCGCCGTCGACCTCGTAGTAGAGGGACGTGTCGCGGTTGCGTGCGGTCGGCATTGCTCGTCGGTTCCCGCGCCGCCGGTGTGTCTCTTTCGGTGAGTAGGTCTTTGCCCCCGGGAGTCGAAGGGCCGCCCATCCCGTGACCGGAGCAGCATCACTTATCGGCGTCGTCGTGCTGGTCGCGAGTCTGGGCGTCGCCGCGCAGCTGGTCGCAGACTGGCTCCGGATTCCGAGCGTCGCCTTCCTGCTGGTCGCCGGCGTCCTCGTCGGGCCACAGGCGTTCGGGCTGGTCGACCCCGCGGTGTTCGGCCAGACCGGGCTGCAGGCCATCGTCGGCCTCAGCGTCGGCATCATCGTCTTCGAGGGGGCGTTCCACCTCACGGTCGAGCGGGTCCGCGAGGCGACCAGAGAGGCGCTGGGACTGGTGACAATCGGCGCGTTCGTCTCGCTCACAGGAACCGCCGTCGCCGTCACGGTCGTGTTCGGGACGACGTGGCCGGTCGGCGTCCTCGTCGGGAGCCTGCTGATTGCCACCGGGCCGACGGTCATCACGCCGATCATGCAGGTGGTCCCGGTCAGGGACCGGGTCGCCGCCGCGCTGGAGACCGAGGGTATCATCAACGACGTGACCGCCGCCATCCTCGCGGTGGCGACGTTCGAGTTCGTCATCGCGAGCCAGTCCTCGCCGGTGGTCGTCGTCGAGGCGTTCGTCGCCCGGCTGGCTGTCGGCGTCCTCGTGGGCGTCGCCGTCGGTGGCGGCATCACGCTCCTGCTCCGCCGGCTGAATCTCTCGGCGGACAACGCCACGCAGAACGCGCGTGTGATAGTTCTCACCGCGGCGCTGCTGGCGTACGCGCTGGGTGGGATGTGGCTCTCAGAGGCCGGCATCGCGGCCGCCGCCGTCGCCGGTATCGTCCTGGGGAACGCAGACATCCCCCACGAGGAGGAGATCGTCGAGTTCAAAGGCGGTATCACGCTGTTTGTCCTCTCGTTCGTGTTCATCGTGCTGGCCGCCCAGCTATCGCTCGGCGACCTGCGCGCGCTCGGGTTCGGTGGGCTCGTCGTCGTCATCATCGTCGTCGCGCTCGTCCGTCCGCTGGGCGTGTTCCTCTCGACGCTGGGCGGGCGGCTGACAGTTCGAGAGCGGGTGTTCGTCGGTGCGATGGGGCCACGTGGTATCGTCCCGGCCAGCGTCGCCACGCTGTTTGCCATCGAACTGCGGCCCGACAACCCCGAAACCGCGACGGTCCTCGTCGGAACTGTCTTTCTCGTCATCTTCGCAACCGTCATGTTTCAAGGCGGGCTGGCCCGTCACTTCGCGCAAGCGCTCGACATCCTTCCCATGCAAACACTCATCGTCGGAGCGGGGCGCGTCGGCCGGGAACTGGCGGTGCGTTATGAATCGCGCGGCGAGGAGGTCGTCCTCATCGACAGGGACGCGGACACGGTCGAACGGACCCGGGCGGACGGCCACCGCGTCGTCAAGGGGGACGCGACGAACGCGACCGTCCTCGAAGAGGCAGGGGCAGACCGGGCGTCCGTCGTCGTCGCCGCGACCGCGGACGACGACGTGAACCTGCTCGTCGCACAGCTGGCGACGACGCGGTTCGGCGTCGATACCGTGGTCGCCAGGGCAAACCAGCCGGACAACGTCGAGGCCTTCGAGGACCTCGACGTCGAGACAATCTCCGCCGGCTTCGCCGTCGCCGACGCCATCGACGACGCGGTCGAGCGACCGGCGCTGGCCCACTGGCTGTCGGACTCCGGGCGAACGGGGGACGTCCTGGAGGTCGAACTGAGGAACGATTCGCTGACCGACCGGACGATAGCGGAATGCGCTGAGCTGCTCCCGGACGGCTGTCTCGTCGCGATGGTGAGCCGTGACGGGACCGACAGGGTCCCAGACAGCGACTTCCGCCTCGCGGGCGGCGACCACCTGACGCTCGTCTGTGAGACCAACGAGGCGATGCAGGACGCCAGACGGCTGTGTCAGAGCGGATAGGTGGGCGGCACGCGTCGTTCAGCGCATCTCGTCGAGGGAGACGGCCGCCGACCGGTCCGCAGTGACCCACTCGGTCACAGATTCCTGGAGATTCGAGGGGAAGATTGTCAGCTCCGAGGGGTCTTCGGGGTCGTCGTACAGGCAGTCCAGTTCGAACTCCGGCGTTTCGTCCAGGTCGGTGTCCGATGGGGGCGTCGCGGTCGTACTCATGGGTCAGGTAGCGTGGGCGACGCTGCACTTTTCACACAGTTCCTCGGGAGCGCGCCCGCTGGCAGCGGGGACGCTGGTCCCACACCGTCGACACGTCCGGTGTGACCGAACGTACTCGGTGTGCGATTGAATGTGGTCGATATCACGTTTTCCGCTCATATCTGCTATGTATGGGCAATTACTAAAAATACTTTTGGAAGCTCATCCAGATATACCTAATACAAGTGCGTATAATTGTATCCGCTGAACCGTTTCGGGCCGTTCGGGCAGAATATCGGTTCGCAATCGGACAACTGTCCGAAGTAGCGACAAGGAGGGAGTGAAAAACAGGTCCGGTGGTCCGTCTCAGGCGTTTGCGACAGTTCGCAGGACCTCCGGCGCGTCGGCGAGCGCGTCGTCCAGCGCGTCCGCGTCGGGGCCGCCGCCCTGTGCGAAGTCCGGCGGGCCGCCGCCGCCGCCGCCGACGCGACCGGCGAGTTCGCCGACGACCTCGCCGGCGTCGACGTCGACACCGTCGGGCACGGAGACGACGAACTGCGCGCCGTCGAGGCCGGACCCGAGCACCGCGATGTTGCCCTGCTCGACGATGGCGTTGGCCTGCGCGCGGAGCTCGTCCATGTCGGCATCGATGCGCTGGACGACGGCGGTCGCCTCGCCCACGTCGACCTCCTCGCTGTCGCCGCCGCCGCCCGCGCGGGCCTCGGCGAGTTGCTCTTTGAGCTGTTCGATCTCCTTGCCGCGGGCCTTCCACTCGTCGAAGAACCGCTCGGCGGTCTCCGGGACGGCGTCGGGCGCGACGTCGAGGATATCCGCGGCCTCGGTGAGCGCGTCCTCGGTGCGCTGGGTGGCCTCGATAGCGGCGTTGCCCGCCGCGTAGGTCAGGCGGATGACGCCGTCCTGAATCCGCTCGGTGTTCAGCAGCTTGATGGTCCCGATGTCGCCGGTTCGGGCGACGTGGGTGCCGCCACAGGCCTGTACGTCGTCGCCGACGGTGATGAGCCGTATCTGCTCGCCGGCCGGAATCCCGCCCTGGTAGAGGTCGAAGCCGTGGCGCTCCTCGGCCTGGTTGCGGTCGGGCCACGATTGCGTGACGGCGATGTTGTCCTGGACGATATCGTTGGCGAGGCGTTCGATCTCCTTGACCTCCTCGCGGCTCACCGACTCGTAGTGGCGGATGTCGATGCGGGCAGAGTCGGTCCCCTTCTGGGCGCCGGCCTGCCTGACGTGCTCGCCGAGCACCTGCCGAGCGCTGTGGATGACGATGTGGGTCGCCGTGTGGTGTTGCATCAGGCGCTGCCGGCGGGTGGCGTCGACCTGCCCGCGGACGAACTCGCCCTTGCCGGGGTCGTCGTCGCAGGTGTGGACGATGACGTCGCCGTACTGCTGGACGTCGGTCACCTCGGCGGAGACGTCGTCGGTCGACAGCGTTCCCCGGTCGGGCGGTTGGCCGCCGCCCTCCGGGTAGAACATCGTCTGGTCGAGCACCACGTCGTAATCCCCGTCATCGCGGTCGAACACCTCCAGGACGACGGCTTCGAACTCGGTCCGCCCCTGGTCCTCGTAGTAGAGCCGGTCGGTCTCTGGCAGCTCTTCGAGCCGGTCCTCGTAAGGGATCTGTGACTCCTCTGTAGCGGTGTCGCCGCCGCCGTGGCGCTGGGCGACGACCGCGTAGAAGTCGTCGGGTACGTCCACTGCGACGCCTTTCTCGGCGGCAATCTCCTCGACCATGTCCGGCTGGATGCCGTGGGAGTCGTACAGTTCGACCAGTTCCGCGGTCGGAATCGGCTCGCCTTTCTCCGCGTACTCGTCGGCCAGCTGGCGGACGCGCCGGCCGCCGCGGTCCAGCGTCTCGCGGTACTTCTCGACCTCGGTGCGGACGATGTCGCGGATGGTGTCGCGGTTCTCGTAGCCCAGCCGCTCGGCCTGCATGTCGACGAGTTCGTCCAGCGGCGCGTCGACGCCGACGCCGTCGACCAGCCGCTTCGTCCGGCGCAGCACCATCCGTGCCAGATAGCCCGTCCCGACGTTCGACGGGACGATGCCGTCGCCGAGCATGTACGCGAGCGTCCGGGAGTGGTCGGCGATGGCGTAGATGTCCTCGAGCGGGGCGACCAGCGCCCGCAGTTCCTCGACATCGACGCCGACCTCGGCGGCGATGGTGTCCCGCTCGGCCTCGATGTCCTCGGCCTCGTCGATGTCCATCCGGCCCGCGAGCTTCGCGGCCTCGTGGACGATGCGCTCCTCCTCGTCGGTGAGTTCGATGCCGGCGTTGTCCTTGAGGAAGGCGATCATGTCGGGGTAGACGGCCTCGTACACCGTCGGCGTCCCCTGGCTCATCCAGGTCCAGCGTTCGAGCCCGTAGCCGGTGTCGACGATGTAGGTGTCCATCGGCGAGTAGCGGTTGCCGTCTTTCATCTCGTACTCGCCGTCGGGGTCCTGTTCCATGGACATGAACACGAGCGTGGCGAGTTCGGCCCCGCGGTAGATGACCTCGATGGCCGGGCCGGCGTTGCCGCCGCCGACCCACGGGTCCTCGATGTAGACGATCTCGTCTACGTTCGCGCCCATCTCCTCGAACAGTTCGTCACAGAGCTGGACCGTCTCGTCTTTCCAGTACACCTCGCCCTCGTAGGCGTACTGCTCGGCGTCTTCGATGTCCTCGCGCGCGTTGAACGCGTGGTGGGCCATCATCTCGAAGGCCATCGTGTGCCGGCCCGTCTTCCCGACGTTGTCGATGTCCTGCATCCGGATGCAGGGCTGGCTGATACACAGCGGGTTCGCTGGCGGCGGCGTCGTCCCCGAGGTCACGAGCGGCTGGAAGTCGTAGATCGACGCCTGGGTCAACAGCACGTCGTCGCGCCAGCGGTTGGCCGCCACCGGGTACGGGTCGATGCGTTCGTGGCCGCGGTCCTCGAAAAAGGAGAGGAACGCCTCGCGCATCTCCGTCAGCGAGTACTCTCGGTCGAACCCGGGGTTGTCGATGAAGTCGTACTCAGCACACGGCGGCTCGCCGCAGGTCTCGCGCTCGACACGGGACCAGAACATGTCGCCACAGGAGGAACACTCCTGTCTGTGAAAGCCCTCCTCTTCGAAGTAGTCGAGTTGGTAGGCCTCGTCGAGGTCGCTCATTGGTGTTCAGTTGGCTCACGTTCGCCTAAAACTGTTCCGAAGGGGCCGGGGTTTCGTCTACGGCCAGCCGCCTGGTGTGAAAACCGGATGGCAGGCCTTACTCGCCCTGGGCGAGCGAGGCCAGCATCGCTTCGAGTTGCACGCGCTCGTTCGCGCCGCGGGTAATCCGGTAGTCGGTTTCGCCGATGCGTTCGAGCACGCGGACGGCCGCCTCGTCGTCGATGTCGAACTCCCAGATGGAGCGGTGCAGCTGGTCGATGACGTCGCCGCCGGCGATACCCTCCTCGGTCAGCAGTCTATCGAGGGTCGCCCGGGACGCGGTGAAGTCCCCGTCCAGCGCCGACTGGACCATCGTCCGGATCTCCTCGGGGCGGGCCGTCGAGGTGATGGCGTACACCGCCGACTCGTCGACCGTGTCGCCGCTGACCGACGCGGCCTGCAGGCCGTTGATGGCTTTCCGCATGTCCCCGTCGGCGGCGTAGACGAGGGCATCAAGCCCGTCGTCGGTCAGTTCGATGTCCTCTTCGGCGGCGATGTGGCGGATCTCCTCGGCGACGGCGTCGTCGGCCAGCGGCGAGAACCGGAAGACGGCACACCGCGATTGGATGGGGTCGATGATCTGGCTGGAGTAGTTACACGAGAGGATGAAGCGGACGTTGTTCGAGAACTGCTCCATCGTCCGGCGCAGGGCCGACTGTGCGTCAGACGTGAGGGCGTCTGCCTCATCGAGGAATATGATGCGGTACTCGACGCCGCCGAAACTCGTCCGGGCGAAGTTCTTGATGCGGTCCCGGACCACGTCGATACCGCGCTCGTCGGAGGCGTTCAGTTCGAGGAAGTGCTCGCGCCAGTCCTCGCCGTACAGTTCGCGGGCGATGGCCGTCGCACACGTCGTCTTCCCGGTTCCGGCCGGTCCGGAAAACAGCATGTGACTCAGGTCGTTGCGCGAGACGTAGCTCTGGAGTCGCCCGACGATGTTCTCGTGGCCCATCACGTCGTCGAGCGTCTGTGGGCGGTACTTCTCGATCCAGACCTCCTCGCGTCCCGCCCGCGACTCGGACTCGGCCTCGCTCATGGACGATGGGAAGTGTGGGCCGGTCTTAACTCTTACAAACTAAGTCCCAGCTTCAAAGAGTTGTTCGAGAATCGGAGGTCGTCGTGATCCCGAAAATCTTAGATTTTCGGACGGCGACGCAAGGAGCGTAAGGACGGATGGAACAGACTGCCGAGAAGACGGTCGTGGCGAAAATCCTCACTGACGAGCTCACGCAGTCAAAACTTGACGCTATCAACCACGAGTACGAAGCGTTCCAGCGATACATTCGTGGTGATGAGGACGCAGACCTGTACTCGGCCACGAAACAATGCGCTGACGCCTATGTGGATACTGACAACCTACGCGACGACCACGACTACCCGTGGTTCATCCGCAACGACGTGTTCGACGTTGGTGTTGACGTAGAACAGCACGATACCGACCTGACAGACTGGTGGCTAAAAATCCCCGTCTCGCAGGTCTGGGGTGGCGTGAACGTCCCGATTCAACCGCACGACGAGATTCCAGACGAGGCCGACGTGAAGGACTCGAAAATCATTCATGAGGATGGCAGCTATTACGCCCACCTCACGGTTCGGCAAGAGGTGGAAGTGAGCGAGGAGTACGACGGCGTTATCGGCGTAGACTTCGGAATCAGGTGGGTAGCAACGTCGGTGGCGTTGCCATCCCGGAACACCGAGTTCTACGGCAGAGAGATTCGTCGTATCCGCCGTCATCACCACGACCTACGCACTCGTCTGCAAGAGAAAGGGGCCTACGACACGCTCCAGTCGGTCAGGGTGAAGGAGTCCCGCCGAGTGAACGACCGCCTCCACAAGATTTCTCGCGCTATCGTGGAGGAAGCGAAAGAGCGCCGTGCGCTTATCGTGGTCGGCAATCTCGAAGGTATCCAGAATCAAGACCTTGGAGCGGAGATGAATCGCCGACTCCACTCGATGCCACACCACAGGTTAAAGAACTATATCGAGTATAAGGCGGCCTTCGCTGGTATCGCGGTGAAGTCCGTGAACGAATATATGACGAGTCAGACCTGTTGGCGGTGTGGTGAGCAGGAAGCGACGACTCGTAGGGGACAGGGCCAACACCTGTGTGACGAGTGTGGATTAGACGACAACGCAGATAAGAACGGTGCGACAAACATCGCAAAGAAAGGACTAGGTAAGGACATCGCGAGCCCACTATCTAGTCTCGGCGCAGTTTGTGAGCCTGCGCTCGAACCGAGCGGTGCTGACCAAGCCTCTGCCACGGTACGCTTGCGAGCCGACTTGGAAGCCCCTGCCTCAACGAAGCGAGCCGTTAAGCAAACGAAATAGGCAGGAGTCGTTCACACCCCGCGAGAGTCGACAGTCTCAGGTACGTCGCCGGAGTACGGTCGGGCATGCACGTCACCGTCGAGATCGCCGGCGAGGGCACCCACGAACTGACCGTGGACGTGGACGCGACCTACGCCGACCTGCTCGCACCGGTGGACCTGAGCCCCCACGAGGTGTCGGTCCTCGTCGACGGCGAACACGTGCCGACGGACCAGCCCGTCGAGCACGACCACGTTCGGGTCGTCAGGCTCATCAAGGGCGGGTGAGCCGCCGAACAGCGGCCCCTAACACAGTCATGCACGTCCGCACAGCGAACGCCGACGAGATACCCGCGGTGATGAACGTCCTCGACGGGGCGGTCCTCTCGATAGCCGTCGAGACCGTCCGGGCGGGCGTCGAGGACGGCGACACGCTCGTGGCGGTGTCCGGCGACGACCCGGCGGCCGAGCGCGTTCTCGGTGCGCTCGTACTGGATGGAACGCACATCGAAGCCATCGCCGTCCGCCGCCGTCGCCGCGGGCAGGGCATCGGGACGGCGCTCGTCGAGGCCGCATCCGACCGGCGGGGCCGGGTCACCGCTGCGTTCGATGCGGACGTTCGGCCGTTCTACGAGGCGCTGGGGTTCGCCATCGAACCGCTTTCCGAATCCGACCGCTACAGGGGAGTGCGCGAGTAGGGTCGCCGGCCGTCAGACGAGCGGTTCGACCAGGTCCCGGCCAGCTTCAAGCAGTTCTTCGACGCGCTCCGCGCTCGACGCCTCGGCGTACACGCGGAGCTTCGGCTCCGTGCCCGAGGGGCGGACCAGCACCCACGTCCCGTCTTCGAGCCGTATCTTGAACCCGTCGACGGTGTTGATGCCGTCGACAGCGACCCCCGCCAGCGTGTCCGGGAGCGCGACCTCGAGGTCTTCGAGGACGGGCTCCTTGCGGTCGTCCGGACAGTCGACGCTGATTCGGTTCTGGTGAATCTCGCCGTGCTCGTCTAGCAGTCGGTCGACGCGGGCATCGAGGGGCTCCTCGCGCTCGGCGGCCGCGGCGAGCAGCGCCACCAGCACGCCGTCCTTGTTCCGCAGGTGGTCCGGCAGGCCGAAGCCGCCGGACTCCTCGCCGCCGAACAGCGCGTCGTGGTCGGCCATCGCCTCGGCGACCCACTTGAAGCCGACGGCGACCTCGTGGACGTCCTGTCCGTGTGCCTCGGCGACGCGGTCGACGATGCTGGACGTCGAAACCGTTCGGACCACGTCGCCCGTCTCGTCCTCGAGCAGGAAGTCGTACATCGCGGCGAAAAACAGGTTGGGGTCCAGGTAGCCGCGGTCGGGCGTGACGACGCCGATGCGGTCGGCGTCGCCGTCGTTGATGACCCCCAGCGCGGCGTCGCCGTCGCTGACCTCGTCGACGAGCCCCGCGGCGTTCTCCGCCGACGGTTCGGGCGACCCGCCGCCGAAGTCGGGGTCCTGCACGCAGTTGAGGCGGGTCACGTCGGCCCCGGCCGCTTCGAGCAGGGCGTCGGTAACGCCGCGGCCGCTGCCGTACAGCGCGTCGTAAGCCACCGGCAGGCCGTCGAGGTCGGTGTCGACGTACTCCAGCGCGTGGTCGTGGAACGGACTGACGAGGTCTTCCTCCGTGCGCTCGCCCCACTCGTCTTCGGGCAGCGGGTCGAGGACGGCCAGGTTCTCCTCGAAGGCGGCCGTCCAGTCGGGCAGCGCCGGTGCGCCGTCGCCGGGGATGAACTTCACGCCGTTGTACTCCGGGGGGTTGTGGCTGGCCGTGATCTGGAGCGCCCCCGCGAGGTCGCGGTCTTTCACTGTCCAGGCGACGATCGGTGTCGGCGTGTCCCGGTCCGGCAGGAGCACGTCGAAGCCGTTCGCGCGCAGGACGTGCGCGAGCTCGTCGGCGAACCCGGGCGAGGTCTCGCGGGCGTCGTAGCCGATGACGACGGTCCCGGTCGCCCCGCGCTCGGCGAGGGTCGTGGCGACGGCCTGGCCCACCATCCGGACCCGGGGCTTCGTGAACACGTCCAGCGTCGCCCGCCAGCCGTCTGTCCCGAAAGCGATTGCGCCTGCGTCGGTATCTGCGTCGGTATCCATGTTCCGCGGTTCTCAGCCCGCCGACAAAAAGTCACGCCCCGTCGCCGAACTGCCGCTTTAGGCTCACGGACAGGCGGTCGAGGACGGCTGACCGAGCGCAACCCGCCAGTCCGTCGCCCACTGCCGGTCAGCCGGGGTCCGGCTCGTCGACCGCACCGCCAGCGGCTCATGTGTCGAAGTCCGTTTCGGCGTCACTGGACTCGACGAGCCGTTCCTTCTCCGTTCTGGTGTACTGTTTGATCTCGTACTCGCGGCTCATCGCTGCGGACTGTGAGTCGAACGATTCGACGTGGATTAGTTCGACCGGGGTTCGGCCGCGCGTGTACTTCGCGCCGTCGCCGGCGTCGTGTTCGCGGACGCGGCGCTCCACGTCGGTCGTGTAGCCGGTGTAAAAGGTGTTGTCGCTACAACGGAGGACGTACACGTGGTAAGGGCTCCGCGCGGTAGTCATCGCACGATGCTGGTGGCCCAGCGGGCCTCACACTTGTTGGGCGCGCTCTCTCGATACCTCGGCAATGCCAGCGTTCGCCGAGCAGTTTGGACAAGCCCGGATGTGTCCGCGTTCATCCGCGAACACTCGGGCGAACTGGTCTGAGACGTGCGCGCCGCAATGATCACATTCAGGCATCGTGTTCGTCGGCGACACCACCGCCGACGTATACGCGTACGCGCGTTACGGTGATAGCTCTTTACCCAAATACTTGGGTATGCCTGCGGTTCGCAGGGGCGTCTACGTCCGTGCATCGTCGAGCTGTCTTGCGATTAGGCCGGCCTGCATCCCGGCGGTGAATCCGGCGTCGATGTTCACCACGGAGAGCGCGGTGCAGGACTGAAGCAACCCCGAAAGTGCCGCCTCACCCGCACCGCCGTGGCCGTAGCCCGTCGAGACGGGGAGACCGATGACCGGGACGTCCACGAGGCCGGCGACGACCGTCGGGAGCGCGCCTTCGCGGCCCGCCGCGACGATGAGCACGTCCTGGTCCCGGAAGCCGTCGACCGCGTCTATCGTCCGGGCGAGGCTCGCGACGCCGACGTCGTCGATACGGGTCACGGCCGCGCCCATCTCCTCGGCGATGAGCGCGGCCTCACCGGCCGGAACGGCGTCGGACGTCCCGGCGGTGACGACGCCCACTGAGGCATCCAGCGACGGGCGCTCGAAGGCGGGTGTCGCCGCCACCAGCCAGTTCGAGCGGTCGTCCCACCGGACCGTCGCGTCCGGGGCTGTCTCGGCCAACAGCTCCCGGACGGCCGTCGCAGTGGGGGCGTCGAGCCGCGTCACGATCGCCCGCTCCGTCGTTTCGACGGCCGTCGCCGCCAGTTCCGCCACCTCCGCCGGTGTCTTCCCGTCCGCGAGGACGGCCTCGGGAACGCCGGCCCGCTCCTCGCGAGCGGCGTCGAACCGACCGGCCCCGCTGGTCGCATAGCCCGCAAGCGCCGCCTCGGCCTCTGCCGGAGAGAGGTCACCCGCCGCAACGGATTCGAGTATATCGCGCATACGACTCACTCGGCGACCCGGCCACTCCTATCCGTCGGTCCGGAGTCGGTGTACAGCCCCAATCAGGGTCGGACCTGTATGAGCGCGCGTGAGCGACGCTCCGCCGGATGAAACCGACAATAGCCGTCTGGCACAGGGGTAACGGCGTATTCTGATGTGACTGTAAGGACACAATCGTGGATTTATAAGGGGTTACGTGCCGTATAACGCCTCAAACTGCCGGTAATAGCGGCGAGAGCGAACTGATTGGAGAAAGTATATAAGTAACCCCCGTCGATACCCCGTCTGTATGGCAGACCTAATCGTCAAAGCCGCCGTTAAGGAAGAGCTCAACGACATGAACGTAGCGTCCGACTTCTACGACGCACTCGACGAGGAAGTCGAAGAGCTGCTTCAGGACGCAGCCCGCCGCGCCGACGAGAACGACCGCAAGACGGTCCAGCCGCGCGACCTGTAAGGTCGTTACAAGCGACGTTTTTTTGACGCGAGCCGGCCAGCGACAGCTGTCTACGGCGTTCGGACGGTGACGCCGTCGGCGGTGCCGACGTGAACCTCGTCGGCCATTCCGACGAACAGGCCGTGCTCGACGACGCCGGGGAGGGCGGCGAGGGCGTCGGCGAGCGCGGCGGGGTCGTCGATGGAACCGAAATCACAGTCGAGAACGAGGTTCCCGTTGTCGGTGACGACGGGGCCGTCCTTGCGCGCTGCGCGGCGGAGTTCCGGGTCGCCGCCCAGGTCCTCGACCGCCGCGGCGACCGTCGAGCGGGCCATCGGCAGCACCTCGACGGGAACCGGCACCGAGAGCTGGTCAGCCTCCTTCGTCGGGTCCGCGACGACGAGGAAGCGGTCGGCGTTCGCGTCGACGATCTTCTCCCGGGCGTGAGCCGCGCCGCCGCCCTTTATCAGGTCACCGTCGGCCACCTCGTCGGCTCCGTCGATAGCGAGGTCGACCGACACGTCCGCAAGGTCGGCCAGCGGGACCCCACAGTCACGGGCCAGCTGGCGGGACTGAAACGACGTCGGGACGCCGACGACGTCGAGGCCGGCGTCGACCGCCCGCCCGATGGCGTGGATAGCGTAGGCCGCCGTCGACCCCGTGCCGAGCCCGACGACCATGCCGTCCTCGACCGCCTCGGCCGCCGATTCCCCCGCCGCCTGTTTCGCCGCGTCGGAGCCGCCCTGTTTCATGTGCGGTGGGTCGACAGACGCGGACAAAACGTTTGTTCTCCCGGCCGCAAGCGCTGGTATGACTGACTGCACGTACTGTGGCTGTCCGGTCGAGGCCCACGACCCCATATTCGTCAGCGAGACGCCCGACGGGGAGCCGACAGCACAGTTCTGTAACTACGGCTGTCTGTCGGCCCACATCGACGCGGCCGACCTGACCACCGGCACGGCCTGCGAGTGGTCGCCGTCCCAGTGACGGGGGTCGACATCACCGACCCGGCTCCGTCCCATGCCGGATGGGTTTTAGGGGCGGCCCGACGCAGAGGCGGGTAATGACACAGTTCGGAACGAGCGGCATCCGCGGCCCCGTCGGCGAGGCGGTCACGGCCGAGTTGGCGCTCTCGGTGGGGCGAGCGCTTGGCATCGACTGCGAGCGGGTGGTGGTGGGCCGGGACCCGCGAGCGAGCGGCGAGTACCTGCAGGCGGCGCTGGCGGCCGGCCTCCGGGAGAGTGGCGTAGACGTGGTCGACCTCGGCGGTGCGGCGACGCCCACCATCGGACGCGCGGTATCGTGGCGGGACGCTGACGCCGGCGTCGCAGTGACGGCGAGCCACAACCCGCCGGCGGACAACGGTATCAAGCTCTGGCAGCCCAGCGGGCAGGCCTTCGACGCGGACCTGCGGGCGACCATCGAACGGCGACTGGACGAGGGAGCGTTCGAGCCAGCGGCGTGGGACGAGAGCGGCGGCCACGAATCGTGGGACGCCGGCCAGCGCCACGTCGACGCCCTGGTCGCGGAAACCGGCGAGACGGCCCTCGACAGCACCGTCGTCGTCGACCTGGGCAACGGCGCGGGCCGGGTCAGCGTCGACGCCCTCTCGGAGCTTGGCTGTTCCGTCGAGACGCTCAACGGCCAGCCCGACGGCGCGTTCCCCGGTCGCCCCTCGGAGCCGAAAGCCGAGAACTGCGAGTCCCTGGCGACGCTCGTGGCCGAGTCCGACGCCGACCTCGGGGTCGCCCACGACGGCGACGCCGACCGGATGCGGGCCGTCGCGGCCAACGGGACCTTCCTCTCGGGTGACGTGTTGCTGGCCGTGTTCGCTCGCGCCGCAGCGGAACCGGGCGAGCGGGTCGCCGTCCCGGTCGATACCAGCCTCGCCGTCGCCGACCACCTCGATGCTATCGACGTGGCCGTCGAGTACACCCCGGTCGGCGACGTGTACGTCGCCGAGGCCGCCAGCGCCGAGGGCGTCGCGTTCGGCGGCGAGCCAAGCGGCGCGTGGATATGGCCCGAGCGAACGCTGTGTCCGGACGGCCCGCTGGCGGCCTGTACCGTCGCGGCGCTGGACAGCCAGCGACCGCTGGGCGACCGCGCCGCAGACGTGCCGGAGTACCCCATCCGCCGGGACAGCGTCGAAACGGACGGAAAGGAAGCCGTGATGGCCCGCGTTCGGGAGACAGTGACCGACGCCTACGACGACGTGACGACGCTCGACGGCGTCCGCGTCGACCTCGGCGACGCGTGGTTCCTCCTGCGGGCCAGCGGGACCCAGCCACTCGTCCGGATTACCGCCGAGGCACGCGACCCGGACCGTGCGGACGCGGTGTTCGAAGAGGCACGGACGCGCCTGACGGATGCGATAGTCTGAGAGCGAAGGCGTGTGTGGCGGCAAAACAGCGGTTACGAACGGGTCCAACCTGAGAGGAGAGACGTCCCCGCAACCGCCAGGTCACAGGGCGGCAGTTCCTGACCGGTTCTACCCGCGGCGCGTGGACCGAGCCTCACGGACGTCTGCCCCGTCGCGGATCTTGTCTTCGCACTGCGGACAGACTCTGGGCTTTTCGACCCCGTTCGGCGTGAACACACGCGCGTAGTCAGCCGTTACAAAATTACCGCAGTTCTGGCATTCCGGCATACAACCCTCTATGTGGGTTATACCCTCTTAATTGTTGTTGGTCTGGTAAGAGTTCGCATACAGGGCGTTGGCGCCGCTGCCGGTGGAAAACACCGTTTCGTTCGATAGCGACGACGCGCTCGATGGACGGGACAGAGTCGGTCGACCCAAACCCATCGAGAGGCGAGTGGTTCGAACCGGAGCGCGGCCTGTTACTCCGCGAAGGAACTCGTAACGGTCCCGTCCTCGGACAGTTCGATGACACCGTCGAAGAGGTCCCTGAACGCCGCGACCGTCTCCTCGTCGTGGACCTCGTCGGCGAGGTGGAACATCCCGACGGCGTCGTACTCCTCGAGCAGGTCGAGGATGTCCTTGACGGCCGACAGCGCGCCGTCCTCGTCGGCGTAGTAGATGAGTTCCGTCAGCGAGTCGAAGGTCACACGGAGCTTGCCGTCGTGGTCCTGCAGGAACGTCTCGGTCTCGGAGACGATACCGGACAGGTCGTCCGGAGCGGAGACGTACCGGACGCCCTCGGAGCGGCGACGGGTGTAGCCGCGCTCGACCGACAGCGTGTCGAGGATGGTCGCCTTGGACTCGTCGACCTCGTAGTACTCCAGTTTCTGCTTGACCTCCCGGGCCGTGGTCCGGGTCGAGATGACGAGCATCGAGTCGGTGTCGGTCGAGAGGAACTGCGTGTCCAGTCGGTCCGTCTCGCCGGTGCTCGGATGCAGGAGCAGTACCCCCGTGCCACCCGGAACGGTCTCCGGCGCGTTGTCGATAGCCAGCGTATACTCCATATGCACATCAAGGAGGGTGGCACCCAATTAAGTGTGCGGGTCCCGCTCAGAACACGCTGTCCGCCGTCGCAGCCCCGACGACGCTGAATATCGCGCCGACGATGATCGCTTTCAGGGTCGTCAGGGCGACGGTCATCGGCGTCGGGTCCGGCAGAATCCCGCCGTTGACCAGAAACGTGTCCGGTGCGGTCAGTGCCATCGCGAGGATAGCGACCGATCCGAACGCGACCCCCATCAGCGAGACGAACCGGATCGGAATGCCGGCCACCTCCGCTTCGGTGTCGATGTCCCGACCGGCATCAGCCTTGTACAGCGCGCCGTAGCCGATAGCGAACACGATACCGACGACGACGACCGCGTGAGACCAGGACATGTTCTCGGCCAGTACCCACACTTCCTCGGTCACGACGAACGGACCCGCAAGCAGGAACCCGCCGACGAGTTGCTGGGCAGTGTCCGCGATCCGGTATCGGCGTCGGGCCATACCGGGTTGCTGTCCCGTCGGTAGGAAAGCCTCCCGGTCCGGGACTAGTGACTGGGAGCCACGCCCAGTTGCGGGGCGGCCCACAGCCGCTCTGAACGTTTCAACTGCACTGAAATCGTGCTACCGTCTGTCGGTTTCCAGGCGAAGTAAGGGGGTACAGCGGCTGGTAGCATACGGAAAATCGCGACATCGTCGTTTGATTCGGTCTTCGAATAAAAACGTTTCGCCTCTGTCGGCAGGTCGGGCGAGCCGGGACCGCTCACGTCGTCCGGAAGGCCCTGTCGCCGGCGTCACCGAGCCCGGGAACGATGAACCCGTCCTCGTCGAGTTCGTCGTCGATAGCGACGCTGATGATATCAGCGTCCGGCTGGGCCTCCGAGACGCGGACGATGCCTTCGGGCGCGGAGACCGCGGCCAGGACGAGCAGGTTCTCCGGCTCGGTCTGCTCCGAGGTGATGTAATCGAGCACGGTCGTCATCGTCGACCCGGTCGCAAGCATCGGGTCCGCGATGATGACGGTGTCGTCCTCGGTGATGTCGGGCAGTTTGACGTACTCGACAGAGATGGGGAACTCGCCGTCGTCGTTCATCCCGGCGTCCTCGTCGCGGCTGGCGGAGATGACACCCTGTCTGGCGCGGGGGAACGCTTTGAGCAGTCCCTCGACGAACGGCGTCGCGGCGCGGAGGACGTTGACGATGACCACGTCGTCGAGCCCTTTGACCCGCTCGCCCATCGTCGTGGTCAGCGGCGTCTGTACCTCCGTGTACTCGGTCTCCATCCGGCCGTCGATGATCTCGTAGCCGCAGATACGACCGAGGCGGACCAGGCCCTTGCGGAAGGCGACCTGTTCGGTCTCGACGTTTCGAATCCGTGTCAGTTCATCTCGCGCCAGCGCGTGCGTGACGACAGAGGCGTCGCCGCGCTGTTCGATTGGCATATCGTGCTCGTTGACCCCCAATGGGTTAAACGGTTCTCACTCATGCTGTTGGCTGTAACGATTTTGAGAGGTTCGCGATGGCGAAATTCGTTACGGGCTTACAGCCGACAGTATCAGGCCGGCTCGGCCGTGCCTGCCTGTGCCGCAGGGTCGCCGCCGCGCTGGCGGTTCTTGATCATGAGGAAGACAAACAGGGCGAGGCCGACGCCGCGAAGCGCAACGTCGAGCAGTACCGTCATCTCGCCGCCGCCGATGCCGACCAGCCCGAGGAGGTCGTACGTGCCCGACACCGCGAGGCCGGGAGCCATCAACAGGAGCGAACTGAACGCGAACGCCGCCCGCTCGCCCCGGGAGACCGGTGCGTACGCGAACCCGATGACCGTCGCGGCCAGCGCGACGACGCCGAGGAAGACGCCCGCGACGGGAATCAGTATCTCGGGGATGGCATAGCCGATGTCAAGCAGGTCTGCGGTCTGAACGACCCTGTATCCGGGGTCCTCGGGGACGCGCCGAAGCAGGATGATGCCCGGCGTGACGATGAAGGCGAAGGGGACGATGGCCTTGTTGAGCGACAGCGAGAACGCCTCGATGCCGGTCTGGAACGCGTCGGACTTCGCGACGCCGGAGGCGGCGTAGGCGGCCACCGCGACCGGCGGGGTGATGTCGGCGATGACGCCGAAATAGAGGATGAACAGGTGCGCCGCGAGCAGCGGGACGCCGAACTCGGTCAGCGCCGGCGCGAGCAGAGAGACGAGGATGATGTAGGTCACAGTCGTCGGCATCCCCATCCCGAGGATAATCGAGGAGAACGCGGTGACGAGCAACAGCAAGACCAGCGACCCGCCGGCGACGGCCGTAATGAGCGAGACGAGGTTCGGGCCGAGGCCGGAGACGCTGATGACGCCCGGGATGATGCCGGCGGCGGCGACGGCGATGACGACCGGGACCGCCGTTCTGGCCCCGCTTTCCATGGATTTTCCGAGGAAGACGCCGAGTTTGTACAGCCCGTTCGAGGCCAGGTTCGGGCGGCCGACGGCGTCGGCGGTCGTCTCGGCGGCGTCGTCGACAGCACCGTCGAAGGAAAGCAGCGGCGAGTCGAGTCGTGGCCGGGTGATCAGCGTGAGAACACCGGCGAGGATGATCAGCGTGCCGATGTTGCCGACGGTGGCCGAGAACGCGTCCGCAAGCGGTTGGGACCCCGTCCCGTCGCCGGCCAGTGCACCCAGGACGCCGGCGCCGAACAGGAACTGCGAGAGGAGCGACGTGCCAAACAGCACGCCGAGAATCGCCCCGAGCCGGGTTCGCGTCTCGTCGCCGTAGGCCGCGACGAGCGTGATGAGCGCGCCGATGGCGATGAGCGTGAACCAGGCCGACCGGGCGACCGACAGGCGCTCGATGATGAGGTAGTACAGCAGGAGGAGAATCGGGACGAGGTAGAACCACCCGCTCCGGAGGTGGCTGCGGATGTCCACCAGTTCCGAGGGGTCGAGCCCGCCGATGTCCTCCTTGACCGCCTCGAAGTGGACCATCACCCAGACGCCGAAGAAGAAGACGATGGCGGGAATCGTCGCGACGACGATGACGTCGGCGAACGGCGTCGCCGTGTACTGGACGATGAGGAACGCGGCGGCCCCCATCACCGGGGGGAGAATCTGGCCGCCCGAGGAGGCAGAGGCCTCGACGCCGCCGGAGAACTCAGGCGAGTAGCCCGACCGCTTCATCAGCGGAATCGTGAACGCGCCGGTCGTGACCGTGTTGGCGATGGACGAGCCGGAGATGGTCCCCATGAAGCCGCTGGCGAGGATGGATGCCTTCGCCGGGCCGCCCTTCCGGGTGCCCGTGGCGCCGTACGCGAGGTCGATGAACCACTGCCCCGCGCCGGACATCTCCAGGAACGCGCCAAAGAGGATGAAGATGTAGATGAACTGCACGGAGACGGTGACCGGAATCCCGAACACCCCGTTTTCGGTGTTGTACCAGAGGTTCTGGATGATAGATGGCCAGGACAGTTCCGGGATTGAGAGGACGCCGACGTAGGCGGCGTCCTGTGGAATGAGGACGCCGAAACGGGCGTAGACGACGAACACCGCGACGATGACCATCAGCCAGAGGCTGATGGCCCGGCGGGTCGCTTCGAGGACGAGCAAGACGCCGAGGACGCCGAGAACGAACGCGTAGGAGGTGTCGGCAAGCGGTCCGAGCAGGCCCGCGACCGGCTCCAGGAAGGTGAACACTTCCTGGATGGGGCGCCCACGCTGAACGCCCAGCGCACGCATGCGCTGGATCTCCTGGAAGTCGGTGATGAAGTACGCAGCGGATAACACCGACAGGGCGATGAAGACGAAATCGGACGGCGTCACACGGTCCATCTCCGAGTCCAGGAACGCCCAGGCGAGAGCGCCCCCGATGGCGTCAACGACGCGGGACACCGGATGGTCCGCGCCGAGTTTCTCGTCGACGAGCGACCCGAGCGCGATACAGCGCCGGGACAGTGGCCCGTCGCCGGTGCTGCCTGGATACAGCAGGAAGGTCAGGATGAGGCCGAAGGAGACGTGGACGGCGTTGATCTGGAGCAGTTGCAGCGACGCGAACACGATATCGCCGACGCCGGGCAGCGAGATCGAGAGGACGAACCCCTTCGCCGCGAGCCACATCTGAAACACCGAGAAAGCGATGCCGATGAGCGCGACGACGACGACTGCCCAGCCTGTGAGCGACCGCTTTCGCTCGATCTCCTGGAGCACTTCGTCGACTTCTTCGTCCGATACGGCCTCCCCGCTATCGTCAGGTGGTGTGTCGTCAGTCATGGGTTGAACTGGTCTGTCGCAGCACCGAACGCCGAGCGCCGGGCCAGATGGAGATGGACCGAACGGCCGTTGGTGCGGGCTACCAGGTCGTAGGTTTCGGCTCCGACGTGAAGTTTGTGTCCCGCGACATCACCGGGTGAGACTGTCACACGTGTGTAGTTGCCCGGCGGGTCGAAGACGTAGACCCCGTCTTCGCGGGTGACGTTGGCCCCGCTCGGCAGGCCCCAGCCGAACGATTCGAACTCCATGCGGGTCATCTCCAGGTAGTCCCCGCGGACAGTGTACTCGTCGTAGACCCGCGTCTTCTCGACGCTGTGGGTGTATTCGAGAGCGACAGTCGTCCCGTCTTCGACCGGGACTGTCATGTACTGTTCGCCGGTCTCGGCGTCCTCGACGACCAGCACACGACCAGCGGGTACCGTCGCTACGGTTCCGATGAGGAGGAGGGCAACGAGCACCGCGACGGCGACGTATCGTCGTCTCATTCCGGTTCTGGGAAATAGAAGCTGGTTAGCGAACGATGCGGGTGGCGTCGGTCGGCGGCGTTACGCGTCGAAGTAGGCCGCTGCGCCGGGGTGGAGTTCGATGGACATCCCGTCCTGTGCGGACTCCTTGCTGATGAAGTCCGTCTTGATGGAGAGGTCGTCCACGTTGTCGAAGATGGCCGCAGTGACCGATTCGACCGTCGTGTCGGGCTGTTCGGCGTTCGTCGCAATCATCGCCTGGACGGCGACAGTCTCGGTCGCCTGGTCGACGCCCGTGTACGTGCCGGCCGGGATGGTGTCGTCGGCGAACCACGAGGCGGCGTCCTTGACGGCCTCGCGGTTGTCGCCTTCGATCGGGACGATGACGAGGTCGTTGGTGTTTGCGAGGTCCTCGATAGCGCCGACAGGCCAGCCGCCGACGACGAACGCGGCGTCGATGTCGCCGTTCCGGAGCTGGTCGGCAGCCTGAGAGAACGAGGCGTTCTGCTCGGTGAAGTCGGTGATACCGACCGCTTCGAGTATCTGGTTCGCGTTGACCTGGGTCCCGCTGCCGAGGTCGCCGGTGTTGATGGTCGCGCCCGAGAGGTCCGAAAGCGAGGTGATATCGGTGTCGGCGAGCGTGACGACCGTGATGGTCTCGGGGTACAGCGTCGCGACGCCCCGGAGGTTCTCGATGGCGTTGTCCTGGAACGCATCGATGCCGGTGCCGTTCTTCGCGAACGAGGCGATGTCGTTCTGGATGAGCGCGAAGTCGGCGTTGCCGCTGGCGAGGCTGCCGACGTTCTCGACGCTCGCACCGGTCGATTGAACGTTCAGCGTGAAGTCCGTGTTCTCCTCTACGATCGTCTTGAACTCGTTCGAGAGCGGGAAGTAGGTCCCGCCGGTGCCGCCGGCGTGCCACGAGAGACGGGTGTCAACCTCGGCTTCCGTCTCGGTTTCGGTCATGCCACCGTCGCCGCCGTCGCCTTCCGTCTCGGTCATGCCGCCGTCGCCACCGTCGCCACCGTCGCCGCCGTCGCCGCCGTCGCCGCCGTCGCCGCCGCCACAGCCGGCGAGAGCCGCGACACCTGCAACGCCTGCTGTCTTGAGGAACCGCCTACGCGTGGAGTTGTTAGTCATGCGTATGGCTACGTCACACGGGGTATTCAAGAATGTTAGCAATTATACAGTCGTTATTTGACTATAGTGTACGGTAGCGTTTGACGAGATATTCCACCGGACGGGAGACGGATGGAAAAAGACAGGTGGACGAAATATACTATCTTTCGTGAAATTCAGCCCAGGTGATATTGCGGCGGGCGACCGCCGCGTCTGGACCCGTTACGCGGGCGTCTCGATACCGAGCTCGTCGAGCAGCGTCCGGGCGGCTGCAGCCGAAGACGGCGGGCCGCGGGCGGTGATGAGGTCGCCGTCGACTGTGACGCTGGTGTCGGCGTCGAGTTCGGCGTCCCAGTCCGCGCCGGCGGCCTTCACCTCGTCTTCGACCCAGTACGGGAGCTTCCGCCCGTCGGGGAGCAGGTCGTTCTCGTCGACGATGCCCTCCTCCCAGGCGTTCGGGAAGCCGGTGACCGAGCGGCCGTCGACGAGGAACTCGCCGTCAGCGTCCCTGGTGAACGCCAGAATCCCGACCGTGTGACAGACGACGAGGGCCTTGCCGTCGTCGCCGGCGACGGTCGCGCGCAGCAGTTCGCGGGCGTGCGTGTCCTGTGTGATGTCCCACTCCGCGCCGTGGCCCCCCGGGAACACGACGGTGTCGTAGTCGTCGGCGTCGGCCTGTGCCAGCGGAATCGGGTTGTTCAGGCGCTCGTCGGTCTCGTGGACCTCTCGAACGTGTTCCGAGAGCTCTTCCCCGACGTCGTCGGGGTCGACCGAGCGCTCGTCGAGCACCGGCGGTTCGCCGGTCGGTGTCGCCACCGTGATATCCAGGCCGGCGTCTGTAAGGGTCGTCAGCGGCTCGATGCATTCTTCGCCCCAGTACCCGTGCTCGCTTACGATGAATAGTGCGGATGCCATCACGTGACCATTCGCGTGCAATCCTTATAAGCGGCCGTTCGGTATCGAGCGAAGTCGCGACGCGGGCGGGACGGCCGCGGCGCAGGCCAGCAGGTCGTCTGGCGTGTCGCTGTCGATGGCTGGAGGTGACTCCGCTGGGAGAGTATCGAACACGACGTTACAGCGGAAACGTTTAACCCCACTGAGCAGCAATGCGCTGTGTACAGATGGACAGCCCACTGCAGCAGGTTCCGCGGCTGTCGTAGACCGATCTATTATACAATGGCAGACATCGAAGAGAGCGTTTCAGGATTCAAGACGAAAGGCGGCTGGGTCGACATCGTCGAGCACGGCGAGCGCATCACGCAGGCGCTGAAAGACATCGCGTCGGGCGAAGCCGTCGACGGGGACGCGCTCAGTGAGTTCGACGAGTGGCGACCCAAAAGCCACGAGCGACTGGACGAGGACGTCAACGAGAAGACCGCCGACCAGGCGAGCGTCGACGAGGGCAAGGGAGAACAGGCCGGCAAGGGGCCGGACGAGGACCTCCAGACCGCCGGCGAGAAGCTCAGCGAGTCCTACGAGAACCTCGACGAGCCCGACGAGGCGATGGAGCGCTGGAGCGAGTCCGTCGACTACGTGGCCCGCGCGGCCGACTCCGCCAGTCGAAAGGCCCTGCGGAAGGTCGAGGACACCGTCTACCGCAACGTGATGACTCAGATCGCGCCCTACTACTTCGACAACGACCTCATCAGCGCGAACCTCCGTCGCGTCGGCGACGGCGACCGCCCCGAGTACATCTTCGAGGTCAACGTCAACGACGACGACCTGAAGATGCGCGTCTCGAACAAGCTCGCCGACTTCGAGCAGGCCGTCGACCGCTGGCACGTCGACACCGAGAAAGTCACCGAGGCTGTCGAGGCCGCTGAGGGTGTGGACGCGACGGAGCCGGGCGAAGAGACGGACGCAAAGACGAACTAAGGCGGTCCGTGCCGCCGGCATCGGTTTTGTATCCGAGCAGGGACGAGGAGCTGAGACGGCACACTGCCGGTAGCCTCGGCTCTGCGTCCGAGCGGCGACGTCGAACATCCAGTCGGTTCAGATCACATCGTCTGGGTCGTGTGCCTCGGCCATCCGCGTCGCTTCGGCGGCGTACCGCGCCCGGAGGTCCTCGTCGTCGACGGCCCCGAGGTTGTCAGGGTCCGCATCGACGGCGGCCGTCGTGTCGCGGACGTCGGAAAACGAGGTCAGGGCGCGCTCCTTGCGGAAGTACTGGTCGCCGTCGGGCGTCGCGTACGTGAGGATGATGAGGTTCTGTTCGTCGTCCGAGTAGGTCCGTTCGACCAGCCAGACGCGGACAGTCTCTTCGGCGGCGGGCATACGGGACCGAACCACGCCCTGGCACCTGAACGTTTGGCCGTGCTGTTGGATGTCGGGAGGCGGCCACAGAATGGTCGGGCGAACGGTAGGCTCATTGCAGGGCAGGGCAAACGCCGTGACAGATGGTCGCGACGAGTACGATTGCGACGCTTGTTGTCGCGTCAGCGGCGAGTCTGTTCATGGCCTGGGCCATCGGTGCCGGGTCGTCCGGGTCAACGCCGTTCGCGCCGGCCGTCGGTGCGAACGCGATCTCGGTGATGCGGGCCGGGTTCTTCGTCGGCCTCCTCGGACTGGCCGGGGCGGTCCTGCAGGGGGCCAACGTCACGGAGGCCGTCGGGAGCGAACTCGTCCTGTTCCCGAGTGGCGGCGGCCTGTCGGCCATCGCCGCCATCGTCGCGCTGCTGACCGCGGCGGTGCTGGTCGCCGTCGGCATCTTCACCGGCTACCCCATCGCCACGGCGTTTACCGTCACCGGGGCGGTCGTCGGCGTCGGGCTGGCGATGGGGGGCCAGCCGGCGACGGCCAAGTACATCGAGATCGTCTCGCTGTGGGTCCTGACGCCCTTCGTCGGCGGGGGCATCGCCTTCGGGACGGCGTGGTCGCTCCGGCACGAGGCCACCACCGAGGAGCGACTCGTGCCGCTGCTGGGCGGGCTAGTCGGTATGATCCTTGCGAACATCGAGTTCGTCCTTCTGGCGCCGGGCAGCGAGCAGGTATCGGTGGCCCGCGCCGTCGCGCGGGCGGCCGGGACGTCGATACTCCCGTCGATGGTCGTCGTGACGCTCCTTATCGGGGCACTCGCCACGGGACTGCTGTACCTGGACATCAGGGCGGACGCGGCCGCCGGCCAGCGGCACTTCCTGCTGGTGATGGGCGGGCTCGTGGCGTTCTCCGCCGGCGGGAGCCAGGTCGGCCTGGCGCTGGGGCCGCTGGTGCCCCTGCTCGGCGAGGGGCCGACCGCGGCCATCCCCATCACCGGGGTCCTGTTGTTCGGCGGGCTCGGCCTCCTCGTCGGGTCCTGGACGGGCGCGCCGCGGATGATAAAGGCGCTGGCACAGGACTACTCCTCGCTCGGGCCGCGGCGCTCTATCGGCGCGTTGATTCCGAGCTTCATCATCGCGCAGGCGGCCGTCTTCTTCGGCATTCCGGTGTCGTTCAACGAGATCATCGTCTCCGCGATCGTCGGTTCCGGCGCGGCCGCCGGTGGCGGCGAAGTCAGTCGGGAGAAGATGGGCAAGACGGTGCTGGCCTGGGTCGGGTCGCTCGCGCTGGCGTTCGCTCTCAGCTACGGCCTCTTCTGGGTCATCGACGCGGTGCTCTGACCCGGTCAGCGACCCCAGACGTAGCGACTGACGGCCTCGTTCACGCGGGTCGAGAGCCGCCCCATCCACGCCTCGGGCGAGACGCGCTCGATGTCGCGCCGGTCGACTTCGATGCGGTCGTCGCCGAAGGGGTCGTGGGGTTTTTCCCCCTCGTTCTCGTCGACCGCGTCGACGACGACACTCATCGAACAGCGGCCACAGGCTTCGGTGTCTTTCGCCATGATTGTTGGTGACTGATTCGGACGCCAGCGTCAAAAACCTGCCGCGGCGGTCGTGTACGGCCCGTGGACGACCGGCGTCTGACCGACGCGCTTAAGACTCCGACACGGCATCGCCATGGTATGAGCTACCGCGGCAGGGGGCCGATGCGAACTGAACGCCCACGGGACTCGACACGATGAGCGAGGAGTCCGAGTCCGGGTCGGTCGAGGCATCGCCGGACTACAGTGCGGACAGCTGGGAGGACCCGGTGGCCGGTGCGGTCCCGAAATCGGAGCTGCCCGAGGAGATAGTCGAGGAAGTCCCACACTGGACAGCGGACCCGTACCTCGACCGGGTGAGCGACCGCCTGATGTACAACTACACGCTGGAGCGGGACCACCGGCTCCGGGGCGAGCGCTGGGACCTCTACGGCGAGATGCGGGTGCTGAACCAGAAGCAGTTCTTCCACCCGGCGCTGTCCTACGGCGACCACGAGTCAGAGGAGTACCTCTACGCCCGCCGGGTCGACCGGCCGACGGTCGGTGAGCTGAAGCGGCTGGTCGAACTCGGCCACGACCTGGCCGACGAGCGCGTGACCGCCAACGAGGAGCACTACCGCACCGACTTCACGTTCGTTCTCGTCGCCGACGAACTGCCCGAGGAAGTCCGGTCGTTCGTCGAGGGCCAGCGCGAGCGCACGCTGTTGAAATTCGGCTACTACGGCCACTACGAGGTCAATCTGGGCGTCGTCGTTCCGGACGAACAGACGGCCGTCGCCGGCGAGGCTGCCGACGTTGTCGAGGCGTTCGTCCTCTGGGAGGACGTGACGGCGCCGAGCGAGGGGTTCCTCTCACGGCTCGCCAAGCGGTTCTGGAAATGACGCCACCGACACGTCGCAGTTTTTTCGTCGCCTGCACGGCCACGCTGGCGGGCTGTAGCGTCCTGCCGGAGGAGAGCGAGCCTATCGAGGCCAGCGCGGCCGCGCCGGCGGTGCTCCCCGAGTCCAGCGACTACTCGCTCGTTGCCGAGGGGAGCCCGACCATCGAGACGACCGTGACCGTCGACTTCTCGGGCGACGTGGAGCTGACGTCGCGCCAAGACGTGATCGCGACGGTGTTCCGGCGCGTGTACGAGTCGGCGAGCGGGGCGCGGTTCGGGCTCCTGACCGCCCCGGCCGTGCGGGTCGTCGACCAGCCCGAGGTCGTCCGTGACCCGCTGACCGCGGTTGACGATGCCCGCGTCGTCGCACTTGCGACCGATACCGACGTCGGCTCCGTCTCGGAGTGGAGCGAAAACGGCTCGGCGACGCTTCTCGGGACGGAAACGACACGGATGACAGCGACAGCGACGCTTGAGGGCAGCGAGCGCGGCCTCGCTCGGGTTCGCGTCCGTGCCGGCGAGGACTCGGTGACGGCGATAGCGACCGACCCGGACGACGCTGCGCCGCCGTTCGGCGCGGTCACGCGGGACGCGTAGCTGTCGGCGCGGAAACCGGAAAAGGAGTCGCTGTCAGTCGTCGCCCGGCTCGACCGCGCCGGCGCGACCACGGTCACGGACCGTACTGATGTTGTCGTAGCCTTTCTTGACCAGCGCCAGTGCGAGGCCGATGAGGACCAGCGCCAGCACCATCTGGACGGCCGAGGAGGCAATCGCCGCAGTGCCCTCGGCACCGCCCTGGATGAGGTTCTGATAGAGGTTGCTGTAGAACGCCAACCAGGACAGCCCCAGGATGGTAATCGTCGTCATGATGGCCATCGGCACGCCCGTGGAGTACAGCTGCTTGCTGTCGTCCCAGTTGGCGAGCCAGACGGTCGCCGTCAGCAGCGCCAGCGCCGCGAGCAACTGGTTCGCGCCGCCGAACAGGGCCCACAGCGTGAGCCACTCGCCGGAGATGACCATCAGGTAGGCCGGGATGGCCTGGACGAGCGGGTTCGTGTAGCGGCCGCGCCCGATCTCGCCGAGCGTCGAGCGGAGGCCGCCGCCGACGTTGAAGCCGGAGGCCGTCTCGCCCGCACGGAGGCCGACAATCTCCTCCATCATGTACCGCCCGAGTCGGACGGCCGTGTCCGTCGAGGTGAGCAGGAAGCTCACCAGGACGAGCGCCATGAACGGCGCGCCGAAGGTCTGGGGGATACCGAGGCTGGTGAAGATGATGCCGCCACCCGTCGCGAAGTTCGGGAGCGCGGCACCGATACCGCCGGCGGGGTCGGCGAAGCCGGCCACGGCGAGCGTCGACAGTGCGACGGCGGCCAGCAGCCCCTCGCCGAGCATCCCGCCGTATCCGATGAGGCGGGCGTCGGTCTCCTTATTCAACTGCTTGGCTGTCGTCCCGGAGGACACCAGCGAGTGGAAGCCACTGATTGTCCCACAGGCGATGGTGATAAACAGCAGCGGGAAAAGCGGTGCGAGGCCCGCGCCCTCGACGCCCCAGAAGCCGTTGAACGCACCCATCGAGTCCGCGATGACCAGCGAGCCGCTCTCGGTGGCGGCCGTGCCGAATATCGTGCCGACGATGACGGCCACCAGCGCGCCGCCGACGCCGGCGTACAGCAGGAACGACGACAGGTAGTCACGCGGCTGGAGCAACACCCACACTGGGAGCGCGCTCGCGATACCCGCGTACACCATGATTATCGGCACCCACGCCGCACGGTTGGGGTTCATCGCCGTCGCGGAGGACCCCGGAATCCACTGGCCGCTGCCGAGATTCAGGACGTCCGCGAGAACGAGCGTCCCTGCGGGGTAGCTCGCGTCGCCGACGGCCGGGAACAGCGCGAACGGGTACTGGATACCCGCATACACGCCGGCAAACACCAGTGTGACGAACACGACAGTCCCGGGGAGGAACGGCCCGTTCAGCTGGTAGAGGTACACCCCCAGCAGCAGGGCCAGTACGATGTAGACGGTGCTCGCGGTCGTCACCTGCGGGAACGCGTCGAACACGATGGCGACCACCAGCGCGAACACCGCGACGACGAGGATGATGGTCAGGAACGCGAACCACAGCAGCATGTTCTTGCCCCCCTCTCCGATGTACTCACCGATGATGTAGCCGATGGACTTCCCCTCGTGTCTGAGCGAGCCGGACAGCGAGACGAAGTCGTGGACGCTCCCCATCAGCGGGTTGCCGATGGCGATCCACAGCAGGGCGGGGACCCAGCCCCACACCGCGCCCGCGGTGATGGGACCGACGATCGGTGCCCCACCCGCGATACTGGAGTAGTGGTGACCCAGCAACACCGGTTTCTTCGACGGCACGTATTCCTGCCCGTCTTCGTACTTGTGTGCCGGTGTCTCGTTGTCATCGTCGAGTTCGAGGAACCGCGCGAGGTACTTCGAGTACCCCAGATACCCCACGCTGAACGTCACCAGCACGGCCAGTACGATCCAGATTACTTGAGTCATGCGTGTGCATGAATATTAACCAAGATTAGGCTATTAATAGTTATTATATATTTCTTATATTTCCTGAGTCCGTCAAAACCCACTCGGACGCACCGTCTCTACTGTCAATAAAAAATCCAATATCTGATTACTTATCGGTCGTGCGCGGGCCACACATGAGCGGAGAGCCGGCGGCTCAGACGAACGTCGGCGCCTCGGCGCTCGTCTCGACATCGAGTTCGGCGGCGACGTCGTCGAGCAGATCGCCTTTCACCTCCGCCGTGCGGGTCGTGATTTCCGCGACCAGTGGCGGGTCGAGCGTCTCCCGGACCTCCCGGAGCCGCTCGTTCTCGGTGGCGACGCGGTCCCGAAGATAGCGGGCCCCGCGGCCGTCCTCGTCGGGGTCGGGCTCGGGCGTGAGCTTGTTCGCCACGAGGCCCCGGACCGAGAGGTCACGCTCTCGCATCTCCGCGATGGCGCGTCGCGTCTCGTTGACCGAGAGCTGGTCGGGGTTGAGCACGAGGAAGAAGGCGGCGTCGGCCTGGAGCGCGCCGCCGGCGAACTCGAAGAACTCCTTGCGGTCCTGCAGGCGGGCCAGCACCGGGTCGCCGTCCATCACGCGCCGGGGCTCGTTGTTGCCGATTGCGGCCTTCTCGAAGAGGTCGATGCTCTTCTCGCGTTTGTGCATCAGCCGGTCGATCCACCCCTCGAGGAACTCCGGGAGGCCGAGCAGGCGGAGCGTGCTGCCGGTCGGCGACGTGTCGAAGACGACCCTGTCGTACGGGTCGGCGTTGCGCATCACGTCGACGAAGCGGTCGAACAGGGCCGACTCGTAGGCCCCCGGCGTCTGGTGGGCCATCTCCAGTTGCTGGTTGATCTCGTTGACCATCGCGGCCGACACCTGCTCGGAGAGGTCGTTGCGGATGCCGTCGAGGTGGCGCTGGGCCTCGGTCTCGGGGTCGATCTCCATCGCGTCGAGGCCGTCGATACCCTCGACGGATTCCGGGTCGTCGCCGAACTGCTGGTCGAACACGTCCGTGACGGAGTGGGCCGGGTCCGTCGAGACCACCAGTGTGTCCAGGCCCGCCCGCGCGGACTTGACGCCGTACGCACAGGAGACTGTGGTCTTGCCGACCCCGCCCTTGCCGCCGAAGAAGACGAACGGCTCCATCAGAAGTGGTACTGCTGGCCCTTGCGTTCGATGTACGACCCACGGTCCCACAGCCGCCGCTCCCAGGCCTCGAAGGTGTCCTCTAGGTAGGGCAGCAGTTCGGCGGTGTAGTACGACACCGGCGACGGGATGCCGAAGGCGTCGGGGAAACAGGCCAGCATGAACGCGTCCTCGATGTCCTCGGCCTCCTTCTCGATTTTCTCGTAGGCCGGGTGCGTTATCATGCCGTGGTACAGGCCGCGGGCCCACTCCCGCAGCGTCCGGCGAAAGCGCTCGATTCGGTCGGCCAGTTCCATCAGTGGGTCGTGTGTGCGAGAGGCACGGAGTAAAAGCTGTCGCAGTTACCCGTCGATAGTGCCCAGCCGCTGTGGCGGGACAGCGGTCGTGTTCGGCCACCGGAAAGGAGCCGCGATTTGAAGGGAACCGGTCCACAACAGAGGGTATGCGCGACACTATTCCTGTCACGATTCTATCCGGCAGCCTCGGGGCCGGGAAGACGACGCTGCTGAACCATCTGCTGACCGAGGCCGGCGACCGCGACATCGCCGTCCTCGTCAACGACATGGGGACAGTCAACGTCGACGCGGAACTCATCGCCGAGGGGTCCGAGCTCGACGTGGACGACGGCGTCGCGGAGCTGTCGAACGGCTGTATCTGCTGTGAGCTGCAGGACGACCTCGAAACGGCTGTGGTCCGGCTGGCGAACGACCGCGATTTCGACGCGCTGGTCGTCGAGTCCTCTGGCATCTCCGAGCCGGCCCCCGTGGCGCGGCTGTTCACTACCGAATCGCGCGTGGCCGCGCTGTATCGCGTCGACACGCTCGTTACCGTCCTCGACACCAGGCTGTTTCTCGACGCGTTCGCCGGCGAGACGCCCGAGCGCCGGGGGGCCGGAGGAGCGAACGCCGAGGGAGACACCGACCGCCCGCTCTCGGACCTGATGGTCGAACAGGTCGAACTCTCGAACGTCGTCCTCCTGAACAAGGCGGACCTCTGTTCCGACGCGGAACTGGACGAGGCAGAGGAACTGGTGCGGGCGCTCCAGCCCGACGCCGAGACGGTCCGAACGACCTTCTCGGAGGTCGACCCCGACCGGCTGTTCGACCGCGGGCTGTTCGACTCGGACCGGATCAGCGACCTGCCGGGCTGGAAGCGCGCCCTGGCCGGGGCCGGACACGGCGGCGACAGCGGAACCGATGCCCATGAGAGCGACAGCGACCACGAACTCGACCACCACCATCCAGAGGAGGTGTACGGCGTCACCTCCTTCACCTACCGCCGCCGCCGGCCGTTCCACCCCGACCGTCTCGCGGACGTATTGGGAGACCTCCCGCCGGGGGTCGTCCGTTCGAAGGGGACCGTCTGGCTTGCGGGCAACGAGCGCCGCGTCGTCGTCGGGCAGGCCGGTCCCTCGATACGGGCCGAGGCACAGGGCCCATGGATCGCCAGCCTCCCAGAGGTAGAGCGTGACATGTACCGGTCGAACCGGCCGGAGCTCGACTGGCACGACGAGCACGGCGACCGCCGGACGGAGCTTGTGTTCATCGGAACTGAGTACGACGAAGACGCCCTTCGGACAGCGCTCGACGACGCGCTCGTCACGGACACCGAATGGACGGACAGCGAGTCGCTCACGGGTCCGTTCCCGGCGGAACAGGGCGAGGAGACGGTGATCCGGAGCCCCTAGCAGGCGCAGTCACGACCGGCCGCGCGCTCGAAGCGCATCTCCTCCCCGCAGTCCGGACAGACCGGCTCGCCCTCCAGTTCGACGTCTCTGATGCGAACGCCGCAGTCGTCACACCAGTACGCGCCCTGCGAGCCGTCGTCGGGGCGGGACTTCGTCTCCGACTGTGACGTGAGTGCCTCCTTGACGCTGTCGAGGATGCTCATGAACGTATATTGAAATTACGGCTACTAAACGTACCGTGGTTGTGTGCAACCGTCTCACGACCAGCGGCAGCGGCGTCGCTCAGTGCCACGCATCCACTTCCAGTGCCCCGACCCGTCGTCTCACGCTCCGGGTACGTCCGCCGCCAGTTCATCGAGAGCCCGCTCCAGTTCGTTGCCGCGCTTCCAGGCGGCGATGCGGTCGGCGAAGGGCAGCGGCAGGTTCAGCGAGACGGTCGAGCGCATCGTGAGCCGTGAGCCGTTTTCCTCCGGCGTAACGGTGATACGGGTCTCCAGGTGGTCGAACGGACCGACGTCGCCCTCGGCGGTGTACCGGAGCCCGTCGTCCCGCGTCTCAAAGCGCAGCGGCACCGACATCCCCGGGCCGGCGGCAGTGACCAGCGTTCCCGTCTCAGTCTCCTCGACAGCCGTCACTGTGAACGTTCCCTCGGCCGCGACGACTGCTTCCGGGGAGAGTGTACGGTGGACAGCCGGCGGCCGCGCCATCACGAACCGAGAGCGTTCGACCTCGCGCATACCAGTCCCCATGCACAGCGGGGTGGTAAATCACAGGGCCAGCGGGACCGAGACGGCAAGCAACAGCATAGCGACGGCGATGCCGATGTAGACGAGGCGCTGAAACCGGAGCTCCGGGGCTATCCGTACCGAGGGCGGTGGGGCCGTCCAGACCAGCCGGTGGTACGCGACGGCGGCGACGGCGACGGTCCCGGCTGTCGCACCGGTCAGCCCGGCCCACACCGGCAGCCCGTAGGCGAGGCCGTACAGCGGGCCGACGGAGAAAAGCAGCAGTACCGCCATCGCGGTGCAGACGAGAAACGGGACCGGGTCGACCGGGTCCCCGTCGCGGTTCCGAACGTCCATACGTCACGTTAGGCCCGCCTGCCAAAGAGCTAAGGGGCGTCCCGACCGTGTTCGTGGGCATGAGCGACGCGAACGGGTTCGAGGAGGGGGCGAGCGGGTCAGAGGGAGACCCGCGGGTACTCATCGCGATGAACGTCGTGCTCTCGACGACGTTTGCGGCCACTATCGTCTGGGGACTGAGCGTCATCGGCGCGGCGGAGCTGACGGCGGTCAACGTCGCGACCGGCGCGATACTCCTGTTCGCGCTGACCTACGCCATCACGCTGCAGTAGCGGTCGGGTCTGTTGCCGGGTTCACTCCGGGTCGTAGGGATGGACGTCGTCTACCGCGGGCGCGCCGACGACGAGCGTCCGTACCGGGTCGGTCGCCGACGCGGGGTTGTGCGCCCGCTGGGGGCTGTCCGGTTCGACGACGAACGCCTCGTCTTCGCCGACCTCGTAGGTCCCTTCGGGAGTCTCGACGGCCAGCGTGCCCGAGAGTACGTAGAACAGTTCCTCCTGGTCGTCGTGGTAGTGATACGCGAGCGGGATGTCCTCGCCGGGGGCGACCTCGTAGACGTTCACGGCCGCGTTCTCCAGGCCGGCCGCGTCGCTGATAGAGCGCTGGACGCTGGGTCGGTCCGGTGTCGGTTCGATGTCGTCGACGGAGAGATGCTGGTATCCCATAGCATCGGTGTCACCGGCGACCAACGTAAAAGGATGCTACCGAGCTAATCAGTCCGTGGCCTCTTCGGCGTCGACCGACTCCGTCTCGTCGGTCGCGAGACGGACGACGCGAGCTTTCATGATGCGCGTGTTCTCGACCTGCTCGACGCGGATCTCCACGCCGTCGTAGGTGATGGTCTCGCCTTCCTCGACCAGCCGACCCGCCCGGTTGAAGATGAAGCCGGCGATGGTCTCGAACTCCTCGCCTTCGGGCAGGTCCAGGTCCAGCGCCTCGTTGACCTCCTCGATATTGACCTCGCCTTTGACCGTGACCGTGTCGTCGTCAACGTACTCGATGGGCTCTTCCTCCTCGCCTTCGAGTATCTCGCCGACGATCTCCTCGGTCAGGTCCTCCATCGTCACCAGCCCCTCGGTGGTCCCGAACTCGTCGATGACGATGACCATGTGGAGGCGCTCGGCCCGCATCTCGGTCAGCAGGTCGTCGACGTTCTTCGACTCGGGGACGTGCAGGGTCGGCTCGATGAGGTCCTCCAAGTCCATGTCCTTTGCCAGCGCCTCGCCGTAGTTGAGGTCCCGCACGAGGTCGCGGATGTGGATAACGCCGATGACGTTGTCCAGGCTCCCCTCGTAGACGGGGATGCGGGCGTGGCCGCTGTGGATACACGTCTCCAGGGCCTCCTCGGCGGAAGCCTCCTTTGCGACCGCGGTCATGTCCAGCCGCGGGGTCATCACTTCCTTGGCGATAGTGTCGTTAAACCGGAGGGTGCGCTGGAGCATCTCGCGTTCGTCCTCGTCGAGGACGCCCTCACGCTCGCCCGTTTCGATGATGTCCTGTATCTCCTCGCGGGTGACATACGAGGTCTCGATGGCCGACCGGCCGCCGGTAAACTGGTTGACGACGCGGGTGAGATAGTCAAAGAGGAGGATGAGCGGGAGCAGCACCTTCTCGGCGAACTTGAGCGGCTTGGAGATGCGCAGCGCCCACGACTCGGTGTTCTCGACGGCGTAGCTCTTGGGCGCGCTCTCGCCGAACAGCAGCACGAGGGCGGTGATGCCGAACGTCGCGACCGCGACGGCCTGTCCCTGGGAGAGATAGAGTGCCAGCAGCCCCGTCGCGATGGAGGACATCGCGATGTTGACGAGGTTGTTGCCGACGAGAATCGTCACGAGCAGGCGATGCGGGTCCGCCTTGAGCTGTTTGAGCGTTTTCGCCCCCAGAACGCCGTCCTCGACGAGGGCCTCAGTCCGGTGGGCCGGTAGCGAGAACATCGCGATCTCCGAGGACGAGAAGAACGCCGAGAGGACGATGAGAATAACGATAGTGGTGACACCACCGACCAACACCACGGTTTCGGGTATCGTGACGCCAGCGTATTCGATAGCCTGCAACGTCGCTGTAGACAGCTCAAACGGCACAGGTGGATCCAGGGCCATCAACGGTCGAAGTTGTGATGGACGCGGATTAAGGCTTGTCATGAAGGGGGCACGCCAGCGAAGCCCTTACCCGCCTTTCGCGCGTATCGCCGCTCAGAGTATGAGCGAGTCCGACATCACGCTGTACCGGCTGCAGGCGTGTCCGTTCTGTGAACGCGTCGTCCGAACGCTGGACGAGTATGACCTCGACTACCGCTCGCGGTTCGTCGAGCCCATGCACTCCGACCGCGACGTGGTCAAGCGGCTGTCCGGCAAGCGGACCGTACCGGCTATCGTCGACGAGAACACCGGCGTCACGATGTCCGAGAGCGCGAACATCGTCGCGTATCTGGAGCGGACATACGGTGACACGACAGAGGGAGGTGCGGCCTGATGGACCTCGACTTCGACGTCGTCGACCTCGACCCGGTCGACCACCCCGAGGAAGGTGACACTGCGCCGGATTTCACACGCCCGCTCGTCAACGACGAGTTCTGGGAGGACGAGTCGCTGGCGTCGCTGTGTGCCGACAGCGAACGGGTCGTGCTGGTCTTCCACGCGATGGACGGTGCGTTCCCGGCGACCTACGTCTGGAACGAGATCCGCGACCGCGCGTGGCACGAGCAGGCCACCGTCGTCGGCGTCTCCATCTCGACACCCTACGAGCACAAGCAGCTGCTCGAAGAGCGGGAAATCGAGGGGGACTACCGGCTGTTCTCGGACCCGGCAAACGGCGTCGCCCGGGAGTACGGCATCGACATGGACCTCGACGGGATGACCGGCATCGAGGAACCGCGCCCGTCCGTGTTCGTCCTCGATAGCGACCGGACCGTCGAGTACGCCTGGGTCGCCGCGGAGTGGCCCGACTTCCCCGACTACGACGAAGTCCAGGCCCAGCTCTGACGATGGCGACGGTCGACGACGCCGCGGCAGCGGTCCGGGACGGCGACCTCGTGGTCTATCCGACGGAAACGGTGTACGGCCTCGGCGCGGACGCGCTGTCGGCCACCGCAGTCGAGCGGGTGTTCGAGGCGAAAGGCCGCGAGCGCGACAAGCCGGTGTCGCTGGCCGTCCCCAGCGTCGAGTCCGCGCGCGAGTACACGCGCCCGAGCGACCGGGAACTGGCGTTCATGCGCGAGTTCCTCCCCGGCCCGGTCACCGTCGTCCTCGAGCGCCGCGACACGGTCCCGGACGTGCTGGTCGCCGGCCGGGACCGCGTCGGGGTCCGGGTCCCCGACCACGAGATGGCGCTCGAACTGCTCGCGGAAACCGGACCCTTGACGGCCACGAGCGCCAACATATCCGGAAACCCGAGCGCTCGCTCCGTCGAGGACCTCGACGCCATCCGGGAGCGCGCCGCGGTGGTTCTCGACGGCGGCCAGACCGGCGGGACCGGCTCGACGGTCGTGGACGTCGACGCCGGGACGGTCCACCGCCGCGGCGCGCGCGCCGACGCCGTCGAGTCGTGGCTGGCGGCCCGGGACTGACAGCCGAGCCGTCAATCGCGCCCGACCGACTCACCGCAACATCGACCGCAGCGACCGGGTTTTGACGCCGCAGTCGTCACCGAACTCGCAGGGCGGACACTTCGCGTCGGTGCGTACCCGCCCCGGCGGCCCGTCGATGCTGTCGGCAGTCCGAACTGCCCGCCGGTAGACGCCGGCCCGCCGCGCGTTCACGTCGACGCGCCGGATCACGCCGTAGGCCGGATACTCCGCGTAGGCGGTGTCGATGTCGCGCTCGCGCTCCCAGGAGAGCGCCTTCGCGGCGGCGACCAGTCGCACGGTCTGTGGCTCCCAGACACCGTCTTCGGGCGGTCGACCGGCGAACACGAGCGACGGGACCGGCCCGTCCTGTCCGGCGACGACCTTGTGTGCGACACCGCGGGCGTCTTTCCCTTCGAGATACGCGTCGGTCGCCGTCGGCGCGACCAGCGCGTCCCAGTCGGCCAGCCGGTCCCGGAGCCCCCGAATCCGGTCGCGGTACTCGTCCGGTCCCACTTCGATGGGGGCGGCCAGCAGGGCGGCGTCGTCGGTCAGCAGCCGCTCGTAATCGAGAGCGAGCCGGCGAACCGCCTCTATCTCGTCGGGGATCTCGCCTGCCCCGTCGCGGCGACGGTAGTAGAGCTTCCGCGGGCAGTAGGCGGCCGTTTCGAGCTCTCGGAACGTGTGGGTCGGCATGGCTCCGGATGGCCGCGTTCCCCTACAAGAAGGTTCGGCGGGGTAGAACGGCAGTGTTTAGTTAGTGAGCAGAAGTCAAGAACAGCCAGAAAGGGGCCGCGTTCTCAGCGAACCCCGGCGTCCGCGGCTCTGCCGCGGGCTCGGGAGAGCTTCGCTCTCCCGGTGAAGCAAGCACCTGCTGGAGCGTGGTTCGAAAGACGCTCTGCGTCTTTCGTCATCACGAGAGAGCTTCGCTCTCTCGAACGACAGCGAGCCGCGGGAGCTGAGAACGCGGGGGCTTTCTAACCCGCTACTTCGTTAGTGCTAAACACCACCCTCATTCGACAGCCAATGTAGAAGAATGCCCAGCGTCACATCGACACGTCAGCGCCGGAATCCAGCGAGTCGATGTCCTCGGTGGCCTCGTCGAGGCCGTCGTCGCGGAGCGCGGCGGTGTGCTGTGTCGACAGCCCGGCGTCGGTGAGCACGTCCTCGAACTCGCTCTGGAACCGGTGGGACACCCGACGGGCGGCGTCCTGTGCGGCGACGACGCGGCGGTAGTGGGCGCTCCAGGACTCGTCGATGTCGAATTCGGCGGCGAGTTCGGCGACGGACGGGTCGTCGTTGGCGACGCGGCGGCGGAACTCGGCCAGGTCGAACGGTGCCTCTGTGTCCTCGTCGCGGAGGAGATGCAGGTCCAACCGCGCCTCGACCACGTCGGGCTCGTCCGCGCCGACCTGGGCCGCGATAGTCCCGTCGTCGGCCCCCTCGTAGAACAGTCGGACCGCTGTCGTCAGGGCCTCGTCGGCGAGGTCGGTCCGGAACTCGTACCGCTCGCGCATCCGCGCGATGACGTCACCGAGTCGGTCCGCGACACCGGCCTCGTCAGTATCGGCCAGGGACCCTCTCGACGCCTCCTGAGACTCCGTCACAGCCCCATCGTCGGAGACGTCCAAGAAGATGTCACGGAGTTCTTCGGTCTTCTCGTCCATCGAACGTTAAACTACGTCTCGGGCGTCATATATCTGTCGGATTGGTAACGTAACGGGGAGAAACTTTCAACAGTTCTGTAATTCCCGCAGGACGGCGACGGGGCGTGGCAAGATTTAAGCGGGCAGGTAACACGTGTTACCGTATGTCAACTATACTCCAGACGACCACGCGCCCGACGTTCTGGCGCATCGGTGACGTGGGGAAGGCGCTGTTCTACTATCTCGCAGCGCTCGCCATTATTGTCTTTCTCTACGGCGTCTACGGCCGCGTCAGCCGCTATGCCCGGGGTGGCGAGGACCCCTTCGAGCGGCTGGACGACCTGCCCCGGCGGACGGTTGCAGCGGCACAGTTGGCGCTGTCGAACCGGAAGCAACTGGACCGCGACACCGTCGCAGGCGTGATGCACGCGTTCGTCGTCTGGGGCTTCCTGACGCTGCTCATCGGGACGACGATTCTGGGTATCGACATGGACCTCTATCGACCGTTGACCGGGGAGTCCTTCTTCGTCGGTCGCTTCTACCTCTCCTACTCGTTCGTGATGGACGCGATGGGGCTGCTGTTCGTCGTCGGCGTCGGTGTCGCGCTGTGGCGGCGTTACGGCCGCCGGCTTGACCGTCTCCACGACCGCCACACCTCCCGGGAGGACGACCTGTTTCTCGGCGCGCTGTTCGTGCTGGGCGTCGGCGGCTACCTCACCGAAGGCGTCCGTATTCTCGGCACCTCGACGGTCCGGGACGTCTCCTTCGAGACGGTGAGCTTCGTCGGCTGGTCGGTCAAGGAAGCGCTCGTCGTGGCCGGGATGACGCCGGCGATGGCGGCGGGTGCGTACCCGTTCGTCTGGTGGAGCCACTCGCTGGTCGCCCTGTGGTTCGTCGCCTGGATCCCCTACGCGAAGCCGTTCCACATGCTCTCGTCGTTTGCCAACCTCGTCGCTCGTGACGAGAACGCCGGCGTGCGACTGCCGGGCGTGCCGAGCGACGCCGCCCCCGAGGACATCGGCCCCAGCGAAATCGACGACTTCTCCTGGAAACAGCTGCTCGACCACGACGCCTGCACCAAGTGCGGCCGGTGTTCGTCGGTCTGTCCGGCGAAGGCCTCCGGCCGGCCGCTGGACCCGCGAAACGTCATTCTGGACCTGAAACGCTACCGCGAGGACCGGGACGCCGGCGGCGAGGACGTGCCCATCATCGCCGACGGGGGCACATCTGTCATCGACGCCCAGACGATGGAGTCGTGCATGTCCTGTATGGCCTGCATGGACGCCTGTCCGGTCGACATCGAACACGTCACGCAGTTCACCGAGATGAACCGCCGGCTGACCGAAGCCGGCGAGATGGACGAACACGTCCAGGACGCGATGATGAACGTGTTCCAGCACGGCAACACCTTCGGCGACCCTGAGCGCGCCCGGCCCGACTGGGCCGAGGACCTCGACTTCGAGGTGCCGGACGCCCGCGACGAGCCCGTCGAGTACCTCTGGTACGTCGGCGACTACCCCAGCTACGACGAGCGCAATCAGAAGGTAGCACGCGCGCTGGCTCGCGTCTTCGAAGCCGCCGACCTCGACTACGGAATCCTCTACGAGGCCGAACAGACCGACGGCAACGACGTGCGTCGCGTCGGTGAGGAGGGGCTCTACGAGATGCTCGTCGAGGACAACGCCGAGGCGATGCTGGACTGTGAGTTCCAGTCCATCGTCACGACGGACCCCCACGCCTACAACACGTTCATGAACGAGTACCCCGAGTTCGAGGCCTGCGAGTGGGGCGAAGACGACGTGTTCCACTACACGCAGGTCGTCGCCGACCTCGCGAGTTCAGGGGCGCTTGGCCTCTCCGGGTCGGCGCTCGACTACACTGTCACCTACCACGACCCCTGTCATCTCGGCCGCTACAACGGCGAGTTCGAGGCGCCGCGCGAGCTCATCCGGGCTACCGGGACCGACCTCCACGAGATGCCCCGCAACAGGGACGACTCCTTCTGCTGTGGCGGGGGCGGTGGCGGCCTCTGGATGGACCTCGAAGAGGAGACCAAACCCAGCGAGGAGCGCCTGCGCGAGGCCCTGGAAGACACCGAGGCGGGCGCGGCCGTCGAGAAGTTCGTCGTCGCCTGCCCGATGTGCATGACGATGTACGAGGACGGGCGCAAGACCGGCGGCTACGAGGACGACATCGAGGTCGTCGGGGTGACGGAACTGCTGGCCGAAGCGGTCGAGACGGGGGTCTGAGCTTCAGGTCCAGGCGGCGGATGCGAGGGGGCCGGGTTACAGTCGTTCACAGACCTGCTTCCCGCTCACGACTTCGGGGATTATCACCTCGTCCGCGCCCACGCGGCGGGCTACGGTCTCGTCCTGCCGGTCGCCGGCCCGAACGATGAGCCGGACAGTGGGCGCGAGCTGGCTGGCAAGCACCGCAATCTGGATGTTCGCGTTCGTGTCGTCGATCGCGCCGATGACGGTATCGGCTCGTTTGACGCCCGCGTCGGTCAGCGCGTCCTCGCGGCTCGCGTCGGCCTCCAGCGCGAGGTGACCGTCGTCGAGTGCCCGTTCGTACTGTTCTGTCTGCTGTTCGATGACCACTACCTGGGTGTCCGTGTCGCCGACCTGCTCTGCGACAGTCTGTCCGAACGTCCCGTAGCCACAGACGACGACGTGGTCGTCCAGTTTCTCGATCTGTTGGGCGATTTGCATGCGTGAGAGCTCCGTCTGAATCTGGCCGCCGAAGGCCGCCGATAGCGCTGTCTCACCGGTCCACAGGCCGGCAACGACGAGACCGGTCAACACCACGATGGCGTAGCCCTTGACCAGCGTCGCGGGCCCGTCGTGGGTCTGAAAGTGCAGTTCGATGCTCGTGGGGTCGAGCAGCCAGAACAGGGCGTTGACGACGCCGACGCCGCCCAGCGTGACGAATCCGATCACACCGGCGGCGACCAGTCCGACGAACGCGAGCACCGGTCTGGAAAGCTGGCGGAGCAGCGACCGGTCCGTGCCTGTAGTGTTGTCACTGTGTTCCATTGCTGTAGCTACCTACCGAGGGCTGCTGTTGTGGCACAGTACTCCGGGTGGCGCGGGCCCGACGGCGGGCCGGCGCGGTTCCTCGCCGACAGCGTCAGCCCGGCACTGCCAATCCGGTACTGTCAGTCTGTCAGTGTCTCATCGGATGTTGTAGAGGCTTCGTCGAGCGGTGGGGCGTCGTCGCGGTCCGTGCTCGGTTCACTGCTCCGGTCGGGGTAGATGCGTTTGACGCAGTCAGCACAATTGGTGACAAGTACCATGATTCGTGATTACCGGACCGGACATATGTATGTTATCGGAATATGACTAGACAGAGTCTAATGGCATTATATGGCATTAATATATTCTGGCCACCGTGAGATGGCGGCCACAGAGATTGTCTCGACAGCCACGCGTCAGCCAAACGCTTAACGCCGCCAGACCCCCACAGCGAGGTAATGGAGGTCGCACTGCTCACCGTCGGTGACGAACTGCTCGCTGGCGACACGGAGAACACGAACGCCTCGTGGCTGGGCCGCAAGCTTACGGCTGCCGGTGCAAGCGTCACCCGCGTCCTGACTGTGCCCGACGACGAGGCGGTCATCGCCGACGCCGTGGCGCGGTACCACGACGCCTTCGACGCGGTCATCGTCACCGGCGGCATCGGCGGGACACCCGACGACGTGACGAAGGCCGCCGTGGCGCGAGCGTTCGGCCGTGACCTCGTCGTGCCCGACGACGTGCGGACACACCTCGAAGCGAAGGCCGAGCAGTTCGCCGACGACAACCCCGAGCTGGTGGACCGCTACGACATGGACCTGGACCTCGACGCGTGGGCGGCGGTCCCCGAGGGCGGGCAGGCGCTGCTGACCGACGAGAGCTTCGCCGCCGGCTGTGTTATCGACGGCGTGTACGTGTTCCCGGGCATCCCCGAGGAACTGAAGGCGATGTACGAGACCGTCGCTGACGAGTTCGACGGCGACCGGACGGCGGAGACGCTTCACACGCCCGCGCCGGAGGGCGCGCTGGTCACCCACATCACGGCGGCCCGCGCGCAGTTCGACGTGGCGGTCGGGAGCTATCCGCGAAAGGACGACACGCCGGGGCGGGTGAAAGTCACCGGCGACGACCCGACGACTGTCGCCGACGCGGCGGCCTGGCTCCGCGAGCGAATCGAGACGGAGTAGGTCTGTAAGCGGTGGGTTGATGCCGGCCACGGACTAAAGAGGCAGTATGAACCTGACACAGCGTCCGCGCCGCCTGCGAACCGACGGCGTGCGACCGCTGGTGCGCGAAACGGAGCTCACAGCGTCGGACCTCATCGCACCGGTGTTCGTCGACGCGACGACCGACGAACGGGTCCCCATCGAGACGATGCCGGGCCACGAACGGGTCCCGGTCGAGGGGGCGGTCGAGCGCGTCGAGGAGGTCCTCGAAACCGGGGTCGAGGCGGTGATGCTGTTCGGCGTCCCGGAATCGAAAGACGAGCGCGGGAGCCGCGCCTGGGCCGAGGACGGCGTCGTGCAGGAGGCGACGCGCCGGATTGCCGGCGCGACCGATGCCTACGTCATCACGGACGTCTGTCTCTGTGAGTACACCGACCACGGCCACTGCGGCGTCCTCGAAGACGACGCCGCCGAGGACCCGCGGCTGACGGTGCGAAACGACGAGACGCTTGACCTGCTGGGGCAAATCGCCGCGAGCCACACCGCGGCCGGGGCCGACATGGTCGCGCCGTCGGGCATGATAGACGGCATGGTCGGCGCTATCCGGGACGCCCTCGACGCGCAGGGCGACACCGACGTGCCCATCATGAGCTACGCCGCGAAATACGAGTCGGCCTTCTACGGCCCGTTCCGGGACGCCGCCGACGGCGCGCCGGCCTTCGGCGACCGGCGGCACTACCAGATGGACCCCGCGAACGCACGCGAGGCCAGGCGCGAGGTCGACCTCGACGTCCAGCAGGGCGTGGACGTACTGATGGTCAAGCCCGCGCTCCCGTATCTTGACATCGTCAAAGCGGTCCGGGAGTCCTACGACCACCCCGTCGCCGCCTACAACGTCTCCGGCGAGTACGCGATGTTGCACGCCGCCGCCGAGAAGGGGTGGCTCGACCTCGAATCGGTCGCCTACGAGTCGCTGCTGTCTATCAAGCGGGCCGGTGCGGACCTGATTCTCACCTACTTCGCCGAGGACCTCGCGGACCAGCTCTGAGCGGGGCCACGCTCCGTGCGGTACCTGTTTGAATCGTTCCGGTGGAGAGTCCCGGCGAGCAACAGGTCCCTAACCTATTCATGCGCCAGGAGCGGAGTGGACGTATGCAGCGACAGTCCCTCCTCGTGGCGGTCGTCGCCGCGATCGCGCTGCTGTCGTTCAGCGTCGGGGCCGCGAGTCTCGACGCCGCAACCGGGTCCGACCGGGCGGAGATGAGCCGGGACGACAGCGAGATCGACAACCCCGACGGACAGGGGCTCAGCGACCCGCCAGGTAGCATCGACCCGCCGGAAAGCGAGAACGGCGCCCGCGCGCTACTGCCGAGTGTCCCCGCCCCGGCAGTCGGTGCGCTCGCCGTCGGCCTCGCGGTCGGGCTGGTCGTCCTCTGGCGACTGGCCGGCCAGAGCCGGAGGATCGACGGGACGGACGGCGAGACGCCGGCCGTCGCAACCGCGGAGTCCGCGAGGACAGCCTCACACAACGCGGCCGAAATCGACGTCCCGCTCACCAACGACGTGTACCGCGCGTGGGCCGCCCTCGAAGAGGCGGTCACGGCAGACGACGGGGCGTCGACGCCGCGAGACATCGAAGCGGATGCGACGGCGGCCGGTGCCGACCCCGCCGCCGTCGGCTCGTTGCGGTCGGTGTTCGAGCAGGTCCGCTACGGACGGGCGCGGCCGGACGCCGACCTGGAGTCCCGGGCCCGCGAGGCGCTGGAACGGGCCGCCGACGGTGCGGACGACATCGCGGCGAGTCCCGACGGGGTGGCTTCGAAGGGCGAAGACGGCGGGGAGGGCGACACGTGACGCTGCGCCGGGTCCCGCTGGCACTCGGCCTCGTCGCGACAGCCGTCGGCGTCGGACTCGCCGCCCTCGGCGCGCCACTGTTGCCCTCCGGGGCGGTTTCTGACCTGCCGATACTCGCCGTGGCCGTCTTCGCTGGCGGTGTCGCGCTGCTGGCGCTTCTCGTTCGCTCCCTCGACGGCGAGCGCGGCGTGGCGCTCCCGGACACCGACAGCCAGTACGTCACGGTCCCCGGCGACGATATCGACGAGGCGCTTCGCGCCGGGGCCGGACAGGAAGCCATCCGGCGGCGCGTCGAAGGAGTCGCGGTCACCGTCCTCGAACGTGACGGGCTCTCCCCCGACGAGGCAACGGACGCCCTCCGCTCCGGCGCGTGGACGGACAGCGAACCGGCGCGGGAACTGTTCGACGGGACACCGACATCGCTCCGGGCGCGGCTGGCAGGGTGGCTCTCGGGCATCGCCCCGTTCCAGCGGCGCGTCGCCCACGCGACGGCCGAACTCCGGCGGCGCGACGAGGAGCGATGAGCGAGACCCACCGCACCGGGCGCTGGTTCGGGCTGGCCGGGGCCGCGCTGGTCGCGGTCGGCGTCGGGCTGGTGGGGCAGGTCCCCGCGCTCGTGTTGCTTGGCGGGCTCGGCGTCACGCTGAGCGCGTACGACCGCGTCGCCGTCCCGCCGGCCGCGAACGTGTCGGTAGAGCGGTCCATCACCCCGACCGAGCCGGCGCTTGGCGAACGGGTGACCGTCGCCGTGACCGTCCGCAACGACGGCTCGCGGACGGTTCCGGACCTCCGGCTCGCCGACGGCGTGCCGGACTCCGTTCGGGTGGTCGAGGGGTCGGCGTCGCTGGGGACGGCGCTACGCCCCGGCGCATCGACGACGATAACCTACGAGATTACCGGCGGGACCGACCGCTGCGTGTTCGACCCGGCGACGGTCGTCGTCAGGGACGTGGTCGGCGTCGTCGCCAGGCGGGCCCGCGTCACGGCCGAGCCCGACACCGTCACCTGGGAGCGGCCGGCGGGGTCGGCGCTGTTGCCGCTGGTCCCGGCGGTGGCCCGCCGGCCCGGGACGGTCCCCGTCGACGAGGGCGGCGAGGGCCTGTCTTTCTACGCGGTCAGGGAGCACCGCTCGAAGGACCCGCTCTCCCGCGTCGACTGGAACCAGTACGCCCGCACCGGCGACCTTCGGACCGTCGAGTTCCGCCGCGAGCAGTCGGCGACGGTCGTGGTCGTCGTCGACGCCAGGGCGGCCGCCGCCCTCGCACCGCGCCCGGACGCCGAGACCGCAATCGAGCGGTCGACGATGGCCGCCGTCGCGCTCGTCGAGGGACTCCCGGAGGACGGCCACGAGGTCGGCGTCGCGGCGTACTCGCCACAGGGGGCGTGGCTCGCGCCGGGGACGAGCGCCGCCCACCAGCAACGGGCCCGTGACCTGCTCAGGACCGACCGCGCCTTCGCCGCGACGTCGGTCACCCGGACGCCGGACACGACGAAGCTCGTCGCACAGCTGCCGACGGCGGCGAACGTCGTCTTCCTCGGCCCGCTGTGTGACGACGACAGCGAGGCGCTGGTCCGCCGTCTCGCCGCCAGCGGCCACCCGGTGACGGTCCTGAGTCCCGACCCGACCGCGACGGACACGGCGGGACACCGGCTGGCGCGGCTCGAACGCCGCGAACGGCTCCGCCGGTTGCGAGCGGCCGGCATCGCCATCCACGACTGGCCCGCGGCGGAACCGCTGGAACAGGTCACCGAGCGGGCCTGGCGGGGTGGCCGATGAGGCCGACCGGGGTCGTCTGTGGCGGCGCAGCGCTTTCGGCGGGCGTCGTGGCGCTGTTTACCGCCGGTATCAGCGCCGTCTCGACGGCAGCCGCCCTCGTCGGCGCAGTGCTGCTCGCCGGCGGGCAACTGACCCAGTCCGGACGGCTGGTCGACCTCGCCAGCGCGATGCTGTTTCTCGCGCTGCTGGTGGCCGCGCTCCAGGGCGCAACCACGACAACGGTGCTGGTCGCCGGCGGCGCGACGGTGCTGGCCTGGACGTTCGCACACGCGGCCATGGACCTCTACGCGGACCTCGGGACGGCACCCGGGACGCCCGTCGAGATAGCTCACGTCGCGGGGACGACGGGACTGGTCGGGGGCAGCGTCGTGGTGACGACCCTGCTGTTCCGGCTGGACGTCCCGGCGCTGTCGCCGCTGGCGCTGGCCAGCGTCGTGCTGGGGGCAGTCGCGTTGACCGCGGCGCTCAGGCGATAGCCGGCCGGCGGTCACTGCCGCGTCGGTTCGGGACCGACGGTGTCGGCCAGCGTGAGCACGTCGTCGGCGTCGGAGAGCGGGAGCCTGAGCGAGACCGTCGTCCACCCGTCGGCCCGCTCGTACTCGATGCCGCCGCCGGCCGCCTCGGCGACCCAGCGGGCGAGCCAGATACCGAGGCCGCTCCCGTGCTGGAGGTTGGTGATGTCCGCGTCCTCGAACACGACGGCCCGTTCGACGGCTGGGATACCGGGACCGTCGTCGAGAACGCGGACAAAGGCGTCCTGGCCGTCCCGCTCGGCAGTGATCCGGACGGCGGTTCCGTCGGGCGTGTGGCCGACCGCGTTCTCGACGAGGTTGTCGACGGCGTCGTAGACCGCCGTCCCGCCGGAGACGGGGAGCGTCTCGGGAAGGTCCGTCTCGACCGGCGTGTCGGGGCGGTAGCTGTCGGCGACGGCCCGGGCAAGCGCCGCCGCGTCGACCGGCTGCCCGGAGTCCCCGTCGAGCGCGGTCTCGACGTTGCGGGCCGTCTCGCTGACGGCGGCGAGGCGGTCGGCCGCGTCGAGGGCGCGGGACGCGGCCAGCGAGACGGCCGACTCGGTTGCGTTGGCACGGACGTACTCGGACATCCCGAACACGACGGAGAGCTCGTTGCGGAGGTTGTGCCGCAGGACCCGATGGAGCACGCGGAGCCGCCGCTTTTGCCGCCTGCTGTCGGTCACGTCCGTGTACATGGCGAACCCACAGCGGCGGCCGTCGGCCGTGTCGTACGGGACCCCGCGGTAGATGAACTCCCGGCAGCCGTCGGCCGTTTTCCGGGAGACGACGGCGTAGTTTATCTCGCCCTCGGCGGTCCGCTGGTCGTAGTTGATTGCCTCCTCGACGCGGTCGCCGGGGACGATGTAGTCGTTAAGCGGTTCGCCGACGATCTCCTCGGGGTCGTACCCGAAGGTCTCGACGAACGCGGGGTTGACCGTTCGCACAATCGGGACGTAGTTGACGATTTCGAAGCCGACGACGGCGTCCTGGATGAGGTCGAACAGGTACCGGAACGGGTCGGCCGACCGAGTCGGCCGACAGAGCGAGCCGACGACGGACCCGTCGGCCGCCGTCGTGAGCTCAACCGGAACTGGACCAGGAAGGTCGCTTTGCGGGAGCGTAACCTGGCAGGTTCTGGTCAGCCGGTCCGACGCACTGCTGACGGCCTGTCTCGCTGTGACCAGTGTCTCGCGGTCCTCGGCTGCGACGACCGCTTCAACAGGTGTCCCGACAAGTTCGTCAGGCGTCCGGCCGAGCAGTGCGGCGAACTCGTCTGTCGCGAACGTGAACCGACCAGCGTCGTCGATGCCGAACATCAGTCGTCTCGGACTCGGAGGAAGGGCGGGCCCGACAGGTGCGATACCGGCTGTTTCTCGCCCACAGTGCCACGCGGCGAGGCCGTGAGCGTCAGGTACTCGCGGCCGCCAGTCCGTGTCAGCGCGAGTTCCAGTGCACCCTGTGCGTTCGCGACGGCCCGTTCCTCTGTCACGGCCGTCGACTGGTCCGGAACGGGGGGATAGTGGTCCGAAGCCATAATCAGGTTCCGAACCTCCAAGCTGCAATCGATTTGTACAGTTTGTCGACTGTCTGTACTACATATACACACTTTCTCCCGGACATTTATACTGAATCCGAATCTGTGGCCACGAGGTATAACCCTGTTGTCGCTGGCAACACCCGCCGGACCGACAGCGCGCGCAAGCGAAAACGGCCTATTTGGCCCCCTCCGGCCGGAACCGGGGTCGACAAACGTCCAAAATACCAGTGTGCATATACTGGCTTTCTTGACGGAGAACAACCTTATATCCATAATATCATACCATAATCTGGACGGTCGTCTACCACATCCCCTCTAATTTCCGTATTCATAAAGGCAAGCCTTATGTAGTGGTGTTACCAGAGGGTTTCTCGTGAAAGAGTTGAAGAAGTTGAGCCAAAGTGGGGCAAAGTTGGACATGCAGACGGCTGCAGATAAGAAAACGAAACAGGTGAGATAGAAATGAGTGTCACTGCACTACAGGTGGATCCGAGCGTACTCGCAGAGGGGGTTAACCTGCTGTGGGTACTGGTGGTATCGTTCCTAATCTTCTTCATGCACGCGGGCTTCGCCATGCTGGAGGCGGGGCAGGTGCGTTCGAAGAACGTCGCGAACCAGCTGACGAAGAACCTCCTGACCTGGTCGGTCGGGGTGTTGCTGTTCTTCCTCGTCGGCTCCGGCATCTCGTCGCTGGTCGGGACCGGGTCATTCGCGCCGGCGTTCGGCGCTTCGGCCGCAAACGACTACGTCGGGTGGCTGTTCGGCGCCGTCTTCGCGATGACGGCGGCGACCATCGTCTCCGGCGCAGTCGCCGGGCGAGCTAAGCTCCGTGCGTACATCACGTACACGATCTTGCTGGCCGCGGTTATCTACCCCGTCGTCACCGGGCTCACGTGGGCCGGTTCCCACATCAGCATTGGCGGCGTGGTGTTCAAGGACTTCGCCGGCGGGATGATCGTCCACGGCATGGGCGGTATCGCCGGTCTCACGGCCGCCTACGTGCTGGGTCCACGCATGGGCCGGTACAACGAGGACGGCTCCGCGAACGTCATTCCCGGCCACTCGATGACCTTCGCCGTGCTGGGGACGCTTATCCTCGCATTCGGCTGGTACGGCTTCAACGTCGGCACCGCCGCGACGGTGTTCGTCGTCGAGGACGGCGCGCTCGCTCTCGGTGCCTTCGCGACGGTCGGCCGCGTCGCGATGACGACGACCATCGCGATGGCCTGCGGTGCCATCGGTGCCGGACTGATGGCGTGGGTAAAGACCGGGAAGGTCGACACGCTGTACGTCGCAAACGGGCTGCTCGCCGGGCTGGTCGGCATCACGGCGATTCCCGACACCACGACGTGGTGGGGTGCAATCCTGGTCGGCGTTCTCGCTGGCGGCCAGCTACCGATCGTGTTCAGCTTCATGGAGAACCGGATGAAGATCGACGACGTCTGTGCTGTGTTCCCGGTCCACGGTAGTGCGGGTGTCCTGGGCACCATCATGTACCCGCTCGTCGCGACTTCGGGCACTGTCGGCTCCATCGGCAGCGCCCTTGTCGTGCAGGTGGTCGGCGTCGCCGTCATCGGTGGCTGGACGATTGTGACCACTGGCCTCATCTGGTACGCTCTCAAAGCGATCGGACAGGCCCGAGTCACGCCCGAACACGAACAGGAAGGGCTGGACGTCAGCGAGCACGGCGTCGAGACCTACCCCGAGTTCGGCGGCGGCGAAAGCGTCGTTGCCGACGGTGGCAAAGTAAGCACGAAGATGCGTACTGACGGAGGTTCCAAGGATGACTGAAGAAACCGACGATTCCGAAATCAAGATGATCGTGGCAATGGTTCGGCCGGACAAACTCGGCGACGTGAAGAAGGCGCTCGCCGAGGTCGGTGCCCCGTCGCTGACAGTGACGAACGTCTCCGGCCGCGGCTCACAGCCCGCAAAGAAGGGGCAGTGGCGCGGCGAGGAGTACGTCGTCGACCTGCACCAGAAGGTCAAAGTCGAGACAGTGGTCGCCGACATCCCCGCCGACGACGTGGTCGAGGCCATCGCCGACGGTGCCCACACCGGCGAGAAAGGAGACGGCAAGATATTCGTCCTCCCCGTGGACAACGCCTACCAGGTCAGGACCGGTAAAGAAGGCCCCGAGGCAGTCTGAGCGGACGAAATGGTCGATGATACCGACAGACAGGTTGTGAACGCACTGCTCCAGGACGGCCGGGCGAGCGCCCGTGACGTCGCCGCCGCGACCGGTATCGCGGCGACCACGGTGTCGCGCCGGATGGACGACCTGGAGGCGACCGGTGTGATCGACGAATACACCGTCGACATCGATTACGGGGCGCTGGGCTACGACGTGACCGCCGTGTTCCAGCTCTCCGTCGAGGGCGACGGGCTCGGACGGGTGGTGGACCAGTTACGGGACCGACACGAGATGATCGCGGTCTACGAAGTGACCGGCGCCCACGACATCGTGGCCGTCGGGAAGTTCACCGACACGCAGTCGATGAACGAGCGGATAAAGACGCTGCTGACCGACGAAGACATCCGATCTGCCTCGACGTCGGTCGTGTTGAATACGGTGTGCGAACACGAGCAGTTCCCGGTCGACGGGACTGACGCCTGAAGACGCCCGCAGTTCTCTTTTCGCTGTCGGTCCAGAGTATCGTAGAAAAGTCGGGATATCCACTGTTCAGTAGCGGGACAGTCAACCGTCCCATTTCACTCTCTCAGGCGTTCGATTCTGCACCGGTACCCTCGGTCGTGGCTTTCGTATTCGAGTCCGTTCCGAGGGCGCACTGCTCTCACACTATCGGTCGCGAGTTGGTATCATATTCCGTCTCAATCGGTCTCTGTGGGCTTGAGTGCGATTAGCCCGGCGGGACCGACAACGAATGTTCTGCCGGCCGCGATGACCGGTGACGAGTACTCGACTGCGTGAACGGAGGACATCCGCCAGTGCTCGCGGTCCGGGGCGAGGAGGCCACCGGTCGTTCTGCGAAAGACACGGACATCACCGGTTACGACGAGCACGTGTTCGTCAGTCACCACCGGGGCCGCTGTGCCCTCGCTCGGGAGGTGGGCCTGCCAGGTCGTCTCGCCGGTCCGGGGGTCGAGTTCGTGGAGGTCGCCTGCAGCGACGTAGATATCGCCGTTAGCGGCCGTCGCAGCCCCGGCACGACTGTGGAGGTCGCGCCGCCAGCGGACCGCACCGGAGTGATCGACCGCGACAGTTTCCTGGTGGCCGGTCTGAACGACGCCCTCACCGTCGACAACCGACGCGGCGCGGGCCGTATCCACGGGGACCCGCCAGCGTTCCTCGCCGGATTCGGGGTCGAGTTTCACGAGCGAGTTCCGGTCGGGGACGTACACTCCGTCTGCGGTGACGGCGGGTGGGACCTGTGTTGCGGTGAAATCGCCGAGGTTGTACTCGTCGTAGACGAGTGGGTCGAGTGGCTGCCGCCAGCGCTCGGTTCCGTCGGACCCGAATCGAACGCAGGCTGTGGCGCTTCGAGCGTACACGTCGCCTTCAGCGATGGTGACGCCGTACGTCCGCCTGTCCCCGACGCGGACTGTATCGATGACTTCGCCGTCGGCAAGCGAGAGGACGGTTACCGATGCGGGTGCCGGGTCCGGGGCGTCGGTCGTCCGGACGACCCGTGTCGGGACGTAGAGACGACGCCGACCGGGGTCGAGGGCCGGCGCACCGGAAACCTCGCTATCGAGGCGGCGCTCCCACTGCTCGTTCCCGTCGGGTGTGACCGCGACGACCTGCCGGTCGGCGGCGAAGTACACGACACCGTCGTGGACAACAGGCGGCGTGTACGGCCACCCACCTGCGGTGAGAATATCGTAGTCGTCGGCCTCGGGTACGCCGCTTGCGACGCGGTTCGTGTTGGCCGGGCCGTTGCCGTACGAACGCCAGTCGCCGTCGTGGAACGGTGCTGCATCCGGGTTCTCACCCAAGGCGCTGCAGCCGGCGAGCACACCCGCCGTCGCGGTTCCGACGGCTGTGAGGACCGCTCGACGCGACGGACGGAGATGAGACAGTGCAGCTCGTGACGCGTCTGACCGCCCAGGTTCACCCTGGATGGAGGGGGGAGTATCAGGGGACACTATTCTGGGATTCACCCAGTCGTAAAAAATGCCTTGTGCCTTAGACGGGTCAGTTGTGGCTGCTCTGTCCCGGAGGGGGTGTGTGAACTGTTCTATGCCACCATCTATCGGTTCGGAACTGTGAGACACGCCGGTCAGTGTCGCGTGGGATATCTGTCGCGACGGCGTGGCGAGCGCGTCCGACTTCGGGGCCCGAACGGACCGGACGGCGAACACCGAGTGCTGGGGAATGCGGCCCCCAGCGGTGGCGTTAAGCCGCTTGCGACGTTCCGATAGGTATGGGCCTGAAAGTGGACGTGCGGAAGCTGGACCTTTTCAATCAGATGGCAAAGGAGGGGTCGGGGACAGTCGCGGAGAACCTCGGTCAGTTGACCGGGCTCGACGCGACAGTTCGGACCTCACAGATCAATTTTCTCGACGTCGAGGACGTCAAGACACACATCGGCGACGACAAGGGCGTCGGTATCTACGTCGAACTGAACGAACCGCCCTACGGCTATGTCCTGTTTCTGCTCGAACCGGCCGACAGCAAGCGGATGGCCGGCGCCATGATGGGCGGGATGGGTGAGCCGAGCGAGGGCGAGGGGTTCTCCGACATGGAACGGTCGGCGATGCAGGAGATCGGCAACATCATGACCTCAGCGTTCATCGACGGGTGGGCGAACGTCTTGGAGACGACCATCGACATGGGGACGCCGAACTTCGTGTTCGGGCCGGCCGACGGCATCGTCGACAAGATGGGCGGCTGGCCGGACTCCGACCTGGTGTTCGTCGTCGACTCGCGTATCACCGTCGACGACGGCGACCTCGGGATGATCGTGTACACGTTCCCCGAACTGGAGGACCTCGTCGCGCTCATCCAGGGTATCGACCTCGACACCGACGTGGCGGTAGACACCGAAGCCGGTAACGTTCTGGACTGACATCGGGACTCAGGCCGTCCCTCCGCCGTTCGGTGAACGGAGTGTAACCGCCGGGTGCGACCCCGGAGAACACGGGGACTACGGCTTCCCATCGATGGCTACGGAACGGCGGAAAAGTACGGCAGGCTGAGAAGCACCCATGGACGTGGACACGAGCAGTCCCCATGTCAGAGGGAGATCGACACGCCGAGCGGGCGTGTCACGTCGCTGGGGCCGGCGTTCGGAGCCGGGGCCGCGTCACTCCAGTAGTTCCGGTGCGGCGTCGTATGCCACCCCCTGAACCGCGGATTCCGACGGGTCGTCCGACTCGTCGCTGTCCGTCATGGTCAGTCGTCCGCCGAGATGGGCTGGCCCTCGGCGTCGGTCGGGGCCGGGCTCTCGCCGTCGTCGAAGGGGTACCACGACTGCTTCCCGTCGGCCAGGCAGGGGTCGGAGTACCCCTCGACCTCGTGGGGTTCGGCCAGTTCCACGATGGTCTCGTGGCCGGTGGCGTCGACCCACTCCCGAAACGTCTGCCCTTCGGAGCGGAGCGCGGCGTAGGCCTCGACGATGTTCTTTATCATGCCCGGCGCCTCGTCGGCCGGGACGCGCTGGCGGACCCACTCGATGAACGACGGGTCCTCGCCGACGCCGCCGCCGACGCCCACGTCGACGGCTTCGACCATCTGGCCGTCCTTGCGGGCGCGCATCCCCTGCAGGCCGATGTCGGCCGTCATCGCCTGGCCGCAGTCGGCCGTACAGCCCGAGAAGTGCATCTTGATGCGGTCCACGTCGTCGGGCACGTCGACGTTGTCGCCGAGCCAGCGGAGCAGGCGGGCCATGCGCGCCTTCGTCTCCGTGAGCGCGAGCGAGCAGAACTCCGTCCCGGTACAGGCCATCGCGCCCTGGACGAACGGGTTCGGCTCCGGCGAGTACGTCTCCAGCAGCGACTCGTTGAGGAGGTTCGAGAGCTTCCCGTCGGGTACGTCCATGATGAGCGGGTTCTGCCGACGAGTCAGTCGCACCTCGCCGGAGCCGTAGGCGTCGGCGAGGTCCGCGAGCTCAATGGCGTCCTCGGCAGCGATGCGGCCCACCGGCACCGAGAGCCCGACGTAGTTCTTGCCGTCTTTCTGGTCGTAGACGCCGACGTGGTCGTGGGCACCGTACTCGGTTCGCTTGCCGGCGTTGTACGTGTACTCCCCGCGGAAATCGGTGCCGGCGGTCTCGAACTCGAAGTCAAGGCGCTCGTCGAGTTCCTCGCGGATGGCGTCGGTGCCGTGTTCGTCGACGAAAAAGCGCGCGCGGTTCTTCGAGCGGTTCGTCCGGTTGCCCGCCTCGTGGTAGAACTCGACGAAGGCCCGGACCGTCTCAACGGCGTGTTCGGGTCGGATGAACAGGTCGAGCGAGCGCGCTTCGCGTGGTTCGCGCCCGCCGAGGCCGCCGCCGACGCGGACGTTGAACCCCTCGACCTCCTCACCGTTAATGAACTTGTGGGCCGGTTCCAGCCCGATGTCGTTGATGGAGTCCTGAGCACACCCCTGTCGGCAGCCGGACACCGAGATGTTGAACTTCCGGGGCATGTTGGAGAGGTCGTCGTCGTCGCGGATGGTCTCCTGAATCTCGTCCAGAATCGGGCGGGACGCGACGTACTCCTCGGCCTTGCCGGCGACCGGACAGCCCGAGATGTTGCGCATCGTGTCTCCGCCGGCCGACCGCGAGGAGACGCCGACGGCTTCGAGTTTCTCCCAGATCTCCGGGATGTCCTCGAGCTTGAGCCAGTGCAGCTGGACGGACTGCCGCGTCGTGAAGTCTATCCAGCCGTTCCCGAACTCGGGGTTCTCGGCCGGGCCCTTCGCGTAGTCCCGAGCCACCTCGCCGATGGCCCGGAGCTGGTCGGGCTCTAAGACGCCGCCGCAGTTGGTCAGGCGCATCATGAAATACGACTCCTGGCCGCCGCGGTGGTGGAACACGCCCCAGAACTTGAACCGCGAGAACCACTTCTCGCGTTCGTCCTCGGGGATGGAGTCCCACCCGCTCTCGGCGAACTCCTCCAGCTTCTCCCGTACGTCATCGCCGTACAGCTCCTCTTTGTACTGCTCCTTCTTGTGTGCCATCTTCAGGCGGCCCCTGTTCTTAATGGATGTGCTGTTTTTTCGTGCATAGTTATCCGAACGTCCGCTAATTCACGTTTTGATTCTAAGTTCGACTCCTTATAATCCTGTTCGTTAAAGAAACAAACACCTGAGCGTGTTTCGGCAACAGCCGTCCAGAATTATACCGTCTGAGAGGTGTTTAAGGAAGTTATACACCGCATCGACGGTACAGGTAAAACCGCATGAACGCAAGCGGTTGGCCGGTCAAGGGCCGGAACTGTACGTCGGGGTCCGCCCCGCGGTCGTGAGTCTCCCGACCGGGCCGTGACCCCGTCAAACTGAGGGATTACTCGCGCGCGAAGCGAATCGGCGAACGGCGCGACACCGGCCGGTTCACGCAAGCACGTATGCACGAAAGAGAGAGCAGATCGTCCGAGGACGTAGACAGGCAGTCAGTCGTCGCCGGGTGCGACGGTGGTGCTTTCCTGCGCGCCCCCGACGAACCCCGCCGTGTTCGCGACTTTCGCAATTTCCGGTCGGAACACCCACGCCGACAGGGCGACGATGGGGAGCATCGTGAGGGCGGTCACGGAGTATCCGATGTGGAGGTTCGCCAGCCACGGCGCGGAGTAAAACAGCGGGTAGACGATGCCACCGACGGTGCCGACGCCGCCGACGACGCCCGCGACCGAGCCCGAGTCGTTCGGGAACATCGCGGGCACCTGCGCGAAGATAGCGCCCTCGGCCCAGGCACAGCCCGTGCCCACGAGGAAGCCGATGACGACGGCGTTCAGCAGGACCCCGGAGAGCCCGGCCAGCGTCATGGCGAACATCATCACCACGATGAAACAGAGTCCGAGGAACGTCCACTGCTCGCGGTACCGGCCCTCGAAGAAGGGCAGGATGTTCTTCTCCTTGCGGGCCAGCAGGTCGCTCCCGTAGCCACCCAGCGGCCGGAGCAGGCCCGCGGCGATCGAGAACGTCGCCGCGAAGGTGCTCGCGATGACGAGGTTGTCCTGGTTGAACGCTTCGCGGTAGTAGGTGGCGAGCCACCCGTTCATCGACAGTTCGAGGCCGAAGGACATGATGTACGCGGCTGCGAGGACGACAGTGCCATAGCGCGTGGCCGTGTGCATCCAGCCTTTGAAACTGGTGTTCTCCTTGGTCGCCTGGCGTTTCGCCTCGCTCTTTGCGGCTTCGCCGAGGGTGTAGTAGGCGATCGCGAGGAAGAGAGAGACGATACCGGTGTAGAAGAACGCGGCCCGCCAGTTGGTCGAGAACAGCGGCCCGTTCCAGCCAGACCCGAACACGCGGGGAAGAATGAGCGCGCCGCCGGCGGCACCGGCGTTCCCGACGCCGGCGTAGATGCCCTCGGCCAGGCCGAGGTTCTCCTCTTCGAACCACTCGGCGACGTGCTGGATACCGATGACGAACGTGATGCCGGCCGTCGCCACGATGAGTCGCAGCACGAAGAACACGGAGTAGTCCTGTGCGAAGGCGCTCCCGATCGAGAACACGCCGACGTAGGCCAGCACGATGGCGAAGATGGCCGGCGCGCCGAACCGATCGGAGAGCCACCCGGTGAGCATCCGCCCGAACGGTGCCATCCAGATGGCCGAACTCGCCAGGATACCGATCTCCGCCGTCGTCAGCCCGAACTCCTCGGCCATCGGGCCGGTAAAGGGCGCAAACGAGAACCAGATGAGAAACGAGAAGTTGAATCCGATGGTCGCCAGCAGCAGCGTCCGGTACTTCGTCATCCTGATCAGCCCCATGCCGACACCTCGGTTACAGGGTCCCCATCACACATGGTTATTAACGAGGTTTTGTCCACCGATTCGATTTTATTTTGGATGTGTGACCACATCAGTACATGAAGTCCGAAAGTCCCACCATTTAATAACAGTATCCCTTTACATAACGTCGATTCTGTCCCGGCTGAGTGGATAGTCGACAAATATACCGTAGAATATTCCCTGTTTAAGGCGTTTGAACGCCCAACATCTGCCCGAATAATTGGACATGTTTGTATAACGTCGCAGTGTGTCAGAAGCCCGTCCCCTGGCGGACCGTCCGGACTGCGCCGTGAGCTCAATCCGCCGTGGCCGGCGGCAGTTCGGCCTCGGCGGCGACGAGGCGGGCGGCGCACTGCTTGAAGTTCGGCTCGTCGGACTGGGGGTCCCGGTCCGAGAGCGTCAGCCGGTTGGTCGCCGGGTGGTGAATCGGCAGCCAGACCATCCCCTCGGGAACGCCTTCATCGCGGTCGATGGCGACCGTCGCGGAGCCGCGACGGGTCTCGACAGTCAGTGCCTCGTCGGTGACGAGCCCGCTGTGTCGTGCGACCGTCTCGGGGTGGATGCGGGCCACCAGCGTCCCGGCCTCGCCGCCGCGGGACCGGACGCCGGTGTTGTACCCGTCGGCCTCGCGGGCGGTGGTCAGGGTCAGCGGGTAGTCGTCGTCGGTCGGTTCCGGAAGGGACCCCTGACGGCCGGTCGAGAACTGCGCTCGGCCGGAGGGAGTCGGGAACGACCACGACTCGTCGTCGTAGTAGCGGTAGCCGCCGGCGCTGTCGCCGTCGGGCGCGGGCCACCTGACGGCGTGGTTCTCGTCGAGGCGGTCGTAGGTGATGCCCGAGCAGTCGGCGACCGTCCCCTCGGTGAGGGCGGTGAACTCGTCGAACACGTCCGACGGGGCCGGCGACGTGCTCTCGAACAGGCCGGGAAACAGCCGCGAGCCGATGGTGGCGATGATGTCCAGGTCCGCCCTGACGCCGCTTGGCAGGTCGGTCGCCGGGCGAACGCGGGAGATGGTCCGCTCCATGTTCGTCGTCGTGCCCTCGCTCTCCCCCCACGTCGCCGCGGGCAGGACGACGTCGGCGACCTCCGTCGTCTCGGTGTGGAAGGCGTCCTGCACGACCACGAAGGCGTCGTCGAGCGTCTCGCGGACCGAGTCGGCTTCGGGCATCCCGGCGACGGGATTGGTGGCGACGGCCCAGACGGCCTCGGGGTCGTCTTCGAGCATCCCGACCGGACCCGGGCCGGTGTCGTCGGGCAGTCGGTCCACCGGCACGTCCCAGTGGTCGGCGACGAGGCGGCGGTGGTCAGGGTCCTCGAAGGCTCGCTGGCCGGGCCAGGACCCCTTCGAGGAGCAGATGCGGGTCCCCATGGAGTTGGCCTGGCCGGTCAGCGAGAACGGGCCGCTGCCGGGCCGGAGGTTCCCCGTCGCCAGCGTCAGGTCGATGAGCGCCCGGGCGGTCTCGGTCCCCTGGACGTGCTGATTGACGCCCATGCCCCAGTAGACGAGCGCGCGCTGGTCCAGCGAATCGGCAAGCAGGTCCACGTCGGTCATCTCGACGCCGGCCTCGGCGGCCGCCTCCGTGGCGTCGGGCAGGGCCGCGAGCAGGTCCTCGAAGCCCTCGGTGGCCTCGGTGACGAACTCGCGGTCGACGCGGCCCGTCTCGACGATGCGGGCGAGGGCGGCCCGGGCCAGCGCGAGGTCTTTCCCCGGGTCGGGCGCGACGTGGTGCTCGGAGTTCTCCGCCGTCTCGGAGCGGACGGGGTCGACGACGATGATTTCGACGCCGTCCTCGTCGGCGGACTGCTGGATCCAGCGGAACATGACGGGGTGGGCGACCGCCGGGTTCGCCCCCCAGACGACGTGGCGGTCGGCGTCGCTGATGTCGGCGTACGTACACGGCGGCGCGTCGCTGCCGAAGGCCTGGTAGTAGGCGGTGACGGCGCTTGCCATACACAGCGTCGTGTTGGCGTCGTAGTTGCGCGTGCCGAAGCCGCCGCGGGCGACCTTCCCCAGCGCGTAAGCGGCCTCGTTGGTCTGCTGGCCGCTGCCCAGGACTGCGACGGCGTCGGGCTCGCGCTGATGGACGGCCCCGAGCCCTTCGACGGCGCGGGCCAGCGCCACGTCCCACTGGGTCTGGCGGAGTTCGCCGCCGCTGCGGACCATCGGCCGGGTGAGCCACTCCCCGTCGGGGGCCTTGCTCTCTCTGAGGCCGCGCGCACAGGCGAGTCCCTGACTGACCGGATGGGCGGCATCGCCGCGAGCAGCGTCGATGCCGTACCCCTCGTCAGCGCCCTGGTGCATATGTCCACAGCCCACTGCACACCGCATACACGTCGTCGGTACCCAGTCGCTCACAGCCGTCCACGCGCCGTACTGACGCCCGTTTGTCCACTGTGATATGATATTTCGGTACGTTCGGGTAGCATTTCCGTACTTACGTAGATGAACACACACTTTATAACAGTGACTCTTTACGAAATTCTTATTTCACTCGTCGAAGCGTTACGTACGTCCACTAGGTCGGTGGCACAGCACGGTAACAACAGTTTCTTTCTGACAGCGGTCAAACGCCGACGTATGAACCACGAGCAGTCGCGAGCGCTGTACGACCGCGCCCTGTCGGTGCTGTCGGGCGGCGTCAACTCCTCCGTGCGAGCGACACGGCCCTACCCGTTCTTCGTCGAGAAGGGGGACGGCGGGCACGTCATCGACGCCGACGGGAACCGATATATCGACTTCGTCATGGGCTATGGCCCGCTCCTGCTGGGCCACAGCCTGCCCGAACAGGTCCAGGCGGCGGTCCAGCAACACGCCGCAGAGGGGCCGATGTACGGCGCCCCGACCGAGGTCGAGGTCGAACTGGCCGAGTTCGTCACCCGGCACGTCCCCAGCGTCGAGATGCTGCGGTTCGTCAACAGCGGGACCGAGGCGACCGTGTCGGCGGTCCGACTGGCTCGTGGCTACACCGGACGGGACAAGATCGTCGTGATGCAGAGCGGCTACCACGGCGCACAGGAGTCAACGCTGGTCGAGGGCGAGGGCGACCACACCGCACCCTCCAGCCCCGGCATCCCCGAGAGCTTCGCGGAACACACGCTGACCGTGCCGTTCAACGACGAGGAGGCCGCACACGAGGTGTTCGAGGAACACGGCGACGACATCGCCGCGGTCCTCACCGAGCCCATCCTCGGGAACTACGGCATCGTCCACCCGGTCGAGGGCTACCACGACACGCTCCGGGAGCTGTGTGACGACCACGGCTCCCTGCTGGTCTTCGACGAGGTCATCACCGGCTTCCGGGTCGGCGGCCTCCAGTGTGCCCAGGGCGCGTTCGACATCGACCCCGACATCACCACCTTCGGGAAAATCGTCGGCGGCGGTTTCCCCGTCGGTGCCATCGGCGGCAAAAGCGAGATCATCGAGCAGTTCACGCCCGCGGGCGACGTGTTCCAGTCCGGGACGTTCTCGGGCCACCCCGTGACGATGGCGGCCGGTCTGGAGACGCTGCGGTATGCAGCTGAACACGATGTATACGAGCACGTCAACGACCTCGGCGAGCGCCTCCGTGCGGGCCTGGGGGACATCCTCGAAGACCAGGCCCCCGAGTACACCGTCGTCGGCCGGGATTCGATGTTCAAGGTCATCTTCACCCGCGACGGACCTGATTCCTTCGAGGGCCATTGCGAGTCCGGCTGCCGGCAGCGGGAGTCCTGCCCGCGGTTCGAGTACTGTCCGAAGACCGGGGGCGACGTGACACAGGCCGAGACCGAGCGCTGGGAGCGGCTGTTCTGGCCCGCGATGAAGGACCAGGGCGTGTTCCTCACGGCGAACCAGTTCGAGTCGCAGTTCATCTGTGATGCCCACACAGGTGAAGACATAGAGGATGCGCTCGAAGCGTACAAAGAGGCGATATGAGGTGAGCGACGACGACATCGCACTTTCGGAGAAGCGGATGTACGGCGAGAAACGCCCGGAGACCCACGCGTACGTCGCGTCGGGACTGGGCGTCACCCGCGTCGAGACGGCCGGCGGCCAGATCGGGCGGTTCAGTCTGAAAGAGCGGTGCAACGCGCGTGACGTGGCCGGCGCGAGCGGCGAGGTCGCGGTCGCCACCGACGTCGACGTGCTCGTGTTGGCCGACGAGGGCTTCGTCCCGACGGGGTTCGGGCCAGCCACCGCCGTCGGCTACGACGGCGACGGACTGCTCGCGGCCGGCGACGGTCGCGTCGCTCGGTACGACGGGGAGTGGCGGACTATCGGCGAGGTCGCGGACGTCCGCGCCATCGACGGCGACCGCCTCGCCGCGGCCGAGGGGGTGTACGCCCTGCCCTCGCTCGACCGACTCGGCCTGGTGGACGTGGCCGACGTGGCGGGCGACTACGCCGCGACCGGGAGCGGGCTGTACCGCTACGAGAGCGGGACCACCGACAGCGGCGAATGGACCGAGGTCAGGTCGGGCCGGCACGTCGCGGTCGCAAGCGACGGCGAGCGCGTTCACGCCGCCGCAGCCGACGGCCTGTACGAACTGACAGACGGCGCGTGGGAACCCTGTGCGGTGCCGGCGACCGAGCGAGTTGTCGACGTGACCTACGGCGACGACACCTACGCCATCACCGAGAACGGGACCTTCCTCGTCGCGACCGCGGCCGAGGCGACGGCCGACGGACAGGGCGGCTGGCGCCAGCGCTCGCTGGGCGTCCCCGACGTCGTCGGCGTCGCGGTGGCCTGACCCACGCCGGCAGCGCCGAGCGGTCGCGTGACTGTCTCACGCGCCCCAGTCCTGTTACGGAACCGAAACAGGGTTTAGCCCGGGCAGCCACCCACCGGATATGATTATCCCCGGGGCGGACACGCAGGCGTTCGCAGCGACCCTCGCCGAGGCGACGGGCGAGCGGCTTGGACGGGTCGAGTACGAACGGTTCCCCGACGGCGAGCACGTCGTCCAGGTCCCCGAGGCGGTCTCCGGCGAGCGTGCCGTCGTCGTCGCCTCGACAGTCGACAGCGACGCGCACCTCCAGTTGCTCCAGCTGCAGGACGCGGCCCGCGAGACCGGAGCCAGCGAGGTCGTCACCGTCATCCCGTACATGGGCTACGCCCGCCAGGACGAGGCGTTCAAGCCCGGCGAGCCGGTCTCCTCGCGGGCGATGGCCCGCGCCATCTCGACGGGGACCGACCGCGTGCTGACGGTGAACCCCCACGAACCGGCCGTCTGTGACTTCTTCGACGTGCCAGCCACCACCGTCGACGCGGCGAGTGCGCTCGCCGACCCGCTGCCTGCGGGCCTAGAGGCACCGCTCTTTCTCTCGCCCGACGAGGGCGCAGTCGCCCTCGCGACGACGGTCCGGGACGCCTATGGCGAGGGCGAGACGGACTTCTTCGAGAAGGACCGGGACTACGACACCGGCGACATCGAGATCAGGCCCAGCGACGCGCCGGTCGAGGGCCGGGACGTCGTGCTGGTCGACGACATCATCGCCACCGGGTCGACGATGAGCGAGTCCGTCGGCGTCCTCGACGACCGCGACGCCCGGCGGGTGTTCGTGACCTGCGTCCATCCGATGCTCGCAAGCAACGCCCTGACGAAGCTCAACAGCGCCGGCGTCGAGGCCGTCTACGGGACCGACACGCTCGAACGCGCCGTCAGCGAGGTCAGCGCCGCGCCCGTCATCGCCGAGGAGCTGTAGTTACCACTCCGCCAGCCCACCGCGCCCGTGCTGGTAGGTGAGGATGCCGAGAAAGGCCGCGACGCCGGTAAAGGCCGAGGCCGCGCCGAGGTAGAACACCCACTCCATCCCGGCGTTCGTCGTCAGCCACCCGCCCGCCAGCGGCGCGAGAACGGACCCCGGCCGCCACACCAGCGAGCGGACGCCGAAACTGGACGCGACGCCGTTGCCGGTCCCTTCGTCGGCGAACAGCGCCATGCTCGCCGGCTCGCGGAGGGAGTCGGCGGTTCCCAGGAGCGCGTTCAGAACGACCAGCGGCAGGAATGCCGCCGACAGCGACCCGAAGAAGGGGTAGCTCTCGGGGAGGCCAAGCGCAGTGCCGATAGCCGGCGTGAACGGGACAACGAGTGCGACCAGGCCGTAGCAGAGCCCGCCGATGAAGACGAACCGGGCGCGGCCGAAGCGGTCCGACAGCGACCCGGTGTAGGGCTGGGCGAGCATGTTCGTGAACTTCTCTACGGCTAGCACCACCGCGACCGCGGTCGCGCCGTTTATCGCGGCATTGTAGCCCAAGCCGCCCTTTGCGGCGGCGACGCCGGCGAAGATCGGGACCCACGTCCGCACCAGCGTCACCGCGACGGCGTACTGGGCACGGAAGCTCGTGATGGTGAGAATCCGGCGGTTCATCGCGAGGTCGGCGAAGGCAAAGCCCTCGGTCGTGGTCTCGTCCGGGTCGACCCACAGCCAGACCGCGAGGGCGGCGGCGCTGCAGATGACCATCAGCAGTCCGAACACCGCGTCGAAGCCGAACCGGTCGTAGAGGAAGCCGGCCGACAGCGACCCGCCGATGGCCGCCGCGAACCGCCAGGCGTTCGACGTGCCGATGGTGGTCCCGCGCTCGGTGTCACGGGCGAGCTGGCCGACGAGCGCGAGGCCGAGAAGGCCCGCGACGGTGGCCGCGACGCCCTGGAGGCCGCGGACGAACACGAACCCCCAACTGGAGTCGACAAACGGAAAGAGCCCGTACACCAGCGCCGCCATAGCGAGGCCGCCCACGAGGATAGAGCGCTTGTCGAAGCGGTCGCCGAGATACGACACCGGGATCACAGTCCCGGCCTGGGCCAGCGTCAGCCCCGTCGCGAACATCCCGAGGACGAAGCCCTGTGGGTCCAGCAGGTCGATGTAGGTCGGCAACAGCGTCAACAGCGTCACCAGTCCGAACGCGTTCGCAAAACGGGTGAAATACAGCGCGTACAGTTCGCGGGACTCGGTCACTGTGTCGTCGCAGGCGAGTCGCTGTCTAACCGTTTACGGTCCGCCTTTTTCCTCGTCGCCGTTCCTCGCTCGCTTCGCTCACTGCGGGGACGGCTCTCTGCTCACGGGCGCAAAGCGCTCGTTTGCATGGTCAGCGGGACCCCCGCTCGACTCGAAAGACGTGGGCGAGAAAATACCCTCTCACTTCGCTTGAGTGTCTGCAGACCTCAATCCGACGCTTCCGCGGCAGCAACGGCAGCTATCGCGATCTCCATTTCGGTTCCTTCGACGTCCCACGTTTTGCGGTGGCCGTCTTCGACGCCGTCTAGCTCGTCGGCACGGACCTCCTCTTTGATGAGGGCCTCGTGCTCGCGGACCAGCGAATCCACGCGCTCGTCGTCGATAGCGAGGTCGACCCGGATGCGCTCCTCGATGTCCAGTTCGAGGTCCTTGCGCATCTCCTGTACCCGGCGGATGACCTCGCGGGCGTACCCCTCGCTCTCGATGTCCTCGGTGAGCGCGGTGTCGACGTAGACCACGCCGCCGCCGTCGAGCGCGGCGAACTCCGTCCCGGTGACGCCCTCGGGCGTCTCGCGGCGGAACTCGACCATCGCCTCGGTGAGGGCGACGTCCTCGCCGAGCGCGTCGCTCACTGTGCCTTCGAGGGTATCGAGTGACTGCTCGTCGACGCGGGCCTCGTTGAGCGCGTTCATGACGCGGCCGGCGTCGTCGCCGAAGGCCGGCCCGAGCTCGCTCATGTCGGCCTCGGCGGAGTAGGCGAGTTCGCCCCACTCCTCGTCAGCGCCGACGACTTCTACGGTGCGGGCGTTGAGCCGGTCGGCGATGATGGCTTCCTGGGCACGGACCGCGTCGGCCACGTCATCGCTGTCGACGTCGACGACGACGCGAGTGACGGGCCAGCGGAGCTTGCGCTCTGCCTGCTGGCGGGCGTTCGAACCCGCCTCCTCGACCTCGCGGACGACCTCGATCTCTCGTTCGAGCGCGGGGTCGTGCAGGTCGGCGTCGACCTCGGGCCAGTCGCACATGTGGACCGTCGGGTGGCCGGCGTCGCCGGTGAGCGCGCCGTACACTTGCTCGGCGACGAACGGCGTGAACGGGGCAAACAGGGCGGCCACAGATTCGAGCACGCGGTAGAGCGTGGCGTAGGCGGCCTGCTTGGAGGCGCTGTCCTCCTCGTCCCACATCCGCTCGCGGACGACCTGTATGTAGAAGCGGGAGACGTCCTCGACGACGAACTCGAGCAGTTCGTCGACCGCCTTGTCGTTCTCGAAGTCGTCCATCGAGTCGGTCATCGCCTCGGTCACGGTCTGGAGCCGAGAGAGGACCCACTCGTCGACGAGTTCGAGGTCGTCCCGGACGTCTTCCACCGTGGTCTCCTCGGGGTCGAAGTCGTCGGCCCGCATGTACGGCAGCGGGAAGCGGGCGACGTTCCAGAGGATGTTGAGCCGGCGCTGCATCTCGGCGGTCTCCTTCCAGGAGAAGTTCATGTCCTCGCCCTGGGCGGTCACCGACAGCAGGAACAGCCGCATCGGGTCGCGGCCGTGCTTCTCGATGACCTCGTGGGGGTCGATGAGGACGCCCTTGGACTTTGACATGCCGCGCCCGTCGGGCATGTTGGCGTAGCCGTGCATCAGCACCTGCTTGTAGGGTATCTCGCCGGTCGCGGCGGTGCTCATGCCCAGCTGGGACCAGAACCAGCCGCGGGTCTGGTCGTGGGCCTCCATGATGAGGTCGGCCGGCCACAGTTCCTCGAAGTCCTCGGTCTGTTCGGGGTAGTCGACGGTCCCCCACGTCGCGACGGAGGAGTCGAGCCACACGTCGAAGACATCGCCGACGCGGGTGTAGGTCATCCCGTCCTCCGTGATGGTGAGGTCGTCGACCGTGCCCTTGTGCAGGTCAACGGCTTTGGGGTCGATGTCCTGGTCGACGCGCGCGGCGAGTTCCTCGCGGTCGCCGACGACGATGGCGTCGTCCATCGACCCGTCCCAGCCCTCAGGAAGCCAAATTGGGATGGGGATGCCCCAGTAACGCTGCCGGGAGACGTTCCAGTCCGGCGCGTCCTCGACGAAGTCCCGGAAGCGGTTATCCCGTGCCCACTGGGGGTACCACTCGCTGTCCTCGATGTTCGCCAGCAGTTCGTCCTTGATGTCCGTGACCGTGATGAACCACTGGTCGGTGACGATGCGGACGATGTCGGTGTCACAGCGCCAGCACTGCCCCTCGCGGACGGTGTGGCCCTGTTCGCTGGAGAGCAGGACGCCGTTGTCGTCGAGGTCCGCGATGACCGCGTCGTTTGCGTCACGGACGAAGGTGCCGGCGTACTTGCCGGCCGCCTCGGTGTAGACGCCGTCGGAGCCGACCGGACAGAAGATTTCGAGGTCGAGTTCCTGCCCGCGCTCGAAGTCCTCCTCACCGTGGCCGGGCGCGGAGTGGACGAGGCCCGTGCGGTCGGCCTCGACGTAGTCGGCAGTGTACACCTGACCGGAGCCCTCGCCCTGGGCGTGGTCCGGCACCTCCTCGGCCAGCGGGTGGTCGTACTCCCAGCCGACCATCTCCTCGCCGGACAGCTCCTCGACGACCTCGTAGTCGTCGTAGCGGCCGGCCTTCAGCACGTCCTCGACGCAGGCCTCGGCGACGTAGAGCCGTTCGGTGTCACCGTCTGTCTCCGCGTCGACACCCACGTAGTCGAGGTCGCCGTCGACAGCGACGAAGGTGTTGGCGACGATGGTCCATGGCGTCGTCGTCCAGATGACCAGACTGCCGTCGCGGTCGGCCAGTGGGAATTTCACGTAGATCGACGGCTTGCCGACGTCGTGGTACTCGACCTCGTTGTTGGCGATGCCCGTCTCACAGCGGGGACACTGATTGATGGATCGCTGGCCCTGCTCGACCAGCCCGCGCTCGTGGGCCTGCTGGAACCCCCACCAGGCGGCCTCCATGTACTCGGGGTTCACTGTCTTGTACGGGTCGTCCCAGTCCATCCAGACGCCGAAGTCCTGGAAGTCAGATTGCAGCCCCTCTAGCTGCTCTTCGGCGAAGGCCTTGCACTCCTCGATGAAGTTCTCCTCGCCGAAGCGCTCGATGTCCTTCTTGTTCTCGAAGTCGAGTCGCTCCTCGACTTTCGTCTCGATGGGGAGGCCGTGCATGTCATAGCCCGGCCGGTCGGTGACGTCGTAGCCCTGCATCCGCAGATAGCGGATGTAACAGTCCTTCAGGGTCTTGTTCCACGTCGTCCCCATGTGGGCCGCGCCGGAGGTGTAGGGCGGCCCGTCGACGAAGAAGTAGTCCTCGCCGTCGGCCCGGTGGGCCTTCGTCTGCTCGTAGGCGTCGACGTCGTCCCAGTACTCGAAGACCCCGTCCTCGACGGCCTCGGGGTCGTACTGGTCGTCGACAGCGGCGAAACGTTCCATACCAGTTCCATCCGCCGCCGGCAATAAAGGACAATCGATTGTGTGTGTGCCGGTCAGACGGCACGGCCGGCCGCCCCGTGGCGCTGGTCAGCGCTCGCGCTGGAGGAGCAACCCGGCTGTCTGCCCGCTGTTTTCCGTTATCGGTGCGACGACCTCCCAGCCGTCCGCGCCGAGGGCGTTCAGTTCGTCGGTCGGGACGCTGCTGCTACCGAACATCCCGGTGTCGATCTCGAGCGTCTTGTATTCGTAGGAGGGCATACACGCGCTGTGGCGGCGACCAGCGCCAAACGTCTTGTGGTGGCGCGACCGCCACCGCTTTGCAGCCGCCGGCCGTGCGCTCACCTGTGCCAGAGTTCCCCGACGACGAGGCGAGACACGCCCTCGCGGCTGACTGCCAGCGCTGCCCTCGCCTCGCCGAGAGCCGGACCTGCATCTCGTGGGGCAACGGGCCGCTGTCGGCCGACCTCGTGGTTGTCGGCGAGGCCCCGGCCGAGGGGGACCCCGAGGCCGAGCACTGGCGGGGCGGCAACCTGACCGGGATGGCCTACACCTCGCGGCACTCCGGCCGGAAGATCCGGCAGATGCTCGCCGACGCCGGGTTCGGCCACGCCGACTGCTACTACACCAACGCCGTGAAGTGTCACCCGCCGGGGAACCGCGACCCGACCGACGCGGAGCTGGCGAACTGCCGGCCCTACCTCCTCGAGGAAGTCGAGACGGTCGAACCGGTAGCGGTGCTGCCCACCGGGAAACACGCGACCAGGACGGTCCTGGCGCTCGATGACGAGGCCCTCGATAGCTTCCTCGACAGCGTGCTCGACCCGCGGCAAAGCGAGGCCCTGAGCGTGCCCGTGGTCCCGCTGCTGCACCCATCGTATCAGGAGGTCTGGCTCGCGCGGCTGGGCTACGACCGTGAGGAGTACGTCGACGCTATCGCCGAGACGGTTGCCGGCGTCGGCGACACCTAGAACCTTCTTGTGACCGCCGGACGCAGGGACGGCCATGAGCGAGGACTGCATCTTCTGTGGAATCGTCGCCGGCGACATCCCCGGTCGAACCGTCTACGAGGACGACACCGTGCTGGCGTTTCTGGACGCCAACCCCCTGTCACCGGGCCACACGCTCGTCATCCCGAAGGCCCACCACGAGCGGCTGAACGACACGCCCGCCGACGTGGCGAGCGAGGTGCTGTCGGTCCTGCACGAACTCGTCCCCGCGGTCGAGGCAGCCGTCGACGCCCCGGCCAGCACGGTCGCGTTCAACAACGGCGAGGCGGCCGGCCAGGAGGTCCCCCACGTCCACGGCCACATCGTCCCGCGGTTCGAGGACGACGGCGGCCGGCCGATTCACGCGCTGGTCAGTGACCGTCCCGACCTCTCCGAGGACGACCTGGACGCCATCGAGGCGGACATCGTCGCCGAGCAGGCGTAAAATTCCGTATCCTTTTTACCGAAAGATACGCCAACAGCGACGCATGGGGGTTTCGACGCTCGCGTTCGTCGGGTGTACCGGTGGGGCTGGAACGACCAGACTGACAGTCGAGACGGCGGCGACGCTGGCCCGGGGCGGGCGGTCCGTCGCCGTCGTCGACGCGGCCTTCGGGACGCAGGGGCTGGCGACCTACGTCGAAGGGCGGCTCGACGCCGACGTGACCGCGGTGGCCGTCGGCGACGTGCCGGTCGAGGACGCGCTGTTCGAATGGGAGGTCGACGCAGACGGGCGGGTCGCACTCTGTCCGGCCCACGCGCCGTTCGAGCGTCTCGCTCGGGCGAAGACCGCCGAGAGCGCACAGGCGCTCGAGCGGGCCATCGAGGAGGTGGTCGGCCGGTTCGACCACGTCCTGCTCGACGTCCCGCCGGTCGCGTCGAACCAGGCCGTCGCCGCCGCCACGACCGCACAGCGGCGCGCGCTCGTGGTGCCGGCCAGCCAGCGCGGCAGCGACCTGCTTCCGCGACAGCGGGGCCGACTGCGGGACATCGGCGCGCCGGCCTCGGTCGTCGTCGCGACCCGTGTACACGGCGAAACGCGTGCGTCCGTCGAAGACGCAGCACACACGATTCCACACATCGGAGCGGATGCGCCCAGGCCACTGGCGACGGAGCCCGACACCGACGTTGCACCGACCGTCGCGACGATGGCCGAGGACCTGCTGGAAGTCGACCTCGGCCTGACCTTCGAGGACGGCGGGCTGTTCACAAGCTAGGGGAGCGGGAGGACGACGACCGGGCAGTCGACCCGAGCCAGGAGTGCCCGGGCCGTCGAGCCGACGCCGTCGCTGTCGTCGGCACCGCGGTGCGGGCCGATGAGGAGTTCGTCCGGGTCGTGCTCGTCGACGGCCGCCAGTATCTCAGTGAGGGGCGCTCCGTCCCGAGTTTCCGTTGTGGGCATGAAAGACGCGAGCCGGGAGCGGGCGACGTTGACGGCGTCACCGGCGTCGCGCGACGGCGCATCGGAGTCGGTGACGGCGACGACGACGATGTCGTCGTCACCTTTCGGGTCGAGTCGGTTCAGGAGGTAGTCAGCGCCGGCCGCGGTGACGTGGACAGAACTGGTGGCGAGCAGGAACGTCGTCATGCGTCCCTGTGCGGGCGCGGCCCGCTTCCCGGTTTCGCTCCGGTCAGGCCGCGGCCAGAACCATCTGCAGCGCTTTCGGAACCAGGACGCCAACCACAATCTGCGTCCACATGGTGAACGTCGCCGGGTACTCCTTCGTCTCGGTGATAAGTTTGACTCGCTCGCGGTAGCGCTGGTACTCCGCCGGTGGGTTCAGCGCGTCGAACGACCGGACGTCCCAGGGCTGGTCGACGTGTTCTCTGGCCTGGTCGTCGAGTTCGTAGAGGCGGTTGCGCTTCTGGTGTGCCATATGCTGATGGAGACGGTAGATGCCAAACGCCATGAAGGCGACGCTGAGTATCCAGACGGCAGTGAACATCGCGTTGACGGCCAGCCCGGGCGGGTCAAGCGCGGTGTAGGCGAACACGCCGCCGAGGATGTACGGCCCGTACGTGGCGACGGCGTAGGCAACCAGACCCACCATGAGGTAGTAGTAGGCCAGTTTGATCAGTTCGCCGATGGGCCGCATTCCGCCCAGTTGCTCCGGGTCCAGGAAATCGAGCGAGACGTTCGTGTCGGCGATCCGTCGGGGCAGAATCATCTCGACGGAGACGTAGGTCGCGAGAAAGCTCGCCAGCACGGGCACGTACCCAAACGGCGTCACGACCAGAAAGCGGACCACCCGCGTCGCGCCACCGGCGGCGTATAGCTGGGGGACTGTCAGGACGACGATGGCGTTGACGAGCGTGAACGCTACGCCGAGGACGACGAGAATACCGGTAAGACGGTCCGGGACGAAACCATCGAAGCGGTCCGGCTCCTCGACACGGTGGACGATGTTCGCTCTGTCGAGCGCCCGGTCGTAGCGCCGGTAGAGGCTCTCGATGGCGACAGCGGCCCCGAGCAACACCAGCGGCCTTATCAGCCACAGCGGGTTCTGCACGAACGTCAGCACCTGCCCGGTCACCAGCCGGTATCCCTGTAGGCCAACCAGTTCGACTGCGACGACCGCGAGTGCGTACCACGTGAGCGGTCCCGCGTCGAGCGGTGCCCGTTCGGACGAATTCACCCTGTCGACCCCGGTCCGACGAATCAATCGAGCGACCAGCGGCTCACCGGCGCGTGGCCGGGTCGTCGAATCTGCACCAACACCCATGGTTCGGTACACAACCCGAGCCAGTAATCAATCTATGGGCTGTGTTGACAGATGAAAGAGAGGCTGTCTGGACCCGGAGCGGTCGGGTAAACTATACACGTAGCTGAGAGCTCGCTAGTGCTGCATACACGTAGTGAGTGAGCGTTTCAGCAGCGCCAGCGTGGTACGGACCATGTCCGAAGCCAACGCGTCGAAGTTCGTCTGCCCGCTCTGTGAGTGGACGTTCGGCGGGCCACAGTCGACCTGCAGCCACTGCGACAGTACAGTCGTCGTCCCCCTTGAAGACCAATCAGTGTACGACAGCATCCTCCAGATGTGTGACAAATAACAGCGGGTTCGACACAGCCCGTCGGGACGGTAGTCCCTGGTCTCCCGTGTCCCGCCGGCACCGACGGGCTTACATATAGCCCAACCTGTACCACAGGGCGTGCGCGTCGAGAACAGTTTCATCGGTACCGACGGCGTCGGGGAGAAGACCGAACGGTCCATCTGGGAGCAAGGCGTCACCCACTGGGACGAGTTCGAACCGTCCGTCGTCGGCGGCCAGCGCGGCGACCGCATCCAGCAGTTCATCGACGAGGGGCGCGAGCGGGTCGCCGAGACCGACGTGTCCTACTTCGACCACGCGTTTCCCAGCAGCGAGCGCTGGCGGCTGTACGAATCCTTCCGGGACCGGGCCTGCTTTTTCGACATCGAGACGACCGGCCTGGACCAGGACCGCAACCAGGTGACGACGGTGAGCCTCCATCAGGACGGGGAGACACAGACGCTCATCGCCGGCGACGACCTGACCGCCGAGACCCTCCGGGCCGCGTTCGATGGCGCGGACCTGCTGGTGACGTTCAACGGCAAGCGCTTCGACGTCCCGTTCCTCGAAGCGAACTTCGACGTCGACCTCGACCGTCCGCATCTGGACCTGATGTACACCTGCAAGAAAATCGGGCTCTCCGGCGGCCTCAAACAGGTCGAGCAGGACATCGGCATCGAACGGGACCGACCGGACATCTCTGGCCGGGATGCGGTGCGGCTCTGGCGAGAACACGAGCAGGGCCGCGACGGTGCACTCGAAACGCTGGTGTCGTACAACCGCGAGGACACGGTGAATCTCAAGGAGCTGGCCGAGACAGCCACAGACCGGCTTGACGAGCAGGTCTTCGTCGGTTGAGTTCGAGGGAGTGAACCGTCACCACACCCCCATCGTTTCAGGTGGAGCGGGGCGGAAGCTGACCCGACAGAACGCCAGTGAGACCGACAGTGCCGGGCTATCGACCCCAGAACGGCGTGTGCCCGTGCCCGAGGACGATAGCGGCGACGTGCCAGGCAACGAGCTCGACGAACAGCGCCGTGTCCTGCCCCGTTCCGACGCCGTAGAGCGACGGGAGATACAGCAGCGGCAGTAGTACGGCGCCCCAGAACGCGAACGGTCGGATACCGCCGAGCGTCACGGTCCAGAGCCCGCGGACCGCAAACGCGAGGGTGTCACGGTATCGACCGGCGTCCGCCAGTCCCAGCCTATCGCTGTCGTTCCGGTGGGGTAGCGGTGGGCTATCGCTGCTCGATGGCCCCACCGTCACTCACCCTGTCTGGTCTCGTTCTCATTGGTCGAAACAACAGTATACCGCACCTAATCGGTGGTTGCTACACATATAGGCGGTCGCTTCGGCGTATCTACGTGTATTCACGCACCCCCGTACTGTCATGGCTGTTCCGAGGGTCTCACACCGGATTCACGGCGTCCTCGCAGTCCGGGCACTCGGCGATCATCCGGGGCCAGTCGCCGGCCGTGTCGTACGCGATGACGAGGTTCGCCGCGGGAATCGTCACGTCACAGGCCGGACACTTCCCGAGCGGTGGGTCGGCCGTCTCTATGTCACTGTTCCACATACGATGACCTACGCACTCGATACGTATTGTTACCAGGCTCCTACGGAGCGTGCGGGCGGCCCTAGGTGTCGTCGCCGTCCCGCGGCGGCCGCTTCGAGAGCCGGTCGAACCGACGCTGGGCCTCGCTCGCCCGGTCGGCGGTTTCGGCGGCTTCGTACGTCAGGTCCGCGAGCGCCGATTCGGCGACAGTTATCTCTAGGACAGCGTCGGCCGTCCGCGCCTCGGCCGGGAGTTCGGCCGCCTCGATTTCGAGGGCGGCCAGCCCGTCCTCGGCGTCCACTTCCAGCGTGGCTATTCCGTCCTCGATTCGGTCGATGACCGCGGTGTAGGTTCCGTCGGGTAGCATCAGTAACTCCGTTCCAGTACGGTCGCGTTGTCGGCGTCGGTCACGGTAACGGTGTCGCCGCCGTTGTTCCATATCGGACGCGCCGACCCCCAGTAACGGTCGGTGTCCGTGTCGGTGCCGCTGCCGGTGTGCAGGGTCACGGTCTCGTCCGGGTCGAGGGTGAATCCGTCGGGGAAGACGTAGGTACGGCCGGATTCGTCGGCGACCGTCCACCCGCCCATCGCCAGCGGGTCCGCGCCCGCGTTCCGGAACACGACGTACTCGTCGTTGAGGTTGTCCCGGTCGTCGCCCGCCGCATCGGCCCGCACCCGGTCGATGACCAGGTCGCCGCTCGTGTTCCCGGCGGGCGTTCCGCCGTCGGTCGCGACCGGCGTGTCGGCCCGCGGGGACGAGCGGGCGGGGTAGGACGCTCGCTGCGTGACCGGCTCGGTCGTACCGGGCGCAACCGGGTCACCGGAACGGAGCGACAGCGGGTCGGTCGGCGCCGCCCGTTGGGTGCTGACAGTCACGGCAGTCCCGTTGCTGGTCAGGACGGTGTCGCCGTGGGTGGCGGTCCAGTACGTCGGGATCGACCGCGTCGAAAGCCGCCGGAGGGTCTCGTTGCTCGGATGGCCGTACTGGGAGTCGTAGGCGCTCGAAACTACGACAGTCCGGGGGTCGGCGGCGTCGAGTAGCGGCCCGCCGGTGCTCGACGCACTGCCGTGGTGGCCGGCTTTCAGCACCGTCGCCCCGAGGTCCGCCCCGTACGTCTCGACGAGATACCGCTCTTGGTCGTCCTCGGCGTCGCCGGTGAAGAGAAAGCTCGTCTCGCCGTGTTCGATGCGGAGGACGATGCTGTTCTCGTTTCGCGCCTCGTTCTCCAGATAGGGCTCCGGCGGCCCGAGCACGCTCGTCTCGACGCCCGCGAACCGAATCCGGTCGCCTTCGCGGGTCTCGTACAGCGTCACGTCGTGGGCTTGAACGGCGTCGAGGTACCGCTCGTAGGTCTGCGTGCTCGCGGCGATTCCGGGGTCGTACACCGCGCCGACGCCCCCTTCCTCGGTCTCGTAGTGTCTGATGACGGCCGCGTTACCGCCGATGTGGTCGGCGTCGTTGTGGGAGACGACGAAGTGGTCGATGCGGTCGATGCCCTGCCGGTCGAGATACTGCAGGACGTACTCGCCGTCGTCGGTGAAGTCACCGGAGTCGATGAGCATCGTCTCGTTGTCGGGGCTGACCAGCAGGGTCGCGACCGACTGGCCGACGTTGATGAAATGAACCTCTAAGGTCCCGTTGATGTTGTCCGGGTCACCCGCGTCCGGCGTTGTCGCGGTCGGCTGGTCCGTGCCACCGTCCGCGCCGTTGGCCACGAACCCGCCACAGCCGGCGAGCACCAGCAGCGCCGCGACGACCAGAGACTCGACCCGGCGACTCCGTTCCATCCCGTCGGCCTACGTAGCCGAGTTATTTGATATCACTTACCAACTACGTGCCACCGGGTGGCGCGGCTAGCCCGGAACGGCGGCGCGCAGTTCAGTAGTTCGCGGCCGCTGGCGGCTCCGGCGAGTCCCTCGGCCGCAGCAGGTGGACACGCCCGGAGAGAAATCCCAGCAGGAGGCCGGTGAAGTGTGCGATGAGTGCGACGCCGGGGTTCGCGGTCGCGAGCGTAATCGCGGCGGCGGCGACGCCGGCCAGCGCCAACTGGAGTCGCGGCGCGAGTTCGAACCCCCCGACGACGGTGTCGGTCAGGCGGTTGGCTGCGAGCAGGTACCCGAAGAGGGCAAATACCGCGCCGCTGGCCCCGAGGACGGAGGCGTGGCTGACCATCCCGGGGACGAGCGGGCCGACGAGACTGGTCATCGAGACCTGTGAGACGCCGGCGAGGGCGCCGGTCGAGGCGAAGAAGGCGTGGAACCGGAGCTGTGTCGTCCGGCGTTCGAGGACGACGCCAGCGAGGGCCACCCCGACGGCGTTCGCGAGGAGATGCGACGGGCCGGCGTGGGCGTACACGCTGGTGACAATCGTCCAGGGGCGACTGAACAGCGGGGGCGAGAGGGCAAACAGGCTCCGCGGGGCGGTCACCACGCCGGCGGCCTGCTGGACGAGGAACACGCCGGCGATGACAGCCAGCGTGACCGCGGTGGGGCTCTGACGCAGCGGCTTCATTGGGCCGATATTGTCGCCCGCGGTACAAGAAACGCTCGAACGCCGACCGCCGTTTCAGAACGCATACGTGGCGTCGACACGTTGTTCCGTGCATGTCCGAACTGAGCGAGACGCTCGCCACGGCGTTCCCAGAGGAGACCGACGACGACGTCGCACAGACAGCCGCCGAGAACATCGCCGCCTTCGCCGAGGAGTACGACGAGGACCTGACGAGCGACCGCGTCACCGACCTGCTCGCGGAGGCGCCCTACGACGACTTCGGCCGCCGGTTCAACTGGGTCGTCGGCGAACTCGCCGCCGAGAACGAGGACTGCACCGACTCCCGGGCGTTCCGCGTCGACGGGTTCAGCGACCTCGCGGCCGACCCCGACGTCGGGACCTGAGCGGGCGCATGCCCGGCGGAACCTACACACTGGTGCTCGAACGGAACGTCAGCGGGCCGATTGCGGTCGGCGCGCTGGGCGAGCGAGCGGTCCCGGCGGGCTGGTACGCGTACACCGGGAGCGCGCTGGGAAGCGGTGGCTTCAGTCGAATCGACCGCCACCGCGCAGTCGCCGCCGGCGACAACGACACCCGGCACTGGCACATCGACTACCTGCTTGGCGACGCGGCGACGACCATCGAGCGAGTCGTCACGACCGAGGCCGACGTCGAATGCGCCGTCGCCCGGCGGGTCGACGGGCCGACAGCGGCGGGGTTCGACCGCGTCGACGCCTTCGGCTGTTCGGACTGTGACTGTCGCTCGCATCTGACGTACCACGAACAGGGAGACCGACTGGTCGACGCGGTGACCGACGCCCACGGGGCCGCCCGGGAGGCGGCCGCGACCGAGTAGTCAGGAGATGTGGATCGCGGGCTTGTTCGGTCGGGCCTTGGCCGCGAGGTCGTCGTCGGGGGCGGCCCGCCGGACGACGACGTCGCAGCCGAACTCGTCTTCGAACAGCCACGCGGCCTGCTCGAGGGTGTCGAGTTCGCGCTCGCCGTCGATAATCGGTTCGAGCCCCGCCCCGCGGTCGGCCAGCCGGTCGGCGAAATCGGCGGCCGTGTCGCCGTGTTGCTTGATGTTATCGTCGGCCATGATTTCGCCGACGATGGCGTCGTCGGGGTCCGACTGACGGGCGATCTCGTAGGCCCGGTACTTCCAGTCGGCGGCGACGACGAGTTCTATTTCGTTCGGTTCGTCGATGTCGACGACCTCGGTGATCTCACGCACGTCGTCGAGCGTCCGCCGGACGACCTGGCGCTCGATGCGGTAGTCGTCGACGTCACGGAGCGGTTCCGGCCAGCGGCTCTCGGCGACGAGCCCGTCCTCGTCGAGCAGCTGCCACATCTCCTCGGCGAGGAAGGGGGCGATAGGCGCGACGAGACCGGCGAGCACCCGCAGACCGCGGCCGTAGGCGAACTTGTATGGCTGGTCGTAGCCCGCGTAGCGCCCCAGCAGGCGGGCGAAGCGCTGTATCTCGCCGATGACGCGATGGAACCGGAAGCGGTCGTACTCCTCGGTGACGGCCGCGATGGTCCGGTCGATTTCCCGCTCCAGATACGCGTCGTGGTCGGTGCTCTCGGTCCGGGCCGCCGCCGTGTCAGCGTACTCCGTGACAAGCCGATACAGCGTCTGCTGGAAGTCGTAGGCCGTCGAGACGTTCTTTACAGTCCACTCGAAGTCCTGTGATGGGTGGGCCGCCGAGAGGACGAACAGCCGCGTCGTCTCGGCCCCGTACTCGTGGGGCGCGATGTCGTTGCCCTTCGACTTGGACATCTTCTCGCCGCTGTGCAGGACTGTCCCCTGGTTGATGAGCCGGTCGACCGGCTCCTCGCGGTCCAGCAGGCCGATGTCCGACAGCGCGCGGGTGAAAAAGCGGATGTACAGCAGGTGGAGGACGGCGTGTTCCTCGCCGCCGACGTACACGTCGACCGGGAGCCACTCGTCGGCGGTCGCCTGGTCGAAGGGGGCGTCCGCGAAGTGCGGCGAGAGGTACCTGAGGAAGTACCACGAGGAGTCGACGAAGGTGTCCATCGTGTCCGTCTCCCGCACCGCATCGGCGCCGCAGTCGGGACAGGTGGTCCCCTTCCACTCGTCGGCCGCGTCCAGCGGATTGCCGGTCGTCTGGACGTAGTCGGGCAGTTCCACCGGCAGGTCCGCCTCCGGGACCGGGACGTGTCCGCAGTCGTCGCAGTGGACGATGGGAATCGGCGTCCCCCAGTAGCGCTGCCGGGAGATGAGCCAGTCCCGCAGGCGGTAGGTCACCGCCGCCTCGGCTGCCTCGTGCTCGCGCAGGCGCTCGCGGGCGGCGGAACTGGCGAGGCCGTCGTACTCGCCGCTGCCGGTGAGCATCCCGTCGCCGGTGTAGGGCGCGTGTGGCAGGTCCGTCCCGCTGCCGTCGACCGGTTCGACGGCCTGCTGTACGGGCAGGTCGTTCTCGTCGGCGAAGGCGTGGTCCTGCTCGTTGTGGGCCGGCACCCCCATGACCGCGCCCGTGCCCACGTCGTCCAGCACGTACGCCGCGACGTACACCGGTAGCTCCTCGCCGGTGTAAGGGTGGGTGGCGGAGAGGCCCGTCTCGACGCCGCTCATCCCGGCGTCGTCAGTGCTCGCCACCGACGTCACGTACTCGGCGACGGCGTCGTCCTCGTCGGCCAGCGCTCGCGCGAGGTCGTGGCCCGGCGACAGCGCCAGATACGTCGCGCCGTACACCGTATCGAGTCGCGTCGTGAACGCCTCGACGGTCTCGTGGTCGTCGTGGCCGACGGTGAACGAGACGCGAGCGCCCTCCTGGCGGCCGATCCAGTTGCGCTGACTGTCCCGGACGCCGTCGGGCCACCCCTCCAGGTCGTCCAGGCCGTGATACAGCTCCTCGGCGTAGTCGGTGATGGCGAAGAACCACTGGTCGAGGTCGCGCTGCTCGACGCCGGTCCCGCAGCGCCAGCAGACGCCGCCGTGGGTGTAGCTGTGGCCGGCACCGGCGGTCGTCGCGCCCTCGTCCGATTCCGGCGTCTCGACCTGCGCGTCGGCAAGCACCGTCTCACAGTCCGGACACCAGTTCACCGTCGCCGCGCCGTAGTCCACCAGTCCCTCGTCGTAGAACTGGGTGAACAGCCACTGGTTCCACTGGTAGTACTCGGGGTCGCAGGTGGTGATCTCCCGTGACCAGTCGTAGCCAAAGCCCATCTCCCGGAGGTCGTCTTTCATCTGGTCGATACACGTCCGGGTCCATGACTCGGGGTCGGTGTCCCGTTCGTAGGCGGCGTTCTCCGCCGGCAGGCCGAAGGCGTCCCACCCCATCGGGTGGAGCACCTCGTCGCCGGCCATCCGTCGGTACCGGGCGTACGCGTCGGTGATTGCGTAGTTCCGGATGTGTCCCATGTGCAACGAGCCGGAGGTGTAGGGGAACATCCCCAGCACGTACGTCGGGTCCTCGGCGTCAGTCGGGCACTCGAAGACCCCCTCTCGCTCCCAGACCTGCTGCCAGTACTCCTGGACCCGCGCGTGGTCATATCGGCGCGACATTTGCTACCTCGACGTGTGCTTGCCGCCCACATGAGTGTTCGGCCATACAGTGTCGGTCACAGCACACGATGAGCGTGCGTATCTGTCCGAGTAGAATATCCCACTACGGGCAGCCGTCACGAGAACGTACAACAGTTCATCTCACTCGTTTTCAAGTGCTGCGTAGATTTCCGCGTGGCGGCGTCCATCGAGTTTCCCCATCTCGAGGGCTATCTCCCGCCGTTCGGCGTCGCTTTCGGCCGCCTGATACCGTTCGTACAGCCGGCGGACCTCGTCGTCGACTGCCGTCGAGGAATCAGTGCTAGACGCCATTTCTCTGTTTAGTATTATCCAGTGTGTCCCTTTATCAGTTGCGACGAGCACACGCTCGGAAGTAGATGACCGCAGTGTCTGTGTCGACTGCGGCTTCGTCAGTTGCAAAGCGGTGCAAAAGGGCTCGAATTTCATCACCGTAGTCGAACGCATATCCGTTCATCATATAGAAGACGACCACGGTTCGGAGTGCCGTTCGCTTGTTTCCGTCAACAAATGGATGGTCCGTAACGAGTAGCCGCATCAGGTGGACCGCTTTTTTATGGATCGTCTCAGGACCCTGTCTGAAGAACCCTTCCGAAATGTATTGTAGTGCGGATTCGATCGCGTCCTCCGACCGAACACCCGGTTCCGTGATGTCGCCTTCTGACACGATCTGTTCGTGGATGGCAAGAATGAGTTCGACAGAGGGATACGCGATATCCGCAGTCACACACCTGAATTTCTCACGCTCCGCGTTAACGTTTCTCAATCGTCGATATCCGGCCTTGTCGTCGAATCAGCGTACGCACTTGAGGACTGTGCGTATCGGCTGCGCCCAGTCGGGCGGTCGTTCGGCAAACAGTTACATCGAATCCTCCGACTACTCCTCGCCGGACTCGTAGTGCTCGCCGGCGGCCTCGGGCAGGCGGGTCTTGCCCACCAGGGCGAGCACGACGATGACGGCGACGAACGGGATGGTCTGGACCAGCGAGTCGGGGACGGCGATCACGTCGGCCGTCTGGAGGCGCAGCTGGACGGCGTCGAGACCGGCAAACAGCGTGGTCGACAGCAAGGCGCCGACCGGGTTGTAGTTGCCGAACAGATAGGCGACGATGGCGATGAACCCCTTGCCGTTGACCATCGTCGGGCCGTTGCCGGTGAACTGGCCGATGTTGATGGCCAGCGCGGCCCCGCCCATCCCCGAGAGGACGCCGGACAGCAGGACGGCGGCGTAGCGGACGCGGGACACGTCGACGCCGGCGGTGTCCAGCGCCTTCGGGTTCTCGCCGGCGGCCCGGACCCAGCGGCCGAAAGTCGTGCGGTTCAGCACGTACCACGAGGCCGCCACGGCGGCGAACATGATGTACACCGCGGGCGAGGCGTCGAACAGCGCGCCGAAGAAGGGGATGTCGGCCAGTCCCGGGACCGTTATCGTGTCGAAGGTGCCGACGCTCCGGGTGTTGGGGCCGCCGTAGAACACCTGCGAGGCGAAGGGGGCGAGCCCGAGCGCGATGAGCCAGACGGCCAGCCCGGCGATAATCTGGTCGGCGCGGAACTCGATACAGACGGCGGCGAACACCCCCGCGAGCAGCGTCGACGCGACGATGCCGACGAGGAAGCCGAGCCACAGCGAGCCGGTCGCGTCGGCACCGAAGATGGCCGCGAAGGCCGAGATGATGAGCAGGCCTTCGAGCCCGATGTTGATGACGCCGCTCTTCTCGGCGAAGATGCCCCCGAGCGCGGCCAGCACAATCGGGACCGAGAGCCGCAGCGTCGAGGACAGCGTCGACTTCGAGGCCAGTACCCAGAAGATCTGGCCGGGCGTCGACGTCGGCGCGACGACGCCGAAGCCGGCGAGCGCGACCAGTGTGAGGACCGCCACGCCGGCGATGAACAGCCGCCCCGAGGCCGAGTGGAGGCGGTCCATGGCGCTGCCGTTAGTCATCGGCACCACCTCCCGCGGCCGCGGTGGCCTGCCCGTCGCGCTCGCCCGTCGCGAGCCGACGGCCGATGATGCGGAAGAACTCCGGCATGGCGACGAACAGGATGATGAGCCCGCGCAGGACGCCGACGAGCTGTGGCGGCACGTTGGTCGCGAAGGCGACCACGTTCGACCCGGACTTGAGGACGCCGAAGAGAAGCGCGGCGAAGACGGCCCCGATGGGGTTGTTGCCGGCGAGGATGGAGACGGTGATGCCGTCGAAGCCGTAGCTCGGAATGCCGGTCTGGAACTTCCCGAGTGTCATCATCACGAACACGGCCCCGCCGACGCCGCCGAGCGCGCCCGACAGCGTCAGCGACGTCAGGATGGTCCGGGCGGAGTCGACGCCGCCGTACTCCGCGGCCGCGGGCTGGATGCCGGCGGTCCGCAGGTCGTAGCCGAAGGCCGTGTGTTCGAGCAGGTAGTAGACGCCGCCGACGAACACGATTGCGAGCAGGAGCGCGAGCAGGGAGAAGTCCGTCCGCGGGTCGAACAGAACAGAGGGGAACTGCCCCTCGATTGGCAGCGTCCGGGTCTGTGTCGCCTGGCTCGTCGGGTCGGCGAAGTGGTTCCGGACGAGATACAGCGTCACCCGCACGGCGACGAAGTTGAGCATGATGGTGGTGATGACCTCGTTCGCGTCGGCGTAGGCCTTCAGCGCGCCGGGAATCGCACCGTAGAAGCCGCCGCCGACCGCGCCGGCGAGCAGCCCGAGCGGGATCAACAGGACGAGCGCGAGCGCCCCGGAGACCAGCGAGCCGGCCCACAGCACCGCCAGTGCGGCCGCCAGCGCGCCGACGATGAGCTGGCCCTGCGTCCCGATGTTGAAGATGCCCGCACGGAACGCTAAGGCCACCGAGAGCCCGGTGAACACCAGAATCGTCGTCTCCCGGAGCGTCGCCGCGAACTGCGCGTTCAGCGGCGACCAGCCGCCGGCGAAGGGGTCACCCAGCGCGCCGAGGAACAGCCGGTTGAACACGTAGAACGGGTCGTAACACAGCGTCGTGGAGCCAAACGTCAGCACAGGGGACCGACAGGTCGCCATCAGTCCCGCGGCGGTGACGATGACCGTCCCGACGACGATAGAGAGCAACAGCGCCGAGACGGCGATCAGAATCCGCTCGCCGACCGAGGTCTGGCCCAGCCTGATGAGGCGCTGTCGGTACTGTGACCACCGGTCGTCCGGGGCCGGCGTCGGCGGGTCGTCACCGTTTTGCGACGGGCTGTCGTCGCTCATCGGCGGCCCTCCCCGTCCGCCGCGATGGTCGGGACGGCGTCGGGCTGCTGCCCGGCCATCAGCAATCCGAGCTGTTCCTCGGTCACGCGCTCGGGATCGACGATGTCGATGATTTCGCCCTCGTAGATGACGGCGAGGCGGTCCGAAAGCGACTGGACCTCATCGAGGTTCGAGGAGATGAGCAACACGGCCCGGCCCGCTTCCCGGAGCGCGTTGATCCGGTCGTGGATGAACTCCATCGACCCCACGTCGACGCCGCGGGTGGGATGGGATGCGACGACCAGGCGGGGGTCTCGCGCGAACTCCCGGCCTACGACGAACTTCTGCTGGTTCCCCCCGGAGAGGGACTTCGCGTGGGCGTCGGCGTCCGGCGGCCGTACGTCGTACTCCTCGATTATGTCCTCCGCGTGGTCCCGCGTGTAGTCCCAGTCGATGCGCCCGTTCGAGGTGTAGTCGGCCGCGTGCTGGCTCCCCAGCAGGCCGTTCTCGACGAGGTCGAAGTCCATCACCAGCCCCCGCTCCTGACGGTCCTCCGGGATGTAGGCCATCCCGGCATCGATGCGCTCCCGGCGGCTGTCGGTGGTCCGGTCGACACCGTCGTACGTGATGGTCCCCTCGTCGGGCAACTGGAGCCCGGTGATAGCCTCGACCAGTTCCGACTGCCCGTTCCCGTCGACGCCGGCGATTCCGAGCACCTCGCCGGCCCGAACCTCGAGCGAGATTCCGTCGACGGCGCGGACGCCCCGGTCGTCCTCCACGACGAGGTCCGCGACGTCGAGGACAGACTGGCCCGGCTCGGCGGGCTCGCGGTCGAGGTCGAGCAGCACCTCGCGGCCGACCATCATCTCGGCCAGTTCCTCCCGGGTGATGTCGTCGGCCGGCACCGTCCCGACGTTTCTCCCCTCGCGCAGGACGGTGATCTCGTCGGCAGCCTCCATCGCCTCGCCGAGCTTGTGGGTGATGAAGATTATCGTCTTCCCCTGGTCGGTCAGCTCTTCGAGGACGCGAAAGAGGTCGTCGACCTCCTGTGGCGTGAGCACCGCCGTCGGTTCGTCCAGAATCAGGACGTCTGCGCCGCGGTAGAGCGCTTTGAGAATCTCGACGCGCTGCTGGACGCCGACACCGACATCCTCGATACGGGCGTCGGGGTCCACGTCGAACCCGTACCGGTCGGACAGGTCACGGACCTGCTGGCGGGACTGGTCGCGGTCGACCGTGAGTCCGAGCCACTTGCGGGGCTCGTTCCCGAGCGTGATGTTCTCGGTGACGGTCATCGGATCGACCAGCATGAAGTGCTGGTGGATCATGCCGACGCCCTCGTCGATAGCGTCGCGTGGCGAATTGAACGTCTGTTTCTCGCCGTGGACGTTGACCGTCCCCTCGGTCGGCTCGTAGAGCCCGTAGAGGACGTTCATCAGGGTGGTCTTGCCCGCACCGTTCTCGCCGAGCAGTGCGTGGACCGTCCCCTTCTCGACCGCCAGGTCAACATCGTCGTTTGCGACGACCCCCGGGAACCGCTTCGTGATGCCATCGAGGTGGACGGCCTGTTCCATACTCAGAGCGGTTGACTGCCCGTAGTTTTAACTTCACGGTTCCACAGGTCTGGCAAAAATATGCGGTCCCTGCGTGTGGTCGCGGCGATTCAGACGTTGTCGGGATCGGTCGGCACGCTGATGTCGCCGTCGATGATGCTCTGGCGGACCTCGGACACCTCGTCTTTGACGTCCTGTGGGATCTCCGAGCCGAGTTGCTGGCCGTACACCGCCTCGACACCGTTCTGTTCGAGGCCGAGCGTGTTCACGGCGCCGCCCTCGAAGTTGTCGTTGACGACCGATTCGACCGACGTATACACCGCGTTGTCGACGCGCTTGACCATGCTCGCGAGGATGACGTCGCTGAAGTTGTCCTTCGTCACCGACTGGTCGCGGTCGACGCCGATTGCGAAGCGGCCCGCCTCCTGGGCCGCACGGAACACGCCGGTCCCGGTGTTGCCGGCCGCGTGGTAGACGACGTCCGCCCCGGAGTTGTACATCGAGAGGGCCGCCTCCTGGCCGCCGGAGGGGTCGTTGAAATCCCCGACGTAGGCCGTCTGGACGTCGACGTCCTCGTTTGCGTACTTCACACCGGCCGTGTAGCCGGCTTCGAAGCGACCGATGAGGTCGCCCTCGACGCCGCCGACGAAGCCGACGTTCGTGGAGTCACCTTGCGTGGAGCCGGCCCCGGCCGAGAAGTCCTGGCTGGACAGCCGAGCGGCCATCAGACCGACGAGGAACGAGCCCTGATGCTCGCCGAACACGTACGAGCCGACGTTGTCCGCCTCGACGACGGAGTCGACGATCATGAAGTTCTGGTCCGGGTACTGTTCGGCGTTCTCCGTGAGGGCGTCCGCCTGCAGGAAGCCGATACAACAGACCAGGTCGTAGTCCGGGTTCGAGGACTGGGCGTACTGCTGCTGGAGGCTGCCGAAGTCCTGTACCGCCTCCGGTTGGGACTCGTCGTATTCGATGTTCAGCTCCTCCGCCGCCCGGATAGCGCCGGTCTGGGCCTGATCGTTGAACGACCCGTCGCCCAGGCCGCCCGTCGCGTACACCATGCCGATACGAGCGGCCGGACCGCTGTCGCCGTCGCCCCCGCTGCCGCCGTCGCCGTCGGTGTCGCCGCCGTCGCCCCCGCTCCCGTCGCCGCCGTCGCCACCGAGACATCCGGCTAATCCGATCGCGGTTGCGGTGCCGACACTGCTGATGAACGTGCGTCTCCGTTGTGACATGTCCCACCAGCGGTGTGGATAGGCGTTAAAGACTTCGGTGTCGCACATTAGCCACATCGGCGACAAACCAGGGCAAGGCGGAGTCAGTCAGGTTCCGCCGCGTCGACGCCGCGGGCGTTTTATGTACTGGGTGTGAACGGCTGCCAATGACAATCCGGTCGCATTCACACAGCAGCAACTGGCGGGTCTCAAAGGGGCCCCGCACGCGGTGACCACCGTCGTTTTCTGGGCGCTGGTCGCCCTCGCGACGATTACCGGTCTGGTGACGGCCTGGACACTCGGGGCCAACAGCAACTCGCCGCCCTTCGCACCCGCTATCGGCGCGAACGCCATCTCGACGATGCGCGCCGCCTTCCTCATCGGCATCCTCGCCGCGCTGGGCGCGCTGACCCAGGGCGGGAGCATCTCGGAGACGGTCGGCGCCGGTCTCATCGACGGGGTCACTATCACGTCGCTCGCAGCCGTCGCCGGCCTGCTGACCGCGACGGGGTTCATGGCGTTTGGCATCTACTCGGGCTACCCCGTTCCGGCGGCGTTCGCCACGACGGGCGCGATGGTCGGCGTCGGGCTCTCGCTCGGCGGCCAGCCCGTCTTCGACACCTACCGCCGCATCGCGGTCTTCTGGCTGCTCGTCCCGCCTGTCTCGGGGAGTCTGGCCTATCTCACCGCGACAGTGTTGCGCCGGGACGACATCCCCGAGACGGTCGGGGTCCCGCTGCTCGCCGGGGTCGTCGGTGGCATCGTCGCCAACGTCCAGTTGAGCATCATCCCGTCGCCGCCCGGCACCAGCCAGGGGTCGCTGGCCGGCTTCGCCGCGATGGTCGCCGGGACGGATATCGCCGCCGTCGCCGCGACGCTACTGCTCGCGGCGGGCAGCTTCTACTATATCCGCCTGCAGACCCAGGCCTCCGTCGATAGGGGCATCAAGACGTTTCTGGTCGCCCTCGGCAGCGTCGTCGCCTTCTCTAGCGGCGGGAGTCAGGTCGGTCTCGCGACCGGGCCACTGGAGAACCTCTACCGCGTCGAACTCGGTCTGCCCGGGCTTTTGTTGCTGGGCCTGGGTGCAGTGGGTATCCTCGGCGGGGCGTGGATGGGCGCCCCCCGCCTGCTACAGGCGACCTCCCGCGAGTACGCGCAACTCGGCGTCCGGCGGTCCATCGCGGCGCTGGTCCCCGGCTTCATCATCGCCCAGGCCGCCATCGCGCTGGGCATCCCCATCTCGTTCAACAACATCATCATCTCCGGGGTCATCGGCGGCGGCCTGGCCGGCGGCTCCGCCGGCGTCTCGCGCCGGAAGATAGGCGTGACTGTCGGGTTCTGGCTCATCACGCTCGTCACCAGCGTCGTGATCGGCTTCGGCATGTATCAGGTTCTGGAAGCGGCCCTCGGCGGCCAGGTCTGATACGGACTAGTGGATCTAGCGGTGGTCGTCCGGGCTGCCGACAGCTGGAACCGACCTGCGACGGTCCATCTGCGGCGCTATCGGACGACCGTCACCGTCCGCGGCGCTATCGGACGACCGTCACCGTCACCGGCGCTTCGCTGACGACCGCCGTCGCAACGGTCCCCAGCAGCCGCCGGGCGATCTCGTTTCGCGTCCCGCCGTGGCCACCCATCACCACCTGGTCAACGTCGGTCTCCTCGACGTAGCCCAGAATCGTCTCGGCCGGGTCACCGGTCTCGACGGCCGTCTCGACCTCTCGACCGACCTCGCTGGCCTGCTGTGACGCCCTGTCGACGAGGTTCGTGGCCCGCTCGTCGGCCGCCGCCCGGCGGTCCGCGTCCGGTTCGAGCATGCCGCCTTCGCTCATCCCCGTATCGAGCGGGGCAACGACGTTCAACACAGTAATCCGACAGTCGAACGTCTCTAGCGCGTACGTCAGCGCCTCGTCGGCCAGCGGCGAACCGTCAAGCGGGACGAGGACGTGCGTCGGTGTCATATGTTCTCTCTGGAAGGGAGCTATAAGTAGCCAGTGGCGAGGGTGCGTCTCGGGACAGTTGCTCCTGACCGGCGTTCGAGTGAGGATTCACACCGCTTGCTCCCGGACTGACTCACCACAGAAATAGTCCATCCTGGATTCGAACCAGGGTCGAAGCCCCCAGAAGGCTTCAGGATTGGCCACTACCCCAATGGACTGTGCGCACTCTACAGTATCGGGTGCCCCCTTGTAAGCGTTGCGCGATTCGGTCGGACATGAAGCGTGTCAGCAGGCCGCACAACCGTTCCTCAGAGGGCAACAGCGCCACGTCCGGCCCGCGGCGAGACATCGACAGCGCTTTTTCGGCCTGTCGTCCACACTCGCGTATGTACGTCGGACGATTCGTCGTCGTCAGTCCCGAGGTCGGCGCGTACCGCGTCTCCTCGCGCTCGTTCCCCAACCGCCAGGCAGTACAGCGCGACGGCACGGTGACCGTCGAGCCGACACCGGACGCCCCGGAGACGGACAACCCCTACATCTCCTACAACGGCGTGCGCGTCACCGAGCGCGGCGCCGTCGTCGGGAACGGCTCGCACGTCGACCCCATCGCGGAAAAGCTCGAACTGGGCTATCCGGCGCGGGACGCCATCGCGGAGCCGCTTCTGTCGCTCGATTTCGAGAAGGACGACTACGACACGCCGCGGGTCGCCGGCATCGTCGGCGTCGACGCGGCGGACCCGACGACGACCGCCGACGGACCGGGCGCGGTCATCGGGACCGTCCGCCGTGACGCCCTGCTCGTCGAGGAAGTTACCGAGCCGACGCTGGTGGCGACCTACGAAGAGGACAGTCCGACAGCGTTCGACCTGGCTGCGACCGACGCCGGCGGGGCGGCCCGCGAGGTGTACGACCACGAGTACGAACACGCCGTCTGTTCGGCCGGCGTCGCGGGGTCGGCGGGCGAGTTCGACGTGGCAGTGCACAACGGCGGCGAGTGAACGGCTACCGGTGAAGGCCGGGCGGACACAGATACCGAGTCAGTACCGACACTCAAGGCCCCGCAGAGACTAGACCTTGGCAATGAAGCTGGGCATACTCTCCGATATCCACGGCAACCGGGTGGCGCTGGCGGCGGTGCTCGCGGACATGCCGCCGGTCGACGGGCTGGTCTGTGCCGGCGACGTGGTCGGCTACAACCCTTGGCACGGCGACTGTGTGGACGCAATGCGCGGGCACGCCGACACACTCCCGGCGGACGTTCCCTGGCCGACCGAGGAAGTTCCGACAGTGATGGGAAACCACGACAGAGCCGTCGCCGGCGAGACGCCCTTTGTCTTCAACGGGATGGCACAGGCCGGCGTCGAACACGCCACGGAACAGCTGTCCGACGAGCAGCTGGCATGGCTGGCGGCCCTGCCAGACGAGCGACGGGTGCGTGACGGCCGGGTGAAGCTCGTCCACGGTCATCCGGACGACCCGGACCACTACACGTTCCCCGGGGAGTTCGGCCCGGACCTGCTGGGCGACGAGGACGTGCTCGTGATGGGACACACACACCAGCAACACCACGAGGTGTACGACGACGGGGTCGTCATGAACCCCGGCAGCGTGGGCCAGCCCCGCGACAGGGACCACCGGGCCGCCTACGCCGTGCTCGACCTCGCGGACCTGACTGTCGACGAGCGCCGCGTGGAGTACGACACCGGCGCGGTCATCGACGCGGTCGAGGACGCCGGCCTCCCGCGGGAGATCGGCTCCCGGTTGACGCAGGGCCGGTAGTCACACAGACGGGTCGTCCGTCGCCGGCAGCCTGCAGATACTGCAGCGGGACGAGAGGATTTATGTGCGTGACCGCTACTGTGGGGTGTGGAGTCCCCATTCGAGGTCCTCGGAATCGAGCCGGACGCCGACGACGGGGAGATAGTCGACGCCTACCGCGAGCGAGTCAAGGAGGCACACCCGGACCAGGGCGGGTCGACGGCCGAGTTCCAGGCGGTCAAGACGGCCTACGAGCGACTGCAGAACGGATACGAGCCCGGGGACCCGATTCCCGACGAGACGCCGGAGCCCGAGCCCGAAAGCCCGCCGGAGCCGGAGGACCCGCTGGTGGAGTTTCTCAACTTCGAGGTGCTGGAGGACCACGGCTGGGCGCTCGACGACGAGGACCTGTTCGAGAAGGCGGCCGACGCGGGCCTTCGCTCGACCGACTTCGGGCGGTTCTACGTCGACCCGAACGACACGCTGCTGGAGGCGGCCGAGAAGAACGGGTTCGCGTGGCCCTTCGCCTGTCGGGGCGGCGCGTGTACGAACTGCGCGGTCGCGGTCGTCGACGGCGAGATGCCGTCGCCGGCGAGTCACATCCTCCCGCCCGACCTCACAGAGAAGGGGATTCGGCTGTCGTGTATCGCCGCACCGGTCTCGGACGACGCGAAGATCGTCTACAACCTGAAACACCTCCCCGAGGTCAGCGAACTACTGCTGCCAGCGAGCCGGTTCGAACAGGCGTCTTCAACCGATTAAAAACTCAGAACACGTCCTGGACGAGCGAGAGGGCCTGTTCGCGGTCCTCCCACGGGACGAACACGGAGACCGACGTCGCGGACGTAATCACGTCGTAGAGGTGGATGTGGGCATTGGCCAGCGGTGCGACGACCTGGTGGGCAAGCGCCGACTGGCTCGGGTCGCCGCCGGTGACGCGGATGACGGCAATCTCGTCCTCGACGGTGACCGACGAGAGCGTCTCGTCGTCGACGATGCGGGCGTGCAACAGCGCCTCGGCCTCCTCGGCGTCGTCTTCGTCGACGTAGAACGTCAGCGAGTCCATCCCCGAGGAGTTGGCCTCGATGTTGATATCCTCGTCCGCGATAGCGGTGGACAGGTCCGCGAGGATGCCCGGGCTGTTCCGGATGGCGCGGCCGGCGACGGTCACGCAGGCGATGGGCTGTTCCTGCAGGTCGATGAGGTTCTGGAACTCGCCCTCGATGGACGTGCCACCGGAGAGCAGGTCACCGTGCTGGTAGTGGACGACACGGACGCCCAGGTCGCCGGTCTTGTACGACAGCGCCGACGGCGCGACCACCTCGGCCCCGCGGAACGACAGCGACCGGAGCTCGTCGACGGAGATCTTGCCGACGTTGCGAGCGCCCTCGACGACGCGGGGGTCGCCGGTCATGACGCCCTCGACGTCGGTGACGATGACGACTTCGTCGGCGTCCATGTAGTCGCCCATCATCACGGCGCTCGTGTCGGAGCCGCCACGGCCGAGCGTCGTCACGTTGCCCTGGTGGTCCTCCGCCAGGAACCCGGTGATGACCGGGACGACGTCCTTGAGCTGGCCGGCCAGCGCGTGGGCGCGTTTCTGTGTCTCCTCGACGTCGACCTCGCCGTACTCGTCGGTGATGATCGGCCAGTCCTCGCTGCCGGGTTCGAGGAAGACGGCCTCGATGCCGCGGGCGGCGAGCGCGCCCTTGAGCATCCTGACGGAGGTCCGTTCGCCCATCGAGACGATCTCCGCGCGGTCCGCGGAGTCGGCGTCGTAGTTGATCTCCTCGAGCAGTTCGTCGGTCGTGTTGCCCATCGCCGAGGCGACGACCGCGACCTCGTGGCCCTGCTGGACGGCAGCAGCGATCGAGTCCGCGGCCCGGTTGATACGGTCGCCGCTGCCGAGGCTCGTCCCACCGAACTTGGCGACTACGCGCATGCTGCCACCCTATCTGTGTGTACGTGAGTCATTGCCCTCGCGTTCTCCGTCGCTCGGGATAACTGTGTTCATCTGTGACCGCGCGTCGCTGTCGACGATGCCCGGCAGATTCCGTCGTGTGAAGACGTGGCGCCACGGCAGCGCACAAAGCTCGAAGCGGCCGGCTGCCGCCGACACACCGTTTATTTGCATGGGGTTCTCACACACATACATGAATATCCGCGACGCTGTCGAGGACGACGCCGAGCGACTGGCCGCCCTCGCCGACGGGCCGCCGGACGTGATGCGGAACCTCGTCCACGACCGCACCGTCCGCGTGGCCGAGGCCGACGACGACATTGTGGGGTTCGTGAGCTTCGACGCCGAGCGTGGGACCGTCCACGTGACACAGCTGGCCGGGTCCAGCGACGCCTGTGAGGAACTCCTGACCGACCCCATCGAGTTCGCTCGCCGGGAACACATGACGGTCGAACTCCTGCTACCGGAAGACGAAGCACAGGTCCGGGCCGCTGTCGAGGCGGTCGGGTTCACCTCCACCGGAAACGGCCCCCGGTTCGACGGGCAGGAGACGACGCGGTACCGGTTAGAGCCGGAGCGAGCGGAGCACTGACCGCCGCGGACAGGTCTGTGACGGCACCGCTACGGCTGGCCAGCCCGGTCGTTCATCGTGGCGGCAGTCTGTCGAGTCCGCGGACGATGCGTAACTCGTCGGGCGTGCCCTCACCGACGGTCTGTTCCTGCGTGAAGGTTCCGCGGTAGCCGAGGACGTGGCCCACGAGGTCGTTCTCGACGGTCGCGGTGACGTGGTACCGACCGCCGTCCTCGTCGTAGCGGTCACGGACCTCGAGGTCGGCGGCCAGCGGTCCCGGCAGGGGAACGTAGCGGCTGCCCAGCCGGGCCCACTGCCGGCCGCCGGCGACCACGAGCGCGCCGTCCTCGACCCGCGGGTGGAGTTCGCTGGCGACCCGGCCGTGTGTCCCGAGGAAGTCAAGCAGCCGCCCGGCTTCGGCGTCCCAGACGGTCAGAGAGTCGAACAGGCGGGTAGTGTCGCCGAAGTCGAAGGCGCGGCGGGTCGTCATGGCCTCGTGACCGCCGTCGGTCGTGTAGGCCACCGTCGTCACCGAGAACGGCACGGCCTCGCCGGATTCGGGAAACAGCATGTTCTGGGCGGTCATCGCGTACAGCGCCGGCAGGACCAGCGTCCCGCGGGTGATGTCCATCTCGCCGCGGCCGACACAGACCGTCCCCTCGTCTGGAGCGAGGCTGTACCGGTCGCGGACCTTCGGATGGAGGTCGGCCGCGGCCTCGCCCAGCGCCCGCTCGTAGACGCCCGTCACAGCGCCACCCGGCCCGGCGTCGGCGCCCCGGTGGCGGGACCCTGCGTCGACGGTCCCACCGCGGTTCTCGTCTGTGCGTCCATCGGCTCCGTGTTCCCAGGCCGGATAGATATTTCTGCTGGGCGGTGACAAAAGCGGTTCCAGTCGAGACAGCCGCAGTGCCGGGTTACTCTTTCGACCGGAATTTCCGGGAGAGATACGCGAGGCCCAGGCCGCCGGCAACCAGCGCCGGGACCAGCGGCGAGTCGACGGCCTTCGCCGCCTGTTGCCGTACTCGTTTGCCGACTGACGACGGTTCCTCGATGAGTTCCAGCACGGCCTCGGTGCTGTTTTCGACCGGCTCCGGCGCGTTGCCAGCCTCGGCGGCCGCGTCGGGGTCTTTGAGCAGGTGGCCCGTCGTCAGGCAGACGACCGACTCGTCTCCATGGACGACGCCCTCGCGGCGGAGTTTCCGGAGACCGGCGACGGAGGCGGCGGAGGCCGGTTCGACGCCGACGCCTTCCCCGGCGATGTCGCGCTGTGCCTCGGTGATCTCCTCGTCGGAGACGGCGACGGCGGTGCCGCCGGTCTCCCGGATGCCGGGCAGCGCCTTCGGCGCGTTGACCGGATTGCCGATGCGAATAGCGGTCGCACGGGTCTCGACGTCCTCCCAGCGGCGGGTGTCCTCGTACCCCTCCTCGATGGCCTCGACCATCGGGGCGGCCCCGTCGGCCTGGACACCGGTGAGCTTGGGCACCTGGTCTTCGGTTATCGCGCCGGCCTTGACGAGTTCACGGAAGCACTTGTACAGCGCCGCGGTGTTGCCGGCGTTGCCGACGGGCAGGACGATGCGGTCCGGGTACTCGCCGTGGTCGGCGTAGAACTCCTCCATGATCTCCAGCCCGATGGTCTTCTGTCCCTCGAGGCGGAAGGGGTTCAGCGAGTTCAGCAGGTAGGCCTCGCCGCGGGCGGCGAGGTCCTGGACGATGTCGAGACACTGGTCGAAGTTGCCGTCGACCTCCAGAATCCGCGCGCGGTGGAGGCTCGCCTGTGCGATCTTGCCGGCCGCGACCTTCCCGGCGGGCAGGAGCACGAGCGTCTCCATCCCACCGCGTGCGCCGTAGGCCGCAAGCGCCGCGGAGGTGTTCCCCGTCGAGGCACAGGCGAGTCGGTTGACGCCGACCTCCTGGGCGACCCGGACGCCGACGGTCATGCCGCGGTCCTTGAACGAGCCGGTGGGATTCATCCCCTCGTGTTTCACGCGCAGCGCACCGACGCCGATGTCGTCCTCCAGGCGCGGCATGCGGTGCAGCGGCGTGTCACCCTCGGGGAGCGTGACGCCCTCCTCGAAGGGCAGGGCGGCGTTGTACCGCCAGACCCCCGACCCCTCGAACTCGTCGAAGGTCGGCAGGTCGGCGTAGCGGACCTCAAGCAGGCCGTCACAGTCGTCGCAGGTGTAGCGAATCGCGTCGAAGGGAGCGAACGTCTCACCACACTCGATACAGGCCAGCCAGACGCCGTCGTCGGCAGCCGGCGGCACGTCGTCGGTGAGTTCCAGGTCAGCCATTGTCGGGACCACGCCCCCAGCAGGCAAAAGTCGGACGGTTGCCAGTCGGCGACCGCCCTCACGGAGCCCGCTGTCACTCGCCGGGACTGGCGTCGAACTCGTCGATGCGGTGATGGACCGCGGCGGTCCACTCCTCGAGTGTCTCGTGCATCAGCTCGCGGGCCTCCGACAGCGGTGTCGCGGTGTACTGGTACACGTGGCCGCCGCCGTCGAGCAACCGCCGTTCCCGTGTCGCGAGCCCCTTTTCGCGGAGCGTCGACAGCGACCGGTTGACGTTCGAGCGGTCCCGTCCGAGTTCGTCAGCGAGTTCCTCGACGGTGCTTGCAGGTGTCTCAAGCAGCGTCTGGTACGTCCGTACCTCGTGTTCCCGGACGCCGAACACACAGGCAATCACGTCCGAAAGCGCCGGTTCGTCATCGACCATCAGGTCGTGGAACTGGTCCGGAGACGGGTTGACAGACATACCCACGTGTATAGCTCCGACCCGCATAAACTGGGTCGTTACCTCAACCTCACCGCTACCGAACCGTCACTGTCCGGGTCCGTGCGGTTCCGAATCGGCCGACGGCGGCCCGGGGGACCACCCGTGCAAACAGTTGTCATACGTATCGAAAAGGCCATCATTTCAACTGGAACCGCCCGCAGTCAGGGCCACAGCAAAGCGGTAGCCGTTGAAAATCACTGCATCCGGTCACACGACTGGGATGTGGTCGGCATGTGAAACGTATCACTTGTTACGAGAGTACCGTGAGCTACGTAGTCAAACACACCGAGACGGGGACTGTTTCGGGTGGAGAACTGACCCGAGACGGAGCCAGAGTGGCCACGAACGATTTTCGGTTCCAGGTGCCTGTCACGACGAGTTATAAATCAAAAGCATTAATACTCACCGACTAGTGTCACCTGAAAAAGAAGTAAGCGCATTTCTCTTCGTGGTGTCCGCGCTACGGCGAGAGTGCTAATACTTCCCAATCCCAGAAACCAATGAATTACAGGAGTTTCGACCATCTCAGTGCCGATACGCAGGAGTGGATCGTTGACCTTCCAGACGACCTGGATCTGATCGTCGGGATACCCAGAAGCGGGATGTTAGTGTCGAATCTGTTATCGCTGCATCTCAATCTCCCGATGACGGATATCGACGGCCTCCGAGCGGGGAGACTCCTGCAGACTGGGGAGCGGTACGACGGTGAGTTCGACATCTCGGAGTTCTCAAAGATACTGGTCGTCGACGACACTGTCTACACCGGGAACGAGATGACCAACGCACAGGCGACAATCGACGGTCTGAACCTGTCCGCAGACGTGTACTACGGGGCCGTGTACGTGGACGACGGCTCCGAGCGGTTCGTCGATACGTACGCCCAGACCCTGGCGTTCCCGAGGGTGTTCGAGTGGAACATGATGCACCACGACTTCCTCACGGAGTCCTGTGTCGATTTGGACGGCATCCTCTGCCGTGACCCGACGCCCGAGGAGAACGACGACGGGCCGAACTACCGGGAGTTCATCACGGCTGCCGACCCGATCTCCGTGCCCTCGGTGACAATCGGGAAGATCGTTACCTGTCGGCTCGAAAAGTACCGCAGCGAGACCGCCGCCTGGCTCGACGAGCACGGGATCGAGTACGACGAGCTGGTGATGATGCAGTACCCCGACAAGGCCACACGGGTCGCTGCGGGCAATCACGGCGAGTACAAGGCCGAGGTGTACCGGTCCTCGGACGCGAAGCTGTTCATCGAGAGCTCACACTCCCAGGCGCGGACGATCGCCATGCAGACGAGCAAACCCGTCTACAGCAAGGAGCAAAACCGGATGCTCCAGCAGGGGTATCTGAACCGCGTCGCCAGGAACGGTCAGATGTCGATAGAGGCCGTCAAATCTGACCCGCTCAGATACGTCGAACAGTTCAGGTCGGACCCCGTCGACTTCGTCAAGCGGGCCTCGTCGGTCTTTTTCTGACTCACGACGGTCGCCCACCCCCACGACGGTTCCCCCTGACCCAAACGCTAACCCCGAGACACCCGTGGGTCCGACCATGACTTCGCCACCACTGGGGGAGACGACCGCACTCGTCACCGGAGCGAGCGCGGGTATCGGCGCGGCGACCGCTCGGAAACTGGCACGCGACGGGGCGGACGTGGCGCTGGTTGCCCGCCGGGAGGGCCGCCTCACCGACCTGGCCGATGAAATCGCCGCCGACCACGGCGTCGACGCCCACGTCGTGCCGGCCGACGTCAGCGACCGGGCAGAGGTCACGGCCGCCGTCGAGTCCACCGTCGATACGCTCGGCTCGCTCGACGGCGTCGTGGTCAACGCCGGCGTCGGCCGCGGCTCGGACGTGGAGACGCTGTCCGAGGAGCAGTACCGGACGATGATGGACGTCAACGTCGACGGCGCGTTCTACACCGCCCGCGAGGCACTGCCTCACCTCCGGGAGGAGGCCGGCTCGCTCGTGTTCGTCGGCAGCTTCGCCGGTCAGTACCCCCGGCCGTTCAATCCCGTCTACGCCGCCACGAAGTGGTGGCTTCGGGGCTTCGCCCACAGCCTCGCCGGCCAGGTCGGCGACGACGACATCGGCGTCACCGTCGTCAATCCCTCCGAGGTCCGGTCGGAGTTCGGCTCCGAGGAAGGGGTCCCTTTCGAGGAGCGGTTCGAACCTGGCGAGGTGACCGAACCCGAGGAGGTGGCCGACGCCATCGCCTTCGCCATGCGACAGGCGCCCCCGACGACAATCAACAGTATCGACGTGTTCCGTCGGGACAAATTTAGCCACTTCTAGCCCACCACCTTTTTCGACGGGGGCCTCGCGCTCGCCGCCGGCGAGCGCTCAACCCCCGCGCAAAAACGTGGGCGAAAAAGACGGAATCGCCGCAGCGGCGATTCCGTGAACCGCGGCCGAGGGCCGCGGACACTCCGCACACCCACCGCTAAACAGCCCTACCCCTGCTCGGACAGCCATACGAGCAGCCCCTTCTGGGCGTGCAGGCGGTTCTCCGCCTGGTCCCAGACGACGGCGTTGTCAGACTCGATGGCGTCGTCGGTGACCTCCTCGCCGCGGTGAGCGGGCAGGCAGTGCATGAACGGCCGGTCCCCGAGCAGGTCCGTCGTGATCTGGAAGCCCTCGAAGTCCTCGAGTTTCTGCCCGCGCTTGTCCTCCTGGCCCATGCTGACCCACACGTCGGAGTACACCACGTCGGCGTCTGCGACGGCGGCCTCGGGGTTGTGGGTCGTCTCGGGCGCGTTGCCGAAGGCGGCGGCGCGGTCGGCCACGTCCCCGGAGATGCCGTAGCCCTCCGGTGTGGCGACGGTGAGGTCGAGGCCGACCATCGCCGCGCCGATGACGAAGGACTGGCAGACGTTGTTGCCGTCGCCGACCCACGCGACGGAGACGTCCTCGAAGTCGCCGAACTGCTCGCGGACCGTCAGCAGGTCGGCGAGCGTCTGGCAGGGGTGGGCGTCGTCGGTCAGCCCGTTGATGACCGGGACCTCGGCGTACTCGGCCAGTTCCTCGGCGTCGGTGTGGTCGAACACGCGGGCCATGATGAAATCGACGTAGCGCCCGAGCGCGCGGGCGGTGTCCTTGACTGGTTCGCCGTGGCCCAGATGGATGTCGTCGGGCCCGAGGAACACGGCGTGGCCGCCCAGTTGCGTCATCCCCGTCTCGAAGGACACCCGGGTTCGCGTCGACGGCTTCTCGAATATCATCCCCAGCGTCTGCTGGTCGAGCAGGTCGCTTGTACTCCCCTCGCCGTGGTCGGCCTTGATAGCCGCGGCGCGGTCGAGGACGGTCGTCAGTTCGTCGGTCGTGAGGTCGTCGACGTCGAGTATGTCCATGTCAGTCCTCCAGCAGGCGTTCGGTCGCGGTTTCGAGCACCGCGACGGAGCGGTCGTACTCGTCGAGCGGGAGGTGCTCGTTCGGTGCGTGGTCCAGGTCCGAGTCGCCGGGACCGTAGGTCGCCATCGGACAGTCCCAGGCCTTCGCGTAGACGTTCATGTCGCTGGTGCCGGTCTTGCGAAGCAACGTCGGGTCCCCCTCGTGCTGTCGAATCGCGGCCCGGAACGCCCGTGCGACGTTGGTCCGGGGGCTCTGCATCACCGGTTCGACCCTGTCGTTCCAGTTGACAGTCCCGTTCGTCAGGTAGCCGTCAGCTATCTCTCGAATCTCGTCGGTGGTGTATTCCGGCGGGACCCGCAGTTGCACGTCCATCGTTGCCTCGACGGAGAGCCCGTCTGTGGAGGGGCCGCCCTCGAACTCGACGGGCTTGCAGGTGACCTGCTCGAACACCGGATGCCACTCGTCGTCGTCGAACTCGTCGTCGACCGACGACCACCAGTCGATGGCGTCCTGTATCGCGTTGTTCTCCGGGCGCGAGGAGTGACCGGACTCGCTGGTCGCGACGTAGGTCCCGGCCAGCAGGCCGCGATAGCCGAGCGTGATGCCCTCCCAGCCGGACGGTTCGCCGTTGATGACCGCGTCGGGTGCCGTCTCGCGGTCCTCGACGAGGAACCGGGCACCCGTCGAGTCGACCTCCTCACCGACGACGCCGACGAAGGACGCGCCGGTCCGGACGGCCGCGACGGCCATCGCACACAGCGGCCCCTTCGCGTCGACGCTGCCGCGGCCCCACAGCACGTCGCCCTCCTCGGTCTCCTCGACGCGAACCGGGATGTCGCCCGGGACGGTGTCGATGTGGGAGGTGAGCAGGACGCCGTCGTCGTCCGGGGCGCGGACGTTGCCGACCTCGTCGAGCCACGCCTCGCGGCCGTGTGCCTCGAAGAACTCGACGAGCCGCTGGGCCGCCTCCTGTTCGTTCCGCGAAACCGACGGGATGCGGACGACCGCCTCGAGCAGGTCCCGGGCCTCCGTGTCGGCCTCGCGCGTCGCGGCTTCGCTCATCCGACCACCTCCGCCATCGCGTCGACGACGGCGTCGGCGTGAGCCTCGTCGATAGTCAGCGGCGGGAGCAGGCGGACCACCGTGCGGCCGGCCGGCAGCGCGAGCACCTGGTGGTTCAACGCGAGTTCCTTCAGCGCCGCGTTCGCCCCGCGACCGACCTCGATGCCGATCATCAGGCCCTCGCCGCGGATGTCCCGCACGTCGTCGCCGATAGCCGCGTCCAGTTCGGTCAGGAGGTAATCGCCCATGACAGCGGCGTTCCCGGGCACGGAGTCCTCGATGATAGTCGACACCGTCGCGCCGGCGGCCGCCGAGATGACCGGGCCGCCGGAGAACGTCGAGGCGTGGGAGCCGTAGTTCTCGGCAATCCAGTCCCGGCACAGCGTCGCGCCGACGGGGAGGCCGTTGCCGAGCCCCTTCGCCGCGGTTATCATGTCCGGCGCGACGGCGGCCCGCTGGGAGTTCCACAGCGCACCGGTTCTGCCCATACCGGTCTGGACCTCGTCGAAGATGAGCGCGGCCCCGGCCGCTTCGGTAATCTCCCGGGCGTCTTCGAGGTAGCCGTCCGAGGTGGGGTTGATGCCGCCCTCGCCCTGGACGGGTTCGACGATGAACGCGGCGGTGTCCTCGTCGACGGCCTCGGCCAGTGCCTCGCTGTCGTCGTAGGGGACGAACTCCACGTCGCCGATGAGCGGCTCGTAGGGCTTCTTGTACTTGTTCTTCCACGTGGTCGCCAGCGCCCCCATCGTCCGGCCGTGGAAGCCCTGCATCGTCGCGACTATCTTTGAGTTCCCGGTAGCCGACCGGGCGAACTTCAGCGCGGCCTCGTTGGCCTCGGTCCCGGAGTTACAGAGCCAGGTCTTGTCGATGGGGTCCGGTGCGGTGTCGGCGAGCAGGTCGTACAGCGCCGTCCGCTCGGCGTTGGGGTACGACGCCTGGACGTACGTGATCTTCTCTAGCTGCTCGCTGACGGCGCTCTGGACCGCCGGGTGCTTGTGGCCCAGCGGGACACAGGCGTAGGACGCGCCCATGTCTAGGTACTCTGTGCCGCCGTCGTCGTAGACGTAGGCACCGTCGCCACGTTCGATCTGGATGGGTTTCTCGTTGAAGACGAATCCGCTCATTGTTCCTCCGTCGCTGTCTGGTCTGTGTCCTGTTCGAGTGCGCTCGCGTGGACGTGGGTCCCGCCGCCGTCGAGCGCCGAGAGAATCGGCTCGGCGGCGTTGGCGTCGGCCACCACGACCTCGGGTGCGCCGCCGTCGAGGGCCTCCTCGGCGGCCATGATTTTCCGGCCCATGAACCCCTCGGCGGCGTCTTCGAGGGCGTCCCAGTCGGCGGCCGTCTCGACCGATTCGATGAGCGTCGACGGGTCGTCCGGGTCCGCGTAGACGCCCTCGACGTCGGTCAACAGCACCAGCTTCGCGTCGAGTTCGCCGGCAATCGCCGCGGCCGAGCGGTCGGCGTCGGTGTTAACCGGAATGATCTGTTCTCGCGGCTCGTCGCCGCTCGAATCTTCCGAGGCGCTTCGCGCCTCACTACCCGCCATCGGCGGCGCGGCGACGGGCGTGTAGCCGTCCCCGAGCAGTGTCTCCAGCAGGTCGCCGTTGACCTGTTTGATTGTGCCCGAGTGGTCGCCGCGGCGGATCTTCTTCTTCCCCTCCTCGACGACCCGCACTGCGGATTTGCGCGGTCCGTAGAGCAGTTTGCCGTCGACGCCGTTGAGTCCGACCGCGTCGACGCCCTCGCTCTGGAGGCCGGCGACGAGCTGGGTGTTGAGATGCCCGAAGGCCATCTCGAACACCTCCATCGTGGTCTCGTCCGTGAACCGGCCGACGACGCCCGACGGCGTCTCGACGTATTCGGGCTCGACGCCGAGCCGTTCGAGCGTCTCGTCGACTTTGGTGGAGCCGCCGTGTACCACGACGACCCGCTCACCATCGGCCACTAACGATGCCACGTCCGCAAGCGCCCCCGCGGGGTCGACCGCGCGAGCGCCACCGACTTTGATAACTACTGTCATGAAAAAGCCTCTCCAGGTGTTACGGTGCGCCGACGGGGTGGAGCCCCTGGAACTCCAGGCCCGCCGTCTCTTCGATGCCGAGGGCGACGTTGGCCGCGTGGACGGCCTGTCCCGCCGACCCCTTCATCATGTTGTCGATGGCCGAGAACACGACCAGTCGCCTGTTGCCGGGGTCGAGTTCGAAGCCGACCTCGGCGCGGTTCGTCCCCGCGACCGACTTGGGCTCGGGGTAGCGGTAGACGCCACCGCCGCCGGCGACGAGTTCGACGAACGGTTCGTCCTCGTACTCGCCGCGGTAGGCCCCCCAGAGGTCGCCCTTCGAGACGCGCTGTTCGGGAAAGACGTGGCAGGTCGCGCTCGCGCCGCGGATCATGTCCACCGCGTGGACGGTGAAGGACACGTCGATGCCGAGGAACTGCTGTATCTCGGCCTCGTGGCGGTGGCCCGTCGGCGCGTACGGGCGGACGACGCCCGAGCGCTCCGGATGCGAGGAGGCCTCGCCGCCGCCGGCCCCGCCCTCGCTGGAGCCGACCTTCACGTCGACGACGACCTGCTCGTCGCCGCTCAGGATGTCGGCCTCGAACAGCGGGAGCAGACCGAGGATGGTCGCCGTGGCGTTACAGCCGCCGGAGGCGATGAGCTCCGCACCTTCGAGGTTGTCGCGGTTGAGCTCCGGCAGCGCGTACTCGCTCTCTTCGAGGAGTTCAGGTCGCGAGTGCCCGTCGTACCACTCGTCGTACTGCTGTTCAGTATCGAGGCGGAAGTCCGCCGATAGGTCCACGACCGTGCCGGCGGCCTCCTGGAACGCGTCGACCTGTTCCATCGAGACGCCGTGGGGCGTCGCGGCGAACAGCACGTCCACGGATTCAAGGTCCGCCGGCGATGAGAACCGAAGGTCCGAGTGCCGGAGGTTCGGGTGCGAATGCCCGATTGTCTTGTTCTCCTTCGAGCGGCTGGTGGCCTGTTCGAGTTCGAACTCGGGGTGGCCGTCGAGGATGCGAAGTAGCTCGCCGCCGGTGAAGCCGGAGCCGCCGACGACGCTTGCGGTATATGTCATGCGGTCACCTCGGCGTCGGCCGCTGTCGCCGCCTTCCCTTCGAGCCAGTCGACGACCTTCGCGGGCACGTCCACGTCGGTGACCTCGTTCAGCGCCTTGAACTCGACGGTGTGGTTGACCTCGTGGACCGTGTAGTCCTCGAACTCGCCGCTCTCTTTATCGATACCGACTTCCATCAAGTCGATACCGAGCAGGCCGCCGCCGACCGCGTCGGAGGCCGTCTCGACCAGTTCCAGCGCGCGGTCGTCCAGTTCGAACTCGGCGGTCTCTGCGCCCTTGGCGGCGTTGGTGAGCCAGTGGTCCGAGGAGCGGACCATCGCCGCGATGGGCTCGCCGTCGACGGCCAGCACGCGCATGTCGCGGCCGGGTTTGTCGACGAACTCCTGGACGTAGAAGATCTTGTGCTCGTAGTGGCCGAGCGTCTCCTTGTGTTCGAGGATGGCCTCGGCGGCCGAGCGGGAGTCAATCTTCGCCATCAGGCGGCCCCAGGAGCCGACGACCGGCTTGAGGACGCAGGGGTAGCCGAACTTCTCGATGGACTCAAGCGCCGCGTCCTTGGTGAAGGCGACGTCGGTGTTCGGCGTCGGCACGCCCGCGGCCTCCAGCGCGAGGCTGTTGTTGACCTTGTCCGCGCAGGTGTTTGCGACCTCGGGGCCGTTGACCACGGGGACGCCGTAGGCATCCGCGAACTTCGTCGCGTACACGCTGCGGCTGGTCGCCAGACAGCGGTCGACGACGATGTCCAGGTCGTCGAAGGCCTCGGGGGCCTCGTGGATGTTGAACTGCTGTTTGCGAACGTCTATCTTCTCGATCTCGTGGTCGCGCTCGCGCAGTTCCGACAGCAGGAGCTTCTCGTCCCGGCGGATGCGCGAGTAGAGGAGTCCGACTTTCATACTGAGTCCTCCGTGGGTTCGCGGCTCGCGGCGTCGAGCGCCACGGTCACGTACGGCGTCGAGCGCCGCGGGACCGCGAACACCTCACTCACCCCAGTCCTCTTCGAGCTCGGGTGCGCTGTCGAGCTCGACGGGGTCGGTACCGACGACTTCCAGTTCGGCACCGCAGGTGGCACAGTCAACGATCTCTCCGACTTCAAGGTCGTCGTGCAGGGTCACGTCCGCCCCGCACTCGATGCATTCTGCCATTGTAGTTCATCCTGTGACAGGGATACACTTAAAGCCTTCGAACATATCAGAATAAATTTACTACACAGACTGCACTCTAATGGTATGAAAAGCCCAAATCCGCTACGTTACTGAATCGTATATCAGAATTTTGGTATAATTGTCCCGCGAGGGGACGGTGGTCGCTCAGACATATCGGTCCACCTCCGTCCGGCGGCGGTCAGCCGCCTGTGAAACCGCGTGCCTGCGGTCAGTCAGCGCCTCGCTGTCCCCTGCGAGCACGTCCGCTGCCGTCGACACCTGCTCGGCGACGGCGTCGGGGGCCGGGCCACCGCGAGAGTCCCGCATCGCGACACTTTCGGTCGGGTCGAGCGCGGCCGAAAGCGCCTCGCGGTCGACGTAGGTCGACAGGGGCTCGCCCAGCAGGTCCTCGGCGACGGCCGACAGCGCCTCGTAGTCGGGCGCGTCCTCGTCGGGCCCCAGCTGCGCGGCGGCCTCCGCCACGACCTCGTGGGCCGTCCTGAAGGGGACGCCGGCCATCGCCAGCAGGTCGGCTACGCCGGTCGCCGTGGCGAACCCGTCGGTCGCCGCGGCTTCGAGCCGTTCGGCGGGCCAGTCGGCCGTCGCGACCGCGCCCGCGGCGACCTCGGTGCTCTCGGTGACACTGTCGATGGCGTCCCAGGCGTGACGGCCGGCGCGCTGGAGGTCGCGGTTGTAGGCGCGGGGTTGGCCCTTGAGGTTGGTCAGCAGGCCGTTCAGCCCCCCAACAGCATCGCCGGTGCGCCCGCGGACGAGCTCCAGCGTATCCGGGTTCTTCTTCTGGGGCATGATCGACGACGTCGAGGCGTAGTCGTCGTCGAGGTCGACGTGACCCTTGCTCGCCATCACGACCACGTCCTCGGCCAGCCCCGACAGGGTCGTCGCCAGCGTCGCGACCGCACCAGTCGTCTCGACGAGGAAATCGCGCGTCGCCGAGGCGTCCATCGAGTTCTCCGCCACCGAGTCGAACCCGAGCAGTTCCGCGGTACGCTCACGGTCCACGTCGAAGGGCGTCCCCGCGAAGGCCGCCGACCCGAGGGGGTTCTGGTTGACCCGCCCGTAGGCGTCCAGCAGGCGAGCGGTGTCGCGCTGGAGCGCCTGCTCGTAGGACAGCACCCAGTGGGCGACCGTCGTCGGCTGGGCGGGCTGGAGGTGCGTGTAGCCGGGCATCACCGTCTCCCGCTCAACGCGAGCCACCTCGATGAGTTGCTCGCGGGCACCGACGACGGTCTCGACGAGGTCCAGTATGTCTTCGCGCAGACGGTAGCGGATGCAGGCCGCCACCTCGTCGTTGCGCGAGCGGGCGGTGTGCATCTTCCCGCCGGCAGGGCCGACGCGTTCGATGACGGCGCTCTCGATGGCCTCGTGGACGTCCTCGCCGTCGAGGAGCGCGCCGTGGCCCGCGTCCTCGACGGCTGCCAGCGCTGCCAGCACCTCGCCTGCCGTCTCGGGGTCGATTATCCCCTGTTCGGCCAGCATCACGACGTGCGCGCGGTCGACGGCGAGGTCGGCCGCGAAGATGCGCTCGTCGTCGGACAGCGAGGAGAGGAACGACCTGGCGGGCCCGCCCGCGAAGCGGTCCCGGCGGACGACCGTCTCGTCGTGGTCGTCGGCCGCGCCCGTCGTTTCGTGGTCCTCGCCGTCACTCATGTCGTTACTCCTCCGTGGCCTCGCTCGCGGCGTCCGACTGGTCGCCACTGCCATCCGTGACGGCGGCCCCTTTCTTCGCGCCTTCGAGGACCTTGTTCGCGAGGCGGGACTGGAAGCCGTGGTACTTCGCGACGCCAGTGGCGTCCTGCTGGGTGATGCCACCCGAAACGTCTTCCTCGTCGAAGGAGGCTGCGGACTCGCTGTAGACGGCGTAGTCGGACTCGCGCGAGACCGGGCGGCAGTGGCCGCCCTCCATCTTCACCGTCACGGAGCCGGTGACGCGCTCGTTCGTGTCGTCGATGAACGCCTCCAGCGCGCCCGTCAGCGGCGCGTCGACGAGGCCCTCGTAGGCCTTCTGGGACCACTCCTGGTCGACCTGGGCCTTGAACTGGCGCTCCTCCTGTGTGAGCACCAGCCCCTCCAGCGCCTCGTGGGCCGTCAGCAGAACCGTGGCCGCCGGGTGTTCGTAGTTCTCGCGGACTTTCAGCCCGAGCATGCGGTCCTCCATCATGTCCGTGCGGCCGATGCCGTGGGCACCCGCCTGCTCGTTGAGTTGCTCGATGAGTTCGACCCCGCCGAGTTCGTCGCCGTCGACGGCGACGGGAACGCCGTCCTCGAACGTGACCTCGACGAGTTCGGCGTCCTTGTCCGAGGGGTTGTCGGTCCACTTGTAGATGTCATCGGACGGGATGGTGCTCGGGTCTTCGAGTTCGGAGCCCTCGATTGAGCGGCTCCAGAGGTTCGTGTCGATAGAGTAGCGGCCGCCGTCGCCGCCCTCGACGGGCAGGCCCTTCTCGGCGGCGTACTCGTTTTCCCACTCGCGGGTCAGCCCGAGTTCGCGGACCGGTGCGATGACATCGAGGTCGGAGTCGCGCCAGACGGCCTCGAAGCGCAGTTGGTCGTTGCCCTTGCCGGTACAGCCGTGCGCGACGGCCGAACAGCCCTCTTCCTCGGCGACCGAGAGGATGGCCTTGGCGATGACCGGGCGCGCGAGGGCGGTCCCGAGCGGGTAGCCCTGGTAGTCGGCGTTGGCCTTGACGGCCTCCATACAGAGGTCCGCGAACTCCTCGGTGGCGTCGACGACGTGCTGTTCGACGCCGAGCGCCTCGGCGGTCTCCTCGGCCTCCTCGAACTCGTAGTCGGGCTGGCCGACGTCGACGGTGACGCCGATGACCTCGTCGTAGCCGTACTCCTCTTTCAGCAGCGATACGCAGACTGTCGTGTCGAGCCCGCCCGAGAACGCGAGCGCGACGGTTCCGTTTCCTTCTGGCATGGATGTGTTCTGGATTGGTTCCGTGGTGTGCCTGTCGGTTTCCGGTCAGGCGCAACAGACCGAAGGTCCCGTCGAACCGACGACGACGGCGTCTAGCGACGAAACGAACCTGTCGAGCGGAGAGTAAGTAGTAGTGGGCCTAGAAACGGCCCGGTCGTCGTCGTGGGGAGAAACGGAGGGACCCCTCGCTGACCGCAGCGAGCGTCATTGAGGGAGGGGTCTGCGTCATGTACTTTCTGCTGTGTGAGTCGAGTACTAATAGTTTCCGTGTTAGCGGTGGCGTGTGTATGGTCCCCAGACACATGGATACAACCGTGAGCGGCGGTTTCGGCACCGCCTGTTACGGCCGGTGACAGCACACGGGCCGGTGTGTGACTGGCTTCGGTCAGGTGTCAGCCCCCAGCCGTGCTACTGGCCACCGTCGGCGCTGCCGGCCCCGTTGTTGCCGGTCGGCGGTTCGGTGTCCCGGCCGTCAGTCGCCGTCTCGTTGGTCGGGGTAGTGCTGTCGGCGGGCCGCTCGTTCATCGGGGTCCGCTCCCGCTCGGCTCCGGGACGGTCGCCCATCTCGGTTCGATTCGCTGCGTCGCCGCGGTCGCCCGCGTCGGCAGGGCGGGTCTGCCGCCCGACGTCCGGGCCGGCGATGTCCCGCGCGATAGCGGCGACTTCCGGACCGCTCAGTTCGCTCGCGCGCTGTGAGAGGGTCTTGATCGCCGTCGCGTCGATGCCCTTTTGCTCAAGGGCGTCAGCGGGGAGCCGGCTGGCCGTCTCGCTCGTCTCGTTGGCCAGCCGCTGGACGTTCCGCGTCTCGGCGTGAAGCTGTGCGGCCCTGGCTCGGTACTCGCCCTCGCTCATCGACCCGTTCTCGCGGGCCGCATCGAGCGCCCGCTTGCGCTGTTGGAGTTCCGCGAGCCGCGCCTCGGAGTCGTTCACCTGATCGGCGACGACGGACGCCTTCGCGTCGTCGGTGTTCGCCTGAGCGATACGAATCCCGAACGTCCGGGACTGGACCTCACCGTCCAGTTCGGCTTCCTGCACGCTGACGACGCCCGCCAGCTGTGCGCCGGGGGCTACCGCGCTGTCGTCGGCCTGTGCGGTTGGTATCTCCGTCTCCTGTGCCGTCGTCGCCGCCGGGACCGCGGCGAGTGTGCTCACCACGAGCACGACTGCCAGCATGACTGGGGAGGCTCGTCTCATCACGTCCGTTGCTTTGTCCCCGAATACCCTATAAATAGGCGTCTGTGAGGTCGAGTTAGCGCCGATTAAGCCGGATTAAAACCGCCCGACTTCGGGGATTCCAGGTTGGAAACCGCAGTGAACGGTCGATACTTTTATCACTCTATCTCGTCGCCGCTGTCCGCGTCACCGCTCGCGCCAGTCACGTCAGTGTCCGGCAGCGTGACCACGTTCTCCCGGCCGATCCGGAACGTCTCGACCTTGTCCTCGTCGCGCAGGCCGCCGATGACCTGACTCGTCTTGGCGTCGGTCCAGTCGAGTTCGCCGGCCACCTGCTGCTGTTTGAGCCGGCCGCCGTTGGATTCGAGCAGTTGCAGGACCTGCTCCTCGTTGCTCAGGAGTTCGGCCGGCGGTTCGCCGGCAGCGTCGTCCGTGCCGGCCGCGGGCTGTCCCGACGGCGCGTCGTCCGATTCGACCATCGACGCCGGCGGTTCGGCCGGCTCATCGCCGCCGAACGCGCCGTACCGTCGAAGGGCATACGCTGCGGCGGCGATTCCGACCAGCGCCAGGAGGCCAGCGACGAGCGGGCTGGTACCCCCGTCCCCGCCAGTGGCGTCTCTCGGACTGACGACCACTCGCGGTTCGTTCGCCCCGAACTCCTGCTGGCCCCGCCAGGTGACGGAGCCGTTCCCGCGTTCGTCGGCCCCCGGCGCGACGGAGTCGGCCCGGTAGTCCGCCGGCCATCGCAGGGTCAGCGAGGTTTCGCGGTCCAGAAACAGCCCCGAGAGCGCGTCGCCGATCTCGATGCGGTCGCCGGAGACGGCGGCGAAGTTCGTCCACCGGAACCGGTAGGTGACGACGCCGTACGTCTGGCCGAACGTCTCCTCGCGCGCGCTCACGCTGACGTTCTCGACGGCCATCTCACGGCCGGTCGTGTTTTCCGCTGCTCCGGCAGTGCGTTGCATCCGGCTCTCGAAGCGGTCCGTGTACGCCGAGGGGTCCGCCCGGATATCAGCCCGCAGGTCCTCGAACGCCTGTGTGGCGTTGTCGTCGTCTAACCGGATACGGTAGGCGACCGTCCAGTCGGCGGTCCCATCGGGGTCCACGTCAGCGGTCATCACGACCACGTCCGCGTCGACAGACTGCTGTTCGAAGCCGCCGAAACCGACCCCGGTCACTGTCGGTACAAGCAGTGCTATCGCGACGATGACGACTACCAGCGTTCCAGCGGTCCGGCCCATCCTACCGCGGCTATCCCCTCGGCAGGTATATCGTTTATTGCCGATTGTGTGAACTGATAGCCGGCGGCCTTACATCCCATGCCGCGTCTATGCCGGAATCCCAACCGCCAGCCCCCACGGCCACAAGGGGTTTGCCCGGCGAGGGAATCCTATCGGGCATGGACAGAGCCAAACTCGACGTGGACACCCTGCTGAAGATCGTCCTCGTCCTCATTGTTGTCTGGTTAGTGCTCGAAATTATCGGTGGGGTTCTGGGTCTGTTGGGGTGGCTCCTCGGGCCGCTCCAGCCGATACTCGGCGTGGTTCTGGTCGTCCTCATCGTCCTGTGGCTGCTCGACCGGCTGTAGGACCGCGCTCTTTTTGCCCACAGCGGGCGACCCACGCGGTGTGTACAGCATCAACGTCCCGCTCCCGTCGGCAGTCACGGCGCTGGCGGCCGAGCTTGCCGCCGACCTGCCGCTTGCACAGCGGCGGGGACGGGGCGAACACACGCTGGTCGCCAAGCGACTCGGCGATGGCGACCACGCGGCCTACGCGCGGCTGGAAGCGCAAGGGCGCGAGGCGCTCCGGGGCCAGCCGACGTTCGAGGCACGGGTTTCGGCCGTCGAGCAGTTCGAGACGGCCGTAACCGGCCCCTCGCCGGTGGTGTATCTCGCCGTCGAGAGCCCCGGACTGGTCAATCTCCACGAACGGCTCTGCGAGCGCTTCGACCCCGTCGACGAGATGGAGGGCGAGGAGTACGTCCCGCACGTGACCGTCGCCCGTGGCGGGGACCGCGACGCCGCCGCGCGGCTGGTCGAGCGGGACGTCGAACCGATCCGGTGGACTGTCGACGAGCTCACCTTCTACGACGCCGACCGGAACCAGCCGGTCAGCCGGGTGTCGCTGCCGGCGTAGCACTCGTCGGCGGTCGATTCAGGCCGGACGACAGCCCCCGAAATGATGGCGAACAGGCGACACGCGTCGGTCCCGACGCGGTGTGCCGCGCAACCGCTGGCCGCGCCGGGCCGTGGCTACGTCACAGCGAGGGTGGTCCCGGCTTCGGATATAAACGGTTGGACCGAAAGCAACGCTTTTGGAGCGGCCTGTCATCCACTACAGATATGGATTACCGGGAAGTCGACAGCACGTCCGAGTTTGTCTGCCGACTGGAGCACGGTGCGGACTGGCGCGAGGAAATCGAGACATTCGCCGACAGGCGGAGCATCGACGCCGGCTTCTTCTACGGGCTGGGGGCGGTCCAGAACGCGGAGCTCATGTTCTACGACCAGGACCGGACCGAGTACGACTCGCTGACCTTCGACGAACCGCTCGAGGTCGCCGCCTGCATGGGTAACATCTCACATCTGGACGGGGAGCGGTTCGCCCACACCCACGCCGTCCTCTCGCGGCCTGACGGCGAGGCGGTCGCCGGCCACCTGAACGCCGGCACCGTCTGGGCGGGCGAGCTGTACGTCCGCGGGTTCGACACGACGCTCCGGCGGGAACACGACGAGCCGACCGACCTGGACCTCTGGAACATCTAAGATGCGGGAGGCCGACGAACAGTACTTCGAAACGCTCGAAACCCAGCTCGAGTCTGCCTTCGACGTCGCCGAGCGGGCCAAGGAGCGCGGCGGCGACCCGAAACCCGAAGTCGAGATCCCGACCGCGCGCGACATGGCCGACCGGGTCGAGAACATCCTCGGCATCGACGGCGTCGCCGAACGGGTGCGAGAACTCGAGGGGGAGATGTCCCGCGAGGAGGCCGCGCTGGAACTGGTTGAGGACTTCGTCGAGGGGACCGTCGGCGACTACGACAGCCGCGAAGGGAAGGTCGAGGGGGCAGTTCGGACCGCCGTCGCTCTGCTGACCGAGGGTGTCGTCGCCGCCCCCATCGAGGGCATCGACCGCGTCGAACTGCTGGAAAACGACGACGGCACGGAGTTCATCAACGTCTACTACGCCGGCCCGATCCGCTCCGCCGGCGGGACCGCACAGGCGCTCTCCGTGCTGGTCGCGGACTACGCCCGCGCGCTTCTTAGCATCGACCAGTACAGAGCCCGCGACGATGAGATCGGCCGCTACGCCGAGGAGATCGACCTCTACGACAAGGACACCGGTCTGCAGTACTCGCCCAAAGAGAAGGAGACGAAGTTCATCGCCGAGCACATGCCCATCATGCTCGACGGCGAGGCGACCGGCGACGAGGAGGTGTCGGGCTACCGGGACCTCGAACGCGTCGACTCGAACTCGCCGCGCGGCGGGATGTGTCTGGTGCTGGCCGAAGGAATCGCGCTGAAAGCGCCGAAGATTCAACGGTACACCCGGAACCTGGACGAGGTCGACTGGCCGTGGCTGCAGCACCTCATCGACGGGACAATCGGCAAGGACGAGGCCGACCAGGAGGGGGCACCGGGAGACGCAGGCGGCGAAGCCGCGAGCGAGGGGGACGCCGACACCACCGAGGACGACGCCGACGAGCAGACGGGACCGCCACGCGTCGAACCCGCAGACAAGTATTTGCGGGACCTCATCGCCGGCCGGCCGGTGTTCTCCCACCCGTCGAAGGCGGGCGGGTTCCGGCTTCGCTACGGGCGTGCGCGCAACCACGGCTTCGCGACCGCCGGCGTCCACCCGGCGACGATGCATCTCGTCGACGACTTCCTCGCGACCGGGACCCAGATCAAGACCGAGCGGCCTGGGAAAGCCGCCGGCGTCGTGCCGGTCGACACCATCGAGGGGCCGACCGTGCGCCTGGCCAACGGCGACGTGCGCCGCATCGACGACGCCGAGGAGGCGCTCGCGGTCCGCAACGGCGTCGTGAAGATACTCGACCTGGGCGAGTATCTGGTCAACTACGGGGAGTTCGTCGAGAACAACCACCCGCTCGCGCCGGCCTCCTACACTGTCGAGTGGTGGGAGCAGGACCTCGACGCCGCCGGCGCGGACGTACAGGCGATGCAGGACTCGCCCCACGTCGACCTCGCCGACCCGAGCGCCGAGGAGGCCGTCGAGTGGGCCACCGACTACGACGTCCCGTTGCACCCGAAGTACACCTACCTCTGGCACGACGTGAGCGTCGACCAGGTGTGTGCGCTCGCCGACGCCGTCGAGGACAGCCGTATCGTCCAGGCCGACGGCGCGTACGCCGACCCGGACGTAGACGACACGACGGGCGACCCCGACAGCGACGACGGCGCACTCGTCCTACCCCGGACCGACGCCGTCCAGGAGACGCTGGAACACCTGCTCGTCGAGCACACCCAGGACGAAGACACGGTCACGGTAACCGACTGGGTGCCGCTGGTGCGGACACTCGGCTTCTCGCGGTCGCTGGAGCGAGACTGGACGCGAGACGACCTCTCCGAGCGTGCCCGGACCTACGGGGAGAGCGAGTCGGTCGACGCCATCGGGGTCGCCGATGACGCCGAACCCGAAGACGGGCAAAACGCCATCGTGGCAGTCAACGAGATCGCGCCGTTCCAGGTCCGGGAGCGCGCCCCGACCCGGATCGGCAACCGGATGGGGCGCCCGGAGAAGTCAGAACGCCGGGACCTCTCGCCGGCCGTCCACACGCTCAGCCCCATCGGCGAGGCCGGCGGCGCACAGCGGGACGTGGCCAAGGCGACGAAACACGCCGAGGGGATGAGCGACACCCCCGGCCGCGTCGAGGTAGAAATCGCCCGCCGTCGCTGTCCCGACTGCGGGACCGAGACCCATCACGCGAACTGTCCGGACTGCAGCGGGGTCACCGAGCCGGTGTACGTCTGTCCCGACTGCGAATCCGAGGTCGAGCGCGACGAGTCCGGCCGCGCGGAGTGTTCGCGCTGTGAGACGCTCGCCTCGCCGACCCAGTACAAAGTGTTAGACCTCCAGGAAGCGTATCGGGACGCCCTGCAGAACGTCGGCGAGCGCGAGACGGCCTTCGAGCAACTGAAAGCCGTCAAGGGGCTCACCTCCGAGGAGAAGGTCCCGGAGCCGATGGAGAAGGGCATCCTCCGGGCGAAACACGACGTCTCGGCGTTCAAGGACGGGACGGTCCGCTACGACATGACGGACCTGCCGGTGACGGCGGTCCGGGCCGCGGAACTGGACGTCTCCGCCGAGCGCCTCCGCGGCCTGGGCTACACGGAGGACATCCACGGCGACCCGCTGACCCACGACGACCAGCTGGTCGAGCTGAAGGTCCAGGACATCGTCCTCTCGGACGGCGCGGCCGAGCACATGCTCCAGACCGCCCGCTTCGTCGACGACCTCTTAGAGCAGTACTACGGGCTGGAGCGGTTCTACGAGTTCGACGACCGCGAGGACCTCGTCGGCGAACTCGTGTTCGGGATGGCCCCCCACACCAGTGCGGCGACGGTCGGCCGCGTCGTCGGCTTCACCTCCGCCGCCGTCGGCTACGCGCACCCGTACTTCCACGCCGCCAAACGGCGGAACTGCTTCCACCCGGACACCCGGCTGTGGTACGAGGACGAGAGCGACGACTGGGGATACGGTACCATCGAGGAACTGGTCGAAAACCGACTGGACGACCCCGAAGCAGACGACTTCGGGACGCTCGTCCAGGAGCTAGACGGCGACCTCACCGTGTCGTCGCTGGGTGACGGTGGCCCCTGCCGCCAGCCCGTCGACGCCGTCTCGAAACATCCCGCGCCGGACCACCTTGTCAAGATAACCGTCGGCGCCCGGACGCTCCGGGTCACGCCCGACCACACCATGCTCCGGGCCGGTCCCGATGGGATCGAGGAGGTCCCGGCCAGCGACCTGACCCCCGGCGACGAACTCCCCGCCTACGACGGCGGCGAGACGACGACAATGACGGCCCGCGGCGAGGCCGCGACGGCAGTCACTGACGGCGCTGTCCCGACGGACACCGTCGAGACCGTCGAGTACGTCGAGAGCGATGTGGACCACGTCTACTGTCTCACGGTCGCCGACACGCACCGTGTGGCCGTCGAAGGAACCTACGTTGGTCAGTGCGACGGTGACGAAGATTGCGTCATGCTTCTGATGGACGGGTTGCTGAACTTCTCACAGACTTTCTTGCCGAACCAGAGGGGTGGAAAGATGGACGCGCCCTTAGTTATGTCCTCGCGCATCGACCCCAGCGAGATCGACGACGAGGCCCACAACATGGACATCATGGACTCGTATCCCCGGGCGTTCTACGAGGCCACCCGGGAGATGAAAGACCCCACCGAGGTCGAGGACGTCATGAAGATCGCCGAGGAGACGCTGGGTACCGACCGCGAGTACACCGAGTTCCGCCACACCCACGACACCGCGAACATCGCCGCCGGGCCGGACCTCTCGGCGTACAAGACGCTCGGCTCGATGGAGGACAAGATGGACGCCCAACTGGAGATCTCCCGCAAGCTCCGGGCCGTCGTCGAGAGCGACGTGGCCGAACGCATCATCGAGTACCACTTCCTGCCGGACCTCATCGGCAACCTCCGGGCCTTCTCCAGACAGGAGGTCCGGTGTCTGGACTGCGGGCAGTCGTTCCGCCGCGCGCCCCTGACCGGCGACTGCCGGGAGTGTGGCGGCCGGGTCAACCTCACCGTCCACGAGGGGTCGGTCAACAAGTACATCGATACGGCCATCCGCGTCGCCGACGAGTTCGGCGCGCGGGACTACACGAAACAGCGGCTCAAGATCTTAGAGCGGAAGATCGAATCGGTGTTCGAGAACGACCACAACAAGCAGTCAGGCATCGCTGACTTCATGTAATACCGCCTGTAGAACGGGTCGCGCGGGCGGAATGACATGTTCGGGACTGCATTTAAAACCGGCTCGCGTTCTCAGCTACTCGCAATCCGGGCGAAGTATATTATGAATACTGATAGAAAGCGATGGAAGGGATGGACCGAGACGTGCTGGTCATCGACGATTCAGTCGATTACCGGGTGTACGAGACAGGCCTCGACCAGTCATACAGCTACACGCTGGCCGGGACAGCGGACGAAATCGACCCGTCGTTTACTCGGTCAGATGTCGTCATCTACGGCCACGGACAGTCAGGGATGGCGTTTCAGGACCTGAAAGAGACGGTCCAGGACGTCGCCGGGTCGTACTACCTGCTCGTCGTGGCCGGGGCCGAGCCGACGCCGGCGCTCCTGTCGCTCCCGTGTGATGACTACCTCCGGAAACCGGTGGACGGGACGACCCTCGGACGGGCCGTCGACCGGGCGATGGCGCTCGGAGACGGTGACCTCCGGGAGGCGGTGTCGCTGACGCGGAAGGCACGCGTGCTCGGTGCGACCCGTTCGAGCGCCGAACTCGAACAGATTCCGGCGTTTCAGCGCGTGCGCCGACGGCTCCGCGACCTCGCAAGACCGGAGGTTCTGTGTGAGCTCGAACGAATCGACGCCGATGTCCTCTCCGCCCAGCTCGACCTGATACGGGGGACCACTGACGGGGGGCAGGCACCGCTGGCCGACGGCGGGAAGACGGGCGCCGGCCGCCCGGAGAGCGACGACATCAGTCCGTGGAAGTTCCGGGAGGCGGTCGAGAGCGCGGGCCATGCCGTCGTGTTCACCGACCGCGACGGCGTCATCGAGTACGTCAATCCGGCGTTCGAAGAGCTGACCGGGTACGCCGCGGCGGAGGTCGTCGGCCACACGCCGCGGGTCCTCAAATCGGGCGAACACGACGAGGCCTTCTACGAGACCCTGTGGGACACCATCGGTGCCGGCGACGTGTGGCAGGGCGAACTGGTCAACGAGCGCCCCGACGGTGAGCGCTACGTCATCGAACAGACCATTGCGCCGCTTCCCCGCGACGACGAGCCGCGTGGCTACGTCGCTATCAACACGGACATCACCGAAAAGCGGCGGCGTGAGGGGAAAGTAAAGGCGCTGCACGAGGGCACCCGGGACCTGCTCAGCGCTGACAGTCCGTCGGCGGTTGCCGCCGAAGTCGGAGCGGCCATCGAATCGATTCTGGAGTTCCGCATCAACGTGATCCGGGTGCTTCAGGACGGGGAGCTCCAGCCGGTTCACGTCAACGACAAGGCCGAGGAGTTGCTGTCGGAGCGACCGACCTACGAGGTCGGCGAGGGGTTCCCCGGCGAGGCCTTCGAAGACCAGCGGGCGAGCATCTACACGGATATCCGTGACCACGACGGCGGTACAGAGCTCGAACCGGTCGTCTCGTGGCTGTACGTCCCCATCAGTGATTACGGCATCATCAGCGTGGGACAGACCGAACCGGACGCGTTCGACGAGACCGACCTGAACCTCGTGCAGATCGTCGCGAGCAACGCGGAGATCGCCCTGGAACGACTGCAAAAAGAGCGGGAGCTACAGCGGGAGAACGAACGGCTCGAACAGTTCGCCAGCACCGTCTCACACGACCTCCGGAACCCGCTGCAGGTCGCCAAGGGGACGCTGAGCCAGCTCGACGACTGCACCGCCGGAATCGACCGGATGCGTCAGGCCCACGAGCGGATGGAAGAAGTCATCGAGGGCGTGTTGACGCTGACCCGGCAGGGGAACCGCGTCGAGGACCCGGCGCCGGTCGACCTCAGTGCGGTCGCGCGTGCCTGCTGGACCCACGTCAGCTCCAGTGAGACCGAACTGGTGGTCGAGGAGGACAGCCTCGTCGTCTCGGGGGACGACACCCGTCTCAAACACCTTTTCGAGAACCTGTTCCGGAACGCCGTCACGCACGGGCAGGCGTCGACGGTTCGGGTCGGAGCGCTCGACGGCGGCTTCTACGTCGCCGACGACGGGGTCGGCATCCCCCCGGAGGACCGGGACGGGGTCTTCGATAACGGCTACACGACAAGTGAGGACGGCACGGGGCTCGGCCTGACAATCGTCGAGGAGATCGCACACGCACACGACTGGGCCGTGTCTGTAACCGAGAGCGAGACGGGTGGGGCCCGTTTCGAGTTCCTCGCCGCCAACCAGTACAGGGATGGGTGAAACAGGCGACGCGCTTCGAGGCGCCGTGTAAACACACCGACAACACTGTCGCCGGGGACAGTCAGCGCCGGACCTCTCAGGGCGACTGACGAGCGCGTGACAGCCGTCCGACGGGTGTTTTTGCCCGTGGCGGTTCTGTCACCGATATGGCCTCGTCCCGCGATTCGGCGCCGCCTATCAACTCCGGGGGCCGGTCGGAGACCCCGTTACCATCGCCCCGACAGACGCCCAGCACGATCTATCAGATACAGATCGCGCTGTTGCGCTCGCAGGTGGCCTCACTGGAAACCGCGCTCGAACGTGAACGCGAACACCGCCAGGCCGTCATCGACCGATACGAGCGCCTCATCGACGGAAAGTAAGCCGCGACTGGACGTCGGAAAACTGCTTTCGCTGTGTTACTCGTCGCCGAGTTCGACGTAGGTCGTCTCGATGATGCGACTGTCGTCGTTTAGCCGCTCGATGATGTCTTTTGGCGGCTGTTCGTCGAGGTTGTAGACGGACAGGGCCTCCCCGCCGATCGTCTCGCGGCCGTTGAACATCCCGGCGATGTTGATGTCGGCGTCGCCCAGCACGGTCCCGATGAACCCGATGGTGCCCGGCTCGTCCCGGTTGCGGACGACCAGCATGTGCCCGTGGGGGACGGCCTCGATGCGGTGGTCGTCGATACGGACGATGCGGGGTTCATCGCCGCCGAACTGGGTCCCACAGACCGAGACGGACTCCTCGCCGTCGGAGACGGTGACGGTGATGAGGCTCTGGTAGTCCTCGGAGGAGCGGGTCTTGGACTCGGTCACGTCGATGCCCCGGTCTTTGGCGATCTGCGGGGCGTTGACGGCGTTGACCTGGAGGTCCGAGGGCGCGAACACGCCTTTCAGTGCGCTGGCGGTGACGTACTCCACGTCCTCCTCGGCGATGTCGCCCGCGTAGGTGACCTGGACTTCGGACATGTGACCGCCGAACAGCTGGACGGCGATGCGGCCGGCGGTGTCGGCGAGGTCGAGGTACGGACCGACCTGCTTGAACGTCGCCTCGTCCAGCGACGGCGCGTTCAGGGCGTTGGCGACGGGCTGGCCGTTGGCCGCGGCGATAATCTGGTCAGCCGTGGAAGTGGCGACGTTCTCCTGTGCGGCCTCCGTCGACGCCCCCAGATGGGGCGTGACGATGATGTCCTCCACGTCGAGTAGCGGACTGTCCTCGGACAGGGGTTCCTCGCCGAACACGTCGAGCGCTGCGCCGTTCAGGACGCCGTCCTCGACGGCCTCGGCCAGGGCCGGCTCGTCGATGATGCCCCCGCGGGCGCAGTTGACGACGTAGCCGCCTTCGAGTTCAGCGAGCTCTTCCTCGCCGATCATGTTCTCCGTCTCGGGAGTCAGCGGCGTGTGAATCGTGATGAAATCGGACTTCGCGAGACAGTCCTCGAGGTCATCGACCAGTTCCGCGCCGAACTGGTCGGCGCGCTCCTGACTGATGTAGGGGTCGAACGTGACGATGTCCATGCCGAGACTCCCCAGTCGCTTGGCGACCTGCTGGCCGACGCGGCCGAAGCCGACGACGCCCAGCGTCTTGTTGTTGACTTCCGTCCCCAGGAACTCGCCTTTGGCCCACTCGCCGTTTTTCAGGCGGTCGTGGGCCTGCGGGATGGAGCGCGCGGTGGCAAACGCCATCGCGACGGAGTGTTCCGCGGCGGCGCGGACGTTGCCCTCGGGGGCGTTGGCGACGATGACGCCGTGGTCGGTCGCGGCGTCGATGTCGATGTTGTCCACGCCGATGCCGGCCCGGCCGACGATGATGAGGTCGGGCGCGGCAGCGAACACTTCCTCGGTGACCTCGGTCCCCGAACGGACGATGAGCGCGTTCGCGTCGGCCACCGCGTCCAGGAGCGCGTCGCCCTCGACCTCGTAGGCTGTTTCGACGTCATGGCCTGCCTCACGGAGTCGGGTGAGACCGGCGTCGGCGATAGGATCCGTAACGAGTACCTTCATACCGAGTCGAACTTACTGGGGCGGCATAACGCTTGTTTTCTCCGCCCGAGCGGGTCCACACTGTCACTCGATACGGAGTAAACACGGCGCTGATTGGCTCTCTTGGGGAGTGGTACCGGTCGTCAAAAGTGGGCCCCTATCGCCAGGCCGGCAGCGAGGCAGCGTCCGCGAGCGGGAGTGTGAGATAGGCGTCGTCTCGGGTTACATCGGCGACGATGAACTGGTCCGTCGGCCCTTCTTCGACGGACGCCATGATTTCTCCGTCCGCGGCCATCTCAACCGGAGCGACAGTATCCGACTCCATGCATGATAATATGTAACAACCCTATAAAAATTTAGCGAAACCCATAGAGGGGAGGGCTACGAGCGCCGTCCAGCAGTCTGACAATAGTTCTCATCCTGTCAGGATTGGCATATCCTGGCCCATGGCTAGCATAGTTAAAGCCTTATATCTCAACCAGCAGTGTTTGAGACGCCGATTCTATTCTCGCCGGTATGAGGTGGATAGATATGGCAGAACACATAGTTGTTTGCTCGAAGCGGCACCGTCCATCGGTTTCCGAGACAGCGCAGACACGGTCTCCGGCGACGGCCGATAGCTACCCGGCGTGCAACCGGATGTCGAAAACGGACGGATGTTAAGGACTTAGTAGATGCGGGAAGGAAGTTCTGGCAGTATGAACGTCGCAGACGCTATGACGCCACGCTCGGAGGTCATCACGGCCACCATTCCCGGTACCCGTGATGACGTCCTGGAGTACTTCCAGGAGCGGGCCTTCTCGTCGGTCCCGGTCATCAAGGAGACCGACGAGGGCGAGGAGTTCAGAGGTATTATTTCACGCGATGCACTCATCGAGAGTCCCGACGAGGACCAGCTCGCCCTGCTCGTCGAGGAAGTCCCGACAGTCAGCGGAGACACGTCTATCGAGGCTGCCGCACAGATGATGGTCGAGGACGGCGAGCGTCGTCTGCCGATTGTCGACGGGCGGCTTCAGGGAATCATCACGGTGACCGACGTGATCCGGTCCATCGCCAACGGCGACGTCGAGGGCGACACGGTCGTCGGGGAACTCGCCAACCGGGACATAAACTGCGTGTACGAGGGCAGCCCGCTGACGGTCGCCGAACGGGAGCTGTCCCACGCGAACGTCCCCTACGGCGTCGTGCTTGGAGACGACGGCAACATGTCGGGGATGCTCACCGAGGTCGACATCATCGCAGTCGCCCGCGTCGTCGAGGGCGAGGACGACACCGGCGACTCCATCGCCAACCAGGACGACGACTGGGCCTGGGAGGGCATCAAGGCCGTCGGCGGTCGATACATGCCAACCCGCAACGTCGAACTCCCGGTCGAACCCGTCCGCGAGTTCATGACCGCCGACGTCGTGACGGTGAACAAGCGCCGCACCGCCGAGGAGGCGGCACAGCTGATGATAGAGCACGACATCGAGCAGATCCCGCTGCTGTCGGGTGACAAGCTCACCGGTATCGTGCGGGACATCGACCTGCTGCGAGGCCTATGAGCGAAGGCGAACGCCTCACCGAGCTGGCCAAGCGTCGCGGCTTCTATTTCCCCTCCTCGAGCGCCTACGGCGGCGCGGCGGGCTTCTGGACCTACGGGCCACAGGGGGCCGCGCTGAAATCGAACATCGAGGACGCCTGGCGGGACCGCTACGTCGTCAAGGAAGGCCATCAGGAGATCTCCGCCCCCGACGTGATGCCCGAGGCCGTCTTCGAGGCGTCGGGCCACCTCGACGGCTTCGACGACATGATCGTCGAATGCGGCGAGTGCGGTGCGACCCACCGCGCGGACCACCTCGTCGAGGACAACACCGACATCGAGGAGGCCGAATCGCTCCCGAACGAGGAGGTGATGGACCTCATCGCCGAGCACGGCATCGAGTGTCCCTCCTGTCGGGCGTCTCTGGCCGACCGGCCGGTCGACAACTTCAACCTGATGTTCGAGACCAACATCGGGCCGGGGTCGTCGTCGCCGGGCTATCTCCGCCCGGAGACCGCCCAGGGCATCTTCGTCGAGTTCCCGCAGCTCTCGGAGTACGCCCGAAACCAGCTCCCCTTCGGCGTCGCCCAGATCGGGAAGGCCTACCGCAACGAGATTTCCCCGCGGAAATCGCTCGTCCGCGTCCGTGAGTTCACCCAGGCCGAACTGGAGCACTTCGTCGATCCCGAGGAGGACGAACCGCCGCTGGCCGAGGTGGCGGACGTGGTGCTCCCGCTGTACTCGGCAAAAGCACAGGGGGCCGAGGACGGTGGCATGCAGGAACTGACTGTCCGCGAGGCCGTCGACCAGGGCGTCGTCGAAAGCGAGTGGGTCGCCTACTACCTCGGCGTCTCGAAGGAGTGGTACGAGCGCATCGGCGTCGACATGGAGCGCTTTCGCTACCGCCAGCACCTGGCCGGCGAGCGCGCCCACTACGCCTCCGACTGCTGGGACGCCGAGAGCGAGGTCGACGGTGACTGGATAGAGATCACCGGCTTCGCCTATCGGGGCGACTACGACCTCTCGAAGCACGCCGAGCACTCCGGCGAGGACTTCACCGTGTTCAAGCAGTACGACGAGCCGGTCACCGTCGAACGCGCCACCGTCGACCCCGACATGAGCTACCTCGGGCCGGAGTTCGGCGGGTCGGCCGGCGCGGTCGCCGACGCGCTCGAAGCGCTGGCCGAGCGGAACCCTGACGCCTTCGACGGCGACGAGGTCACCGTCGAGGTCGACGGCGAGTCCCACACCGTCCCCGTCGAGCAGACGAACTTCAGCGTCGACGAGGTCACCGAGAACGGCGAACACATCCGCCCACACGTCGTCGAACCCTCCTTCGGCGTGGGTCGGATAATCTACACCGTTCTCGCACATTCCTACGAGACCGACGAAGTGGACGGCGAGGAGCGGACCTACCTCGACCTCCCGCCGGAGCAGGCTCCGACCACGGTCGGCGTCTTCCCCCTGATGGACAAAGACGGGATGGCCGACCTCGCGACCGACATCGCCGACGACCTCCGGGCCGCCGGCCTCTCGGTCACCTACGACGACTCCGGGGCCATCGGCCGGCGCTACCGCCGGCAGGACGAGGTGGGAACGCCCTACTGCGTCACCGTGGACTACGAGAGTCTAGAGGATGGCGAGGTCACGGTGCGCGAGCGCGACACGACCGAGCAGAAACGGCTCCCCATCGACGGGCTCGCCGACCGGCTCGAACGGCTCGCAAGCGGCGACCGAACCTTCGGCGACCTGTAGATGGCCGACGAGGTATCCCGGCGGCTCGTCCACGTCACCGGCGCGGCGGTCCCGCTCGCACACCTGCTCCGGCCGGAGCTGATTACGTGGCGGGTCGTCCAGGGGTTCCTGGCCGTGGCGCTGGTCGTCGTACTGGTTCTCGAAGCGGTTCGGCTGACGACCGGGCTGGACTGGGTGGTGTACGACCGGCTCACCCGCGAGTACGAGCAGGACAACCCCGCCGGCTACGCGCTGTACATCGTCGGGATAGCCATCGTCGCCTTCGCCGTCGAACTCCCGGGTATGACCGAGACGGTCGCCGTCCCGGCGATGCTGATGCTCGCCATCGGCGACCCGATCAGTGGCCTGCTGGGCTCGGGCGACGCCAGCAACGTCAAGCAGGCCTGGGTCCTGCTGGTGATGTTCGGCGTCTGCACGCTGCTTGCGGCCCCCTTCGTTCCCCCTGCCGCCGCCGTCCTCGGCGGTATCGCGGCGACGTTCGCCGACGGGGTCAAGCCCCGCATCGCCGGCTACGTCATCGACGACAACTTCTCGATTCCAGTGCTGGGCGCCGCTGCGATGTGGCTCGGCGTCCAGTACCTGCCGGGAATCGGCCTGTAACCCCCCGTCTTTTACTTTCACTCCGGTACCTGAACCCTTAAACACCGCTGGACCGAACGCCCGGGTAATGGCGACCACCGACGCCGGTGGCGAGCACGTCGAGCGCCCGCTGGTGACGCCGGAGTTCCTGGAGAACCGCCGCTACCAGACCGACCTGGCGGAGACGGCCAGTTCCGACCACACGCTCGTCTGTCTCCCGACCGGGCTGGGCAAGACGACTGTCTCGCTGCTGGTGACCGCCGAGCGGCTCGACGCCGTCGGCGGGAAAGCGCTCATGCTGGCCCCGACGAAGCCGCTGGTCCAGCAACACGCCGAGTTCTACCGCGAAGCGCTCGAACTGGACGACGAGGACGTCGTCGTGTTCACCGGGGAGGTCCGCCCCGACGACCGGGCCGCGCTCTGGGAGGACGCCCGCGTCGTCATCGCGACGCCCCAGGTCGTCGAGAACGACCTCGTCGGCAACCGCATCTCACTCGCCGACGTGACCCACTGCACCTTCGACGAGTGCCACCGCGCGACCGGCGACTACGCCTACAACTACATCGCCGACCGCTACCACGCCGACGCCGAGCACCCGCTGGTGACGGGGATGAGCGCCTCGCCCGGCGACGACGAGGAGGCGATACTCGAGGTGTGTGAGAACCTCGGCCTGTCCGACGTGGCGGTGATGACCGAGGACGACGCCGACGTGGCCGAGTACACCCACGACACCAGCGTCGAGTGGAACCGCATCGAACTGCCCGAGGTCGTCGTCGAGATACGGGACGCCATCAACGAGGTCATCACGGACCGGCTGGAGCAACTGAAGGAACTGGGCGTCACGAACAAGTCCTCGGCGGACGTCTCCGAACGGGAGATTCAGGGGATACAGGCCGAGCTCCGGAAGCTGATGGACAACGACCAGAGCGAGGGGTACCAGGGGATGAGCCTCCTCGCCGAGATTCGCAAGCTCCGGACGGCCGTCACCTACGTCGAGACCCAGAGCGTCGAGTCCCTGCGGCGGTACTTCGAGCGGCTGAAGGAGGCCGCCCGCTCCTCGGGCGCGTCGAAGGCCGACCAGCGACTCATCAGCGAGCCGAAGGTCCGCGAGGCGATGCGGAAGGCCGGCGACTACGACGACCTCCATCCGAAGTTCCGCCAGACAAGAATGTTGCTCGCCGAGACGCTGGGCATCGAGAACGGCGAGCGCGTCATCGTCTTCACCGAGTCACGGGACACCGCCGAGACGCTCGTGGACTTCCTCTCGGACCACTTCGAGACACAGAAGTTCGTCGGCCAGAGCGACACCGACGGCAGCGAGGGGATGACACAGAGCCAGCAACAGGAGACGCTTGACCGGTTCCGCAGCGGCGAGTTCGAAGTGCTCGTCTCGACCTCGGTTGCCGAGGAGGGCCTGGACGTGCCGGAGGTCGACCTGGTGCTTTTCTACGAGCCAGTGCCGACCGCGATACGGGCCATCCAGCGGAAGGGCCGGACCGGGCGACAGGCAGAGGGTCGGGTCGTCGTCCTGCTGGCCGAGGACACGCGCGACGAGGCGTACTTCTGGAAGGCCCGCAACGACCAGAAGCGGATGAAACGCGAACTGAACGAACTCAAAAGCGTCGCCGGCGAACTGGAGGCCCGTCTCGACCAGACCGGCCTCGACGAGTACGAAGGAGGGGGTGACGACGCAGATGACGCCGATGGGACCGCTTCGAGTGGAACCAGCGAAGAGGAAACCGCCCCACAGCGGTCGGGTTCCACCGGAAACGGAAGGGGTAGCACAGATAACAAGTCAACCGACGAGAACGACGACAGTGACGGCCAGGCCGGGTTGGACGCGTTCGCACGAGACCCGTCAGGAGCGGCCGATGGCGACGAGACGGCGACAGACGAGGAGGGGAGCGGGGCGCCGGACGACGAGGGGACAGTCGCCAGCGCCGGGCGCGACGCCGAGGAGGACCCCGTCGAAATCGTCGCCGACCAGCGCGAACTCGATTCGACCATCGCCCGGGACCTCTCGACGCGGGACGGGGTCGAAACCCGACTCGAAACGCTTGCCGTCGGGGACTACGTCCTCTCTGACCGGGTGGTCGTCGAGCGCAAGACCGTCGCGGACTTCATGGACACGCTGACGGGGGGCGACCGGTCGATGTTCGAGCAGGTCGGCGACGCCACCCGGCACTACGCCCGCCCGGTCGTCGTCATCGAGGGCGAGGACCTCTTCGGGGCGCGTAACGTCCACCACAGGGCGATTCAGGGGGCGCTCGCGTCGCTCGCGGTCGATTTCGGGGCGAGCGTCCTCCGGACCAGCGACGAGGACGAGACCGCCGACCTGCTGGAGGTCATCGCCGGGCGGGAGCAGGAGACCGCCGACCGCGAGGTGAGCGTCCACGGCGAGAAACAGTCGAAGACCCTCCCCGAACAGCAGGAGTACGTCGTCGCCTCTATCGCCGAAGTCGGGCCGGTCACCGCGCGCACGCTGCTGGAAGCCTTCGGGAGCGTCGAGGCGGTGATGACCGCCGATAGGGAAGACCTGCTTGAAGTGTCCGGTATCGGCGACGTGACCGCCGACCGGATTCGGGACGTCGTCGCCAGCGACTACGAGCCCTAGAACCGGGCCGCGTCAAGCGCTTCCGCCGCTTCTCTGGCCGCCTGGAGGTGTTCGCGAGCCTCGCGTGGGTTCTCGGTCGCGGCAGCGCGCTCGGCAAAGCGGCGGGCAGTCTCGGCCAGCAGTGCCGATGCCGCGTCCATATTCGCCGCGATATCGTCGGTGTTACTGTCGGACGCGGCGGTCTGTCGAGCGGAAACAGGGGGGTTCTGTGTCGCTGTCTCAAACGCCTGTTCGTTCGTAGTCTGACGGTCAGACGCCGACGAAGTGTCTTTCTGAGCGGTCTGGGCCTCTGGCGCAGAGTGGCCGGACCCCTGGGCCGACTGGTCACCCCCCGCTTCGGGTGGAGCAGGCGGGGTGTTCGTCGACGGCGTCGCCTCGGACTCCGCTTCGGCTGGTGACTGTTCCGCTGGGTCGGCCTGAGTGTGTGCTGTCTCCTGCCGACCGGGTTCGTCCGTGGCGTCCGGCGGACTCCCTGCTGCCTCCTCGTCGGGGTTCCCGAACTGAACGCGTGCCTCGTTGCTCGGGTCGGCGACCTCGATCTGGTCGCCGTCGTCGGCGTGGCCGTCCTGGTCGTCGTTCGAGGCCTCCGGGCCACTGGCCTGTGTGTCGCGAGCGACCGGCTTCTGGCAGGTCGGGCAGAACTCCTGGCCGTCGTAGCGGAAGATGGGGTCGCCACACTCGCTGCAGTGGGCGTTCGTCATCGTCGCGCCCTTCAACAGGAGTTCGCTCATCTGTTCGGTCGCCGCCCGGTTGTCCGCCTCTTTCTCGAACTTCTCTCGGAGTTTCTCGCGTTCGGCTTCCTTGTCGAAGTCGCTCATACGTGGGACAACGCCGCGGGGCTGAAAACAGTTTACGGGTGCGAGACGTCGATACCGCCTGAACGACGACCGGCGGAATCGGGGTTTCGACACGTTTAACGTTCGCGCCTGAGCCTTTTCGAATGGTATGACAAAGGTAAGCGTAGTCGGCGCGGCCGGAACGGTCGGCGCAGCCGCAGGGTACAACATCGCGCTCCGTGACATCGCTGACGAAGTCGTCTTCGTGGACATCCCGGACAAGGAAGACGACACTATAGGTCAGGCGGCTGACACGAACCACGGTATCGCCTACGATTCGAACACGCGTGTCCGGCAGGGCGGCTACGAGGACACCGCCGGCTCGGACGTCGTGGTCATCACGGCCGGCATCCCGCGCCAGCCCGGACAGACCCGTATCGACCTCGCCGGCGACAACGCACCCATCATGGAGGACATCCAGTCCTCCCTGGACGAGCACAACGACGACTACGTCTCGCTGACTACCTCGAACCCCGTCGACCTCCTCAACCGCCATCTCTACGAGGCCGGCGACCGCTCGCGCGAGCAGGTCATCGGCTTCGGTGGCCGCCTTGACTCCGCGCGGTTCCGCTACGTGCTGAGCGAGGAGTTCGACGCGCCGGTCCAGAACGTCGACGGGACGATTCTCGGCGAACACGGCGACGCACAGGTCCCCGTGTTCTCGAAGGTCCGCGTCGACGGCACCGACCCCGAGTTCAGCGACGACGAGAAGGAAGCGCTGCTGGGCGACCTGCAGGAATCGGCGATGGACGTCATCGAGCGCAAGGGCGCGACCGAGTGGGGGCCGGCACGCGGCGTCGCCCACATGGTCGAGGCCATCCTCCACGACACCGGCGAAGTGCTGCCGGCCTCGGTCAAGCTGGAGGGCGAATTCGGGCACGAGGACACCGCCTTCGGTGTCCCGGTCCGTCTCGGGAGCAACGGCGTCGAGGAGATCGTCGAGTGGGGCCTCGACGACTACGAGCAGGACCTGATGGCCGACGCGGCCGAGAAGCTCTCGGACCAGTACGATAAAATCGCGTAAGGGCCACACCCGTCGGATTTCGGGACGGACGCCGTCCCGAGGCGTTTTTTCACTCCGTTGCAGCGGTACGAGAGACGTAGCTGTGACTGCGGTCGGCGCTACCCGACGAAATGCGACCGTTACGCGGGTTCGTCCTGGTCGTCGAGCAAGTCGCCGTCGCCGCCGTCGTCGATGTCAGCACCGAGGAGTGACGCCCACTCTTCGAGGTGTGAGTCCGATGTCGGGAGTTCTCGGTGGTTCATGGCCTTATCCGAAGCATCCACGGCATATTATATAATGGTTGTGCCCGCGTTGATACACAATGCTGTGTGCAGCGGTTCTACGGCGTGATTCGCGGCTGAAAGCGGAAAACCAGGTCGATTACTCCGAACGGATGGTTTCCGGGACCTGTATGGAGTAGTGCCCGTCCTCCTGCAAAGCGATGATGTACTCCTCGCGGTCGTACAGCTCCATCAGGTTCAGTTCGTACTGACCAGGTTCCAGCACCTTGATCGACTCGAACTGGTCGTTGAGTTCAGCGCGCAGTTCCTCCAGGTCGGGGCGGTCCTCCTGGTCCGGGTCCGCCGGTGGGTCGGGGTCGGCACCGACAGGGCGGAACTGGTGTTCAGAGTCCGACGCCGAGGGGACGTCGGACGGGAGTTCGTCGGGCTCGACGACGTCCCCGCGGGCACTGGCCTGGGCCGAGTCCTCGGCCGCGGGCCTGTGCTCGGGTTCGGAAGACGGCGAGTCTGAAGTGTGGGATGGTTCGCTCGGCCGTGAGTCAGTCGACCGGTCGCCGTCCGGGGGTGACTGCTCAACGGAGTGGTCGCCGTCCGCGGCGGAGCCACTGACGAAATCACGCACCGAGGCGGCGGTCTTGCCGACGGTCCGGGCGACAGTGCTGTCTGGTCCCGGTGGTTCCGGTGGCTCCGCGTCCGGCGTCTCGGAGATGTCGGCGCCCTCGGGCTGGTACTGGAACTTGTTCCCGCCGCAGTTGGGACAGCCCGAGAGCATCTCCTTTGACCCGTCGTCGAAGCCACGGCCACAGTCCGTACACTGGTGGGGCATTATTTCCGAGAGACGAGGGCGCTGATGAGCGTTTCGTCCTTGTGGAGCGTCTCTATCTGGTTCGCCGGTCCGATGACCGTCAGCTTCTGGGTGGACTGCTTGCCCATCAGCCGGTCGAGGATACTGGCGTCGGCGGCCTCGGACTTGGGGTAGGTCTCGATTTCGATGCCGTTGAACTCGTCAGGGCTGATCTCTGTCATCGTGACTTCGATCAGGCGGGACTCCTCGTCGGGCGAGAGGCCCTCTTCGAGGATGACGATGTTCCCGTCACGAACCCCGTCGAGAATCATTCGGATCTTCTCCATCGAGGCCAGCCCTGCCATGCGTTCACCGCTGATGAGGTCGATCTGGACGCCGTCGTCTGGGTCTTTGACTTCTGCCATTATATCACCCGAAGTACTCCGCGATTTTGTCGTAGACTTCGTCCATGTTGTCGCCCTCAAGCGCCGACAGCGGAATCGTCTCGTGTTGCGGGTAGGCGTTTCGGATACGCTGGACGGACGACTCCTCCAGATCGATCTTGTTCGCGAGAATCAACACCGGGAGGTCCTGGCTCTCGATGATCCCGATAAGCATGGTATTGACCTGCGTGAACGGGTCGGTTGCGGAGTCAAGTACGTAGATGACGCCGTCGACGTCCTCGCGGAGCCAGTGCATCGCTTCGGCGACGCCCTCAGTCGCTTCGCGGGAGCGGCGGACGGCGTCGTCTTTCTCCATGTCGTGTTCGAGGAACTCGGTGTAGTCGACTTTCGTCGTCACGCCCGGCGTGTCGACGATGTCGATTGTCACCTTCTTCCCGTCGCGTTCGATCTCGACGTTCTCCTTCCGGCGGGCGCGGCGAGTCTCGTGGGGGACGTGACTCTCCGGGCCGACGGCGTCGCCGGTCCAGTCGCGTGCGATGCGATTCGCCAGCGTCGTCTTGCCGGCGTTCGGTGGGCCGTAGATCCCGATACGTTTCGGATCCTCTTCCGAGAACAGCGTCGATGCCGCGCGTGAGATGCTATCTTTGAGGTTTGTTAACAATCCCATCCTATCCTCCCGCCGCCCGGAGTCGTCCGGTATGGCGGCTCTGCCCGTAAAAGAAAGGCGAATTCACTTAAGCCTACGTCAGACAATAGTCTACTGACTGACGTGATGGTTATATTTGATTTTTTGTGGTAGATTCCAGACGCTCGAAGGGGATCTGTTCAGGTGGAACGCAGTCGTCAGAGTCGGAGCTGGCCCGACCGTCCTAGCCCCCCACCCCTTCGTTTCAAGTGGAACCCGGAAGCCCCCTGGGGAGGGGGTGGGTCAACAGGGGATCAGATCGGGAACGGACCGACAGTTCAGATCGGTGCGACACACGACGACACTAGCTAGAGCGGCCTAGATGCTAGAAAACGGGATACAGCTGTCTTCTAGTTATTTGTTTTGGTTAGTGCGGTTTTGGTTTATGATATAGTATATTAAATCTTTCTTCTTACTAGGCCACAGGTAGGGTGGCCCCCTCCCCCCACCCCGGGTCTGTTCCCCGTTCCACCGGAAACGAAGGGGTGGGGGGGTTGGGGTTCTCCCGCGGCTCCCGACCGCGGCCGGATCGTCCGTCGGTCCCCACCGATCCGACCGCTACAACTTCGACAGCTCGCCAGCGTACCGTCGTTGGAGGGCTATCGAGTCTACCGGCGCTGCACTTCCAGATAAGTCAACGATAGCCATGGGACACAACAAATCAATAAGCCAACATGTATATTTCATGGGAAGTGTACCGAAATATTTAATATCTACTCACGGTACGGTTCATGTGGTTCAACTGGACGCACCGGAGAGCGGTGATGCTCACGAACGACGGTACTGACGCTCCTCGCTCCCTCTGTTCCGGTGTCTCCAACTCTCTCCACACGAAACGAAGGGGAACTCTCTCGATTATGACTGACGAACACGACAACTCGGACCCGCCGTCTGATCCGTCGACGACAGAAACGTCGAACGACACTGACGGGCAACTCGACGTCGAAGCGGACGTCGGAACGTCGTCCGGCCCGTCCGACCTCGACGACGTTATCCTCGACAACCTCGACGCTGGCTCCGACGACCCTTCGGACGAGGCGTCCCGCGGCCTGTTCGACGACCTCCTCGAAGGCGAACCCATCTTCGAGAACAAAGAGGTCCTTCGCCCCTCGTACACCCCGCACAAACTCCCTCACCGTGAGGAGCAGATCAACAACATGGCGACGATCCTCGTCACCGCGTTGCGCGGTGACACGCCGTCGAACATCCTCATCTACGGGAAGACGGGAACGGGGAAAACCGCGTCCGCGAAGTTCGTCAGCGAGGAACTCGAAACGACGTCACAGAAGTACGAGGTCCCCTGCGAGGTCGAGTACATCAACTGCGAGGTGACAGACACCCAGTACCGGGTGCTGGCCCAGCTCGCGAACAAATTCATCGACAAGAACGTCCAGCTCATCGACGACCGCGTCGCTGAACTCGAGGACCTCCGGTCGCGCGCACACGAGAACACGGCTGCACTCGAAGAGACGGCGTTCAACTCCGTCGCCGACGTCGAAACTGAAATCGAGTCACTGGAAGCCGACAAGTCCGAGTTCGAGGAAGTTCCGATGACTGGATGGCCGACAGACCGGGTCTACAGCTCCTTTTTCGACGCCGTCGACTACCACGAGCGCGTTGTCGTCATCATGCTCGACGAGATCGACAAGCTCGTCGAGAAAAGCGGCGACGACACGCTGTACAACCTCTCCCGGATGAACTCCGAACTGGAGAACTCTCGCGTCTCCATTATGGGCATCTCGAACGATCTGAAGTTCACTGATTTCCTCGACCCGCGGGTCAAATCCAGCCTCGGCGAGGAGGAGATCGTCTTCCCGCCCTACGACGCGAACCAGCTCCGGGACATCCTCCAGGCGCGCTCGGACGTGGCGTTCAAAGGCGACGCGCTCACCGAGGACGTCATCCCGCTGTGTGCGGCCTTCGCCGCACAGGAACACGGGGACGCACGGCGGGCGCTGGACCTCCTCCGGACGGCCGGGGAACTCGCCGAGCGCGACCAGACGGACAACGTCCTCGAAGACCACGTCCGGCAGGCCCAGGAGAAGATCGAACTCGACCGCGTCGTGGAGGTCGTCCGGACGCTGCCCACGCAGTCGAAGATCGTCCTCTTTGCCATCATCCTGCTTGAGAAAAACGGCGTCCACAACATCAACACCGGCGAGGTGTTCAACATCTACAAGAACCTCTGTGAGGAGATCGACGCCGACATCCTGACACAGCGCCGCGTCACCGACCTCATCTCGGAACTGGACATGCTCGGCATCGTCAACGCCGTCGTCGTCTCGAAGGGCCGGTACGGCCGGACCAAGGAGATTTCCCTGTCAGTTCCGACCGAGGAGACGGAGGCGGTGCTCCTGTCGGATTCCCGCCTCGGCGATATCGACGACGTTCAGCCGTTCGTCCAGGCCCGGTTCGACAACTGACCCGCGAACTGTGTCGTCGTTTGGTCGTCTCCGCCGTTGCAGATGAAACAGTCCCCCTGGTGATACGACCTATCCGGCCGCCGTCGCGTTCACTGCTGTCGACCCCGTTTCGTTCGTGGTCGCCACCGGTTCCGTCGCTCCGGCCTGATTCCACTGGAGTCGGACCTGTCCCAGCAGGGGGACCCGTAGCTCCGCAGTCCCGACGACCCAGCCGGGTTTGACCGGCTCGCTGATGGGACTGGACCCGACCTGATCGTACCGGCCGTTGTTGTCGCCCTTGGTGATGAATCCGGTGTGGTCGGCCGGACAGGAGGTGAGCTCCTCACAGCTGTCGGCACTCCCGATGTAGTTCTCGTTCGCCCGGTCGTACCAGTTCTCGTCTTCCTCGACCCACAGCATCGCGCGGTGGATGATCGGCGTCTGTCGGCCGTTGCCGTCGGGCTGGTACACGATGACATCGCCCGGGCGCTGGAACTTCCGGTAGCTGTCGTCGCTTGCCGCCGTGACGACGCCGTGGTGGTCGCCCGGCCCGGAGAACCGCTTCTCTTCCATCACGAACACGAGGTCGCCTTCCTTGATGTGGGGGTCCATGCTCGGGCTCTCGATGGCGACGAGCGGGGGCCAGACCCCGCTGATGGCAAACAGCAACGCGCCGACGAGCAGGACTGAGCCGGCGCTACTGACGATATCGGTCACGTACACCATGCCTCCCGGTCTCTCGGATTCGGCCCCGTCCGACGACCGACTGTCTGGCCCGGCCATTCGTACCGCGAATACTCGGAGGCGACCAATCAACTTTCTGTTGTCGGACCGAACGCTGTGCCCCGGTTCGGTCAGGTCACCGCCTGCGTTGGCCCTTTCGCGACCGGTATCGACGGTGACGCGCTCCATAGCTGGGACGGCTGTATCCGAATGAATCCGAGCCGCGGGATTCGGTAGGCACCGGTACCGACGACCCACTCCGGACGCACGACAGTGCTCGCTCCGGTCACCTGGTCGTACCGACTGTTGGTGACCTCGTTGTCGCCCTTCGTGATGAATCCGCCATGCGGCGCCGGGCAGTTCCGGAGGTCGTCACAGCCGTCCGCGCTCCCGACGTACTCCGGGTTCGCCCGGTCGTACCAGTTCTCGCCGGCACCGACCCACAGCATCGCGCGGTGGATGACCGGCGTTCGCCGCTCGTTGCCGTTGGGTTCGAAGACGATGACGTCGCCCGGGCGCTGGAAGGTCCGATATTCCGACTCAGTACCGGCGGCTGCCGTCACAACGCCATGGCGAGCGTCCTGGCCGGGGAACCGCTCCGCGTCCATGATGAACACCATGTCACCGGTCTCGATGTGCGGTTCCATGCTCCCGCTCTCGATGGCGACAAGCGGGGGCCACACCCCACTGACGGCAAACAGGAACGCCCCGACCAGCACCACCGCCCCGACGCTCGTTCCGATATCACGGAGGTACAGGCCGAAACGAAACGGGGGGCTTGCCTCCACAGACTCGTCTGTACCGTCCGGAGGCGTCCTGCTGGTCGACCCGTCCCGGCCCATTCTATCTCGGATTGCCGACAGCGGCGTATCAATCTTGTGACGGCTGCCGGTCCGCTATCCTTTTGCCCGCAGACACGGAGTGTGGAACGTGCCCCTCGAGACGCCGGCACGCATCGTCAGCGAACTCGCGAGCCGCGGCTACAACGCCGAGCGCGAGGCAGTGACTCGGATCGCCGACACGCCGGACCCGGCGACCACACTGGAACGCGCACTCGAAACGCTCCCCGACGAGGCGCTGAAGCTGACGACCGATCACGTCGAATCTGTGATTGAAGCGACAGACGGCACCGAGAGCAAGACGAATCCCGAACCTGGCGCTGGAGACGGAACTCCCGGCGCTTCGCCCCAGCCACACCCCTCTGTTTCAACTGGAACGAACGTCGACACAGCGACCGACTCGGGCGGGTCGGTTCCACCTGAAACAGGGGGGTCACGGGACGTCGACGCATCCCTGCGGGCCATCGAGGTCGCAAACGACATGACCGGCAACTCAACCGGGACCGGCGAGTACTCGGATTTCGTCGCTGTCTTCCGGGACCGCTACGAGAAACTGGCAGGCAAACTCCGCGGCAGAGTGAACCACCGGCCGACCGACGCCATCGAGAACATGGGTGGCGGCAGCGAGGCCGCGCTCATCGGGATGGTCTCGGATATCCGTTCGACCGCCAGCGGGCACTGGCTGGTCGAACTGGAAGACACGAACGGGACCTTCCCCTGTCTGGTGATGAAAGACCGCCCCATCGCCGACCTGGTCCAGCAGCTGCTCATGGACGAGGTCATCGCCGTCGAGGGGACGCTGGCCGACGACGCCGGCATCCTGTTCGTGGACTCGCTGTACTTCCCGGACGTCCCCCGGACCCACAGCCCCTCGACCGCCGACCGCCACGTCCAGGCGGCGCTCATCTCCGACGTCCACGTGGGCAGTCAGGAGTTCATGGAGGACGCCTGGCACCGCTTTACCGACTGGCTCCACACGCCGGAGGCCGAACACGTCGAATACCTCCTCATCGCCGGTGACATGGTCGAGGGCGTCGGCATCTACCCCGAGCAAGACGAGGAACTGGACATCGTCGACATCTACGACCAGTACCGCGCGTTCTCGGAGTATCTCAAGGAAGTTCCGGGCGACATGGAGATCCGGATGATTCCGGGCAACCACGACGCCGTTCGGCTGGCCGAGCCCCAGCCCGGCTTCGACGAGGAACTCCGGGACATCATGACCGCCCACGACGCCCAGGTCCACTCCAACCCCTCGCTGGTCACCGTCGAGGGCGTCACAGTGTTGCTGTACCACGGCGTCTCGCTCGACGAGGTCATCGCCGAACTCCCGGACGAGGAGGCAAGCTACGAGGAGCCACACAAGGCGATGTACCAGCTCCTGAAGAAGCGCCACGTCGCGCCTCAGTACGGCGGCCACACCCGGCTTGCCCCAGAGGACCGCGACTATCTGGTCATGGAGGAGGTCCCCGACGTGTTCCACACCGGTCACGTCCACAAGCTCGGCTGGGGGGAGTACCACAACGTGCTCGCGCTGAACTCCGGGTGCTGGCAGGCCCAGACCGAGTTCCAGAAGAGCGTCAACATCGACCCGGACGCCGGCTTCGCGCCGATCTTGGACCTGGATACGCTTTCGATGACGGTCCGGAAGTTCAGCTAAACCACCTTTTTCCGCCTCGGGTGCGCTCCGCGCACCGCTCGGCGCAAAAACGTGGGCGAAAAAGGCCGGTCGCTCACTGCGTTCACGACCGGTGAAACCGCGCGCCGCCGGCCCGCGGTATGCTACTACCACTCACGCCAGCAGGCCTGCCCTTCCCCGGGTCGCTCGGGCGCGACAGTCGTCGCGCCACTCGCTTCCGGCCCGGACACTCCGATATATGTTCTCCCAGAAGTACGATACCGATGCTACCGACCGTCCAGGCCAGAATCCGCGTAAAAACGCCCCGAAGAATCACCGGTATCTCGTAGCAGAGGCGGGCCTGACCGATGGAGTCGCAATTAAGACCCGTCAGGTGAAAGCGGAGAGTATGAGTGACGACCAAGACCACGGATTCGAAACCGACGCGCTGCACGTCGGGCAGGAAGAGCCGGACGCCGAGACCCGCTCGCGCGCGCCGCCGCTGTACCAGACTACCTCCTACGTCTTCGAGAACGCCGAGGACGCGGCCAAGCAGTTCGCACTGGAGAAGCCGGGCCACATCTACTCGCGGCTGATGAACCCCACCGTCGGCATGCTGCAGGAACGGCTGGCGGCGCTGGAGGGCGGCGTCGGCGCGGTCGCTACGGCCTCCGGGATGGCGTCGCTGAACCTGGCGACGTTCCTGCTTGCCGACGTCGGCGACAACGTCGTCACGGCGTCGTCGCTGTACGGCGGGACCTACACCTACTACACACACACCGCACCGCGCAACGGCGTCGAGACCCGCTTCGTAGACACGCTCGACTACGACGCCTACGCCGACGCCATCGACGAGAACACGGCCTACGTTCACTGTGAGACCATCGGCAACCCGGCGCTTGTCACGCCCGACTTCGAACGGCTGGCCGATATCGCCCACGACCACGGCGTCCCCTTCTTCGTGGACAACACCTTCGCGACGCCGTACCTCTGTAACCCGATCGAGCACGGGGCCGACCTGGTCTGGAACTCGACGACGAAGTGGATCCACGGCCACGGGACGACCGTCGGCGGGGTTCTCGTCGACGGCGGCTCGTTCCCGTGGGAGGACCACGCCGACAAGTACCCCGAAATCGCCGGCGACAACCCCGCGTACCACGGCGTCAACTTCCGGGAGCGGTTCGGTGACGCGGCCTTTACCTACGCCGCTATCGCCCGCGGCCTCCGTGACCTGGGCTGTCAGCAGTCCCCCTTCGACGCCTGGCAGACGATACAGGGCCTGGAGACGCTGCCCGCGCGGATGGACCGCCACTGCGACAACGCCATGGGCGTCGCCGAGTTCCTCGCCGACCACCCCGAAATCTCCTGGGTCACCTATCCCGGCCTCGAAGACCACGAGACCCACGACGCCGCCAGCGAGTACCTCGACGGCGGCTACGGCGGCATGATAACGTTCGGCCTCGAAGCGGGGTACGACGCCGCCCGGACGACCGTCGAATCGACGGAGATCGCCTCCCTGCTTGCCAACGTCGGCGACGCGAAGACGCTCATCATCCACCCGGCCTCGACCACCCACCAGCAACTCACCGACGAGGAAAAGGCCGCCGCCGGGGTCACCGACGACATGGTCCGTCTCTCCGTCGGTACCGAGTCCGTAGAGGACATCAAAGCCGACCTCGACCAGGCCATCGGCCAGGCAACCAACTAACCAAAGACGAAACATTCTACGGACTATCTGTGGACGTCCGTATCAAAGAACCGCAATAATCATCCTATTCACTAGGCTTATTACGAGAGAGGTTCACGTATTCAATGAACCGTCGCCGGTGGCGAGCACGCGTCGGTTCACGCTCAACCATAATCTGTCATTGGTCCGACAACGAATGCTCGCATCCGTGGGGAGCGTGCCACTCCCTGTTTTCGGTTCCGAACCTGTCTACCCGTAGCGTCCGGCACTGCGAGGGGCGAACACGGAGACTGCGCTACAGAATCTCTTCGGCTTCCAGCAGCTCGTACAGCTCGTCCATCGTCTCGACTGTCTTGTCACACGACGGCGCCACGGCCGGCTTCGGGTTGAAGCCGATTGCCAGGTTCGCGACTTCGAGCATCGGCAGGTCGTTGGCGCCGTCGCCGACGGCGACGGTCGTGTCCCGGTCCTCGCCGGTGACGGCGGTAACGACCTCCATCGCGTCGTCTTTCGTCCCGGAGATGAGCGGCCCGCGGACCTCGCCGGTGAGTCTGCCGTCCTCGACGAGCAGCCGATTGGCGACGATGGCGTCGACCTCGACCCCCTCCGTTTCGAGTGCAGCCTCGACGCCGCGCTCGAACCCGCCGGTGAGGATGGCGACGTAGACGCCGGCGTCCCGCAGGGCTTCGATGACCCGCGCCGCGCCGGGTCGCAGGGCGACCTCGTCGAAGGCCGCCTGGGCCTGCTCGTCGGGGAGGTCCTCCAGCAGCGCACACCGCTTTCGGAGGCTCTCTGCGTACTCGATCTCGTTGTTCATCGCGCGCTCGGTGATGTCGGCCATGTCCCCGGCCGTCCCGTTCTGGCTCCCGAGCAGGACCGTCATCTCCGAGTCGGAGAGCGTCCCGTCGAAGTCGAAGGCGACTAGCATTGCCCCCGAGTTTCGCGTGGAGGGTTTCAAAACATCCGGTTTGCGGTCGGTCACTGCTGCAGGTAGGTCACAGCCACCTCAGGGCTTTGGCGGCGGCCGTCGTAGGTGTCGGCATCCACTTTTTGTGCGTTGGGTTGCCTCGCTCACAGGGCTCACTTCGGCAACCGCTTGCACAAAAACCTGGGGAAAAAGCGGGTTCTCGCTACGCTCGAACCCGTACTCAGGGCTTCGGCGGCGGCCCGTCGTAGGCGTCCATGTCCTGATAGAAGTTCAGCATCGCGAACTTGAGCTTCTCGGGGCCGATATCGACCATCTCGCGGCGCTCCTCCGGCGGGAAGGTCCCGCGGACGGCGTAGTCGTGCATCTCCATCTCGGCGGCTTCGGTGTAGCGCTTGTCAAGCAGGATGCGCGCGCCGAAGTCCTCGGGCGAGCGGACCACGCGCCCGAGGGCCTGTCTGGTCTTGCGAATTGTCGGAATCTCGACGGCGTAGCGCCAGCCCGCGTCGTCCCCGTCCTCGCCGAATGCCGTGTCGTAGGCGTCCTGGACGGCGTCCATGCGGTCGTCGAGGTGCGGGTAGGGGACGCCGACGACCACGACGGTCCGGGCGTCGTCGCCGTCGTAGCTCACGCCCTCCCCCAGCGTCCCCCACAGCGAGGTGTAGAGGACGCCGTCGTCGCCGTCGGTGAAGGCTTCCCGGAGGTCCCGTGCCTGGGTTCCCGGCTCGTCCAGGTACCGCGTCGCGCTCACGGCGGTCATGTCGTGGTAGCGCTCGGCCTCGCTGTAGGACGGACAGAACACGAGCGTATTTCCGGGCGTGAAGCGCACGATGTCTTCGAGCGTGCGGGCGATGCGCTGCTGGGTCTGTGGGTCGTCCCGTTCGCTGGAAAACAGCGCGGGACCGTCGACGGCGTAGGTCCGGCGGCGCTCCTCGGGGAACTGTGCACCGTAGGCCATCGTCACCGGGTCCTCGACGCCGACCACGTTCTCGGTCACGTCGAAGGGCCGCAGCGTGGCGCTCATCAACACGGCGGCGTGGAGGTCGGAAAACAGGTCACGGGTGACCTCCTCGGGGATGCAAGTATACAGCTCCGCGCGGCCGTACACCTCGTCTGTCGTCTCATCACGGCGGACGCTGACCACGGGATACTGGCCGGTGTCGTCCGATTCGTCGAGCCAGTCGGCGATGAAGCCGGCGGCCTGGAGGGTCTGACACTCCTTTCTGGTATCCAGGTCGCCTTCCTTGAACGCCTTCTGATAGCGTGCGTCGAGGTCCCGGCCGAGTTCCAGCGCGCGGTCCAGTTCGTCGTGAAACCCGGGGCCGGTGTACCCCTGGAGGAAGGAAAGCGTCAGGTCGTCCTTCCGGTCGTCGTTGGCGATGGTGATGTCGTCCCAGTGCTCGTCGACGGCCTCGCGGCCGCCGAACTCGAAGGCGTCCTCGTAGGCCTCGACGAGGGCGTCCCGGAACGTCCCGATGACGTTGGCCGCGGCGTCGGTCCGGGCGTCCTCCTCGCCGTCGAGTTCCTCTATGGCCTGGTCGAGCGTGTTCTCGGTGAGCGTGCGCCGGGCGTGGTCGCGGGCGGCCGACTCGACGTTGTGGGCCTCGTCGAAGACGGCGATGATGTCCTCGGGCTCGCGGCCGATCCAGTGGAAGAACTGCTCGCGGATAGTCGGGTCAAGCAGGTGGTGGTAGTTACACACCACGAGGTCGACGCCGTCCATGCCCTCTTTCAGCAGTTCGTAGCCGCACATCCCTTTCCGGTGGGCGTACTCGTACACGTCGTCGGGCGTCCGAACGTCGTCGAACAGCCACGCGTAGAACTCGCTCGTGTCGACGGTGAGGTTCCGGTAGTAGTGGTCGCAGGTCGAGCGCTCGGTCTCGATCTCCTCTCGCTCGTCCTGCAGGTCGCGGAGCTCTTCGACGACTGCGTTGCGGGCCTCCATCGCCTCGCTGTTGCCCGCCTGGCCGTCCGAGAGGAGTTCCCCCTCGCGCTGTTCCAACTCGGCGATGTCGCTCTCTACGTCGACCAGGTCACGGGTCGTGTCACGTAGCGCCTGGCACTCCTCGTAGTCCACGTCGATGTGACACATCGACCCTTTTCCCCGGAAGACGACCGCTCGCAGGCGCTCCTGGTCAGTGATCGCTCTGGCGTCCTCGACGAACTGGCGCATCTGCTGGTGGACGTTCGTCGTGATGACGACGGTCTTGCCCGTCTCGCGGGCGTGTTCCAGCGCGGGGACCAGCGACGCGAGCGTCTTCCCGGTCCCACACGCCCCTTCGAACAGCACGTCACGCCCCTCCTCGAGCGCGTCGTATATCGTTCCCATCGCCTCCTGCTGATGGTCGTACGGCTCCTCGAAGGGGAAAAACCGCATGTAGCCGTCGTCCGTCGTTGCCACGTGCCCCGATTGGCCGTTCACCGGCAAAAGGGTTCGCCCCCACAGCTACTTGCCGCGAGCGCCCCTCCTGGAACACATGTGGCGCGTCACGCTCGCCGTCGGTATCGCGCTTCTCGCGGGCTGTTCCGGCTTCCTCCCGGCCGGCCCGACGGCGGGCGATAGCGACCCGGTGACGCCGGCGCCGGTTCCCACTAGCTCGGCGGACGCGACGGTGGCGGTCCCGACAAGCGACGGGACGGTCGACGTGGACCGACTGCTCGACCGTCACGAGCGGGCGCTTTCGACCCGGAGCTTTCACCGACACGTCGAACAGGCGGGCCCACAGAACACGCTCGACGTCTGGCTAGACCGGGAGCGGGGGGTGTGGCGCGTCCGGCGGCGGTTCGGCCCGATATCCGACGACGTGGTCCTCGCCGACGGGACGGTGTACACCAACGTCCGGGACGACCCCGATACCCCCTACGCCGCTACCCCTGCAACGTCGAACACGTCGCTGGTCGCCTCGCCGGCCGGGGTCAACCTGCTCCGAGGGCTCCTGTCAAACACCGAGTACCGGCAGGTGGACTCCTTCAGGTGGAACGGGCGGCCGGTCGCCGTTCTGACCCCGACGGAGACAGCCGCGAACGGGTCCAAAATCGAGCTGTCGCAGCTGTACGTCGACCGGCAGGGGGTCATCAGATACGTCGAGCACGCCGAACGGCGACCGGACCGGCCGGACATCGACACGACGATGACGGTCACGACCGACATCGACCGCGTCCCGATTCCATGGTGGCTGGAGGAGGACGACCCCTACAGTTCCGGCTCGATGTAGACTTTCCTGATGTCGCCGTTGGCGTCCTGCATGGCCGATTCGAGGGCCGTTATCTCGTCGTCCATCGACTCCGCGTCGAGGGCCGAACCGAACCGCAGGTCGGCGAAGACGATGACCTCGTTCGGACCGAAGTAGACCGTTCGGAAGCCGATTATGTCATCCACGTACTCGTTTTGCATGACGACATCACGGAGGCGCTGCTCCTCGTCCATCGGGAGACTTTCCCCCAGCAGGAGCCGCTTGTTCTCCCAGGCCAGCGCCAGGGCAAAGCCCATCAGCATAATCCCGATGAGCAGCGCGGAGATCCGGTCGAAAAAGGGGTTGCCGGTCTGCTGTTCGAGGAACAGGCCGACCAGCGCGATGACGATGCCGGCGAGCGCGATGGTGTCCTCGGTCAGCGCGGTCAGCGTCGTCACGTCGCTCGTCTTGCGGAACGCCTCGCGGTAGCCCGACCAGTCGTTGCGGTCTATCTGGCGTTGCATCTCGGCGCGAGCTTTCACCAGCGCGTACGTCTCGAAGGCGAAGGCCCCAAGGAGGACGGTGTAGTTGACCCACAGCGGGTCCAGCCAGGCCGGCGGGGTAAAGGAGATGAACAGGAACTCGACGGCCTCGCCGGCGTGTCCCCCGCCGCCGTGACCCCCCGAAGTCAACTGACTGTACCCGTGTTTCGCGCTCTCCCAGCCGGCGATACCGAATAGGAACACGGAGACCAGAAAGCTATAGAAGAACTGCGCCTTGCCGTAGCCGAAGGGGTGGCGACGGTCACGCTCCCGCTCGCTGAACCGGATCCCGATGAGCAGGAACACCTGGTTTCCGGTGTCTGAAATGCTGTGGTACGTCTCCGACAGCATCGCGGCACTCCCCGTCAGGAGGAACCCGAAGAACTTCAGAATCGCAATCGCGCCGTTGGCTATCAGTGCGGCGATGACGACTGACTTGCTCCCTGCCATTATTTTTCCGTCACAACCGTCACGCAAAATGCTTCTGGATTTATACCTGGCTCCACTACCGCCGGTATGCTCGCTGTCATCTCCGATACCCACGGGACCGACGACCATCGACTGACGGGCCGGACACTCCAGGCTGTCCGCGAGGCCGACCACGTCCTCCACGCGGGCGATTTCATGACCGAACAGGTTCTCGATGCCATCGACGCCGAGTGTCGAGAGCTGACCGGCGTCGTCGGGAACAACGACAGACCGGCGGTCCGCGCCCGACTCCCCGACGTTGCGACCGTCTCCTGGGAGGGGCTGACGTTCGTCGTCGTGCACGGGCACGAGCACACCGAGACCGCCCTCGGGATGCTGGCCCGGCAGGAAAACGCCGACGTCGTCGTCGTCGGGCACTCACACAGACCCGAACTGACTGACTTCGGCGGCTGGACGCTGGTCAACCCGGGCAGCTACGCCGACCCGCGGCGCTATCAGCCGGCCCACGCGGAACTGGACGTCATGGCCGGCGACGTTCGCGTCCGCCTTCGCTCACCGGACGGGACGCCGCTCTCGACTACTATCATCGAACGATGAGCGCACCGTAGCTTCTGGTCGGTGTTTTATCTGTATTTTCTGAGCGAATGCAGCAGCGATGGTTACTGGCGCAGATACCACAGCGCCGCCATGCCCGCGACGACGAACGCGCCGCCGGCGAAAAACGCCAGCCCCGGCGGAATCGCAGCGGCGGCGGCCTCGGCACCGCCCTGTGCGGCGGTATCGAGCGCGCCCGCGGTGGCCTCGAAGCCCCCGTCGGTCACGGTTACGTTCTCGCCGTAGAAACTCGGGTCCCGGCCACCGGTGTCTGCACTCCCCGAAGACACTGTCGGGCCGCCAAACAGCGACCCCACCCCGCTCCCGAACACCTGCTGGACCAGCAGACTGGCGAAGGCGATGATACCGAGACCGCCGATGATGTTCGCCAGCGCCGCCCGAAGCCCCGAGGTCTCCTGTTCGTCACCGGCACAGATGACGAGCGGCTGGTTGGCCGGCGCGAACACGTCCATCTCGCGGCCCTTCTCGGAGTACGCCGTATCGACGACCTCGACTGCACCGGCGTTCTCGAGTTTCTTCAGGTGGTACTGCGCGTTCTGTAGGGACGTATCCACCCGGTCGGCCAGCTCGGACGGCGGTGCCGGCTCCTTGTTTAGCTCTGACAGTAAGTTTCGCGCTGTCTCTGCCGAGAGTGCCGACAGCACGTCGTCCGCATCATCACTGTCGACACCGATGACTCGGGGTTCGGCGTCCGGGGTCGCCGGGTCCCGAGAAGGCAGCAACGACATGACTGGTTGTATGTTCTATGGGATTATGAGTCTTTGCCAAAGCACAGCGTTCGTTGTAGCTATCGGTCAAACCCGCATTTTACCCTCCCAAATCGCTGGGTAGCCGCCCGAAAGCGCGGTTCCCGAAAAGATTTATCTGTCGGCTGGATAACTGTCAGTATGGCCGACCCGCTCACGTACGCGCTCCTCGCTGCTGTGCTCCTGTTTTTCTTCTTCATGTATCTGATGCTCCGGCGGACCTTTCAGGGGTTCAAAGAGGGGCTCCAGCAGAGCAAGAAGAAGTAGCCGGGAGGGCAACGGTTAGGGGCCGCCGGCGGTGCCTATCTGTATGGACCCACGTATTCGCGAACACGCAGAGGTCATCGTCGACCACTCTATCGACCTGAGTGAGGGCGACAACCTCGTCATCGACGCCCACCCGCAGGCCGAGAACCTCGTCATCGCGCTGCACGAATTCGCCGCCGACCGCGGCGCCAACCCGCTCGTCGTGCAGGACCGCCTCGGCGAGCGGTTCCGCCGCGCCTATCTCCGGAACCGGGCGGAGTTCGAGACGCCGAGCCACGTCGAGGCCCTGTACGAGGAGATGGACGCCTACATCGCTATCAAGGGCAGTGACAACGTCACCGAGACCAGCGACGTGGACCCCGAGACGACGGCCGCCTACCAGCAGTCCCAGCAGCCGCTGTTGAACGAACGGCTCTCGAAGACCTGGTGTCTCACGCAGTACCCCGCGCCCGCCAACGCCCAGCTCGCTCAGACCTCCACGGAGGGGTACGAGAACTTCGTCTGGGACGCCGTCCTCAAGGACTGGGACGCCGTCCGCGAGCACCAGGCCCAGATGGTCGAGATTCTGGACCCCGCCGACGAGGTCCGCATCGTCTCCGGGGAGACGACGGACGTGACGATGTCTATCGCCGGCAACGAGACGCTCAACGACTACGGCGAGAAGAACCTCCCCGGCGGCGAGGTGTTCACCGCACCGGTCCCCGACAGCGTCGAGGGCGAGGTGCTGTTCGACAAGCCGCTGTACCACCAGGGTCGGGAGGTGACCGACGTCAGCCTCCGGTTCGAGGACGGCGAGGTCGTCGAGCACAGCGCCGGCAAGAACGAGGCCCTCCTGAGCGAAGTCCTGTCGACCGACGACGGTGCGAGCCGACTCGGCGAGCTCGGCATCGGGATGAACCGCGACATCGACCAGTTCTCCTACAACATGCTGTTCGACGAGAAGATGGGCGACACCGTTCATATGGCGGTAGGACGAGCCTACGAGGAGACCGTCGGCGAGGACAACGAACAGAACGAGTCGGCGGTCCACGTCGACATGATCGTCGACATGAGCGAGGACTCGTTCATCGAGGTCGACGGGGACGTCGTCCAGCGGGACGGGACGTTCCGGTTCGAAGACGGATTCGAGGGCTGAGATCGTCGCTGTGGGTGTCTGTCCGGGGCCTACGTACCGAACGCGAACGGAGTGAGCGTTCGGCATTTTCATCGACGTTTTTCGAGGAGTGGTCGCCGGAGGCGACCCGACGATGAAAAAGGTCGGTCGACATGAGCGAGGACTCGTTCATCGAGGTCGACGGGGACGTCGTCCAGCGGGACGGGACGTTCCGGTTCGAAGACGGATTCTGTCCTCTCACGCTGGACAGGAAGCTTATGATGCCCGACGGGGTACGTTCAGGTATGAGTGAACAGCGGTCCCTCCCCGTCCGGGCGGTGTGGTTCCTGCTCGTCGGCTGGTGGGTGACTGGCATCTGGCTCTCGGTCGCGTGGTTCCTGAACGTCACGATCATCGGCATCCCGCTGGGCATCAAGATGATAAACAAGGTGCCGCTGGTCCTGACGCTCAAGCGACGCAACCGCCTCGTTGAGGGGACTAACGGGGGGTCGCAGTACTCGCTGCTCGTCCGCGCGGTCTGGTTCGTCCTCGTCGGCTGGTGGGCCAGCGGCGTCTGGACCGGCGTCGCGTACGCGCTGACATTGACAATCGTCGGTCTCCCGCTGGCGATCTGGATGTACAACCAGCTCCCCTTCGTCGTCTCGCTGTACCAGTACTGACCCGGCCGGCGTCAATCCAGGTACGGCTTCTCGATGTCCGTTTCGATGGGAATGAGCGCGTTTATGCGACTGGTGATGCCGTCGAACAGCGTGATAAGCGGCGAGAGCACGCGCTCGACGAGCCGGACCGGCGATGCGACGGTCAGCGCCCAGTCCTGGGCGTTGCCGAGGCCGAACGCCTTCGGCACGATCTCGCCGAAAATCAGGATGAGGAAGCTGGTGACGACGGTGGTCGCGACGACCGCCGGCCCCGGCGAGAGATAGCTTGCGACGAGGACGGTGATGATGCTCGAAATCGCGATGTTGACGATGTTGTTCCCGACAAGCAGCGTCACAAGCAGGCGGTGTGGATTGTCGTACAGTTCCTGTAGAACCTGGGCGCGTCGGTCGCCCGTCGCCGCCTGTTGGGCTATCCAGTCCTTCTGTAGCGAGAACACTGCTATCTCCGAACTGGAAAAGAACGCGCTCAACCCGAGGAGCAAGACCACAGCGAGTCCGCCGCCGACTGTCACAATAGGGCCACTCATATGCTGTCTTCAGCCAGACGGTGCAAGAAGCCGTCGACGCGGTCTGAGGCTCCACGGACTGACCGATGCGGCGAAGGATACTCGACGCTCCAGCCCATTGTGACAGTATGCCACTCGGTCAGGTGGAACTGGCGTTGCGCGTCATCGCTGGCCTGTTCGTCATCGTCGCGCCGACGCTGCTGTTTCTGGGGCTGTGGCGCGGCCTCGAAGCGATGCGTGACGACGAACTCATCGAGCAGGTCACCCAGCGCGCCGAGACCATGGACCGCTCGGGGGCAGGGCGTGACCGCCCGGTCGACGTACTCACCGACGGTTCGGCGTCGCCGTTATCGGAGACAGACCTGTCAATCGTGACCTGTGGTGCCTGTGGCACGCCGAACATGCAGGACGCATCGTACTGTCAGGAGTGTCTCACGGAACTCGAGTAGTCAGTCGAACTCCCCGCTCTCGCCGACCTGAATCGCGAGCGTCGGCTCGGCCCGTTCGGCGCTACAGTCGAGCCCCTGCTCGACGGCGTAGGTCTGTGGCGCCGTCCGATTCGGGTCTATCGGCAACTCGGTGGTGAGAGTGTACGACCTGGTTGTCGAGCCCCCGATAGTATCTTCGTCCCACTGGGCGTCGGTGGCTACGTACACGCCCTCCCGGGGATGGTCCGTCGGCCCCACCAGACAGCCCGACAGCGTCGGCAGCGCCAGCGCCCGCAGGAACGGCGACGGGTTCGACGCGGTGACCGCCCCGATCTCCCGGGTCACGTACGGGTACCCGCCGGGACCCTGCCCCGCGTCCGGCACCGACACGGTGACCGAATCGCTGGTCTCGACACCGTAGGTCACCCCACCGGTCAGCGCGTCGGCACCCACGAGGACGCCACTGACGAGCAGGAGGACGCCGAGTGCGACTGCGGCCGTTCGCCGCGACGGCGTCGGGATTCCCTCCCGCAGTGCGTACCCGAGACCGACGAACAGCGCCGCCGAGGCGGCAAGCAGTAGAAACGTCCCCGTCTCGCCGGGTCGATACCGAACGACGACGTAGCCGACGAAGACAACGTAGGTCACCCCGCTGAGGGCGAACGCGACCACGTCGAGGACGTCCCGTTCGACCGCCACACCCGCGGTGAAAGCGGCGACGAAACCCAGCAACAGCAGCGCCGCCTTCACCGTTATCGAGAGGTCGAACACTACGTCCCGGATGAAATACAGGAGGGCGGCCGCGGCGAACAGGACGCCGAGCGCGTACAGGAGTTTGCCGCTGTCGATGGCAAAGCGCATGGAGGGTCACCGGCTGTTCGCTCGACTGACAGATAAAGCTCCGCCAATCCACCTTTTTCGCATCGGGTTCGCGCTACGCGCGACCCGCTCTCTGCTCACGGCGACTTCGTCGCCGGTCGCACGGTCAGCGGAACCGAGGGTTCCGTTCGACTTGAAACACGTGGGCCCTCACTCCGTCCGGTCCGGTGAAACGGCTCGCGTCGCTCATGGGTCACTCCGTTCCCCGTTCGCATCGAGGGTTCGCACTGCTCACCCTCGCATCGCTCGCCGCACAGTCAGTCGTCGGCGGTGGCTCGGTCGCCGCTCGCGCCGCCCGACAGCGGCGTCCGCTCGACGACCGTCCCGTCGTAGGTCGGGTACTGTTCGACGATCTCGCCCTTCTCGATGTCGCCTTCCTCGACCATCTCCTCCAGCAGCCACCAGGCGAGTTCGACGTGGTCGGACTTGACGGTGTAGTACTCCTCGGGAACGCCCAGTGCCTCCAGTCGTGCTTCGGAGGTCCAGGCCTTTCCGTAGACGAGCGTCCCGTCGTCGGTCACGTCGTCGAACTCCCGGCGGATGTTGCGGGCCATCCGCTTGAGCCGCGAGCGGTGCTGGGCGGCGTCTTTGAAGACGCTCGTACAGAAGTACACCTTCTCGTGGTCGCCCATCGTCTCCAGAATGTCGTGGGACCCCTCGACGGCGCTCATGTGGTCCTCTTTCAGTTCGAAGCCCTCCTCCTGCATCCGGCGGTAGTTCCCGTCGGACATCTCGAACTCGTTGATGTTACAGAAGTCCGCCGCGCCCTCGTCCAGAAAGTCGAGGAACTCCTCTTCGGCCCGGATGCCCGGAATCTCGAAGGCGGGGGTCAGTCCCTCCTCGCGAGCGATGTAGAGGATGTCCTCCCACTCGGTCCCGTGGAGGTCGCCCCACTGCTCTAAGGGCGGGTGGAAACGGATCTCGTCGAGGCCGGCCTCCGAGAGGCGGCGCATGTTCTCGCGGCCGCCGGGGATGCCGGTGTAGAGGTGGGTGTGGTGGTCCTCGCCGAACTCGTCTTTCAACAGTTCCAGGTAGTGACAGGTCCGGTCGAGGACTTCCTGGGGTTCGCCGCCCGTGATAGACGTGCCGAGCGCGCTCATGCGCTTGGCCTCCTCGATGACGTCTGTGTCGTCCTCGATGGGCCGCTCGTTGGCGTACATCTGGGTGACGTTCTTGCGGTTCTCCCCGAGGGGACAGTAGAAGCAGTCTCGCTGGTCGCAGTAGCCGTAGACGAACAGCACCATCTTGCCGCCTTTGGCGCACTGTTCGCAGCCCTCGGAAATCATTGTCTCTAGCCACCGCTCCCAGCGGGAAAAAGCGTGCGCATCGGGCCTGGCGTGGGATGGGACGGCATGGGTCGTCTCCCTGGCTGTCCTGCCAGCCCGGCGCTCTTATCCGGCTTCCCGACCCAGGAGTGCGTATGACAGACACCGGGGCCGGTATCACCGGGTCCCGCCGCCGCCGTGGCCTCGCGGTCGTCTTCTTCGTCGTCTTCCTGGACCTGCTGGGCTTCGGTATCATCATCCCCATTCTCCCCTTTTACACCCGCACGTTCCCGGGCGGGACGGAGTTCGTCATCGGGCTGCTGGCTGCTTCCTACTCCGCGATGCAGTTCGTCTTCGCGCCGCTTCTGGGCTCGCTGTCGGACCGCGTCGGCCGCCGTCCGGTGCTTGTGGTGTCGCTGTGTGGCTCCGTCGTCGCGTGGACGGTGTTCGGGCTGGCCGACGCGCTGTGGCTCCTGTTTCTCTCCCGGCTGCTGGCCGGCGCGATGGGGGGCAACCTCTCGACGGCCCAGGCCTACGTCGCCGACGTGACGCCGCCCGAACGGCGGGCCGCCGCCCTGGGCTTTATCGGGGCCGCGTTCGGCCTCGGGTTCATCTTCGGCCCCGGCATCGGCGCGGTGTTGAGCTTCGACGCCACGGTCGCCGCCGTCGACAGACTCGTGCCGGCAGCTGTGCCGATAACCCGGTTCTCGCTCCCGAGCTTCGCCGCCGCGGCCGCGAGCCTGGCCGGCGTGCTCGTCGCCCTCCTGTTCCTCCCGGAGTCCAGAACCGTCTCGGAGACCACAACAGCGACCGACCGCACCTCGTCGATTACCCAGCTCCGGACGGCGGTGGCGACCCCCGGCCTCCGCCCGCTACTCGCGGCCTTCTTTCTGGTCTCGTTTGCCTTCTCCGGCGTGCAGGTGATGTTCGTCCCCTACGTCGCCGACATCTACGGCTACACCGCGGCCCAGAGCGCGCTCCTGTTGACCTACATCGGCGTCCTCGCGGTCATCACCCAGGGGGTCCTCGTCGGCCGGCTCTCGGCCCGCTACAGCCCGGTCCGGCTCTCGCTTTTCGGGACCGGGCTGCTCGTCGTCGGCGTCGGTGCCATCCCGGCTTCGCGGGCCGTCGGCTCGGTCCTGCCAGACCTGACCGTCCTCGTCCCGTTTCTCACCGCCGACCTGCTCGGCCTCCTGGTCGTATTGACACTGTTGCCGCTCGGCAACGGCATCCTCTCGGTGACGCTGACGGCGCTGGTCTCCCAGCGGGCCAGCGCGGCTGTCCAGGGGAGCGCCTTCGGTATCACGCAGGGCGCTGGCAGCTTGGCCCGGACCGTCGGCCCGCCGGTCATGGGCGGGCTGTACTTCGCCGTCGGCTACTGGTCGCCCTTCGTGTTCGGCAGCCTCCTGCTGTTCCCGGTCCTGTGGCTCGTCGCCAGACTGGGCGTGACACAGGAGCCCTACGAGCCGCGGCCGGCGGACCCGGGCCATGTCAGATAGGGACCGCTTTGAATTGGCTGGGGTCCGTTTCGTGTGTATGGATGACGAGGAGACAGACCCGGTCGGTGGGGCGCTCCCGAAGGCAGAGACGCTCGACGACAGGGTGCTGGGATACAGCGAGACGGCTATCCGTTACGTGGAGGTCGTCGCGGCGCTGGTCCTGGTTCTGCTCTTCGCTATCGGCGTGTTCGACCTGGGCCTCCAGATATTCCAGAGCGCCGTTCGGGGGGATATCACCGATCCGCTGGTCGTCGTCGGTTTCATCGACACCGCCTTGCTCCTCTTCATTATCGTCGAGGTGTACCAGACCGTCGTCGCGTACACGCAGGAGAGCGAAACCCGGCGCATCGTCCGGCTGGTCATCTACACGGGCGTCATCGCGATGGTCCGGAAGGCCATCATCTTCCGCACCGGCGAGTACGCCTCCGAGCAGGCCGCGTTCGTCGCGGCAGCGGCGTACACGCTAATCATTCTGGGGCTTGCCGCGCTGCTCCTCGTCGAACGGCGGACACGCGGAGCGCCCTCGGACTCAGGGTGAAACAGTCCCGAAAGAAGTTAAACACAGACGGCGTAGCGCCGATAGATGCTGCTGGTGCTGTGTATCGACCTCGACGACGACCTCGGCCGCAAGACCGGCATCGAGACGCCAGTCATCGGGCGCGACGCCGTCGTGGACGCAGCGGTGGCGCTGGCCTCGAACGACCCGGAGGACTCCGACGTGAACGTCCTGTTCGAGGGCGTCCACATCTACGACGGCATCACCGACGAACCGGTCGAAGTCGCGGCCGTCACCGGCGTCGACGGGAGCGACATCGCCGCCAACCGGGCGGTCGGCGAGGAGGTCGACACCGTCCTCGCGTCGCTGGCGGCCAGCGAGGACGTGCGGGCGCTGCTGGTCACCGACGGCGCACAGGACGAGTCGGTCGTCCCCGTCATCCGCTCGCGGGTCCGCATCGACGGCGTCCGCCGCGTCGTCGTCCGGCAGGCACAGAACCTCGAATCGATGTACTACACCATCAAGCAGGTGCTCGACGACCCCGAGACCCGCGGGACAATCTTGGTCCCGCTGGGCATCCTCCTGCTCATCTACCCGCTGACGATCGCCGTCGAAGCGCTGGGGTATCCCGGCTCCGCGCTGGGCGTCATCTCCGGTTTGCTTGGGCTCTACATCCTCGCGCGCGGGCTCGGCGCCGAGAAGATACTGGACGAAGCGGTCGAGCGAACGACGGCCGGGCTGTACGCCGGGCGCGTGACGATCATCACCTACGTCGTCGCGGCCGCACTGCTCGCCATCGGCGGCGTCAACGGCGTCCAGGAACTCGAACGCCAGACGGACCCCGACGCCCTCGAAGTGATCGCGTCGCTGGTCTCGGGCGCGATTCAGTGGTTCGCCGCCGCCGGTATCACCTCCAGTCTCGGCCGCGTGACCGACGAGTACCTCGACGGGAGCTTCCGCTGGCGGTATCTGAACGCCCCCTTCTACGTCCTCTCGATCGCCGTCGTGTTGCACGCCGTCAGCGCCTTCTTCCTCGGGGTCCGGGACCTGGAGTACCTCGCGGTGATGCTCACCGGCGGGACGCTGCTGGGCCTCATCAGTACGCTGGCTTTCGCCGTCGCAGAGGCCCGTTTTGACCGCCCCGAACAGCACAATCAAGGCCCCGGCGGTCCCTCGTCGGAGTGATGTACGTCTCCCGTGCCGTCGAGAGTCTGCGTGTGGACCCCATCGAGGGCGAGCCCGTCGACCTGGTCCTCGAAACGGCCCCCGACGCCGACCCCGAACGCGTCGCCGCGGCCGCGGCGGCCGCCGGCGCGACCGTCGAGCGCCACCTCCAGTTCGACGACCTCCTGATCTCGACCACGCAGGACGAACTCGACGCTCTCTGCAATCTGGACGGCCTGACGGCGATACAGACCGGCAACGTGAACGCTATCACGACGGTCGATGACGTCGAGGAAGACCTCGACCACGGTGACTGACCGGCGACTGTGTTTCGCATTTCTTTTGTCACCACCGGAAGTACACGACATCGAGGGCACGTAGCTCAGTCCGGATAGAGCGTCGGACTTCTAGCTCCGCTGGCTGTGCCATCGGGGGAAGATATCCGACGGTCGTGGGTTCGAATCCCACCGTGCCCGTTATCTGCGAACGCCAGTGAGTAGTAACGACACCGTGGGTTCGAACCACGGCAGACCGAACGAAGCGAGGTCTGGCATCGGGTGAGAATCCCACCGTGCCCGTGACGCCGACGAGCGATGCGAGGCGTGCTGAACCCCAGCACGCAGGGGAGTCGAACTACGCGAGACGAGAAAGCGAGTCTCGCCATCGAGTGAGAATCTCACCGTCCCCGTCATTCCCAAACGATAGTACAGGGAACAGCAACGCTACAGGCCGAAGCGTAGCGTCAGGTGCAAGCGAACGCGTCATCGATACCATCCCTCTACTATCCTTCGAGCGGCCCGTGACCGGCTGGCTGCTCTAAAAACGCCTGTCGCCACCGATTAGTCCGCTGTGAAACGCTCCCCGGTGTATCGCAGTGAAGGGTACACTACTCTCGTTACGGAGTTGGTTTGCATGTCTTGTCAGAGGCACAGCAACCCAAGTGGGGGGTAAGTAACGGTTTCATACCCTTCACGCTAATGGCTTATCGGGCAAAGAGTATGAAACAGCGACATTTTCACACCGAGCCGTTGTTTTGAAAAAATGGGTGAAACACCGGGACTGTCGTCGGTGTCTCGGTCTCCAGGGGCTCCAGCGACACTTTGCTTCGCCACACAGTCCGGGTTCGGTCGCCCGACTGCACCGACGCTGTTTATCGACAGGTGCCCGGCCGTCTACGCCTCCACGATGTCGTCTTCCATGGCAGCGACTTCCGTGAGAATCGCCGCGACGTCGTCGTCGGGGACGCCGTTCTCCCGGAGCGCGGCTTCGAGGTGGGTCGCGACAGCACCGAATGCCTCTTCGGTGATGCCCATGCCCTCGTGGGCGGTTTCCATGTCGTCCCCGTCGTAGTCGACCGGCCCGCCGGCGACGGCGCTGATGAACTGGGACTGGTGGCTGCGGAGCTGGTCCATGTCGGTCTCCTCGAAGTACGGTTCGAGCACCGGGTCCGCAAGCACCCGGTCGTAGAAATCCGAGACCACCGCATCGACCGCGTCGCGACCGCCGATCCGCTCGAAGATGGACTGTGATGCCATTGTCGGTTGGCAAGGAAGCAGTCGGCATGACAGTTGTGGAAGAACATATTCGGTCGGGACCGCCGCCGGGACGCGACGCCGTGGCTCGGGGGACCTCCGGAGCGGACAGCGAGAGCCGGGAGCGTCACGGTCGCTGGCGACGGGCCAGTAGCACCGACAGCATGCCGAGCGTCCCGAGCACGGTCCACTCCCCGTGGCGGTCGGTGACTGGGCGGGCGGCGTCGAGGCTGTCCCTGTTCCCGCCGGCGGGGTTGGTCGCTGTGACCGCAGTGTCATCGACCGACGGCGCGGCGTTTGCCCGCCGGTCGGTCGTATCTGCCGCGCCGCTTCGTCGCAGGTCTCGGTCGGCGAGCGCGTCGGCCGGGACCGAGGGGGCGTTGCCAGTGACACTCTCCCGCACAAACGCGTCGAGGTCGTCCCCGGCGACAGCCGACACCGTCTCGGCGAACAGCGCGAGGGTGACCCGTTCGTCCTGCCGGGTCAGTCTGTCGAGGACGGTCTCGAACGTTCGGTCACCGTCGGTCGCCTGCCGGAGACGGGCGTCGATGGCCGCGACGACGCGTGTCCCCTTGTGGTACTGTGCGCCCGGCCCGTCCCAGCTATCGGGCCGTGTCAGGTCGGCGGTTTCGTGGCGCTCGGTCGTAATCCGCTCCCGGAACCGGTTTTCGTCGATGCCGCCCGCGCTGTAGGTGAAGAACGCGGTGTGGTAGTCCGCGCTGCCCTCCTCGAGCCAGTCCATCGCCGGTGCCGTCTCGAAGGTCTGTCGGGTGTGGCGGTACTCGTGGACCCAGACGCTGAGCGGGGACCGGACGGGCTCGCCGGCGTTGACGATGACGTCCGACTCGCCGTTCGACGGGGTGTACCCGCCCGCCGCGAGTTCGTTCGGGGCGACGAACACCCGGATGTGGCCGTGGTCCGGTCCGGCAGTCGAGGCTCGCTTCGCGTGGCTGATGGAGTCCAGCACGGCGGCACGGCCGGGTCGCAGGTCCGCAGCCGCCGGGACGACGAGCGTGATCCGGTCGCCGTCGACTGTTCTGGTCTCTCTCTCGTGGGGGCCGATGTAGACGGCTGTGGCCCCGGCGACACCGCGCTGGCCGGCCGCGAGCGCGAGCGACTCGTTCCACGCCGGCCGCGGCCCGACGTGCCAGCGCCAGCGGGCACGCAGCGACACTTCCTGTCTGGCCAGCAGCGTCCAGCGGTCGGTGTCGGCGGTCCGCTGGCCGAACGTCGTCGTGAGTCCGACCGGCACAGTGTAGGTCAGCCGTGCCGTCTCAGTATCATCGCTGATACGCCACCGGTCGCCGTCGGGTCGGAGTCCGTCGGCTCGAAGGACCGTCGTCTCCGCCGGTGTCCGTACCGAGAGTCCGGTGACGTGCTGTGGTCGCGCAATCGTTGCTGTCACACACACTCGACCGGTCTGGCTCGGCAGCCTCTCGATGGCGTACCGGACAGAAATCGAGCTGTCGGCGTCGCCGGTGTCGATTTGTGTCGGTGTTCCCGCTTCGACACCGAGGGCAGCTGGGGACGTACAGATCAAGAGGAGGCAAACCAGTCCTGCCACTGTCTGCGTTCTCATAGCTCTGGGTGCCGCCGAGTGCTACGCGGCAACCAGCGAGAGTCGGTAAAGTGTGTGCCGGTGAAAATCTCAAACGTAATAACGGGCTACCCGGGGCTAGGGTGGGGTCGCAAGCGTTTTGCCAGCGGCCACGCTATCCCCTGATATGGCCGACTGTCCGCTCGCAGACGACTGTCCCAAATTCACCGAACGAATCCAGGGGATGGGCTGTACCCACTACGGCGACCGCGGCGGTGCCGAGTGGTGCAATCACTACAATCAGCCGATCTCCGATCTCAAGAGCCAGCCAGTCAAGATCGGTGAGGAGGTCGCCGTCGACGTCGAGGACATCCACGAGAGCGGTGCCGGTGTCGGACGGACCGAGGACGGCTTCATCATCATGGTCGACGGCGTGCTTCCGCCGGCCCGCTCGCTGGTCAAGGTGACGAAGGTCCATTCGAACCACGCCCGGGCCGAGGAGATCGAACGACTGGAGATGGACGAGGAGCTCTCGGAGGCCGAGACGGACGAGGGCGATGCCGATGCTGAAGAGACGGGCAACGACGCGGACGACGACGGCCGGCGTCTCGGGAGCCGGGACAACTTCTGGGGCAGCTAGGACAGCCCGCGGGAACCAGCCAACGGGACAGTCAGCGAGCGGGACTTCTTTGAGACAGTCGGTACTTCTTCCGGACATGGACCTCGAACTCGATGGCAACGCAGCGCTGTGTACCGCCGCGACAAGCGGACTCGGGCTCGCGAGCGCCGAATCCCTCGCCGCGGAAGGGGCCGACGTGGCCGTCTGCGGCCAGACGCCGGACCACGTCGACGAGACCCGGGCCCGGCTCGAATCGATCGGCGACGGCGACGTCCTGGCTGTGACGGCCGACATCACTGACCCTGACCAGATCGAGGCGCTCGTCGAGGAGACCGTCGACAGCTTCGGCGGCCTCGACCACGTCGTCACCAGCGCCGGCGGTCCGGCCCCCGGGCCGTTCATGGAGGCAACGGAGCGGGAGTGGTACAGCGCCTACGACCTGCTGGTGATGAGCGCCGTCTGGACCACCCGGACCGCGTACCCCTACCTCCGGGACTCCGGGGCCGGCACGATCGTCAACATCACCTCCCGCTCCGTCCGGGAGGTCATCGACGACCTGGTGCTCTCGAACGCCGTCCGTCGCGCCGTCATCGGCCTGATGAAGACCCAGGCCCGCGAGTTCGCGCCGGAGGTCCGCGTGAACGCGGTCCTGCCCGGCGCACACGAGACGGACCGAATCGAAGAACTCGTCGAGGCGGCCGTCGAACGCGGCGAGTACGACTCCTACGAAGAGGGCATCGAATCCTGGTCCGACGCGCCCCTGGAGCGTGTCGGCCGCCCGGAGGAACTCGGTGACGTCGTCGCCTTCCTCTCGTCGGCCCGGTCCTCCTACGTCACCGGGACGGCCCTGCCCATCGACGGCGGCGCGATGCGGAGCTAACGCTCCCGGCCGCCGGGCCGCTCAGAACTGCCCGTCGGCCCGGAGTTCTGCGACCACCTCGCGAACTCGCTGGGCCTCGTCTTTCGGGACGACCAGCGTCCGGTCGTCGAAGGACGCTACCACCAGGTCTTCGACGCCGACGGCGCTGACGTGGCCGTCGCTTGCAAGCACGTTCCCCGCGGCGTCGACGGTGACTGCATCACCCAGCAGCGCGTTCCCGTTCTGGCTGTCGAGGACACGCTCGAAGGCGTCCCACGACCCGAGGTCGTCCCAGTCCAGCGCCGCCGGGACGACGAAGGCGTTCTTGGCGTCTTCGAGCACGGCGTAGTCGATGCTCACCGGGTCGACGGCGTCGAACGCCGCTCCGGGGTCCTCCTCTAGCCGCTCGACCATGGGTGCAAGCGGCGAGGACGCCGCGGCCGACAGGAGGGCGGTCGGCGTCCACGCGAACAGGCCGGCGTTCCAGTAGAACCCCTCCCGGACGTACTCCGTCGCCGTCTCCCGGTCGGGCTTCTCGTGGAACGTTTCGACCGGCGCGAAGCCGTTCTCGGATGGCCCGGGCTTGATGTAACCGTAGCCGGTCGCCGGCCGGTCCGGATCGATGCCGACGGTGACGAGCCCGTCCGTTTCAACTGCGACGCGCGCGGCCGTCCGTGCGACCGTCTCGAACGGCCCCGAGATCCGGTGGTCGCTCGGCAGACACAACAGGACGCAGTCGCCGACCTGCTCGCGGATGCGGTGGGCCCCGTACAGAAGCGCCGGCCCGGTGTCTTTCGGCTCCGGCTCGGTCAACACCGCCGCACTCGGGGCGCGCTCCCGCACCCCGTCGGCGAATGACTCCCGTGTCAACACGTACGTCTCGTCCGCGAACCCGACCCGGCTGACAGTCTCGGCGAGCAGCGACTGGTCCCGGCCAAAGGAGAGAAACTGCTTGGGCCGGTCGCTCCGACTCGCCGGATACAGACGCGTTCCGGTCCCCCCGGCGAGGACGAGCGCGACGATTGGTCGCTCCATACCTGGGCTTCACCCGGACGATGCTAAAGTGTTGTACTGCCGAGCGTGTCGAGGACAGGACGAATCCGTCGCCGGCAGCCACTCACCACGTCTCTATCGTGCCGTCCCTGATGTCCTCGACACAGCCCTGGCAGTCCGGGTTCTCCGCGTCGTAACACACTGGCCGCCGCTGCTCGTCCATCGACACCGCCCGGTACTCGGCGTGGCGGCGACAGACGATGCGGGCCCGTCCCTCCTCGTCTCTGGGCAGGCCGGCCTTCGCCGACCGTTTGCCGTTCTGATAGGCCTTCTTCGCGTCGGAGAGTTGCTGCTCGGCCGACCGTAACGTATCCCGGATGAGCCGCGCGAGTCGGTCGTCGTCGGCCATACCACCCGTTGTGTCCCGCGACAAATCAATCTTCTCGCGTGGTCCTCGCCCGCAACGACGACACCACACTCGGTTTTCACTTTCACTCCGCTGGGCGAGTGTTTATTACCGAAGACGACCAACCGTCGACTGTCTCCCAACGAAAACCAGGCGGAGACAGTGAAAGCCAATGACTGAGTCAGATTTGCGTACCCACGCGACAGAGATACACGAGCAGTTTTCCGACCAGCTAGAGATCGACGTCGACGACGTCGTCGACCGCCTCGATACGCTGGTCAACGATTACCAGGTCCCCATCAGTGAGGCCCGTCGGAGCGTCGTCAACACGTACCTCGACGAGGCCGGCATGGACCGCGACCAGCTGGGCGGCGGTGGCGGCGGCAACGAGCAGGTGAACGTCGCCGACGTCGACGCCCCCGAGGAGTGGGTCGACGTCCGCGCGACGGTCGTCGAGCTCTGGGAGCCACGCGCCGACGCCGTGGCCCAGGTCGGTCTGCTGGGCGACGAGACGGGCACAATCAAGTTCACGAAGTGGTCGAAGTCCGACCTGCCCTCCCTGGAGGAGGGGAAGTCCTACGCCCTGCGTAACGTCGTCACCGACGAGTACCAGGGCCGCTTCTCCGTGAAGCTCAACCGGACGACGACCATCGAGGAACTCGACGAAGAAATCGAGGTCGGCGACGACAGCGTCGAGGCCGAGGGCGCGCTGGTCGACATCCAGTCCGGCTCCGGGCTCATCAAGCGCTGTCCGGAAGACGACTGCACGCGCGTCCTCCAGAACGGCCGCTGTAGCGAACACGGCGAGGTCGAAGGCGAGTTCGACCTCCGCATCAAGGGCGTCCTCGACGACGGTGAGGAGGTCACCGAGGTCATCTTCGACGAGGCGGCGACCGAGGAACTGACCGGAATCACCCTCGAAGAGGCAAAGGAGATGGCGATGGACGCACTCGACACGACCGTCGTCGCAGACGAGATGCGACAGAAGATTCTCGGCCGGTACTACCGCGTTCGGGGCCCGACCTTCGGCCGCTACCTGCTCGCCGACGAGCAGGAGCGACTGACCGGGGCCGTGGATGCAGACGAGATTCTCATCAAAGCGAGGTCGATCTAGATGGCGAGTACACCCACCCGCGAGGTCGCACGGCGCGTCTTCGCACGCGAGTTCAACGACGCGAGCTACACGTTCAAGGAATCCGACGACGACCGTGCGCCGGTGTACGTCCTCCTCCCGACCGGCCAGCGCGCCAACCGCGTGTTCCTGGTCGGCACCCTCACCGAGACCGAAGACGTCGGCGAGGACAGCGAGTACTGGCAGGGTCGGGTCGTCGACCCCAACGGCGACACGTTCTTCATGTACGCCGGGCAGTACCAGCCAGACGCGGCGTCGATGCTGCGCGAACTGGAACCGCCCGCCTACGTCGCTGTCGTCGGCAAGCCACGCACCTACGAGACCGACGAGGGCGACGTGAACGTCTCGATTCGCCCCGAGTCCATCTCGGAGGTCGACGAGGCGACCCGGGACCGCTGGGTCGTCGAGACGGCCGAGCGCACGCTCGATAGGATCAAGCGATACAACGAGGCCGACCTCGAGGACCCGGCCACCGACGAGTACATCGCGATGGCAGACGAGGAGTACGAGCAACTGTCGATCGAGAACTACCGGCAGTCGGTCGTCGGTGCACTCGAGAGCTTGCAGGACGAGCAGACCGAAGCCAGCGCGGACTGAGCCGGTTTCGGCCCGTTTTTTTCGGCTGCGGGGGCTTTGCCGGCGCTAGGTCTCAAGCAGTTCGATGCGGTTCCCCTCGGGGTCGACGACGAACATGATGGTCGTCCCGCTCTCGGTCGTCTGCGGACCGCTCAGGGTTTCGACCGCGTCGGGGAGTCGGTCGGCGACGGCGTCGAGGTCGTCGACTACCAGCCCGGGATGGGTCGACCCCGGTCGGTTGAGCTCCGGGTCCGGCATCGCCTCGCCCTCTGGCTCGTAGGTCGCCAGTTCCAGGCGTACGTCGCCGGCGTCGAGGTGGACCAGCTCGGCGCTGGCCCCCTCGATGTCGACGGCGGTGCCGAACGCCTCGTCACCGACCGAAAATCGCGTAAGGACGTCCAGTCCGAGCACGTCGCGGTAGAACTCGACGGCACGGTCCAGGTCGCTGACGATGATACCGAAGTGGTGGGCGGTCGCGTCGATGTCTGTCGCCATCTCTGACCGAAAGCGGGGCCGGCCGGCTGTTAAATCACAGCGGTTCGCTGTTGCCGGCTAGACGTGAGGGGTACTGTCTGACAAACGATTAAATACGATGCCAGTAAAACAGTACATAACTATGGGCAACAAAAACAAAACTATCTCGTTTCGCGTCAGCGAGGACAAATTCGAGACCCTCCGCGAGATTGCCGAGGAGCGCGACATCTCGCTGTCCGCGGTCTTCCGGGACTACGTCGACACCCTTGTCTCCCACGACGGCCAGGTGAAAGTCGCGCCGGAACACGAGTTCGAGGACGGTGCAACCGAGACCAGCGCCGAGAGCTTCCCGCCGAAGGTCGAAGTCCCGAAGAGCTTCGTCCGCGAGCACGAGCGGCTCGAGCTGGAAGCCGAGCACCTCCGCGAACAACTGGAAGAACACAAGCGCTACGTCACGAAGCTCCGCCAGCAACTCGACGAGATGGACCAGGACGAGGTCATCCACCTCGAAGACCTAGACCAGGGCGAGGAGGACGACGCCTCCTACCGCATCGGCAGTTTCGACGACCTAGAGTAACCGCTGGCGTTTCCGCTGTACGTCCTCGGCCACGTCGTCGCGCCCATCGACATCGGCCAGGGTCTCCACGGCTTCTAACGTTCTGACCGAGTTATCGAGGAAGGAGAGCACGTCGCCCGGATAGGCATACAGCATGTAGTCGTCGCTCATCACGTCGACGACTGCGTCCGGCCCCATTCCTTGCTCGCGTAGTTCTAGCAGATACGAGATGAATTTCCGCTCGGCACACCCACAGTGGGGGTTGGCCTCACAGTCACAGTCCAGGAAATCCTCCGCGAAATCAAGCACTCGCTCCCTGGTGGCTTCGTCAAGCTTCGCCAGCCCCTCGCCCTGAAAGAGGATGTCCAGCGTCGCACCCTTGAACGCTCCCTTGGGAAAGCTCGTCTCTAGCTGGGAGGCCAGTTGCTGGTGGTTCTTGACGTAGATCTTGTCCGTGATGGCCACGCGTACTCAGGTGTACGTGTCGGCTGTGTAAAAGCGTCTCGAAGCTGATAGCCACAGGAGCGCCGCCCACTTCTGAACCAACATGCCACCGCTGTCACGCGCTCTCACGACTCACTGGGTTCCAGATTCGTAACGTATTTCTGTTCTAGCGGAATACCTATGAACGCTTCAGCAAGCGTGTCCGGGCTGGGGTAGTGGCATCCTTTAGCCTTGTGGTGGCTAAGAGGCGGGTTCAATTCCCGCGCCCGGACTTAGGACTTCTACCGGACGATTTCGGCACTTTCAGTATATTCCAGTTTTTCCCCTCCTAATTTCGCTACCCTTCATTTATAATATATCAGGAAACAGTACTTTCTGATGGCAAGCCACGACTGCCCTTCCTGTGACCGGACGTTTGATTCTAAACGCGGTCTCGGCGTTCACCACAGCAATGCCCACGGCGAATGCCTGCCAAACAGGGAGTGTGACCGCTGTTCGGTCCGATTTCACTCCGCATACGAGAAACGCTACTGCTCTGATGAGTGCCGCGACGCTGCAGTTTCTTTTTCGGGGGCCGACAACCCGAACTATTCTGACGCGAAGGAGGAGACGTCCTGTGACAACTGCGGCACGCTTTTCGAGTACTATCCCTCGGAAAAAGAGGGGTGTTACTGCCCGGAATGTGTCGAAACCGCTGAGTGGCGGCACAGCCGACAAATTTCCGGGTCTGACAACCCGAACTGGAACGGTGGAACGCTCAGATTTGACTGTTCTGTCTGTGAAATGCCAGTTGAACGATATCCGAGCGACGTGACTGGCGAAGTCGTCCTCTGTAGCCGCGATTGCCACGCCGAGTGGCTCTCGGAGGCGTTCACCGGCGACGGACATCCGAACTGGCGCGGCGGTGGCGTCGGAAACTACGGGCCGGGATGGCGGGCGGTGCGCGAGCAGGCCCTGGAACGCGACGACCACGCCTGCGTGCTGTGTGGGACTGATGCCGACGAACTGGGGCGGAACCCGGACGTCCACCACATCGTGCCGGTCCGGCTGTTCGCCGCGCTGCCGGCCCTCGCCGTCCGGGACGCCCACACGCTGGACAACGTCGTCTCGCTGTGTCCGGGCTGTCACCGGCGGGCGGAGTTCGGTCGGGTCTCGCGGGCGGAACTGCGCTGGCGGGCCGGCATCCCTCGGACGGATGCCTCCGTTACAGGCGGTGTCCCGGTGTAACCGGACCGGAACCTACACAATCGGTCCCGCCGCCAGTACGCGTATGTCACCGACTGTCGACGAACTGCGAAACGAGATCCGCGAGGCCGTCGGGCGGTACGAACGCCCGGTCTCGACCGCCTTCACCAAGGAGGCCCTGGCGGCGATCTGTGGGGCTGTCGGCTACGAGATCGACACGGATCGGCTGCCGTCGAAGCCACAGATGCGGGCGGGGATTCTCTGGCAGATCGGGGAACGGGACGACGACGACCCGGCGGACGCGGAACAGCCCTTCCGGAAGGGGGAACTCGAAGCGGTTGCCGCGGCGCTGGACACCGACTGACGGGGGCACGGCGGTTTCCTCCCGACCGCCAGAATGCGGAGCTATTTGCTTCCCGACAGCGAACTAACTAGTATGGCACGCAACCGCTCCCCACCGTTCGAGAACAGGCGCGCTGCTGGTCGGCAACTGGCCGAGGCGCTGCGCGAGCGGGACGTCGCGGTGGACATCGTCCTCGCGATACCGCGCGGTGGACTGCCGGTGGCGCGTCCCATCGCCGACGCGCTGGGCGCGCCGCTGGACATCGCGGTCGCAAAGAAGATCGGCGCACCGAACAACCCCGAGTTCGCCATCGGCGCCGTCGCCGCCGACGGGTCGGCCTGGCTCAACACCGACGTCATCGAGCAACGGGAGATCTCCCGCGAGTACGTCGCCAGCACCCGAGCCGAGATGGCCGAAGCCGCCCGGCAGAAGGCCCGGCGCTACCGCGACTCGGAGTCGTCGCCGTCGCTCACGGGCAAGCGGGTGTGTCTCGTCGACGATGGCGTGGCGACGGGCGCGACGGTGCGGGCCTGTATCGAGCAGGTCCGACAGGCAGATCCCGAACGACTCGTGCTCGCGGTTCCGGTCGGTTCGCCGCGGGCGATCTCGGAGCTCGAAGCGCTGGTCGACGAGGTGGTCTGTCTGGAGATGCCGTCGGCGTTCCGCGCCGTCGGCCAGTACTACGAACAGTTCGAGCAGGTCTCCGACGAGGAAGCGATGTCGTATCTCGCCGGCGAGTGACCGCTATCGCTCTATTCTGGACTCCGGCCGGACAGTCTCGGTCTCCGACCCGCCGATAGCGGTGTAGTCGCTGCTTGACTTGATAATCGACAGTGCCGTCATGATGTCCGACCGGGTGAGCAGCCCCGCGAAGGAGCCGTCCTCGTCAGTGACGAGCAGGCGGCCGACGGAGTTCTGCTGGAGCGAGGTCAGCGCGTCCATCACGTCCGTGTCCGGGCTGATCGTGATAATCTCCGTCGTCATCACGTCGCCGACGGTGTAGGCCTCGCGCTCGACCTCCTGGACGGCGCGGGCGTCTTCGAGCGTCACGAGGCCGACGACCTCGCCGCTACGTTCGACGGGATAGCCGGTGTGGCGCTCCTTGAACATCGTCTGGATGAGCTCCCGGACGGACATGCCTTCGGGGACCGTCGTCACGTGGTCCGCGGGCGTCATCACGTCCGCGACGGTGACGCCCTCGAACGCGGCCCGCATCGAGGTCTGGCGGGACTCGCCCGCCGCGCCGATGTAGATGAAGAAAGCGAGGCCGGCGAGGAAGATGTTCCCGAGGACGAAGATGCCAAAGAGGCCGAGGAAGACGGCGAACACCTTCCCGACCTCGGCGGCGATGGTGGTGGCTCTGGCGTAGGACCGCCGGCGGGCCAGCAGCGCGCGCAGGACGCGGCCGCCGTCCATCGGGAAGCCCGGGAGCATGTTGAACGCCGCCAGCGCGATGTTCATCAGTGCGAGATAGCCGAGGATGAACCGCGCCGATTCGATGGGGGCCGCCGCGCCGCTTGGCAGAATCTGGAACGCGACATAACAGACAGCGCCGACGGCGACGCTGACGATCGGGCCGGCGATGGCGATGACCAGCTCCTGTTTCCAGTCCTCTGGCATCTCGCTGAGCTGGGCAATGCCGCCGAACAGCCAGAGCGTGATGGAGTCGATAGGGAACCCATAGCGGATGGCCACGAGGGAGTGGCCGAGTTCGTGGAGGACGACGCCGGTGAACAGGCCGACGGCGGCACCGATGCCGAGCACCCAGACGAGCGCACCGTCGGTGAGGACAGCCGCGTCCAGCCCGGCGTTCAGCGTCCCGTTCAACAGCTCGGTCGTCTGTTCGATCTGTGTCCCGATAATCCAGGCGAACAGCGGCAGCACGAGGAGAAACGTCAGGTCCAGCTGGATTGGGATTCCGAACGCGCTTCCGATGCGGAACCGGCGCATACCCGACACTTCTCGGGGGACGGTCTTAAGCCCCCTTGGCAGGACTTCCACGTCCGTTCCGTCGGTACGCCTTTGCCGTGAGCCCGCGACGGGCCGTACATGAGCGACCCACTGATCCGGCGGGCAGACGACATCGAGTACGAGACGGTCGGGGCCGCCGACGGGCTGGAAAAAGGCGTTCTCATCGGCACGGAACAGGGCGGTGGCAACCTGGCGATCCGTCGCTTCACGCTCGCCGCCGGCGGCAGCGTGCCGAAACACACCAACGAAATCGAACACGAGCAGTACGTCCTTGCCGGTCAGTACACCGTCGGCATCGAGGGCGAAGAGTACGACGTCGAGGCCGGCGACAGCCTCCACATCCCCGCCGGCGCTGTCCACTGGTACCGGAACGACGGCGACGAACCGGGCGCGTTCCTCTGTGCGGTTCCCGCCGGCGACGACGAAATCAGGCTCCAGGAGTGACCGCTGTCAGTAGTTCAGTTCTCAGGAATCACAACAGCTGTGGGTCAGACTGTCCCCGCTGTCGTCGTACGAGGAGACGCGAGCCGGTGACGAGTCGAACAGGCGCCAGTGGACCGCTGCGTTTGAGAGCCCCCGGCGCAAACAGCGGGGCATGGAACGGATGGACGGCCTCGACGTCGTCGGCTGTGAGCGCTGTGACGACCTCTGTGCGTCGCGCTCGCGGATCGTCAACGGCGTCGGCCCCGCGGACGCGGACCTGCTGTTCGTCGGGGAGGCCCCCGGCGCGAACGAGGACGAACAGGGCGAACCGTTCGTCGGCCGGAGCGGCGACGTACTCGACGAGGCACTGCGCGGGGCCGGTCTCGACCGCGGCGACGTGCGCATCACCAACTGCGTGCGCTGTCGCCCGCCGGACAACCGCGACCCGCGGAACGGTGAGCTCGCGAACTGCCGCGCGTATCTGGAGGCGGAGATCGACCGCGTCGACCCCGAAGTCGTGGTGACGCTCGGGAAAGTGCCGGCCGAGCACCTGCTTGAGCGTGCCGTCGCCGTCACCGGCGAAGCGGGCGAGGTGTTCGACGTGGCTATCGCCGGCCAGCCACGGCGCGTCCTGGTCTCCGTCCACCCGGCGGCGACACTGTACGACCCGAGCCAGAAGGAGACCTTCGAGTCGGCGCTTTCGACTGCCGCGGAGTTCACCGACGCACAGAGCGGCCAGTCCCGACTCGGCGAGTTCTGAGCCGACCCTTGCGTGAACAGGAAGTCACTTAGCCCCTGTGCGTCTACGGACGCGTATGAGTGTCAGACAGACGACCGCGGACGTGGTCGTCGTCGATTACGGACTCGGGAACCTCCGGAGCGTCACGCGCGGGCTCGAACGCGCCGGCGCGGACGTCTCGCTCTCGGAGGACCCGGCGGAGTTCGACGCGGCCGACGGCATCGTCCTGCCCGGCGTCGGGGCGTTCTCCGAAGGGATGGACAACGCCGGGCCGTTCCGCGAGGCGCTGGTCGAACAGGCCGAGGCCGGCAAGCCCCTGTTCGGGATCTGCCTGGGGATGCAGATGCTCCTGACGACCAGCGAGGAGGCCGACCACGCCGGCCAGGGCGACGCCGAGGGCCTCGACCTCATTCCCGGGAAGAACGTCCGGTTCAGCCGCGACCAGACCGTGCCACACATGGGCTGGAACGAACTCGACGTGACGCGGGACCACCCGCTCGTCGAGGGCGTCGACGGCGAACACGCCTACTTCGTCCACTCCTACTACGCCGTCCCCGACGACGAGAACGCGACGGTGGCGACGACAGACTACGGGGCTGACTTCGCCTCGGTCGTCGCCAACGACGCTGGCAACGTCTTCGGCACGCAGTTCCACCCAGAGAAATCGGGCGAGACGGGGCTGCGAATCCTCCGGAACTACGTCGACTACTGTCTCGACCACTGACCGCGCCACGCTACTTGCTGCCATGACCGAAGACGACTCCGTCGTCCTGCTCACCGGCGCGGCGTCGGGCATCGGTGCGGCGACGGCGCGGGCGTTCGCCGACGACGGCTGGACCGTCTACGCGACGGACGTTCGGACGGCGTTTCCCGAAGATATCCGCGAGCGCTGTCGCTGTCTCGAACTCGACGTGACCGACGACACACAGGTCGAGGCCGTCGTCGACCGCATCCTCGAGGAGGCGGGCCGACTCGACTGTCTTGTGAACAACGCCGGCTACGGCGTCGCCGGTCCGGTCGAAGACATCGCCAGTGACGACGTTCGCGAGCAGTTCGACGTGCTGGTCCACGGCCCACACCGGCTCGCACAGGCAGTGCTCCCCGAGATGCGTGAGCGCGGTGGCCGTATCATCACTGTCTCCAGCGTGTTAGGCCACACCGCGTCGCCGGGACTCGGCGCGTATTCGGCCGGCAAAGCCGCCGTCGAGTCGTTGACCGACGCGCTCCGGATAGAGGTCGCCGGAGCGAGCGACCTCCACGTCTCGCTCGTCGAGCCGGCGTGGGTCGAGACGGGATTCGCCGACAGCGCGCTGGGGAGCCTGCACGACAGGGACCGGACGCCGACCTACGACCGGACGTACGACGCGCTGGAGGACGGCTGGATACTCACCGGCGGACCGCTGGCGACGACGCCGGAGACCGTCGCCGCGACAGTCCTCGCTGCGGCGACTGACGCCACACCGAAGGCCCGCTACCCCGTCGGGGCCTTCGCCACGTTCGTCCGGTGGACCCACTGGCTCCCGGCGCGGCTTCAGGACCCGATCCACCGCGGGTTCGGCCGACTAAGTGCGTTTCTGGGACGGTGGCTGCGATGACGAAACTGGTCGACGGCGACCGGGTCCGGCTCTCGACCGGTCACGAGGTGACGCTGCCGCTGGCCACCGAGGCGACGGTCGCCGGCGCGGTGTTTCCGGCGCGATACGAGGTTGCGGAGTCGCTGCTGCCAGCCGGACTGACGCCGGTTCGAGCGACGGCCCGGAGAGCTGCAGTCGTGCTCCTCTGTGTCGAGTACCACCGCATCGGCGACGACGCGATGGCCCCCTACGACGAGTTCGCGGTGATGATTCCGGCGACCCCGGACGGCCGGCGACCGCCGCTGCTTCCGCTGCTGACCCGTGGGGCCGGGGCCTACGTCTGGTCGCTCCCGGTGACGACCGAGCCCGCTCGCGCCCTCGGCGACGAGATCTGGGGCTACCCGAAGACGGTCGCCGACATCGCCCACTGCGACGACCCGACCCGCCGCGAGACCACGGTCGTCGAGGACGGCGACCGCGTGGCGACGGTCGGCATCGACTGGCCCCGGACCTGGGAGCGCCGGGAACGGTTTGGGGGCTATGCGGTCCGAGAGGGACGGCTGGAACGGACGCCAGTCGAGTTCCAGGGGAAACTGGGGGCCGCGCCGCTGAGCGGGCGCGTCGACGTAGACCTCGGCGACCACGAGCGCGCCGACACGCTCCGCTCGCTCGACCTCGGCTCTCGGTCAATACTACGATTCTCGCTGGAGGGGCGGATAACGTACGGCGCTGGGCGGGCGGTGGAGCGGTAGCGGCGCGTGGCGGTAGGCAAGGGCAGCATGGAAGCCGTACAACAGGCGTACCGCGCGCCGGCGGCGCGCGGTTTCAATCCGAGCGCGGCCGTCGGCCGCGCTCGGAGGGTTTTTAGCGTAGCTTTTTGCAAGCGGGGGTACCCGCAGGCCGCTCCGCGGCCGAGGATACCCCCCGCAGTAAAAAGGTACTATAGGAACTCGCGGACGTCCGAGTACCACATGTCGTGTTCGTCGACGGCGTCGATGGCCTCGGCGACGCGGACGGCGATGGCGTGCCAGCAGAGCTGGTCGGGGTCGTCGGCGTCGAGGTTGTACTCGCTGTCGGCGCAGGTACAGCCGCCGTCCTCGACGATGTACTCGTCGTCGTGGCCGACGACGACCGTGAAATCGCGGTACTGCTTGACCCGGCTCTCGCCGACAGCCTCGATGGCCTGGTGGCCGCGGTCACCGTGGACGTCGACGATAGCCGACACTGCGTCGGGGGTCAGCTCCCCGGCGGCTTCGAGGTCGGCCACCCACTCCTCGACTCCGGTCACAGCCATGCTACGGAAAGGGGCGACAAAACGGCGTCGGCTTCAGCGTCCCAGGCACGACTGACAGGGAGATTATCAGTGTTTGTACTGCGCCCAGAAGGATAAACACGGAGTACGGGTTCTTTGGGGCATGGACCTCCCGTGGCTGGCGCTTGGCTCGTTCGCCTCGGGACTCGGGTCGCTGTATCTGCTGGCCCAGCTCCGGACACATTGGGACAAGCCCGGCGCGCAGTGGTTCGTCGCCACCGTCGTCACGCAAACGGTCTGGTGTTTCAGCTACGGCGCGGCGCTGCTGGTGTTCGACCGGACCGTTCGCCTCGCCCTGGAGATGGTGTCCTGGCTTGGCATCATCTGGATCGGCTTCTGTTTCCTCTCCTTCGCGCTGGGATACACTGGCCGGACGAACGTCCTGGAGAGTGGCTGGTACCGGACCGTGGCGGTGCTTCCGCTCGTCGGGACGGCGCTCGTCGTCACGAACCCGCTCCACACCGTGGTCTGGCAGGGGTTCCGGGTCGTGCCGGCCGCCGGCAGTGCGGGCGCCGACTACGCCGTCTTGCCGGCCGGACTACTCACGATCATCGTCGCGATGCTGTTTGTCAGTTTCGGGACCTTACTGGTGTTCGATACAGTCGTCAGCTACGGCCCCCTGTACCGGCGCGAGGCGCTGGCGGTGGGTCTGAGCCCGATACCGCCCGGGGCCGGGGTGCTGCTGTGGGCCGGCGGCGTCGGGCCGGTTCCGGCGGTGAACCTGACGACGCTCCTGTTCCTGCCCCACGTCGCGCTGGACCTGTACGCGTTCGTCCGGAGCGACATGTTCGAGTTCCACCCGGCGACCCGCCGGGCCGGCGAGCGGGCGGCCATCCACGACATCGCCACACCGGTCGCCATCGTCGACGAGCAGGGCCGCGTGGTGAACCTCAACCCCGCCGCCGAGCGGATGCTCGCCGTCGACAAGCACGAGGCGCTGACGGAGCCGCTGAACGACTTTCTGGCGGGCGATGCCATCGAAACCGACGGCGGGAGTTCGCGGGTATCCATCGAGACCGAGGGCCGACACCGCGAGTTCAAAGTCCGGCAGACGGCGCTCCGGGACGAGGCGGGCACGCGACTGGGGTACACGGTCGTCTTTCAGGACATCACCGACGAGATTCGCCGCGAGCGCCGCCTGGAAGTGCTCAACCGCTTTCTCAGACACAACGTCCGCAACGAGAGCGTCGTCATCCAGGCCCGGGCGGAACTGCTGGCGGCGGAACTCCACGGCGACAACGCCGACCACGCGGCGACAATCGAGCGGTCGGTCAGTCGGCTGGTCGACTCCGGCGAGAAGGCCCGGACCCTCGCCGAAGCAGGTGCCGGCGACGCGACCTTCGAACCGGTCACGTTGGCCGACCTCGCCGCCGATGTCGTGGCGACTGCCCGCGAAGAGTACGGCGGGGACGTGACCGTCGAGATACCCGACGACCTCCGGCTGACGACTCAGCCGGCCCTGCTCGAGATTCTGCTCGCCAACCTCGTCGAGAACGCCCTCCAGCACGTTCCAGAGGCCGTCGTCACCGTCGGCGCAACGGTAGAGGGCGACGACGTCGCGCTGACCGTCAGCGACAACGGCCCCGGGGTGCCGGACCACGAACTCGGCGTGCTGGAGCGGGGCCGCGAGACGGACCTGAACCACGGCAGCGGCATCGGCCTCTGGCTCGTCCGCTGGACGGCCACGACGTTGGAGGGGGACCTCGACTTCGACACGAGCGACGGGACGACGGCGACCGTCCGACTGCCACAGGAGCGGACGGCCGCCGAAGCGGCGTGAGCGGAGAGCCTTCGAACGACTTAACGGCGCCCGCACGGACCGGAGAGTATGCGCGTCAGTGAGGGCCGAGTGACGGTCACGGTGCCGGAACAGCCCGACGCGGGGAAGGGCGCGGACGTGTTCTTCAACCCCGTCCAGGAGCTGAACCGCGATATCACCGTGGCAGCGCTGCGGGCCTACCGAGAGCGAACCCCCCGCGTGTCGACGTACCTGGACGCCACCGCCGCCAGCGGCATCCGGGGCGTCCGCGCGGCGGCCAACGACTGGGAGACGACGCTGTGTGACATCGACGACGACGCGACGGCGCTGTGTGAACGGAACCTCGAACGCAACGACCTCGCCGCCTCGGTCCGGCGGTCGGACGCGAACGTTCTCATGCACTCCGAGGCCTTCGACGTGGTCGACGTGGACCCGTTTGGCACCCCGATTCCGTTCGCCGACGCGGCCATCCAGGGGACCAAACACCTCCTCTGTGTGACGGCCACCGACACAGCGCCGCTGTGTGGCGCACACTTCGAGAGCGGCGTCCGCTCCTACGGCACGGTACCGCGAAACACCGAGTTCCACGCCGAGATGGGGATGCGGGTCCTGCTGTCGGCGATGGTCCGTACCGCCGCCCGATACGACATCGCCGCCCGGCCGATTCTCAGCCACGCGACGAAACACTACGCCCGGACCTACCTGGAGTTCGACCACGGCGCGAGGGTCGCCAACGACTGCATCGACGAACTGGGCTATGTCTACCACTGCCAGCACTGCCTCTGGCGCGACCACGACTACGGCCTCATCGCCGACCCGCCCGAGGACTGTCCGGTCTGTGACGAGCACCTCCAGACGGCCGGTCCCATCTGGCTGGGCCGGACCTGTGACCCCGACTTCGCCGACGCCGTCGCCGAGCACGTGACCGAGGAGATGGGCACCGCCGAGGAAGCGAAAGAACTGCTTGCAACGCTCAGAGCGGAAATCGACACGCCGACCCACTACGACCAGCACCGCCTCTGCAAGCGCTGGGGCCGCGGCGCGGAAGCCATGGACGAGTTCATCGAGAAGCTCCGCGACGCTGGCTACGAGGCCTCTCGAACGCACTACGGCGGGACGACGTTCAAGACGGACGCCGACGTGGTGGCGATTCGCGAGGCGACGGCGGACTGAGACGGGCGATTGCCCGTCGACCGCCCGCAAAGGGCGGCGTGTCCGGAACGGGAATGCAACATGTTGCTGAAAACGTCACCGCACTGCCTCCGTTCTGTGTACACATGGAACGGAACGACCACTGCTCGAACGGTAGTGTAGCACGCACGATTCCGAGACGGGTGTATCTCGTCGTGTTCGTGCCGGTGCTGTTGGGGGCCGCGCATCACGTCGACCACGTCGTCCGCGGGAACCACGTGGGCTGGCCGCTGACCCCCGACGTAAACGCGTTCACGCTCAGTCTCGCCGTCTACCCACTCATCGCGGTCGGCCTCGTCCTCACGGTGACCGGACGGGCCGGGTTGAGGTACTGGTTCGGGTTTCTGACGGCGACCAGCGTGTTGCTCGCGTCCGTCCACCTCGGTCCCTGGGCCATCGAACCGCCGGCGGACGTCATCGCACCGTACAGCGACCCCGTGCTCGGGTACGGGGCCTTCGGCGTCCTGCTCGCGCTCATCGCCGCTGTCGCCATCGGGGCAGCCTACACCGCGTTCCTCGCCGTTCGAGGTGAGCGATGAGCCGGCCCCTGTCTCACTCGGCGCGTCCCGACCCGATGAGCGCCGTCGTCTCGGCGGTCGTGACAGCGGCCACGCTGGTCGTCGCGTTCGGGCTGCTGGCACTGGACGTGGAGTGGTTCTGGCTGGCGTTCGTCGTCGGCTTCGGCGTGGTGCTTCCGGCGGCAGTCGGCCTGGTCGAATACGACCGACGCAGTGGCAACCGCCCGGCGACCACCGACAGGGACGGCGAGGCCGAGACGGCGCTGTCCACGCTCCGCGGGCGGTACGCCCGGGGCGAGCTCTCGGACGTCGAGTTCGAGCGGCGGCTCGAACGGCTGCTCGAAACACAGTCCGTGTCGTCGGCAGATACGCGTGAGACGGGGAAACCGCCCGATGAGAACGGCGGCGAGGCGCTGTCCTGGCCGGACGAACAGTAGTCGCTGCGTCCGGTCAGCGGCGCTCCGGCGACTGCGAGGCCGCCGTCGTGAGAAACCACTTGACGATACGGGTCTGGCCGCGTCTGAGAACACGGCTCGCGGTCGACTTATCGATATCGAGCGCGGCCGCCAGGTCGGCGAGCGTGCAGTCGCGGGGCAGTTCGAAGTAGCCCGCCCGGAGCGCGGCCGTGAGGACGTCCCGCTGGCGCTCGGTCAGGAGCCCGGCCGGGTCCGTGCTGTGAACGAGCGACAGCAGTTCGTACTGCCTGTCCGCGTCCTCAATCGCCGCCCGGAAGCGGTCGAACTCCGCGCGTGACCCGGTGAGGTCGAACTCGTACCAGCCGTTCTCGGCGGTGACCGGGTACTCGATCGGGAGTCCCGACTCGACGACGAACTCGTACAGGTCCGTGTCCGTCGTCTCGTACTTCGCGAGCACCCGGTCGGCAGTGCGTTCCAGCTCCTCGTATGCGGTGACCGACGGATGTGTCGCGATGGCGTCGCCGGCGGCTGCGGGGTCGTCAGTGGTCACCTCGCCGAGTTCTACTGCTGTCGTCCCTGCCCGGATACCGGAGAGCAACCGGAACGTGGCCTGCGGGTTCGCCCGTGAGACGTCGGCGATCCAGAGCTCCTCGGGGAGTCGGATCCGGAGCCGAGCGGCGATCACGCCGACCACCTCCGGCAGAATGGGGGCTGTGGCCACAGCATGGTGTCACCGGTCCTACCACGGGGCCGGACAGTGTAAATCCCGTGCCGGAACCCGCAGCCGGCCACCGCCTCACCGGCCGTTGGCCCGGCCCCCTCTCTCGCGCACCGCGGAGACGAGGTCGTAGCCCAGTAGATACAGCGGGCGCAGGAAGTAGTTCGCCATCCCCGCGAGACCGAGCAGGCCGCCGATGGCCTGCATCTCGCCGGGTGTGGCCGACAGGCGAACGACCAGCGCCAGCGCCGTAACGAGCGGCGCGAGCCACAGCGCCTGGACGATACCGTCCACGTCGACACCGCCGGCGGAGCCGAAGCGGTCCCCGTCCGGACGGGCGACGTACAGGACGACCGTCAGTGCCAGCAGGCCAGCGACGACCGGCAGGGACGCGCCGACGCCGGCGACGCCGAAACCGATGGCCAGCGCGGCCGCGACGAGCAACAGGACTGTCACCTGGATCGTCCCGTGCCGGATGGCCGCTTCCGTATCCATATCCGGTCGTTGCCGCGGTGCTGTATAAACCCTGTGAGGGCGGCGCCCCTTTCTTAACACCTTTCCGGGCCGACCGCAAAGCGGCGGCGAAGACGTGCCCTCCACGTACAATCCGGTCCGTGGCGTCCTGCTGCTCGTCGGCAGCCTGCTCGCTCGGTTCGGTCTCGTCGAACGCGAGCGGGTCCGCCGAGCGACGGACCTGTCCTGGCCCCGGGTCGTCACCGGGCTCGCCCGGATGTCGAAGTCGACGGCCGACGTGGCGATGGTCGGACTGGCGCTCGGGCCGACGGCCATCGCCGGGGTCGGCTTCGCCGCCCCGTTCTGGGAACTGGTGTTCGCGCTGGGCGGCGGCGTCGCCGGGGGCACCATCGGCATGGTGTCCCAGCGCTACGGGGCCGATGCCGACGAGGAACTGGCGGTCACCGTCACGACCAGCGCCGTCGTCGTGCTGGGGCTGACACTCCCGCTGACGGCGGCGTACTGGGTCGGTCCCGGTCTGCTCGTCGACCTCGTCGGAACGGGGGCCGAGGCCGTCGAGTACGGGACACGATACCTGCGTGTCGTCGCCCTCGGCGTTCCCTTCGCCGCGCTGAACCTCATCGGCAGCCGGACGCTGGTCGGGGCCGACGACGCCTGGACCCCGATGCTGTTGCGGGCCGGCGGCGCGGTCGTCAACATCGTCTTGAACGCCGTCTTCGTCTTCGGGTTTGGCCTCGGTGTCGTCGGGGCGGCGATGGGCACGGTCATCGCGAACGTGCTGGTCACGGCCGGGTTCGCCGTCGGGCTGGCCCGTGGCCGGCTCCCGGTCATCGGGGCGTTTCCGGTCCGGATTCCGGTGTCGCGGCCGTTCCTCGACCGGGAACTGGGGCGAGATCTCGCGGAGACCGGAGCGCCGCTGGTGGGGGCCAACCTCGCGCGGACCGGGGCGCAGTTCCCCCGGCTGTTCATCGTCGGGCTGTTCGGGCCAGGTGTCGTCTCGGCCTACGTCGTGGCGCTTCGCGTCCGGGCGCTGCTCGACACGCCGAACTGGGGGCTGAGCCTCGCGTCGAGCAGCCTCGTCGGACAGGCGCTGGGCGACGGTGACGAGGCCGAGGCGACCGTCTGGGCGGAGACGGTACTCCGGCTGAGCGTCGGCGTGTACCTCGTCGTCGCGGCGACGCTGCTTCCGTTCTCGCGGGGCATCGCCCGCCTGTTCGTCTCGGACCCCGCAGTGCTCCCGCTGGTGACGGTGTTCGTCGCCGTCGCGTGTGCCAGCGTCGCGTTCCGGGGCGTCGACGGCGGCTCGACCGGGCCGCTCCGTGCCAGCGGCGACACGCGCTGGCCGTTCTACGCACAGCTGGCCGGGATGTACCTGTTCGCCCTGCCGATGGCGTATCTCGGCTACGTCACGCCGCTGGGCGAACTCGCGCTGTACGCCTCGCTCGTCGTCGAGACGGCGGTTCCCGCGGCAGTGACCTACTACCGCTTCCGCTCGGGGACGTGGCGGGTCGTGAGCCGGTCCTACCGGCCCGACGCGGCGCTGGACGACTGAAGGGGGTGTCGTCGGTTACTGACATCAGCCAGTCGACAGAATATTTGTGGCTCCACTCCGACGTGCTCGCGTGGACCGTACACGCGCCGTCTCCGTCGCCCGACACGTCGTCCGCACTGTCCGAGAGGAGGAAGTCTCCTTCCTGGCCGCCGGCATCGCCTACTACATGTTCGTCTCGCTCCTGCCGCTGTTGTTGCTGACGCTGGTCGTCGGCACGCTGGTCGGCGGGGAGGCGTTCGCAAACAGCATCGTGGCGGCCGCGGGGGACGTGCTCTCGCCGACGGCGTCGACGCTACTCGAGGATGCGCTGACCAGCGGGGCCGGCCGCGGGGGCGCGACGGTGCTCGGCGTCGGTGTCACGCTGTGGAGCGCGCTCAAGGTGTTCCGCGGGCTGGATGCGGCCTTCGGTCGCGTCTACGGGACCGACGGTCCCGACTCGATTGTCGGCGAACTCGTCGACGGGCTGGCCGCGCTGGGCGGCATCGGCATCGCACTGGTCGGGCTCGGCGTCATCGGCGCTCTCGGAACGGTGCTCGGCGTGCAGGTCGCGCTCGGCGGACTCGCGCTCGTCCCCGTGCTGGCAGTCGCCTTCCTCCCGCTTTACTACCTGTTCCCCGACCAGGAGATGACGATACGGGACGCCGTCCCCGGCGCGGTGTTTGCCGGCCTCGGGTGGACGCTGCTCGGGACGGGGTTCAACGTGTACGCCTCACAGGCCGACACCTACCAGGTGTACGGCGTCATCGGCGGGGTCCTCCTGCTCGTGACGTGGTTCTACTTCGCCGGACAGGTGCTCCTCGTGGGCGCAGCGGTCAACGCGGCGCTCGCGGACCGGCAACTACAACAGGTATCGCGCCGACGGTCCGGCAAAGCGATGAGTGAGGACGCTGACGAGACCGACACGCCTCCGCCAGGCGGCGCGACCGGGCGAGACGCTGACGAACTGACAGACGAGGAGCTCAGGGAACTCCGCGAGGAGTTCGAATCGTTCCGCGAGGACGTCGAGGACCGGACGCTGCACCGTGACGAGGTGCGGTCGGACCTCAAACAGTACGTCCGCCGCCGGATGCGCCGCGGTCACGCCCGGCAGTGGGGCCCCTACATCGTCTTGCTGTACGGGACGATAATGACCCTCGGCGCGTTCTACTACCTGAGCGGGCTCTACGCCGTTCTGGCGATGCTGGTCATCTGGCTGTCGACGCTTGGTCTCTATGCCGTGATGATTGCGGTCGGTGTGACGCTTACTGCCACCGGCCTCCCCGGACGGCTCGTCGACCGCGTGCGCGACTGGCGACAGTGATACGGGCTGTCGGCGTCACCGAGGTGCTGTCGGCGCTGCCTGGCGCAGTGGTCGTGCTGTTCGCGCTGGTCACCCAGCTGGGGGACTTCTGGTTCACGTGTTCGGCGTGTGTGCTCCTCTACTGGCTGGGTTCGCGGACGCCGAAACTCGGCCGGGGTCTCACTCGCGACCGGACGGCGATGGTGGTCGCACTGCTCGCCAGCGCGGTCGCACTCGCCGTCTCGCTGAAGGCGGTGTTCGCGCTGCCGCGGCCGCCGGGTGCGGGGACGGCCACCCACACCGAACTGCTGCCCGTGGCACTGCGGGGCATCTACGAGTCGCTGGCGACCGGCGAGGGGTATGGGTTCCCCAGCGGCCACGCCACCGTCGCCGTCCTCGTCTGGGGCGGGTTCGCGTGGGCGCTCCGGGTCGGAACGCGTCGGACGCGAACTGCGGTCGCCGCCGCCGTCATCGGCCTCATCGGGCTTTCGCGGTTAGTACTGGGCGTCCACTACCTCGCCGACGTGCTCGCGGGCTTTGCCTTCGCGGGAGCGGTCCTCTGGCTCGCCCTCACCGCGCTCAAAACGCCCCAACGGGTGTTCGGGTTCGCCGCCGTCGTCGCGGGGCTGGCGCTGCTCGCTGCCGGGTTCTCCCGCGACACTGGGGCCGCGCTCGGACTGACCGTCGGCGGAGCTGTCGTCTGGTCGCTCGTCGGCGACGAGATCCCCGAGCCCACCCGCCGCGGCGTCGGGTTCACGGTGGGACTGGGCGTCGCCACGGTCGGCGTCCTCCTCGGCGGGACGCTCGCCCTCGACCCGACGCCGGGCGTCGTTACGGTCGGGGCGGCGCTCGGGACGGGCCTGTTGCTGGCGCTGCCGCTGGCCGGTGAGCGACTCGCGAAAAATATCGAGACAGAAGCCGCTTAGAACTTCTCGAGGTAGCGGTCGAGTTCCCAGTCGGAGACGTCGACCAGGTACTCCTTGTGTTCCTGGCGCTTGGCCTCGACGAAGTTCTCGAAGACGTGCTCGCCGAGCGCGTCGCTGATGACCTCGTCGCTTTCGAGTTCGTCGACGGCCTCGCCGAGGTTCTCCGGCAGCGTGGTGATGCCGTACTCCTCGCGTTTGGCCGCGTCGAACTCGTAGATGTTCTCGCGGACCGGGTCCTCACACTCGAGGTCGCGCTCGACCCCGTCCAGCCCGGCGTGGATGAGCGCCGCGAAGGCCAGATACGGGTTACACGACGGGTCGGGGAAGCGGGCCTCGATACGGCTGGCGGCCGGGGTGCGAGCGGCCGGCTTGCGGATGAGCGCCGAGCGGTTACGGTCGGACCAGGCGACGTAGACGGGTGCCTCGTAGCCCGGAACCAGGCGCTTGTAGGAGTTCACGGTCGGGTTGGTGACCGCGGTGATGGCCGGCGCGTGTTCGAGGATACCGGCGGTGAAGCTCTTTGCCGTGTCGCTGAGGTTGAACTCGTCGTCGTCGTCGTGGAACGCGTTCTCGCCGTCCTCGGTGAAAAGCGAGATGTGCGTGTGCATCCCCGAGCCGTTGATTTTCGGGATGGGCTTGGGCATGAACGTCGCGTGCAGGTCGTGTTCGGCCGCGATGGCGCGAACGACGGAGCGGAAGGTCGCGACGTTGTCGGCCGTGGTCAGGGCGTCGTCGTACGTGAAGTTGATCTCGTGTTGCCCCTGGGCGACCTCGTGGTGAGAGGCTTCGATGTCAAAGCCCATGTCTTCGAGGCCGTAGATGATGTCACGGCGCACGTCGGAGGCGAGGTCCTTCGGCGCGAGGTCGAAGTAGCCGCCGGCGTCGTTGGTCTTGGTCGTCGCGCGGCCGTCCTCGTCCTCTTCGAACAGGAAGAACTCGGGTTCGGGTGCGGCGTTGACCTCGTAGCCCATGTCCTCGGCGCGCTCGATGGCGCGCTTGAGGACGCCACGCGGGTCGCCGGAGAACGGCTGGCCCGTCGAGGTGTCGATGACGTCACAGATGAGTCGGGCACTGGAACCGCCTTCGACGTTTTCTCTCCACGGCAGGACGGAGAACGTCGACGGGTCCGGGTCCAGACGCATGTCGGACTCCTGGATCCGGACGAAGCCGTTGATCGAGGAACCGTCGAAGTAAATTCCCTCTGTGAACGCTTTCTCTGCCTGGTCGGCTGTGATCGAGACGTTCTTGATCGTGCCGAGGATGTCGGTAAACTGGAGTCGAAGGAAGTCGACGTTTTTCTCTTCGATTTCGTCAAGTACCTCCTGTGCTGCCTCTGAGAGTTCGCTTGTCATCTTTGGACACCAGATAGGAACAGTGCTACTACTAAAACCCTGCTGATTTGCGCAAAGGTTTCGATGGTTTCGCTTACATTTGGACATTCGTAAAATTCTAAACCCTGGGGGACGTTCTCGGATGTAATGACGTACGAAAATCTCGACCGTGAGCTAGTGAATGCCCTTCTGGGGGATGGCCGTGCCAGCCTCCGAAGCCTCGGCGAAGACCTCGACGTGTCGGTAACGACCGTATCGAACCACCTCTCCGACCTCGAGGACGAGGGAATCATCAACGGGTACACGCCCAAAGTCGACTACGACAAGCTCGGCTACGACGTGACGGCCATCATCCAGCTCAAGGTAGAGGGGTCGTCGCTCCCGGAGGTCACGGACGACCTCAAAGAGCACAAGCAGATGATCTCGGTGTACGAAGTCACCGGCGACTACGACATCATCGCAGTCGGGAAGTTCACCGACACTGACGGCATGAACGCCCAGATCAAAGAGCTACTCACCGACCCCGACATCAAGGAGTCGAACACCTCTGTCGTGCTCAACGCCGCAAGCGAACACGAGCAGTTCGACCTCGACCTGCGGGAGTAGCGACCGCCCTTCTGCAGTCGTTCGAGACACGCCCACAGCGACAGGTCCGGGGACCCCACTTCCGGCGGTACCGACGACTACTTGACTGACCAGTCAGTTAGTTACGCGTAATGAACGACGGCGACACGGCTGACGACATCATGGATGCGACCTACCGTGCGCTGTGTACGCACGGCTACGCGGATCTGACGATGCAGGACATCGCCGACGAGTCGGACAAGAGCAAGGCCGCCCTCCACTACCACTACGACAGCAAGCACGACCTCCTCTGTGCGTTCCTCGAATACCTCTATGACGGGTTCGTCGACCGGACCGAAGACCCCGACGGCGAGACCCCACACGAGCGACTGCTGGCGCTCGTCGACTCGGTGCTTGACAAACCGGACGACGGGAGCGAGGAGTTCGGGACGGCGATTCTCGAAATCCGCGCCCACGCGCCCTACGAGCCGGGCTTTCGCGAGCGACTCACGGAGTTCGACGACTACCTCGTCGACGAACTCGAAGCGATTCTGGAAGACGGTATCGCTGACGGGACGTTCAAATCCGACCTCGGCGCCGAGGAGACCGCCCAGTTCATCGTTACCGTGCTGACCGGGGCCGCGACCGAGCGCGTCACGACTGGCCGTCCGGTGGAGTGTACCCGGCGGATGCTCACCGAGTACGTCGAGACGCATCTCCTTCATAGACAGCAGGAGGCCTCAGCGTGAGCGTCCGGAAGCAACTGGGCCGTCTGGGTGCCCGCCTCGGCGGTCTGTTCAAAGGCCAGGAGGAACTGGAACTGACAAGCGGCGACATCGGCAAGCCGCTTCTCTTTCTCTCCTTTCCCATTGTCATCACGAACCTGTTGCAGGTGGCGTACAACCTGGCCGATACGTTCTGGCTGGGCCAGTACTCCACGACGGCACTGGCGGCCATCTCGTTTGCCTTCCCGATGATCTTCCTGCTCATCTCGCTCGGGATGGGCCTGTCAGTGGCCGGGAGCGTGCTGGTCGCCCAGCACACCGGGGCCGAGGAGCATCGCGAGGCCGAGTACGCCGCCTCACAGACGGTGACGTTCGCGCTGCTGGCCTCCGTGCTACTCGGCACGGCCGGCTACTTCTTCGTCGAGGACTTCTTGTCGCTTCTGGGGGCGTCCAGCGAGGTACTTCCGGGCGCGACGGGGTACCTGCAGGTCGTCTCGCTCGGGCTGACGGCGATGTTCGGGTTCTTCGTGTTCATCTCGCTGATGCGCGGGGCCGGCGACACCATCACGCCGATGCTGGTGATGTTCGGGACCGTCGTGTTGAACATCGTCATCGACCCGTTCCTCATCTTCGGCTGGTGGGTGTTCCCGGAGATGGGCGTCGTCGGCGCGGCCGTCGCGACCATCTTCTCCCGCGGCCTGGCGCTGGTCGTCGGCATCGGAATCCTGCTGTCGGGCAGACGCGGCGTTCGGATCCACCTCGGCGACATGGCTCCCGACGTGGAGTACCTCCGGAAACTGCTCCGGCTGGGCGTCCCGGCCTCCGTCGAGGGGACCGGACGGGCGCTGTCGGTCAACGCCATGCTGTTCATCGTCGGGACGTTCTCGGTGACCGTCGTGGCGGCCTTCGGCGTCGGCATCCGCGTGTTCTCGCTGGTGTTCATGCCGGCCATCGCGATGGACCGCGGCGTCGAGACGATGACCGGCCAGAACCTCGGGGCCGAGCGGCCGGACCGCGCGGCGACGGCCAACCACTTCGCCGCGAAGGTATCGTTCGCCATCCTCACCGTGCTGGGCGCGGTCACTATCTTCGCCGCGCCGACCGTCGTCAGCGTGTTCAGCGACGACCCCGAGGTCGTCCGCATCGGGGCCGAGTTCCTCCAGTGGGTCGCGCCGACCTTCGGCTTCATCGGCATCGTCCGGGCCTACTCCGGCGGGTTCCGTGGGGCCGGCAAGACGCTCACGTCGGCGGCGCTGGCGGTCACCATGCTGGGCGTCATCCGCCTGCCGGTCGCCTGGGTTGCCTCTCGCCCGGTCGCGGTCCCGGCGTGGCTCGGCCCGCAGGTTGTCGACCTTTTCGCGTACTCGCTGGCCGAGCAGGGCATCTGGCTGGCCTTCGGCGTCTCGAACGTCCTCGCGGCCGGACTCGCAGCGGCCTGGTTCCTCCGGGGAACGTGGCGCGAGGCCGACCCACGGAGCAGTAACGAACCGGCCGTCGCCGACGACTGACGGCGCTGGCTGCTGGGAGACAACCGCAGAAAACGCCCGAACGCGAGTGTCAGCGCCGTTCGGCCCGTTCGAAGCGCTCGTCGGTGAGGTACACGTCGCCGTCCCGAACCGAGACCGCGATACTGTCGAGGGCGTCGCCGGCGCAGGGGCCGTGCGTGCAGACGCCGCCCTCGCGGTCGAACTGCGCGCCGTGTTTGTGACACACCAGCCGGTCGCCTCGAACAATCGCGCCCCGGCCCGGGTCGAGCGGGACCTCGGGCTGGTGGGGACAGGAGTTGCGCCAGGCAGCGACGGCGTCGCCCGAGCGGTGGAGGATGCAGTTGACGCCCCGTCGGCCGTCGCGCGCCTCGAACACGAGCGTGCTGTCGGTCGGGACCGAGTCGAGGTCGGCGATACGGCGCGGGTCGTCGCCGCCGTCGGTCGGCTCTTTGCTGTCAGGTGACGGTCCATCGTCGCCGTCGTCAGCACCCCTGTCATCGTCGCCAGTGCCGGAAAAACTGAACCGGACGGTCGTGCCGCCGGCTTCGACTTCGCCGTCGTCGTCGTGGATGCGGACCGATTCCGACTCGTCGTCGGTGTCGACGGTCACGTCCACGGGGTCGCTCATAGCAACCTGTCGTCGGTTGACACACATAGCGATGTCGAAGTCGGCCGCGACATGCCGGTTGCAAAACGGAGTTATGTCAGCCCTGCGGAACGTCGGTATGGACCGAGACGACGTCTCCGTCGACGTGGAGGTCGAGGTCGAAGTAGACACAGCGGAACTGGAAGCCGAAGTCGAGGACGTGGCGGAGTTCGAAGCGGAACTGGAAGGCAACGGCATCGAAATCGAACTGGAAGCCGAAGTCGAGTTCGCCGAGCACGAGGCCGACGAGGAAACCGAACACGAGGCCGACGACGAAGCCGAACACGAGGCCGACGACGAGGCGTAACCGCTATTCTCCGACCGACCCATCGACGTACAGCCCGTAGCGGTACAACGAGGCGTCGTACCACAGGAGCTGTCCGGTAACCGCGCTCTCGGTGTCAGCGAGGCCGAGACGGTCAAGCAGCGTCTCGAAGGACGCCGAGAGCGGTGTCGTTTCGGCGTAGCGGCCGAGCCCGCGGGCGCGGTCGAGCGTCGATTGCACGCCGGACGGGAGGCTCTCACCCGTGAGGTCGGCGTCGATTCGGGTGCCAAACACCACTTCGCGGAACTGCTCGCGCGAAGACGCGACTTCGAGCGCCAGCGTGGTGTACGCCGTCTCGGAAACCCGTCGCGTCTCCGTCTCGATTCGGTAGTTCCACGGGCCGCCGGGTTTCATCGTGACGACCCGACCGTCGAGAGTTCCGGCCGCGAGGGCGCTCTCGCGCTCGGCCGGTCGCCGAAGGACGTACGCGTCGTTCCGGAGGAGGTCGGCACCCCCGCCTTCACCGCCGGTCTGGGCGTGGCTGTGGAGGATTTTCGCCACGCGCGCGCTCGGCCGGTCCAGCGAGTCGACGGGAACGGCGTCGTCGGGAGCGCTCGCGTCGTCGGCCAGTGGCTCCGCGCGGACGAGCGTCCGCTCGACGTCCTCGCTGCCAGTGACGACGACTGCTGTCTGGAAGTATCGGCCGTCGTGGTCGACGTACTCGTCTCCGGAGACCGGCTTGTAGCCATACGTCGTGTGGCGGCCGTCGGGGAGGACGTTCGCCAGGGTCTCGCGGGCGGGGGCACCGAAAAGCGGGTCGTCACTGGGTTCGTACAGTGCGTGCTCGACGGGCGATGCCTCGACTGTATCGACAGTGAGCGTGTACTCGCGTTCCGGGCCGTCCGAGCCGAACACGTCCGGCGCGGTACAGCCTGCGAGGCCACCGAGTGCTATCGACCCGACAGTCCGGAGGAGGCGACGGCGGGTACTGGCAGGGACCATACGTGAGCCGTACAGACCGCCCGAGGAAAGTCCTGTGGTGAAATCGATTGCACAATCACAGGTGCCCGTCGGGCTCGGCCGGCAGTCGCTCCAGCGCCGTGACCGACAGGGTTCCGTCGACGGTTGCTCGGAGCCGCTCGGACGATGTCGTCACCGTCACTGCAATCTCCCACGGGTCCCGGCTTCGCACCGTCGTCCGCGTCGGGTCGACGACACAATCGAGCTCCCAGGCACGGGTCGCTCGCAGGTCGATGCCCCGGTCGTACAGCCAACCGGCTACCGCGGGATGGTAGAGCGCAACGACCGCGGCGGGCGGGTAGTTGTAGAAGCTACACTGCTGGCAGTCGATGTCGAGCATCACCGGGTGGTCGGTCGCGTAATGGGAGTCCAGTTCCGGCCCGGTCTCCGCTGTCAGCCCCGCGCTGATGACGCCCGCACAGACCGGACAGACGCCGGCGACGGCGAACCGCCAGAACAGCCGCGTCCGACGGTCGAAGGCCACGGCGACCGCTTCGTCGGTGCGACCGCTGACGCCGCCCGGGTCGAACGGGAACGCCATGACGGTGTCGTCACAGGCCAGACAGCCGACGTGGCCGATGTACCCGTCCAGCGTGAACGTCAGCCCGGTCCCGCAGTGGCGACAGTCGGCGTCGAGTGAGACCGGGGCCACGCCGCCGGACTGGTGGAGCACGCCGCTGTGGATGGCGTCGAGCACGCGATGGCCCGGATACAGCAGCTCGTACGCGTCGCCGTCCTTCCCGACGAACTGGCCGACCAGCTGCGAGAGGTGGTAGTTGAACTTCCCGCTGTCGCGCTCGCCGACCCGCCGCTTGAGCTCCGCGTACGGGAGTGCGTGCCGATCTGCGGCCCAGAGGGCGTCCAGAATCGCCACGCGGAGGTCGTGGCTGAACAGCGCGAACGCTTCGGCGGGCGTCCGCTCCGTATCCGTGTCGTCGTCGGTATCGCCGGCCATAGCAACTGTTTCGGCAGGTCGCTACAAAACGTCTGGCCACGCGAGAACCTATCAGAATCCGTACTGAAACCAATTTCTCAGAGTACTTACAAATCAACGGCGGCTACGAACAGGTACACGATGCACGACACGCCACACGTCATCGGTATCAGCGGAAGTCTCCGCGACGACAGCGGAACCAGAATCGCCGTCCAGCGCGCCCTCGATGCGGGGGCGGATGCGGGCGCGACCACGGAACACATCGACCTGCGGGCCTGGGACCTCCCGCTGTTTGACCCCGACGCCATCGACGCGGGGGACGGCCCCGAACTCGCCGCCCGGGTCCGCGAGGCCGACGCCATCGTCCTCGGGACGCCCATGTACCACGGCACCATCGCCTCGCCGCTGAAGACCGCGCTCGACTACTGCAGTATTGACGACGTCGAGGGCACCACCGTCGGCGTCCTCGCGGTGGCCGGCGGCGGGTTCCCGACACCGGCGCTTGAACATCTCCGGGCGTCTGTCCTGGAACTGAAAGGCTGGCCGCTCCCGCGAGAGGTTGCCATCCCCGACTCGTGGGCCGCCTTCGAGGACGGCAGCATCGCCGACGAGGACATCGCCGAGCGCGTCGAGAAACTGGGTGTAGATGTCGTCGCGTACGCAGGCGTGGCGGCTCGGCCCAACGACACGGAACAGTCGGAACTGATGACCGGCGACTGATACGGATTGTAGTAGCGGTTTACCGGTACGTGCCGGCCCCGATGTCGGCACTGTCCGGAACTGGTCTACAACAGTCCGTGTGACCTCACTCGAACCAGTCGACGAAACTGCCGTCCAGCAGCGTCTCCTCCTGGTGGCGGATGTAGGTTGCCTGCATCCCCCAGATGGCTTCGGCAAGCGGGACGTTCTCCTCGACGCGGCGGCGGACGTAGTCGTGTTTCCAGCGGGCAGGCGTGAGGCGGCGGTCGACGCGCTCGCGGAGCGGCCGGATGTAGCTGTGGGCCTCCTCCGCCGAGAGGCCGCGCTGTTCGAGGCCCTCGCGTGCGTGTTCGAACAGTTCGCCGTATATCTCCTGGGTACTGGTCGTCGTCGCCCCGTCGGCGGTAATCCACTCGATTCTCGCCCGGAGCCCGTTCCGGGCGGCGGTGTAGAAGTTCCGCTTCGCCGTCTCCCAGTCCAGTGAGCGGATGGGGTGTTCGAGTCGCGGCAGGCTCTCCATCAGGCCGGCGAAGACGGCCGCAAACCCGATGGCGTCGTCGACGGTCGGCTGTGCGGCCAGCGGGCGGAACTCGATGCGGGCGTTGGCCGCCGACCGCGTCGCCCCCTCGAACACCGGCCTGACCCACCGCCAGTACGAGCCGTGCTTGTGCCGGAAGTGGACGAAGTCGTCGTCGAAACGGGTCCCCGACTGCAGCTCGACCGGGACGATAGTGTTGTCCTCGACGATGTCGTCGATGGCCGCTTCGACGGAGTCAAAATCGGGCGGGAAGCAGACCTTCGGTGGCGTCGGGTCGCCGTCGGGCGGGTTGAGCACCGACTCGAAGACGCCGATGCGGTTCTCCATGTTCGCTCCGGCGACGATCTCCGGGTCGGGCGCGTCGTCGTACAGGTCCGGCGGGAAAAACGGCGAGTTGACGCCAAGCGCCAGCAGCGGCGCGGCGATGCGGAGCGCGTAGGTGAAATACTCCGGCAGGTCCGGGGCGTGGGGAATCTGGTAGTGGGGCTGAATCGAGGTGATGAGCGACTCCGGCATCACCGTCTCGGCCTGCAGCGAGGCGTGTGGCGCGTCGATTTCGAACGCCGAGGGGTAGTCGGTGTTTGCCATCGTGTGATAGCGGACGGAGTCCGACATGTTCGTCCCGATGCGGACGCCGCTGTGCTCGACGCAGTCACAGAGGTACTCTCTCGCCGTCTCGCCCGCAGGTGGGACAGTCCACATCCCGTCGGAGACGAGGCGGATGCCCTCGTTGCGCACCCGCTGCTGGGCCGGCCGCAGCGACGCCTTCAGTTCGTTGCGCTGGGCCGCCAGCCCGTGGGTGTTCAGCGGCTGCGGGCTCGTCTGCATCTCCGCGTTGTGCAACCCCAGTTCCTTCTCGAATCCGATGAGTTCGAGCAACTGGCGGGGGACCCGCTGGAGTGCGTCGGTCTGGTCGTCGACGGCATACAGCTCCAGTTCCATCCCGACAATCGCCTCCGTGTTGTCGAAGGTCCCGCTCCGAATCGCGGATTTGAGCGCCTGTGCTTCCTCGCGAGCCCGTTCGTTGAACGCCTCGCTGTCCGTCGCAAGCGCCTCGGCCACCCGGTCTGCCAGTTCCGAAGCCGACATGTCTCCGGGTTTGCAGCCATGGGTGTTAAGCATGCCCCAGACAGTACGGGAGCGCGGGTTCAGGACACTCACAGCAACTCGCCGACGTCGCTCACTCCCGACCCCGCCGAGAGAGCGGTTCACACACCCTCACAGCAGCTCGCCGACGTCGCTCACTCCCGACCTTACCGAGAAAGCAGTTCACACACCCTCACAGCAGCTCGCCAATGTCGCTCATCGTCTCCCCTAACGGGTCCCGTTCCTCAGTTGTGAGCGCCCCCTCCACCGCATCGCGGGCGGCGGGCAGCGGCTCGTGCGTCTCGACGTACACGGCCAGGGCGAACTCCTGCTCGGTGACGCCGGCGAGTGCGATAGCGTCGCTGCGGGAGAGCTCCCCGGCGAGCCAGTCGGCGACCAGTTCGCGGCCCGTCGGACCGACCGGCGACACCTGCTCGCCGAGCAGATGGAGCGTCTTGGCGGCGGTCACGGGTGCAACGCCGGCGGCGCGGCCCGCGTCGCCGACGCTCTTGCCGGCTGCGTAGGCCTCGACGAGTGTCGCTGCTATCGCCGCCGAACACGGGAGGTCATCGGCGACCGGGGCCAGTCGCTCCGGGAGAGGGGCGTCCGTCTCGTCGACAGCGGCGACACCGCGGTCACGCTGATGGGTGGTGACCTCGACACCGGCCGCGATGTCCGACAGCGTCATTAAAATCCTCTATTTCGGGTTGGAATTTAATACTGTCGGTATCCCGATAGGCGCCGGTGTCAATCCGCGTGGCTACCTACCGGTAACCGGTAGGTAATTTCTTCCAAAACGGGCCGGAAACCCGCCTCTGCATCGGTTTTTTAACCCTCCGTCCAGCCGTAGGCGGAAACATGAGCACGACGGTGACACAGTGTCCGGAGTGTAACGGGTCGGTCAAACAGCAGGGCGTCGAGTCAGTGTGTAGCCACTGCGGGCTGGTCGTCAGCGAGGACGCTATCGACCCCGGCCCCGAGTGGCGGTCGTTCGACGATGACGACACTGACCGGGCACGCACGGGCGCGCCGCTGACCCGGTCGCGTCACGACCGCGGCCTCTCGACGAAGATCGGCCGGTCGACGCGGCTGAAGGGGCGCAAGCGCCGTCAGTTCGCCCGCCTCCGGCGCGAGCACAACCGCGCCCAGATCAGCTCGAAACGCGAGCGAAACAAGGTGTACGCCTTCACCGAGATCCGGCGTCTTATCAGTTCGATGGCGCTCTCGGATGCCATCCGGGACCGGGCCTGCGTGCTGTTCGAATCTGCACAGAACGAGGAGCTACTCCAGGGGCGAACGCTGGAGGGGTTCGCGGCCGCAGCCGTCTACGCCACCTGTCGGACCGAAGGTGTCGCCCGAACCGTCGAGGAACTCTGCACCGTCGCCAAAGCGACCCAGGCAGAGCTTCGCGCGGCCTACGACGCTTTGAACAGGGAACTCGGGCTGCCGACTGGGCCGATCGATCCGCGCGAGTACGTACCACGGTTCGCGACGACGCTGGACCTGCCGACGGCGGTCCGCCAGCGCGCGGAGGGACTCGTCGACGAGGCACAGGACCGGGGGCTGGTCAGCGGCCGAAACCCGGCCGGCGTCGCGGCGGCGTGTCTCTACACCGCGGCCCAGGAGCGGGACGTGGCGCTCACGCAGGCCGAGGCGGCGGAGACGGCGGACGTGACACCGGTCACGCTGCGGGGGACCTACACCGAACTACAGGAGTAGACGCCGTCGGCGAGCGCTTCGAGCGCGTGCCGCGCCGGGGTGTCCGGCGCTGTTTCTCGAAGCGGCTGTCCGTGCGCCTGTGCCGTCGCCAGGGGCTCGCTCTCCGGGACAGCGACGGCTGGCGCACCGAACCGGTCCGCGACCGCCCCGGTCGCGGGGTCCGGACCGGCACGGTTGAGGACAATCCGGCAGAGGCCGGCGTCGAGCTCGCGGGCCAGCGCCCGAACACGGAGCGCGTCGGCGAGGGCCGCGCCCTCCGGTGCCGTGACGAGTACCGCGGCGTCGGCGGCTGCGAGGGGCAGCCCCACGTCGGCCTGCAGGCCGGCCGGCGAGTCGACGATGACCCAGCGGTAGGTCCGCTCCAGCGCGGCGAGGACGTCTGCGATGCCCCGCAAGTCGGCGCTTCGAGCGCCGGCCAGCGTCCGTCCGCACGGAACGAGGGCCACGGGGCCGTCCTCGCGGACGGCCTCGTACGGGTCGGCACGGTCGGCGAGAACGTCGTGCAGGTCGGGACCGTGGCTGGACGGGAGGTCTGCCATCCCGAGGTCCCCGTCGACGACGACGCTCCCCGGGTTCGAGAGCGGGGCCCCGTTATCGGGCTGTTCGAGCGCGTCGAGTTCTGCCGCGAGGTTGTACGCGATCGTCGACTTGCCGACGCCGCCCTTGCCGCCGGTGACCGCCAGAATCATGCGAGGCGAGACAGCGTCTCGGTCGGCACCGTGGCGGCCGCTCGCCGGTCGGCGAGCCGTTCGGCCCGTTCGGCCAGGGCCCGGAGCAGCCGCTCGTCCGCATCGCCGCGTGCGGCGACCGTCCGGACCCCGGACAGGCCGTCCGCCTCCCGGACCGCCTCAGTCGCCGCCGCCAGCGAGTCCACCTCGGCCAGCCGCTCGGCACGGTCGACGCGCCGAGCAACGGTTCCGAGCCACTGCGAAACAGCGTCGGGGGGTTGCCGGTCCGTCTGCTGGCCCCGTGCAGTCCTCGGTTCGGCTGGCGGCTGGACCGTCGCCCGCTGCGGTTCCGTTCCCTGTCCGAGTGCGGGACTGGCCGGTCGCTGGCCCCCGGCGTCGGCCGCCCCTGCCGGTTCGCTCGTCGGCACAGCGTCAGCAGGCGGCGACGGATCACCGAGCTCTCGGAGGACGGCATCGGCGGAGTCGAGACGCTCGTCCGCCAGCGCATCGGCAGGCGCGGGCTCGGCTCCGACCAGTTCCGCCGGCTGGTCAGACGGCGGGGCCGGGGTCGCGTAGCCGACGGCGTGCGTTCCCGGACCGACGACCCCCTCGAAGCCGTCCGCTGTCCAGCCGGCCTCGGGAACGCCCTGTCGTCTCGGCGGCCAGAGGGGGCCGTCGAGACGGTTCCGGACGGTTATCCGGGTCGGTTCGGCGATGTCGCCGACGGTCGCCGTGACGAGCGTCACGCCGTCCGTTCGGTCGGCGCGACAGTCGAAGGTAACCATAGGGACGGTAGTCCGGCCCTCCGATTTAAAACTCAGCAGCGGACGACGGGCGCGTCGAGACAGTCCGACGCGGCCGCTGGAGTCCCGAACCGACCTGTTTCGAGGACGACCGGTGCGGGCGTCCGGGCGACCCGGAGCACGGCCAGGGCGGCCGTCACGGGGTCGGCGTCGAACGGGTCGTCGGGAACGGCCCCCGGAACGGTTTCGACGGCCCGAGCGAACGCATCGGCACACCGGTCGACGAGCGTCGCCCGAGCGCGCCGCCGGAGGTTGGCCAGTTCGTCGGACAGTCGCCGTCGTTCCTCCAGCGTGTCCCGGTAGGCGCGTGCCCGCTCCCGGCGGAGTTCGCGGGTCTCTCTGGCGGCGGCCTGGCGCGTCTCCCGTTCGCTCAGTTCCATCGCCGCGTCCCGGAGCGCAGCCCTGACCGCCTCCTCCTCTGCCCCGACTTCCCTGCGGGCGGTGAGCCGGCCGCGATGGGCGGCGACCGTTTCCTGCAGGTCGTCGACGGTCGCTTCCGGGACCGGGTCGACGGGGTCCGGGAGGTCTGGCGGCGAGCATTCGAGCTCGGTCAACTTGGCGCGGCACTCGGCGATGGCCTCGTCCTGCGGCGTCCCGTGACCCTGTGACCGGGCAGCGGCCGCGAGCGCAGTCCGCGTCCGCAGCCCCATCGACGGACGGACGTGTCCGGCATAGGCGTACACGGACGATGGCTCCGGACAGGCAACGGCCGGGAGACACCGCTGCCCGCGGATGCTCGCGGCGAGCGCCGTCCCGTCGATCGGTCGTGTTCTGAGGTCGACGACGCCGCCCGTGTACGTGGTCCCGGCGACTCGGAGCTTCACAGGTCGACGCCCCGGAGTTGCTCCGGGCCGGGGAGGTCACGGCTCGACGCGAACCGCTCGTAGGGCGTCGCCGGTTCCGTCCGCGCCTCGTAGCGTTTGGCGGCCTCGCGGACGTGTTCGGGGACGTCCGCCGGCTCGAACGGCTCGACGTGCTCTATCTGGACGTCGAGCCCGTGTTTCTCGTGGAGCCGGAGCGCCTGGAAGGCCCCGAACTCGGTTCCGGAGAACAGCGCCGCTCTCCCGAACTGCCGAACGACACAGCCTTCGTGGGCACGACAGGCGTTCCGCAGGTCCCTGCGCGCCGCCCGGGAGTAGGTGACGACGAGTAGCACTGGATGGACGTTGCTATTATTACTATAAAATTTTGCTGAATTGAACTCGATATTACCAGAATATATGAGCAAAACAGTCGGAAAATAGAACTGCCAGTCGGACCCTGACGGTAGCACTACGGGGTCGTCTCCGGGATGTATCAACAGCAGTCAGGGCGCCGAAACGCCCTACTCGACGGCCGTGACCGTGAATTCGCCGGCGTCCGAAACGAGGTCCAGGACCCGTTCGCGGGCCGCGGTCTCGGACGGCGCGAGGACCACGAGTCCGTCAACGGCGGCCCCGCCGTGTGCCCGATAGGCCTGCAGGTCGCCCTCGAACTCAGTCGCGTAGGTCCGGAGTGTCCCGCGGACGTCCCGTTCGAGGTCACTGAGCGACCGGGACCCGGCCTCGAACTCGGCCAGTGCCTCCTCGATGTTGCGGAGCGCGGAGATCCGGTCCATGTCAGGTCGTCCGGAGGTGGTCCGTCCGGGGCTCGTACACCTCGCCTTTCTGTTTCAGCTTGTCGATCTCGTGTTCGGCCTTCGACTCGTCGATACCGACCTCCTCGGCGCGCTCGATGACCACGTCGGCGGGTGCGCCCTCGTCGTACTCGTTCTCGATGTCCGAGATGATGCCCTTGATGTTCTGGATGCGGTCGCGCTGGGTCTTCGACTGGCCGGTCTCGACCACGTCGGCGTCGAACTCGCCGGTCTCGGGGTCGACGCCGATCTCCTTCAGACAGTAGTGGGCGATGTCGACCGCCCGGTCTGCGTCGGCCTCGTCGACGCTGTCCGATAGCCGGATCCGAGCGGACGCCTCGGCAAGCCGGACCAGCGCCTCCAGTTTCCGGGCGGTGACCGGCACCGGCGCGTCCTCGTCCTGGCCCTTGAGCCGCAGGTCGACGTAGAAGTCCTCGATGCGCGATTTCGCCTCCTCGGTCATCGTCGGGAAGCAGTTGCGCTTGGCGTAGGCGACGTACTTCCGGAGGAGGTCCGGTTCGATCGTCGGCGCGACCTCCTCGGTGACCGTGTCGACCTCCTCCTCGCTGAAGTTCGAGGTCGGGTTCTGCGTCCGGTGTGTGTTGAGTTCGCCGGCGTAATTGGTCTGGATGATGTGCTCGGCGAGGTTCCGGTCGGCTTCCTCGTCGGGCTTGTCGGTGACAGTGAAGATGAGGTCGAACCGGGAGATGAGCGCCGGTTCGAGGTCGATCTGCTCGCCGATTGGCTCGTACTGGTCGAAACGGCCGTACTTCGGGTTCGCCGCACCCAGCAGCGAGCAACGCGATTTGAGTGTTGCGTTTATTCCGGCCTTGGAGACGCTGATACGCTGCTGTTCCAGCGCCTCGTGCATTGCCGACCGGTCTTCCGGAGTCATCTTATCGAGCTCGTCGATGGCGGCGATACCCTGATCTGCGAGCACGAGCGCGCCGGCTTCGAGCGTCCACTGCTGGCCGTCGCCGAAGTCGTCTCGAACGGCCGCGGCGGTGAGCCCCGCACTCGAAGACCCCTTCCCGGAGGTGTAGACAGAGCGGGGCGCTATATTCTCGATATATGATAGCATCTGGGAGTTGTGCGAGACAACCCCGTTAGTGAGGTAATTGTGCGTACCCTCGATTTCGAGGTCGTATACCCACTTTTCGTCGTGTTCGATGGGTTCTATCGATTCGATTCGGTCCCACGCGATGTCCCCTTCGGCGAGTGCAGTGAGTGCATCCAGGTCTTGACGGAGTGAACCGGCTCCGCCTCCGTCGCTGGCCGCAGTGTCACCGGGAGGAGAACCGTGCCTCATCTCAGCTAATCGCGTCTCGAACGTATCGAGAACCGATTCGAGACTGTCGCGGCTCGGGTTCCTGCGCCCCCGTTCGTAGTGTTGATACGTCGACCGTGGAAGGCCACATTCGGATTGCGTCAGTCCAAGCGTCTCCCGGATGCGACGGAGTTCCGGACCCAGAGCAGGGACGGTATCCAGGTTCGTATTTCCACGGGTGCCCTCGAATTGCTGGCAGGCCTCGGTCTTTCGCTCCGTAACGAATCCGATGTTTTCCACGTACTCGTGGACGGAACGTCCGGAGATTCGGAGCCGGTAACTGCCGTTGTTTCGGGGTTGGAGTTGTGCCGTGATTCCCTGTGTCACGAGGAGTGTCCGGACGTCTTCCAGCAGCGGTTTACTCATCGAAGCAACGGTAATCTCCCGTTGTGACCTCGAGACGTGTCCCTCTCCTTCGATATATCCCCGAACGAATCCGGAGACGACGTCGTCGCTCGCACGCATAATATCCCGTGGAACGCGTCTGTCTGCCGACGACGCGAGCAACGTCTCGTCCAGAGATGCGAGGAAGCTCACGAACTCACCGGCCGAACACAGCAGTTCGCGGGCAGTCTTCCCGTCGTGGGAGTCGCGTTCCGTGACGTTGAGATTGAGTGTCTCTAGAACGGATTTCGCGTCACCGAGCACTTCGGAATCGTTGTTCGTTATCGAAACGAAGCCGGTGTTGTTCGGACGCTGTTCGACGTACCCTTCGGCGACGATGTATCCGATGAGCCGGGCCAGTTCGGGCGTCCACTTCGCCGGAAGGTCGAGGTCGACCCTGTTGTTCGCCTGTGATTTTCGGAACGTGACGTCCAGCTCGTCGCAGGCGGCTGTAGATAGGTTCCGAGGGACTGCGATGTGGGTCCCGGTCTCCAGTTCCTCGGCTTTTCTGGCCTGGAACCGACCGGCGGATTGGACAAACAGTGGATGGGACGGAGTTACGTCGAGTTCGTGCCCGGTCGCGGTCCGTATCCGATACAGAGTGTCCGGTGCTTCGCGTTTCCAGACCTTTGTCGCTCGTTGGGCGGCTATCCGTCCATCGGACTGGAGTGACGGGACGGCGAAATCAACGGTGTCCCACACACCGTCGTCGACCGGCTTGGGGTCATCCAAGTTCGATTCGACGATCTCCCGTATCGGGCGTTCGTGACCGTCTGCGAGTGTCACCCTGGTATCACCGTGAACGCACTTCCCCGTACCCGGGTCTCCTATCAGCAACATATGGAGGTCTCCACGTATACGCGAACCGTCGGGAAGCTCCTTGGTCACGCCCGAGAAGAGCTGGAGCATCATCGCGAGCTTCTCCTTCTCGTAGCCGTAGATGGAGGGGGCGATAGCGCCGACCATCTTGTCGTAGATGTCGGGCTCGTTGGAGAGCTCGACGATCTCCTTCTTGTCGGCGTCGGTGATCTCCATGTCCTCGAACTGCTCGTCCTCGATCTCGACGCTGACGCCCTCCATGTAGATGTCGAACATCGGGGACTTCTCGTTGTCGTTGCCTCGCTGGTCGAGCTTGAGAATCCCGGTCACGCGGACGTGGTCGCCGGCAGTGACGTGGCCCGTGATGTCGTCCTCGATGTTGACGTCGATGGACTGGGGCGTCTCCCCGCCGCGCAGCCCCTCGGGGGACTCCTGTACGCGGAGCTTCTGGGCGTCGATGAACTGGGACTGGTCGGTGTTGAGCCGGAACGGGCCCTGTCGTTCACAGCCCTGACAGTCGTGAGGTTCCTGGAAGTCGCCGGCGGTCTGGGGGATGCGCGTGAGCGTGCCACACCGCTGGCACTCGAAGGCCGCCTCGATGACCTTCGGGCGAACGTCGGTGGCCTTCCGGATGATGCCCTGCACAGCGACGAGGTTGCCGTGGTGTTCGTGGCGCAGGTCGCGGATGTCCTCCGACTCGGGGAGGTTCCGGACGCGGACGTGGGCCTGTCCGAGCGAGACGTCGACCGGGAGGTCATACAGCCGAAGGGCCTCCTCGGCGTACTCCTGAATCTGCTCGGGCTTCGTGCGGTAGTCGTCGGCCAGGTCCGGATCGAAGCGATAGAGATCGTCCCAGTCGATGTACAGCGACTTCTGGTCGTTCGGGTATTTCTGGGCGAGCTCACCGATCTCGTTGCGGTAGTAGTTGCGGTAGAACTCCTCGAAGCGGTCGATGAGTTCGGTGTTCTCGGCGGTCGCCATCTGAGTGGACAGTGGTTGTGCCCACTGGCCTAAGAAGGTTCGCAAACCGGGGTGGAACTGAAACGATGGTCTCTGCAATCTGCCCTCGCTGGTGTCTCCTCCGGCACACCTCCGTCCCGATGCCAAGTGACCAAACCCAGCCGAGCCGGTACGATGACGGGACAACATTTTCCGTGACGCCTCGTGTCTGCTGAACCGATGCCACACGGAACGCAAAACCTGTCACCGCGCCAGCGACTTGTCGCACGGGGCTGGCACTACCTCGGGTACAGCGTCTTCTTCCTCCTGCTGTACGGTGGAATCCGAATATCGCTCGGGCGGTTCCCGCAGTGGCTGCTGTTCGGCGTGCTGGCCGGGTCACTGCTCAAGGACGTGTACGACGAGATTCGCCTCAGACGGGGGAGCCGGCCACTCGCCTACGCCGGTATCGAACACGCCCCGTCGAACGCAGTCCTCATCGGCTTTCTCCTGACAGGGTTCGTCGACCCCACTGGCACCGTCCTGGGTGCTCCGGCTCGCGAGGTGGCGCTGTGGCTTGCCGTCATCGACCTGCTGTTCGACCTCTCGCAGGATATGCGGGCCTGAGAAGCACCGATTGCGAGCCGCTTTCTGAACCCTGTCCCGGGTGGCCGGACCGCGTCAGTCCACACAGACCATCAGTTATAAAACGGCTGCAGAAGCGCCGAAAACTGCCACTTTCTTTATCGTAGGTATGGGATCGCTCGGAGTTGAACTACGCCCCGACGTGCTCGCTATGGCTGCGCACGTCTGGTCTACTTCGAGTCCGACCGCACCGATGACTGTCGCTCACGGTGTTGTTCGCGACAGCAATATGGGATCGCTCGGATTTGAACCGAGGGGACGGGCACCCAAGGCCCGAAGGTTACCAAGCTACCCCACGATCCCGTACCAACGACTCGACCCGACAGCGAGTAAAGCGTTTCGTTGCGGACCGGCCGTGTCACGCGGGGGCGAGGCCCCAGAAGTACGCGATTCCGAGCGTCGTCACGACGGCGAACACGGCCTGGAGCGGCGCGCCGACCCGCAGATAGTCGGTGAAGCGGTACCCGCCGGGGCCGTAGACGAGCAGGTTCGTCTGGTAGCCGACCGGCGTCATGAACGCCGTCGAGGCGGCGAAGGTGACGGCGAGGACGAAGGCGAAGGCGTTGGCGTTCAGTTGCCGGGCGGTCTCGATGGCGACGGGGATCATCAGGACGACAGAGGCGTTGTTCGAGATGATGTTCGTCAGCAGCGCCGTGACGAGATACATCAGCCCGAGGACGACGGCGAGACCGCCGCCCGCGGTGAGGACGCTGCCGGCACCCACGACGAACAGCTCGGCGAGCAGGTCAGCGCCACCGGTCTCCTGTAAGGCGATGCCCAGCGGGATGACGCCGGCGAGCAGGAAGACGACGTCCCACTGCACGGCGTCGTACAGCTCAGACGGGCGGAGACAGCCGGTGAGGACCATCGCGAGCGCGCCGCCGAGCGCCGAGATGACGATGTGAATCGGCGTCAGCGCCGCGACGCCGACGACGGCGGCGACGATGCCGACCGCGACTGGAATCTTCGACCGACGGAAGTCCGGCCGCTGTACCTCCTGGGCGACGATGAAGTCGTTGTTGCGGTTGAGGCGGTCGATGCTGTCGGCCGTCGCCTGGACGAGCAGCGTATCGCCGATGCGGAGGCCGACACGGTCCATGCGCCGGCGGTACAGCTCCTGGCCGTGACGCAGCGCGAGGACCGTCGCGTCGTAGCGCTGGCGGAAGCTCGAGGAGGCGAGCGTCTCGCCGATGAGCGAGGACCCAGGTGCGATGACGACCTCGACGAGGTTCTGGCGCTCGCTCGCGGACTCGAGTTCGGCGTCGTCGACCTCCACGTCGGGGAGCAGGTCGAGCCCCTCGGCGTCCAGGAGTTCCACGAGCGTGTCGCGGTCCGTCCGGACGGCGAAGACGTCGCCGGCCCGAATCGCTTTCTGGCCGAACGGTTCCAGGAACGTGCGGTTCTCGCGGACCAGCTGGACGATGTCCACGTCGAACTCCGAGACCCTGAGTGCCTCCTCGACGGTCCGACCAACGAGCGGCGAGTCCTCGCGGACGACGACCTCGGTGAGGTACTCTCCCATCTCGAACTCCTCGGTGAGGTCCTCATCGGCCGGGATGCGCGACGGGACCAGATAGCGCCCGACGGTGAGGAGATAGACCGTGCCGACGATGGTCACGATGATGCCGAGCTGGGTGAACTCGAACATGCTGAACGGACGGCCGATCAGTTCGCCCGAGAGCTGGGAGGCGAGGATGTTCGTCGAGGTGCCGATGAGTGTCAGCATGCCGCCGAACATCGAGGCGTAGGACAGTGGCAAGAGCAGTTTCGACGGCGAAAGCTTTCCCGTGTGTGCGATGTCGGTCACCATCGGCAGAAGGATGGCGACGGCCGCGGTGTTGTTGATGAACCCAGATATCGGCGCGACCAGCCCGACGGTCGCACCGAGCTGTCTCGTCTCGCTGTCCCCGGTGAGCGAGGCGATCTTCGCGCCGAGAATCTGGACGATGCCGGTTCGCTGGACGCCGTCGGAGAGAATGAACATCGCCAGCACCGTTATCGTCGCCGTCGAGGCAAAGCCCGAGAGCCCGCGGTCCAGCGGCGAGACCCCGTCGCCGGGCTGGTGTAACACGTACACCGGGCCGGCGAGCAGACCCATATCGGCCGCGAGCATCGTCACCGGCTCGGCCAGCATCAGCGCGACCATGACGCCGATTGCGGTCACGTCGACCGGAAGCGCCTCCGTCGCAAACAGCACCAGCGCGGCGACGATGACCGCGAACACGAACAACATCCCCGGCGTGACAGGTGGCAGCGACACGTCTGGCCCCTGCGCCGCCAGTGACAAAAGGATGTATCGTTTACCGGCGGTGGTCCTCTCACAACCCGAACCGGCGGCCGACGTTTATCACCGTCGGGGCCGAACAAACAGTAATGAGCCTTTTCAACGACCTCGGTCGAAAGGTCGAGGAGCTGAAACAGGAGGTCGGGAACGCGTCCGACGACGAGGCCACCCATCAGTGCAGCGAGTGTGAGGCGCTCCTCTATGCCGACCACGACGAGTGTCCCGAATGCGGGAGCACGTCGGTCGTGGCGCTGACCGAATAGCTACCGAGAGGTCCGGTCGGTGTCTGTCACCGCGCCGGCCCGTCGCGGCCCAGGTCCTCGAGCAGGGCGTCGTAGCTCCGGCCGAACACCGCCTGTTTTCTGAGCGACGTTATCGCGACCTCGAAGACGGGGACGGCGAACTGCCCGGACGGTCCGCCGACGACGACGGCCGCTTCGTGGTCCGTCCCGTCGGTCCACTCGCCGCCGAGTCGCCGGACGAGTACCTCGCCGAAGTAGCCGCCGAGTTCCCGCACGACGCTGGTGAACGCGCGGTCGTCGAACGACGCGTCGCTCCCGAACGCCGTCTCGGCGAAGCGGTCGTCGTCCCACTCCGCGTCGACCAGGTCGTCGAGGCGCGAGAGCGACGCCGGCGAGAAATCGAGGTCGTGTTCGCCCCAGAACGCCGCGAACTCGACGGCGGTGTCGGCGTGGTCCGCGCGGACCGTTCCGGGCTCCCACGGACGGCCTGTCGAGTCAGCGGCCGACTCGCCGTCAGCGGAGGGTCCGTCCTCGCTCCCGTCGGGTGTCGCCACAGCGGCCGCGTCCAGCGACGGCTCAGTCCCAGCGGCAGCAGAGGCCCCGGTGTCTCCCTCTGGAACCGCTGGGCCGGGGCTGCCGTCGGACACGTCGGCGCCAGGTTCCTCACCGTCTGCCGGCGCGTCGTCAATCCTCGCCCCGTCGTCGGGGTCCGCAGGCGACTCGCCACCGGCGGGTCCGGGAGTCGCCTCCCCGTCTGGAGCGTCGTCTGACGACGCATCCGGCGAGCTATCCGGGGTCGTCGATTCCTCGACAGTCCCCTCGTCGGCTGTGCCCGTCGCTGCTTCGTCGGTAGAGCTGTCGGCCGTCCCCGCGGACGCGTCGACAGGCCGGCCGGCCCCGCGAGCGTCGACAGCCGACTCTCCGGGAGGTGTCTCGGCTCCCGTCGTCTCGTCCGACGGGTCCGCTGTGGCACTGTCGAACGCCGGCTCCGCTTCGTCGATGTACGTGGTCGCTTCGTCGGTGTCTGTGGTCGCCTCGTCGGTGTCTGTGACCGTTTCGTCGGCCACAGCCTCACCGGCGGACTCAGCAGCCGTCCCGACGTCGGGCGTGTCGGCGGCCAGTCCGTCATCGGGGGTGTCGGACGCCGGATCCGCCGCCGGTGTCTCGACCGTTGACTGCTCGCCAGCAGTGTCATCGGGCGACTGGTCGGCGGGAGCGTCGACGGCCGGCCCCGCGTCGTTCGAACCGACAGCCGGTTCCCCGTCGGCGGTTGCAGCGGTCGAGGGCTCGGTGCCGTCGGCATCTGACGCTGAATCAGTCGCCCCGGGACCTGCCTCTCCGCCGACGCCGGAGACCGAGTCGTCGGCTTCGTCGTCGCCCGACGGCGCCCCGTCCTGTGGCTCCTCGGTGACCCGACTGACGACGGGCGTGGGGTCGGTGTCGTGTGACTTGTCCTCGGGTTCGACGCGGGTCGGCTCGGAGCCGGCGCTGTCGACGTCTGTCTCGGCCGTTTCCGACTCTGTCTGCCCGTCGGCGTCAGTCTCTCGTGTGCTATCCAGTGCCAGTTCGGCTTCCAGCCGCGTCGCGACGGCCGCAAACACCGGCTCGTCGCCGAACGAGCGGGCGGCCACGTCGAACACGGCGACGGTGACGGTGTCGTCCGGACCGGCGACGGTAACGCCCCATCGGCCGTCGGACTGCAGCCACTCGCCGTCGTACGCCCGCACGAGGAGCTCGCCGAGATAGCTCCCGAACCGAACCGTGTTCCCGGTGTACGTCGTCGTCCCCGCGGCGTCGCCGACGGTCTCGCCGCCGTAGCTCTCCTCGATTGCCGTGTCGAGGCGCGCGAGCGCGCCGGGGTCGAACGTCAGCGGGTCCGCACCGTCCACGACGTGCTCGGCGTACGTGCGGAACGTCGCCGGGTCCAGCGTCGCCGTGTCCAGGAGTTCCGGCCCGTCGTCGGACGGCCGGTCATCCACGACCGGCCGCTCGTCCCCGTCGGTCGACGAGTCGTCGCCACCGACGGCACGACGGATTGTGTCGAACAGGCCCATGGACACCGGAAGTACGTGCCGCTACAAGAATGTACGCCGAAAGGATATCGCGCCGACAGGTCTGGGCGGTGCGGTCAGTGCTCGTCGCGCAGTTCCATGTCGGCGACGATCTCGTAGGGATGCTGTCCCTTGCGGATGCCGTCGAGCAACTGGAACGCCTCGTCGGGCGCGAGGAAGTGCCGGGTAACCGCCCGGCCCAGCGGCGTCGGTTCGAGGCCGTCGATGAACTCGTACTCCAGCAGTTTCCCCAGCGCGTGTTTCGTCGGTACCTCGCCGACCATCCGGTCGTTGAGCCGCTTTGCCTGCGCGCCGGCGACGGTGACGTTGGCCAGCGTCTCCTCGACGGCCGCGCCCTCGTCGTAGCGGGTGATGACCGGCTCCATCTCGCCTTTCAGCAGCTTGAACGCCACCTCGTCCTCGGTCATCTCCATGCTGTTGTGGTACGAACAGTCGGGTTCGACCAGCATGTAGACGGTGCCCTTGTCGTGGTAGTCCGGGCGGCCGGCCCGGCCGAGCATCTGGCTGAACTCCTGGACGGTGAGCCACTCGATACCCATCGCCAGGGAGTCGAAGATGACCTGGGAGGCCGGGAAGTCGACCCCCGCCGCAAGCGCCGCCGTCGTCACGACCGCCGCCAGGTCCTGGTCGGCGAACTGCCGCTCGACCCGCTGGCGCTTCCGGTTGTCCAGGCCGGCGTGGTACGGCGCTGAACTGTACTCCAGCTTCCGGGATATCTGGTGACAGCGCCGTCGGGAGTTGGTGAAGATGATGGTCTGGCCGCGGTAGCCCTTGCTGGATTTGTTGTCGAAGGCCCGCTTGACCAGCTTCTTCTCGGTCTCGATTTTCTCGCGGCCGTCGGCGAACGTGACGTGGCGCTCGATGGGGACCGGCCGCTCCTCGAACTCGATGAGCGTCGCCCGGAGCTGGTCGGCCAGCTGGCCGGGATTGCCGACTGTCGCAGAGAGGTACACCCACTGGGTGTCGCCGCTGTCGCCCGACCGCCCGTGCCGGGACGCCTCCGTCGTCCCGCGTTCGCAGTAGTACTTGAGCCGGGAAATCAGGCCGTCGAGCCGGTGGCCCCGCTCGTCCTCGCCGAGCGTGTGCACCTCGTCGATGACGACGGTGCCGACGGTGCCGAGGTCCTTGCCGGTCCGGAGCGCGTGGTCGATCCCCTCGTAGGTCCCGACGATGACGTCGGCCTCGGGGTCGAAGCGACCGCCCTCGTCGGCGATGCGGCTCGCGCCCACGCGCAGCGACACGTCCACCATGTCGCCGTAGCGGTCCTGGAACTGCTCGTACTTCTGGTTCGCGAGCGCGACCAGCGGGACGAGAAACAGCATCTTCCCCTTGCCGTTCAGGACGCGGTCGATGCCGGCCATCTCGCCGATGAGCGTCTTCCCCGTCGCCGTCGCGCTCACGACCAGCTGGTCGCGGCCCTCCGTGGCCCCGTGTTCGACAGCGAGGCTCTGGACCGGCAACAGCGTCTCGAACCGGGATTCGAGGTGCTCCTGCATCCCGGGGTGGAGGTCCAGCGAGTCCACCCGGACGGGGTCGACCTCGTCGACGGTCGCCGAGATCTCGTCGAACTTCGTCAGGTCCGGGTCCAGCTGGCCGGACAGGAGGTTCGTCACCCGGTCGAGGTCCTGTACTTCGAGCAGCAGCTCTTCGAGCCGGTCGCGGGCGTCGCTGCCGATACTCCCCTTGAAGGCGAGTTCGCGGTCGAGCTGCTGGCGAGCGCACTCCGGGCAGATGGTCTCGTCGTCGGTCTCGATCGCCGTCTCGCTCGTAATCGGCGAGTAGCGCCCGTCGGAGGCACACAGCCGACAGGTCCGAACGACCTTGGCCTCGATCTGATACGCGTCGAGCATCTCGCGGATGCGCTCGCGCGCAAACGGTGCCGTCTGCTCTGAAATGCGAATGCGGGCCGCACGGCGAGCGAGGTCGACGAACTGGTCCGGCGAGCGGAGCTCCTCGCTGGTCCCGTCCTTGACCCGGAGCCGACGGGGCCGAGGCCCGGCGTCGGTCTCTTTCAGTTCGAGAATCCCGTGGAAGAGCCGCTCGCCGTCCCGGTGCGCGGCGACGCGGAACTCCTCGCCGTGTTCGTGGAGGAACAGCGTCTCTACCTGTGCGGCCTGCTGTGACACAGTCGTCTAGAGGCGACTGCGCTACTTGAGCGGTTCGGACTCGGTGTGGGTGTCTCCGCTCCGGAACCGGCGGCTTGAACAGCTGGAAAGCCCCTGTTCGGACGCCACGACCCGGACGGTCGTCGTAGCGAACTCCCGGGACTCCGACCCGGTGTCGGCACTATCCGGACAGTATCTACACCGGTCCGTCTCACGCCATCTCGGCCAGTCCACGAGCCGCCAACCGGGCGACCCGGAGCGGCTCCGGACGACCGCCCTCCGGCGTGAACGCGCGGACGACGTCCGCCGAAGCTCCCTCGTCGAGGCCGACGCTCCGGACGTACACCGTCTCGCCGTTGACCGCCACCCGTCGGCGCTCCGGCTGGGCGCGGTAGGTCGCCAGCCGGTCCTGGACGACGTCGGGGTCGTCGAACGCCTCGCGGATGGCCCCGTCCAGCCCCGGCGAGGACTCGAAGGAGACCGACAGGACCGCCAGACCGGTGCGGTCGTGAATCCGTCGGAGGTCGAGCACGTTGAACCACGCCGGCGCGATACCTGCCACAAGCAGGTAGCGGACGTCCTCCCGGGCCAGTCGCTCGACCATCTCACACACCGTCTCGGTCGCGTCGCTCCCGCCGACTGTGGCGGTACTAAAAACAAACCCGTCGGCCACCCTGCTGGCGCGGACGACGGCGCCAGCGAACTGACTGGTCTCCGCCCGGTACGACTCCGCGATGCCGAGGGCCCGTGCCCCTGGTTTCACGTGTTCTGGTCGTCTTTGATGTCCTCCAGCCTGTCGAGCAGTTCGTCGTTTGACGCGGTAAACTCGTATTCGATGTCGCCCTCGTGGGCGTTTTCTTCAGCATCGAGGCCGTCCTCGTCCTCGAAGTCTGTGTCGTACTCCTGATTGTCTTGTTCCGATTCGTCGTAGCTCCCGAACCCCATGGTACGTGTACACCTATTACGTTCATAGTGAAAAATCACTCGCCGGTTCCAGCGTGTTAGCGCGTTAACACGATGTTCTTCGGCCTCGCCCCGGATTCGGTGTGGCGGCCGCGAGCGGACAGTACACTCAAGCGGGCCGCGCCACAGAGGTCGTGTATGGACGTTCACAACGTCACCGCCGAGGCCGAGACGTTCACCTGCAACGCCTATCTCGCGACCGGCGAACGGACGACGCTGGTCGACGCCGGCGCGATGTCCGGGGTCGTCGACGCCATCCGCGAGCACGCCGACGCGCTCGACGCCGTCGTGTTGACTCACCAGCACGGCGACCACGTCCAGCAGCTCGACGCCGTCCTCGATGCCTTCGACGCGCCGCTGTACGCCTACGACACCCATCCGCGCCGGGACCACGCGCTCGCCGACGGCGACACGCTCACCGTCGGTGACGAGGAGTGCGAGGTCGTGTACACGCCGGGCCACGCCGACGACCACGTCTCGCTCGTCTCCGAGAGCTCCCTGTTCTCCGGTGACGTGGTCGTCCACGACGACGGCGCGTTCGACGACGGGTCCTTCGGCCGGACCGACCGCCCCGGCCAGTCACGCGAGCGTCTCATCGAGAGCATCGAGGCCCTGCTGGACCGCATGCCCGCGGGCGTCGAACACATGTACTCGGGTCACGGCGGCGTCTTCCACGGCGACGTCCGCGAGGTCGTCGAGCGCGCTCTGAAGCGGGCCAAACGCCGCGAGCCGAAGTATCCCGACGAGTGACTGCGCAACCCTCTAGTGACAGGGCCGACATCCGACTGCATGAACCAGCGACTCCTGACGGGGGCGGCGCTCGCGCTCTCGGGCGTCGTGCTGGCCGCTATCCAGGTGCTCCACGCGGTCCAGCAGACCCGGATTCCGGTGGCGGTCGCGGTGGACGCGCTCCCCTTCGCCGCGATGGGGCTCGCGGTGGCGTACGCGGGCGTCTGGCTCGCCCGTGACACGACGTTCGAGGGAGCCACGTCGCGCGTACCCGTGTGGGCCGCCGGCGGGACCGTGACCTTTGCCGCCGTGGCGGCGCTCCTGCTGTTCAGCCAGCGCGTGACCGACGGCTCGCTCGCCCGGGCGTCGTATCTGACGGTGGACCTCGTCACCGTCGGCGCGCTGGCGGGCGTTCTGGTCGGCCTGTACGACGCCCGAAGCCGCAGTCGGCCCCGCGAACTGGAAGCCGAGCGCGACCGCATCGAGGCCTTCGCCGGGAAGGCGGCCGACGTGAACAACTACGGGCGAGCCATCGCCGGCGCCCCCAGCGCGGACGGCGTCGCGGCCTTCGGCGCGATGACCGGCATGGAGGAGACGGCCGTCATCCAGTTCGGCGACGGCGACACGGTGGCGCTCGCGAACACGGTTCGAACCGTCCCGGTCGACGTCGTCAGCGCGTTCGCACAGGCGGTCCGGACACGGCAACAGGGCGAGGTCACCGTTCACGACCGGCCGTTCCCCGTCGCCCTCCCCGACTCTGTCACCGGCTGCCTCTCGGCGGTGGTCCTGGACGACACGGACACGACGACGGTGGTTGTCTCGGTTGCGACGGCCGACACTACCATCGGCGAAGCGGACCGGAAACTGCTGGAACTCATCGTCTCGCACGCGAAGGTTCGCATGGCAGCGCTCCGCAGTCGCCCGTCCGAAAAAGGGCACACTGGACGGTAGCGGACTGGCGACGAACTGCCACCGATTCCCGGCGGCAACCGCAAGAACCGATCCCGAAAATCAGGCGCTGCGGGTCTCTTTCGCCTTCGGACGCAGGTTGCCGTAGCCGCATTTCCGGCACTGCTGGGCGCGCTGTGGGTTCCGAGCGTTACACCGCATGCAGATCTGCTTGTTGAGGAGTCGGTCGGACGCTGTCTCGAAGCTAGCCATGCGCGGTTCTTTCCGGTGCGCGCGTTTAAGCTTTGAGTTTCGGTCTGGCCGCGGAGGCGTGTCTGCCTGCTCCCAGCCCGGGTGCGCTGTCCCCCTCGGCACGTGCTGTCGCTGGCTTCGTGCTGTCGCTGGCTTTAGACGTTCGAAGCGCGATGGTGGTGTATGTACGACCAGATCAGGGACCTGCCGGTCTCCGTCGAGAGCTGTACGTTCGAACGGCGGGAACGGGCAACGTCGAGCGGGTTCGACCGGGTGACGACCGTCGTCACCCTCTCCGGCGCGGGCGAGACCGGGCGCGGTGAGGACGTGACGTACACGACCGAGGCCCACGACGCGCTGCAGGACGCCGATGCGTTGCAGGGCACGGACTCCCCGCTGGCCGGCGAGTACACCGTCGATTCGTTTTCGACGGCGCTGGCCGAGGCTGACTTGTGGCCCGAGCCGCCCGACGAGGAGCGGTTCCGTCACTACCGCCGCTGGGGGTTCGAGAGCGCGGCGCTGGACCTGGCGTTGACACAGGCCGAGACGGACCTCGGGACGGCGCTTGGCCGACAGTACGACCCGGTGAACTTCGTCGTCTCCACCCGGCTCTCTGACCCGGACGACGACGCGCCACCGACGGCGGACCGGCTGGCGAGGCTGTGTGAGCGCTACGGCGACCTCTCGTTCAAGCTCGACCCCACGCCGTCATGGAGCGATTCGCTCGTCGACGACCTGGCCGACTACGACGTTCGCGTGCTGGACCTGAAAGGGCTGTACGAGGGGACCGAGGTCGACGTCGAGGCCGACCCCGAGCTCTACCGCCGCGTCGTCGACGGCCTCCCGGACGCGCTGGTCGAGGACCCCGACCTGACCGAGGCGACCCGACCGGTCTTCGACGGTCGGGAAGCCCGCGTCACCTGGGACGTCCCAATCACCGGCGTCGAGAGCATCGAGGGACTACCCTTCGAGCCGGCGTGGCTCAACATGAAGCCCTCGCGGTGCGGGACTGTCGAGTCGGTGCTGGAGACTATCGACTACTGCGAGGAACACGGCATCGACCTGTACGGCGGCGGGCAGTTCGAACTGGACGTCGGCCGCGACCACATCCAGGCGCTGGCGTCGCTGTGTTACCCTGCCGGGCCGAACGACGTCGCGCCCGGCGGCTACAACGACCCCGACCCGGACGCGGACCTGCCGACGAGTCCGCTGACCCCGCCAGCGGCGCCGAACGGCATCGGAACCGGGTTCCGGTAAGCGCCCTTAGACGTGAAGGAGAACCTACATTACTGTCCGAATACTAACTAATGTCATGCGGTGCCAAACCTGCGGAGAACGCATCGACGACGTGCTGGAGGCACACGCACGGCGGGCCTGTCCACGCTGTGATGCGCCGCTCCACGAACGGTCAGTAACGCCATGGTGACTACTCCTCGGCGAGGTAGTCGTCCTGTACGTCGATGACGTCGCTCGAATCCTCGCAGTTCGCGTACCGCTCCAGTGGCTCCTCGTTCAGTTCCAGGAAGGTGTGGCCCCAGGAGAACGTCGAGAGGATGCGCTCGGCGTGGTCGCGCTCCCCGAGAATGACGAGCGCGCCGGCGAACGCCTCGACGGTGTTGAGCTGGAAGGCCGTCCCGTAGTTGACCGGGTTGCCGGCGACGAGGAAGGGGAGCGAGCGGTGTATCCCCTCGAGGTCGAACGCCTCCCGTTCGGCGGTCTCCCAGGAGCAGTCGAGGGCGACCAGGCGGCTGTGCCGAGCGCCGTCGCCGGCGGTCGGTCGGTCCGCCGGAGACAGCGCCTGCTCGGCGAAGGGGTTGAGCACGATGCCGGGCGGCGTCGACCGCGTCGCGCGGTGGAGTTCGGCCTCGTCCATGCGGGCCAGTTTCCGCGCGCTACATTTGTCGGGGTCGTCGTCACCCTCGTACCGGACGTGCAGTTCCACACCGACGTTACCACCGTGGCGGATAAAAGCACCTCGCTCCGTGAAAGCGGGCAAACACTGTTATAGGCGGACTGGGTTGTACAACGTGTGCTTTCAGAGGGGACAGCGGCACCACTGTTCGAACTGCCGGCGCTCGTCGATGGCGAGCGCCAGCGGGTCGGGCTGTCCGACTATCTCGGCGAGGACGTGGTCATCCTGGCCTTCTATCCGGCGGATTTCAATCCGGCCTGTGACGACACCGCCTGTGACCTGGACGAACTCGACCTCTTTACGATGCAGAAGGACGTGACCATCCTGGGTATCAGCCCGGATTCGGTGTACAGCCACCGGGCCTTCGCCGACCGGTACGACCTGAAGGTCCCGCTGCTGTCCGACACCGACCACGACGTCGCCCGCGAGTACGGCCTCGATTTCGTCGACGACATCGGCCAGCGACTCATCGAGCGCGCCGTCGTCGTCATCGACCACGACGGCGACGTGCAGTACGCGTGGAGCACTGCCGACCTCCAGCAGCTCCCCCGCGTCGGGGAGATCAAGGACGCTATCGCAGACACCGGCGGCGACGACACCGCCTTCGCCCGCTATCGGGTCGGCCACGCCCACTACACGGAGGGCCGGCGGGCGTTCACTGCGGCGATGGGCGGCTTCCAGGAGTCGGAGTGGATGGTCGCCCAGGGCGACTTCCAGCAGGCCCGCGAGGAGTTCGACGCCGCCGAGAACCACTTCGACACAGCCGTCCGGTTCGTCGACGACGACTCGCTGAAACCAGTTTACGAGGGTGCCAAGACCAAGGCGAACTCGCTGTGGCAGGCCAGCGACTGGCTCGCCCAGGCGGCCCGCGCCTACTCCAGCGGGGACGGGGCGGAGGGCCAGGAACTCCGGGACGACGCCGAGGGGCCGCTGGAAACCGCCCGCGGCTACGAGGAACCCCCCGACCCCGACGGTCCGTGGCCGCCGGACCTGGCGACGCTGGAAAAGGGCGCGGACGACGACCGCCCGGCATTCCTCCCGCAGGACGAGGATGGAGCAGACACCTCGCTCGGCGTGGACATCGACGGGGAGGTCGAACGGGCAAACCAGGAACTGGCGGCGACGGGGGCCGCGGCCGACGGGACGCCGGCGGAGTCGGCCGACGACGCGTCACCGGAATCGACGACGTCGCCCGATAGGGATGGAGACGTATCGGACGTCGGCGACACAGATATCGAGGCGATACAGGCCGAACTGGCCGAAAGCGAGGCCGAGACCGGATCGACGGGGTCTCTGGACGAGGCGCCGACCGCGATGGTCGAAGCGACCCCCGACACTGTCGGCGGCGCAGACGACGCCTCGCCGCCTGACGCGGGGTCGTCGGACGCCACACACGCGTCAGCGACGGCGCCTGACGACTCGGCTGAACTGGACCTGACGGACCCGAAGGCTGCTGACCCCGGTGACACGGACACGCCAGCGGGCGACTCCGGGGCGAACGGCGGCACCGACCCCGAGAGGGACGACGAGGAATCCGACGCGGAGAGCGACAGACCCAGGGCCGGCGGCGACGAATCGGACGTGTGACGCGACCCGCTCCCATTCAGCGCGCACGGGCTTACTACGAGGCCATCGACGGCGACGACTACGACCGCCTCGCCTCCCTGCTGGCCCCGTCGTTCGTCCACGACCGCCCCGACCGGACCATCGAGGGCCGGGATCGGTTCGTCGGGTTCATGCGCGACGAGCGGCCCCAGACAGACACCACGCATCCCCTGGACGGCCTCTACCGTCGCCAGGGCGACAGCGGGGCGGCGCCGACCGACGGCGACGACACGGCGACAGCGGAAGTCGCCGCTCGTGGCCGCCTGCTCGATGCCGACGGCGAGCGCATCGTCGGCTTCGTCGACGTGTTCACCTTCGCCGGGGACGACATCGAACGCATCGAAACGTACACGCGCTGAGGGCCCGGTGGGAACTGTGTCCGTGGGGTCGTGGCACGCTCAGCGGTCCGCCGGGAGCGAGAGCCCGACGCCGTAGGCCGACCCCGACTCCGCCGTCCCGACGACTCTGTCCACGGTCCACGGCGTCTCGCTGACCGCGGCGCGGAACCCCGACGGCGTGACCAGCAACAGGTCGGTCCACGGGCCGGCCAGGCCGTCGTACTCGACGCGGAACCGCCGGTAGGCGACACCGGGCCGGACGGCGTGGGCGGCCCCGGTTTCAGGGTCCGCCCGGTCGAGCGTATCCACGTCGGCGACGAGGCGACCGCCGGGCCGGGTCACCGTCGCCAGCCCCGTGAGCGTCGTCCGGAGGTCGGCCAGTGAGGTCCCGAGACCGAGTTGCTTCCCCAGCGCGACGACTGTATCGAACCCGCCGCCCGGCGGCCGCCGGAGGTCGCCGACCGCTGCGTGTGTGACCCCGCGCTCGCGAGCGACTGCGACGGCTCCCGGGCTCCGGTCGACCGAAAGCACCTCGTGCCCGCGCTCCTGCAGACTGAGGGCGTGTCGGCCAACGCCACAGCCGGCATCGAGGGCTCGGCCGGTCACGTCCGAGAGCAGGCGCTGTTCGACAGGGTGCCACGCGGCCGGTGGCTCGAAGTAGCCTGCCAGGTGTGCGTCGGTCAGCGTGCCGTCGTCACGGCGGTAGGAAGGCTGCTCCGCGAGGTTGTCGCGGTGGAAGTCCAGTACCATCTGGCCGAAGGCGTCGTCCGGCATACCTCGACGGTGCTGACGGACGAATATAATACCGTATTGAAATGTGGTCCCGTGTAACACACCACATACGGGCTATCGGGACGAAGGCCGAGCGAAACGTGCCGGCCTACTCTTTCTCGCCTGCGCCGACAGCGCTCTCGCCGACCTTCTCTGCGCCCTCGATGACCGCCTGGCCGCCCATGTACGGGCGGAGGGGTTCGGGGACGGTGATGGTGTCGTCGTCGTTCTGGTAGTACTCCATGATGGCGACGAGCACGCGCGGGACGGCGAGTCCGGAACCGTTCAGTGTGTGGAGGTACTCGGCGGATTCGTGCCGCTCGGGCCGGTACCGCAGGCCGGCGCGGCGTGCCTGGAAATCCTCGAAGTTCGACACCGAGGAGACTTCAAGCCAGCGGCCCCCGCGGTCGGGGCCCTCGTCCATGTCGTCACCGGGTGCCCACACCTCGATGTCGTACTTCTTGGCCTGTGTAAAGCCCATGTCACCTGTACACATGTCGAGCACGCGGTAGGGCAGTTCGAGGCGGTCCAGTACTTCCGCGGCCTCCTCTAGCAGGCTCTCCAGCCGGTCGTAGCTGTTCTCCGGCCGGACGAAGTTGACGAGTTCGACCTTGTGGAACTGGTGGACGCGGACGTAGCCCCGCGTCTCGGTGCCGTGCTCGCCGGCCTCGCGGCGGAAGTTCGGCGAGAACGCCTGGTGTTTGACCGGCAGGTCGTCGTCCAGCAGAATCTCGTCGCGGTACATGTTGGTGACCGGCACCTCCGCCGTCGGGAGCAGCCACAGGTCGTCGCTGTCGTAGTCGTCGTCCTGTCTGGCGCCGACGCGGTAGGCGTCATCGGCGAACTTCGGGAGCTGGCCGGTCCCCTCCATCGAGTCGGAGTTGACCGGAATCGGCGGGAGTACGTCGACGTACTCCTGCTCGCGGTGGACGTCGAGCATGAACTGGATGAGCGCGTGCTCTAAGCGCGCGCCGTCGCCCTTGATGAACTGGTAGCCCCCGCCGGCCACCTTCGCGCCCCGCTCGAAGTCGAGCAGGTCCAGGTCCTCGCCGAGGTCGTAGTGGGGCACCACTTCCTCGGGCAGGTCCCGCAGGTCGTCGAACCCCTCGCGGTAGCGCTCGACGTTGTCAGCCTCGTCCTCCCCGGTCGGCACCGACTCGTGGGGGATGTTCGGCAGTTCCAGCAGCGCCGCTTCCAGTTCGGACTCCAGTTCGTCGGCGCGCGCTTCGACGTCCTGCAGTTCGTCTTTGAGCTCCTGGGAGCGCTCGATAGCCGCCTGTGCTTTCTCCTCCTCGCCCTCCTGTTTGAGCTGGCCGATCGTGCTCGACACCTCGTTGCGTTCCTGCCGGAGCCCGTCGCCTTTGGCCTTCAGTTCCCGCCACTCCTCGTCGATCTCGAGGATCTCGTCGAGGTCCACGCCCGTGACGCCCTTCCGCTCGATAGCGTCACGGACCGTCTCGGGGTGCTCCCGGACGAACTGTCTCGATAACATGGACGACGGTTCACGACGGCAGAAATTAGGCGTGTCGGTCCCGCGGTGGGAACGCCCCCGGTCGTCGACCCCCCGCTACGCCTCGCCGCCGACCTTGACCGCGAGCACCGGCACCGGCGAGGCCCGAACGACCGACTCGGTGACGCTGCCGATGAGCTCTCGGGACGGCCCGGTCCGCCCCTCCGTCGCCATCACGACGACGTCGATGTCGTAGCGCTCGACGTAGTCCACGACTTCCTCGTGGGGGACGCCCTGCTCGACTGCCGTGGTCACACTGTCGATACCGGCGTTTGCCGCCTGTGTGCGGACGTCGTCGACGGCCTGCTGGCCGGCGTCGGCGAGGCGGTCGAAGATGCTGCTGTCCTCGAAATCGGGAATCTGGTCGACCACCTGCTCGGTCTCGAGGACGTGCAGCGCGTGCAGACTCGCGTCGTGGCGCTGTGCGAGGTCGATAGCGTGTTCGGCCGCGGTGGCGGACCCCTCGGAGCCGTCTGTCGGGACGAGTACAGCGTCGTACATACAGTGGTGTTTCCCAGTCCGGATAAATGGCTTTGCCCTTCCTGACGGCCGACTGTCACGACAACCGCAACACAACGGTTTTGCCCCCGCCGGTTCGGAGAGAGTGTATGGGAATCGGTGACGTTTACGAGGTGACGGTCGGGGACTGCGCGGACGTCCACTACGTCGACGTCGGGATGTACGGCGTAGCCGAGTACGGGCCCGTCTACATAATCGACGCCGAGCGACCGGCGCTGGTCGACACCGGAACCGGCGCGCGACACGACCTCGTCCTCTCGGCGATGGAGTCGGTCGGCATCGCGCCCGAAGACCTCGAGGTTATCGCGGCGACTCACGTCCATCTGGACCACGCCGGCGGGGCCGGCTACCTCGCCGAGGACTGCCCGAACGCGACGGTGTACGTCCACGAGTCCGGGGAGCGCCACCTCCTCGACCCCGAACGGCTCTGGGAGGGGACCAAATATGCCGTCGGCGACCAGATCGAGTACTACAGCGAGCCGATTCCCCTCCCCGAGGACCGCATCGAGACGCTGACCGACGGCGACGTGATCGACCTGGGCGACCACTCGCTGGAAACCCTGTACGCACCGGGGCACGCCCCGCATCAGGTCGTCTTTTACGACCCCACCATCGACGGCGTGTTCACCGCCGACGCCGCCGGCATCTACGTGCCTTCGACCGACGAGATGCACGTCACGACGCCGCCGGTCAACTTCACGCTCGACCAGGCGCTCGACGACGTGGCGATGTTACAGGACCTCGACCCGGACGTCCTCATGTTCGGCCACTTCGGTGCCGCCGAAACCGGCGACAAACTGGAGACGTACGCCGAAATACTCCCTGAATGGGTCGCCGAGGTCGACCGAAAACGCGCGGAACTCGACGACGACGAGGCGGTCGTCGACTACTTCCTCGAGCGGGCCGACACCGAAACCTGGGGCGAGCGCAAGGGCCGCGCCGAGATGCGCCTGAACGTCCGGGGCGTCCTCATCGCGCTGGACAACCGCGAGGAATAGAAGGGTTCTCAAGCCCGGCCGCCGGTGTCGTGATATGCGCCGAACTGGCTCCGTGTCGCTGCTCTGTGCGGTCGTCCTGTACGCTGGCTCGCGGTTCGTCCGCCGGTTCGGCTTCGACGAGCGTCTGTTCGGGGTGGCGCTCGAACCGCTCACGCTGCTCGGCCTGACGCTGGCGGCGCTCCTGCTTGCCGTCTATGGAAGCTACACCATCAGCCAGGCGTATCTCCTTGCCCACACGCAGAACAAACGCCGTCGACACGACGTGCGGAACGTCCTCCGGCTGACCTTCGGCGTCCTCGGGCTGGTCGCGGTGTTCGGCGTCGTCACCCGGGAGTGGGTGAGCGTCCTGTTCTCGCTCGGCGTGCTCGGGTTCGCGGTCACGTTCGCGCTCCAGCAGCCGCTGTTCTCGCTCATCGGCTGGCTGTACATCATGACCAAGCGACCATACCAGGTGGGCGACCGAATCGCAATCGAGGAGATGCGCGGCGACGTCGTCGCGGTCGATTTCTTCGTCACGGAGGTCTGGGAGATAGACGGCGACCTCGTCTCCTCGAACCAGCCGTCTGGCCGCATCGTGACCGTCCCCAACAGCACGGTGCTGTCCTCGCGTGTCGTCAACTTCTACGGCGAGGGCGTCCAGTACGTCTGGAACGAACTCTCGATACAGGTCGCCTACGAGACAGACCTGGAGTTCGCCTCCGAGGTGATGATAGCCGTGGCGACGGACCACCTCGGCGACGAAATGGCCCGGCAGGTCCGCGAGTACCGCGACCGACTCGCCGAGACGCCGGTCGAACTCGACGTGAACGAACGGCCGACGGTCAACCTCACGCAGGGGGAGTCGTGGGTGGAACTCCGCCTCCGGTATCTCGTCCATCCCCGGCGCGGCACCCGGATGCGGAACGCGCTGTACGCGGACATCCTCGAACGGTTCAACGAACACCCCGACCGCGTGAAGTTCCCGGTGAGCCGGAACCGGTGAGGACCGGTGTCGTGTCGACGGGAATCCCCTAGAGGACGCTCTGGGCCAGGCCGAGGAAGATAAAGAAGCCCAGCACGTCCGTCGCGGTCGTGATGAAGATGGTCGCTGACGTGGCGGGGTCCTTCCCGACCTTGTCAAGAACCATCGGGATTAGGGTCCCGAAAAAGCCAGCGATGACGAGGTTCAGCACCATCGATACGCCAAGCACCAGTCCCAGCAGCGGGCTCTGATTGAACACGGTGGCGATTACCGCGACGAGGACGCCGGTGATAGCGCCGTTGGCAGCGCCGGCGATGACCTCGTTGAGGATGGCTTGGCTCCCGGTCGACAGCGAAATCTGGCCGAAGGCGAGTCCGCGGACCGTGACGGCCATCGACTGTGTGCCGGCGTTGCCGCCCATCCCGGCGACGACCGGCATGTACACCGCCAGCAGGGTGAACGCCGCGATGGTGTCCTCGAAGAAGCCGACCATTCCGGCGGCGAGAAACGCCGTCCCGAGGTTGATGATGAGCCACTTGTAGCGGGAGCGGACCTTCGACAGCGGCCCGTCGAGGACGCTCTCCTCCTCGCGGACGCCCGTGAACTCGTACAGCGTCTCGCCGGCCTCCTCCTCGATGACCCGCAGGAGGTCCTCGGCGTAGATGACCCCGAGGATGCTGCCGTCGTCGTCCAGGACGGCGACGGAGCTCTCCGGGTTCGCGCGGAACACGTCGACCACGTCGGTGTCTGGGCTGTCGAACCGCACCGACGGTGTCGCGCGGACGTGGTCCCGGAGGTCGACTGTGTCCCCGTCTGTCATCGCCAGCGTCTGCCCGGGGAGTTCCCCGATCAGGTCGTCGCCGTCGGTGATGAAGATTTTCGGGAACCGGCCGGTCCGCTCCTCGTGTCGCTCGACGCGGCGCGCGACGTCGGCCAGGCTTCGGTCGACATCTACCGTGACGTAATCGAGGTGCATCAACCCGGCCGCGCTCTCGGGGCTGAACTCGAGCAGGAACTCGGCTCTTTGCCGTCGGTCGTCGTCGAGTCGCTGAAGCACGCGCTCGCGTGTTTCCTCGTCGGCCAGCCCCAGTACGTCCGCCACCTCGTCGGGGTCAAGCCGCCGGACGAACCGCTGTAGTTGCTCGCGGTCCATATCCGCGACCAGCGACGTCTGGACCGTCTCCGGGAGCTGGAAGAACACCTGCCGTTGCCCGCTCCGCGACAGTGTTCCGAACTCCGCCGCCGGCGTTGACGACGTTGCAACCGCCTGCGTGACCTCTGTTCCCGATTCCTCCATACCTGTCACGCCAGTGCCATCACCTAATTAGTTGGGTCACTTCTGCGGGCACTGTCTCAGTGCGCAACTGGGCGGACGAACAGCCGGAGAATTCCGGTTTTCGTGTCTTCTGTGTCTCGTTTGGGGTGTGTACGTCGCTGGCCATCGAGAGCGAGGTCGGCATCGACCCGACGACCGGGTGGAGTCGTCCGCCGACGGGTGACCGCGAGCGGCAGTGCGTGCGTTTATACACCGGGCACCCATTGAGAGCGACAGATGGAGGCCAACTGTGGCTGGTAGTTCGGGGCTACTGATTCCGCTTGTCGCCGGCATCATCGGACTGGGCGTTCTTGCACAGGTCCTCGCTGCACGGCTACGCGTGCCCAGTATCATCTTTTACCTGCTGGTGGGCGTCATCATCGGCCAGCCCGGACTGGGCATCATCGGTGACGGTACCTTCGGCGGGGCGCTGTCGGCCATCGTCGGGTTAGCGGTCGCAATCATCGTCTTCGAGGGGGCCTACCACCTCCGGTTCGACCGTCTGCGCGAGGCCCCGGCCGCGACGTTCAGGCTCGTCACCGTCGGTGCGGCTATCGCACTCGTGGGCACCGCCATCGCTGTCAAGCTCGCGTTCAACTCCGCGGCCGTCTCCTGGAACGTCGCGTTCCTCATCGGCGCGCTGCTGGTCGCAACAGGCCCGACGGTCATCACCCCGATTCTCAACGTCGTCCCGGTCCGGGACCGCGTCGCCGCCGCGCTGGAGACGGAGGGAATCGTCAACGACGTGACCGCGGCCATCATCGCCGTCGTCATCTTCGAGACGGTCAACCCGGCGGCGTCGAGCGAGGGGCTGTTGCGGGCGTTCGCGCTCCGGCTGGGAACGGGGCTGCTCGTCGGCCTCCTCGTCGCCGGCGTGGTGTACTACCTCCTCCAGTACGTCGACCTCTCGCCCGGTGACGCCCCGCGGAACTCCCGGCTGCTCGTGCTCGCCGGGGCCCTCATCGCCTACGCGGGCGCGAACACGATTGCGACCGAAGCCGGCGTCGCCGCCGCCGCGACGGCGGGGATGGCGCTGGGCAACGTCGACCACCCCTACGAGGAGGACATCGAGGAGTTCAAAGGCGACATCACGCTGCTGGTGCTGTCGTTCGTGTTCATCGCGCTGGCGGCCCAGCTGGAGCTCGCGTCGCTCATCGACGTCGGGCTGTCGGGCATCATCGTCGTCCTCGCCGTCGCGCTGGTCATCCGACCGCTGCTGGTGTTCGTCTCGACCGTCGGTGACAGGTTCACCACCAACGAGAAACTGTTCGTCAGCTTCGTCGGGCCACGCGGTATTATTCCGGCGTCCGTCGCCACGCTGTTTGCCGTCGAACTGAACGTCGCGGCCGAGGAGATCGGCGGGGCACAGGCTGAACTGCTGGGGACGCAGGCGGACATCCTGCTGGGCACCGTCTTTCTGGTCATCTTTGCGACCGCCCTCTTCGAGGGCGGACTTGCGCGGTCTATCGCGAAAAAACTGGATGTGATACCAATGCGAGTCATCATCGTCGGCGGCGGACAGGTGGGCCGAGCGCTCGCCGCACGCCTCGAAGACAGAGGCGAGAACGTCGTCATCATCGAGCAGGACGAAGAGATAGTCGAACGAGCCCGCAACGACGGCTACGCCGTCGAGATCGGCGACGGCACCGACACCGACATGTTGCGGTCGGCCGGGGCTGAAAACGCAAAGACCGTCGTCGCGGCGACCGGTGACGACGACGCGAACCTGCTGGTGTCACAGCTGGCGAGTTCGAAGTTCGGCGTCGAACGGGTCATCGCCCGCGCGAACAACCCTGACAACGTCGAGGCCTTCGAGGACCTCGGCGTCCGGACCATCTCCTCGGCGATGGCGACGGCCTGGGCCATCGACAACCAGATCGAGCGCCCGGCCATCGCCCACTGGATGACCGACATCGGTCGCAACGGTGACGTCCAGGAGGTCGAGGTCACCAACTCCGAGCTCATCGGGAAGTCGATCCGCGAGGTCGGGCCGATGCTGCCCGAAGCCTGTCTGGTCGCGCTCGTCAGCGGCGAACGCCACGAGAACGCGGAGGTGCCGACGGCCGACTACGTCCTCGAAGCGGGCGACATGGTGACGCTGCTTGGCCGTCGGGAGTCCGTCCGCGACGGGATGAAACTGGTCAGTGGCGATTAGTCATCGCCGATGAGCTGTTTGACGTCGGACTCGTCGACGCCTCTTGACCACAGCGACTCGCTGCGGTCGCCGTCAGTCTTGTACGTCCCCCGGGCGCTCGCGATGTGGCGGCCATCGGTGTCGTACACCTCCGCATCGACGACGGACACGCTCCCACCGCTCCGGACCACCTCCGCCTCGGTCCGTAGATCGGTGGTCGCCGGCGCGAGGTAATCGATCCGCATGTCCACCGTCGGCGAGACGGTGCCCGACTGCGAGACGACGGCCGCCCCGCCGACGGTGTCGACGAGCGAGTACGTGACGCCGCCGTGTGCGATCATCGATTCGGGGTTCGAGGAGTGGGCGTCCTCCAAGGGGAGTTCGCCCGCCGCATACCCCTCCTCGACGGCGGTTATCTCCATCCCTAACTGCTTGACAAACGGGATGTCGTTGAACATCGATTGGAGACTCATGGCTATCCCCAGGGAAGCGAGTCCCATAAGCCCCCGACAACGGCCGGAAACGGGCTCGGTGTGGTCGCCCTTCGCTCTGGCCCTGACGATGGCTCGATGGCGGGCCTACATATCACTCCAGCAAAACACCAGCTGGTCGGCGGCGTCTTCGACCGCGTCCGGAACCGCGTCCAGGGACTGTACGAGTTCACGAACCACGAGTGCATCCGCTGTCGACTGCTGCTCGAACGCGCGGGCGACGATTTCGTTTCGGTACTGGTCACACTGTGACTCCAGTTCCGTGATGCGTTCGACGGCGCCGGCGACCGGCGGCGCCGAGTCGTCGGTCACGAGGGCCCGGACGTAGGTTTCGATGGCCCGGGTGAGAAGCTCGCTCGCCTGACACACCAGCGCGGCCATGTCCTGCAGCCGCCGGGCCGTCGCCTCGGCGAGCGCCGGCGACATCGCATCGAAGTCCCGGACGAACGCCTCCGCGGCGTCCGGGACCGCGTCCACCATGGTGAACAACTCGGTGAGTTCTGCGCCACGCAGATACAGCGCGGAAAACTCCGGTCGGGCACGTCCGACTGCCCCACACAGCCGCCGCCGGTGCTCGTCACACACCGATTCCTGCTGCCCGAGTTCGGCCGTTGTGTCGGTAAACGCCCGAGCGTCGTCATACACTGCAAGCGCCTGTGGCAGCAACACGAGGCAGTCCTCGACCGCGGTAAGATACGCTGTTGCCTTCTCTGCCACATCGGTCGTGTACTCCGCTGGTCCGGGTGCCATCAGTGTACCCAAGCGAAAACCCGCTGGAAAACACTGCTATGTGACCTATATACCGCTTCGGTAGAGTCACTTGACCGTTCTCACTGACACCTCTCTATAGTAGCCATTGAAAATCAATGCACACCCGACCGCACGACTGCAGTGCGGTCAGTGTGTAAATCGTTTCAATTGTTACTATAGGGCCACCCCCGAGTGGCGCCTTTCTGTCCCCCGATGACCTAATATGATTCTAGGCAGATATGTGGGTACTACTATATGTCTACCGTCGCTACCGGGTAGCATGCAACCACAGCGGGCTACGTACGTCAAGAAAGCCTGCGCCTACATCACCAGGAACGGGTCTGAACTGCTGGTGTTCGACGGGCCGGGCCACGACGGGCTACAGATACCGAAAGGGACCGTCGAACCGGGCGAGCGACCGCAGGTAGCCGTACAGCGAGAGGCCGTCGAGGAGAGCGGTCTCGCCTCCTTCGAGCGCCTGCAACACATCGCCACCGACGTCTGGACGCGCCGCCAGTCGCCCCCGAAGCGGTACGTCCGGTCGTTCTACCACCTCCCCGTCCACGAGTCCCGTGACCACTGGGTCCACACCGTCACTGGGACGGGCGAGGAACGCGGCGCTGAGTTCGAGTTCTCGTGGGTCGACCTCCCGACCGACGCCACCTTTGCACTCGACCTCGACGACTACCTCCACTCGCTTTCGAGTCCCGCCGAGGCGATGGCGGCCGGCGACGTGGCTGCCGACTAGGCCTAGCTCTTTATTCTCTGATAAACCTGGTCTGCGGGAGCGACACCGCTTGCAAGGAACGTCTTGCCGACGTCGGAGATAGTGGAGACCAGTGCTGTTTTGCTCTGTCGTAGTCGGCGTGGTTCTGACACAGCCCTACTCGAACTCGCCACCGTGGCGGTTGTCGTCGTGAGAGACACCATGACGAGCAGCGGTTCGACGCGCTCTGTGGCGATACAGGTGCGAGAGAACGCCCACGAAAAATAAAAGCCGGCAATACTTATATGTACATGGATTAACACTTAGGTGGTGGTTGATAATGGATACCGAGACAGGTTCACAGAGCGAAGATGCCGAGGAGGTTGAGTTCTACGTCCCGGCAACGTTCCAGTTTTCAACAGAACCGGGAGCGATCGAGCGGGTACTCGTTGGGCTGTTCCACGACCGGAGCGACCTGGAGGCGAGGGTTGTCACGGAAGAACCCACGAAGGAGTTCTACACCCCTGCCATGTATCAGTTCTCTACTGACCAAGGTCGTATCGAACGGTTCCTCAAAACGGTGTTCAGGGAACGCGGTGAGCAGGAGTTCAGGACCGTCCCCGACCAGTTTAAGGACCTCTTCTATCTGCCTGCAACCAGTTCGGACCGATTCCGGAAGCGCAACGACCGGAAACGCCCCCCGCTGGCCCCCGCATCAGAGGTGCTACAGGAGAAGCGACCGGATTGACAACGAGAAGGCCAAAAGCACGGACTATCCAGCGGTCGCGAGGTGCACGCCCCGAACGCAAAACTGCAAGCCGCTCGTGCGGAGTGTTGAACGGTCAGGGGAGTCGGAACTCGATAGCCGCGCCCTGTCCGAAGCCGACACACTCGGTCGCCAGGCCCAGCTCCGCGTCGCGGCGGTTCATCTCGTGGATGAGCGTCACCGGGAGGCGCGCGCCGGAGGCCCCGAGCGGATGGCCGATGGCGATTGCGCCCCCGTTGACGTTGTAGATGTCGTCGTCGAAGCCGAGTTCGCGCTGGCAGTACAGACACTGGGAGGCGAAGGCCTCGTTGAGTTCCACGAGGTCGTAGTCCTCGGTCTCGCGGTCAGTGCGCTCGGTGAGTTTGCGGACGGCGGGGACCGGGCCGATACCCATCACGGTCGGGTCGACGCCGGCGACCTCGTGAGAACCGATTTCTGCCAGCACGTCGAGCCCGCGGTCCGCCGCGAACTCGCGTGACGTGACCATCAGCCCTGCCGCGCCGTCGGAAACCTGCGAGGCGTTGCCGGGCGTGACCGTGCCGTCCGACTTGAACACCGTCGGTAGCTCGGACAGCTTCTCGAGCGTGGTATCGGGGCGGATACCCTCGTCTTCCTCGAACCGCCCGTCCTCGGTATCGATGGGGACGATCTCGTCGTCGAAGCGACCTGATTCTGTCGCGTCGGCGGCGCGCTGGTGGCTCCGGAGCGCGTACTCGTCTTGCTCCTGCCGGGCGACCGCCTTCTCGTCGGCGACCTTCTCTGCGGTCATTCCCATCTGGAGTTCGCCGATGTTGTAGTGCTCGGCCAGCCCCGGGTGGACGTTGTGGGTGTTCTCGCCCATGTTCACGCGGGACATCGACTCGACGCCGCCGGCGATGAGCACGTCGCGCTGCCCGGCCGCGATAGCGTCGGCAGCCCGCATCAGCGCTTCGGCGGAGGATGCACACCAGCGGTTGATAGTCGACGCGGGAACGCTCTCGCCGAGGTCCGACAGCAAGGCGATGACGCGAGCCATGTTGTTGCCCTGTTCCCCGCGCTGCTGGGCACACCCCCACAGCAGGTCGTCGACGTGCTCGGATTCGATGCCGGTCGACGCGAGTAACTGGTTGACCAGCGGCACCGAGAGGTCTTCGCTTCGGACGCCGGCGAGCGCGCCGTCCTCCTTCCCCTGGGGCGTTCTGACAGCATCCACGATAACAGGTGTGGGCATGAACAACGGAACGTCTCGACCTGTGTTAAATCCTGACAAACTCTCCACAGCGGGGGAACCGTTGTCGGCCGACCGGCCGCTTCCCGCTGTGTTCGAGCAGCGGGGTCACTCCGGTTCGAACCCCGGCGGCAGGCCGGCGTGTCTGAGCCCTTCCTTCTCATCGATGCGGAACTGGTAGATTGCGATATCGCCGTCCTCGATAGCGTCCGCGAACAGCTCCGGCCGCCACGCCGCTTCAAGCACCTCCGCGAGATCGTCCCACTCGGACTCGGGGACGGCCTCGATACCGCCCTGTAGCAGGACACTCTCCCAGTGGAACATCGATTCGACTTTGTACACGAGCACAGTCGCGTCCGCCGCCGCCTCGGTCAACTGTTGTTTGCGACTCGCCGACCCACCGATGAAGGTGAAATACAGGAGTCGGTCGCCATCGTACCCGAACGACAGGGGAATCATGTACGGTCCGTTCTCGGTTGGCAGGCCCAGCACACCGACCCGCTGGTTCGACAGAAACGCCGCGATGTCGCTGTCGTCCATGCGCGCGAGTCCGGCCGCTTCGAGCGTGTCTATTGTCATCTGTGTATAACTTCTGTCGAAACCTGTTTAATTAATTCGGTTATTCTCCCGTACGGAGAATCGGCCGCCTGAAGGGTCTCAGAGGGCGCTACCCGTCTTCTGTTGCACCGGGCGCGTGGCGCTTGACCCGCTCGATGGCGGCGACGGCTTTGTTGCGCTCGGTGTACCCCTCGCCGGAGTCGGCGATGATTTCGCCGTTGCGGTGGCGGAGTCGCCAGCGCCACTCGTTGCCCTTGTCCTCGTACACTTCGAACGCCGCGCTCCCGATCTCCAGCAGGTGGGCGTCGGCGGCGTGGGACTGGAGTCGCTCGACGGCGTCCATGGCCTTCGACCGGTTCGTGTACCCTTCGCCGCTGTCGGCGACGAGTTCCCCGTTGGCCGCTCGGAGGCGCCAGCGCCACTCGTTGCCCTTGTCCTCGTACACTTCGATGCCGTCGTCGACCTCGGATTCGGGCGCGAGTTCGCTGACTCGACGGGCCGCCCGTCGGGCGTTGGACCGGGAGCTGTACCCCTCGCCGCTGTCGGCCAGAATGTTGCCGTTGCGGTGGAGCAAGCGCCAGCGGAACTCCCCGGCGGCGTCTGTGTACACCTCGTACGCTACGGGGTCGACCTCGAGGTAGGCCGCGCCGGGGACGTGTGCGCGGACGCTTTTCAGCGCCCGGCGGACGTTCGACTTCGAGGCGTACCCCTCGCCGGAGTCGGCGAGGATGTTGCCGTTGTCGTGGCGCAGGCGCCAGCGGAACTCCCCGGCCGAGTCCTCGAACAGTTCGAACGCGGCGTCGCTCTCGGGGGCCGGCACGACCGGTACGTCCTCGGCGGCGTCGTCCTCGGTCGCGTCCTCGAAGAAGACGACGGCCCCGCCGGCGGCGTTGGACTGGACGCTTCGCAGCCCCTGCATCGCCTTCTGGCGCGAGGAATAGCCCTGTGCGCTGTCGGCGATGATGTTCGAATTCCGGTGGCGGAGCCGCCAGCGGAACTTGCCCCCGGAGTCCTCGTACAGTTCGAACGTCGCCTTGCTGTCCATCGCAGCCGCGATGGTGGCGTGGGCCGCGGCGAGTTCAGCTTCGGTGGCCGCGGTGACCGTTTCCATCTCCCCGCGGGCGGTCTCGCTGCTCGCCAGCTCCTCGGCCAGCGTGTCCCGTTCGCGGGTCGCCTGTTCGGCCGCCTGGGTCTGTTGGTGTGCTTCTTCTGAGGCCCGGTCGGCATCCCGCGACGCCTGGTCTGCGTCCCGTGCGGATTGTTCGGCCAGTACAGTGGCCTCCTGTGCCGTCCGAACGGCTTCCTCGTACGCTTCCTTCCGGCCGGTCAGCAGCGGGGAGACGACCGCCCCGACGGCCATCAGTCCAAGGCCGACGATGTACAGCGTCACCGCCGGGTTCCCCTCGGGGCCGGCCCAGCTCGACGGGTAGAAGGTGGTGAACCACACAATCGCGGCCAGTCCGACCACGGCACCGAGGTAGGTGAGTATCAGGCCACGTCGTGTCAGCGGTAGTCTGATTGTCGGGCCCGCAAACAGCAGTATGAGCCCGATGGCTCCCAGCAGATAGCCGAACTGTCGCGGCGTGCTGCGGGAGGCTGTCAAATAAAACAACAGGAGCCCGACAATACCAAGAACGATACCGAAGACGAACAGCCAGTAGCCGTAGGCCTCGTCGTCGGTCGTCGGCTCGCCGATACGGTTCCGATATACCGATATTAAAGCGTTATCAGTTGCCACGATGGTGATACACAGAGGGGGTACATTACCCTGGTGTCGGTCACCGGGGCTTCGAGTGACTTATACCGGTCGCGTGGTAACATCAGTGGGAATGAGCAATCCGGAACTGGATGTCGTTGAGTTTCTGCTGACGGCCACTATTTACAGCGAGCGGCGGGACCTCGAGCCGGACGACCTGCCGGCCTCGTACCGGTCCGTCTTCTGGAGCGACGGCAAGATCGAACGGCCCCTGTCGATCACCAACACGACCGCGAGCGAGGCCACCGGCGTCGAGCGGCCCTGGGCGGCCATCTCCGGGCTGATGTTCACCGACCGCGACGACTTCTCGGGGAGCATCTCCCTGACCGACCGCAGTCTTGCCGAGGAGTGGTTCCTCGAACGGGTCGACGCCGCGGATCTCGAAGACAACCCGGTCCTGGCGAAAGCCTACGAGGACCAGGTCGAGGGCGCCGACTACGAGCGCGCTCGCGAGCAGAACCGACCGTCCCGCGCCGACCGCGCGTTCATCGACGCCAAACTCGAAGAGGCCTTCGACACCGACGACGAGGACGACGAGGAGATGCTCGACCTGGTCGACGTGCGCGCCCCAGAAGAGGTCGAGATGACGCTGGCCGACCTGGTGTTGACGACCGACCAGGAAGACGAGATACAGAAGATCGTCAAGGCCATCGAGCACCGCGACTACCTCGCCCGCATCGGCCTCCGTGAGATCGGGAAACTCCTCTTCGTCGGGCCGCCGGGGACCGGCAAGACCAGCGTCGCCCGCGCGCTCGCTCACGACCTCGACCTGCCCTTTGTCGAGGTGAAGCTGTCGATGATTACCAGCCAGTACCTCGGCGAGACGGCCAAGAACGTCGAGAAGGTGTTCGAGGTCGCAAAGCGGCTCTCGCCGTGTATCCTCTTTATGGACGAGTTCGACTTCGTCGCAAAGACCCGCTCCTCCGACGAACACGCCGCTATCAAGCGTGCCGTCAACACCCTGCTCAAGAGCATCGACGAGATATCGCTCATCCAGGACGAGGTGTTGCTCATCGGCGCGACGAACCACCCCGACCAGCTCGACGCCGCCGCCTGGCGGCGCTTCGACGAGATCGTCAACTTCCCCAAGCCGGACCACGGGATGCGCGCGGACATCCTCCGCATCGTCACCCAGCAGATGGAGATCGACGACTTCGACCCCGAGACGCTGGCGGAGCTGACCGAGGGGCTGACCGGGAGCGACCTCCGACTCGTGCTCCGTGAGGCTGTCCTCAACGCCCTGACCGAGGAGCGGACCACGCTCACACAGCAGGACCTCGAAGACGCCATCGTCGACTTCGAGGAGCGGGACAACCTCAAGAACATGGACATGATGGACGGCGACGCCGACGCCCTGGTCGCCGGGAGCGGCGGGTTCTCCGGCGACGGGGACGGCGGGCACGACCACGACCACTGACGCCGGGTTCGAACGCCGGTGGGGCCGTCGGTAGCGGCGATTTACTTATCAGTACGGGAATCATCCCGTAGCCATGGCCGACGACGACGTGTTCACCGAGACAGACGACCCCGCCGAGGCGTGGGTCGACGTGCGCATGACTGACCCCGAGGAAGGCGAGTGGGACGTAGACGTCGTAATCGCCGAGAAGCAGGTCGAGTACGTCGACCTGCGTATCCGGCCGGCATTGCTCGAAGGCTTTCTCGATTGCCTGTTCGACGACCTCTCCGACGAGCGCGCGCAGTCCCTGCTGGCGGAGACGCTGGACCGACAGGGCGTCGACCCCAGCGAACTCGCCGGCGAGCAGTAACGAAAGCGAGGGGCTTACGCGGGTCGCCCTCTGACCCGTAGGTGATGGAGGTCACGCTGCTTGGGACCGGCGACACGACGGGGACGCCGACCGTCCAGTGCGACTGTGACACCTGCGAACGGGCGCGCGACCCCGACGAGGAACTACGGGCCCGCGCTCGCGAGCGCGGCATCGACCCGACCGGGGGCGTCGAACGGTCGCGCTTTTCGGTGGCGCTGCGCAACGACGCGACGGACGAGTCGCTCCTGATCGACCTGAGCCCGGACTTCCGCCACCAGTTTCTCCGCGAATCGGTCCCGCTGCCGGACGCGGCTATCGTCACGCACGTCCACTTCGACCACCTCGACGGCCTCGGCAACGCCTACCGCCTGTTCGACGAACTGCCGGTCCACGCCGCCGACGAGACGGACCCGGTGACCGGCGAGAGCGTCGCCGAGGGCGTCCGGAGCCGTTATGACTATCTCGATACGGTGTCGGTCCACGCTCAGACCCCCTTCGAGCCGTTCACCGTCGCCGGCTTCGAGGTGACGCTCGTCCCGGTCACGCACCCGCCGCTTCTGTGTTACGGCCTGCGAATCGAGGAACCACAGACCGGCGCGGTGCTGTCCATCTCCGGGGACACCTGCTATGACGTGCCCGACCGCTCGAAAGTCGTGCTGACCGGCGCCGACCTGGCGCTCGTCGAGGGCATCGTCCACCCGGAGGCCTGCGAGTACCACCCGAAAGGCGGCACGCACCACGACGAGAACGGCGTTCCGCGGACCTTCGGCACGAAACACATGACCTTGCCCGGCGCACGGGACTTCGCCGCCGACATCGAGGCCGAGGACTACCGCATCGTCCACACCGCACATTACGTCCCCGCGGACAGGGCCTTCGCCGACGACATCGGGCTCGACGGCGAGCGGTTCACGCTCTGACGTCGCGTTCGGCGCCGTGAAACGGCCGGTATCTTATAGGTCGTCGCGGGTGAGGCCGCTGTATGGACAGGCGCGGCATCGCGGAGGTCGGTGGGCTGTCGCTGGCCGGCGGCGGCCTCGCAACCGCCATCCAGCAGGTCATCGCAGGCAGTGTCGACTGGGTTCCGGTGGTGGGACTGGTGGCCTGTGTCGGCATCGCGGCCGCGGCGAACTACCGGGCCAGAACGAAACACGCGGCTCAGGTCGCGGCTGCGGCTCCTGCGGTGACCGAAGACAACTACGAACGGCACGGCCCCCGGGCCGCCGGCGACGGCGGCGTCCCGCCTGCCGACGCGCCTCCGACGGACGGCGACGCTGCCGACGCCGCTTCTTCGACGGACGGCGACGCTGCCGACGACGCGCTCTCGGCTGACGGCGACCGGTAGCGCGGACGACTTTTTCGACTATCCGAACCGGTCCAGTCCCGACTGGCGGTGCCTGCGACCGTCGGGGTCCGCCCGCCAGGGCGTCCGCTCGGCTCGAAGCGACTCGCCGTCGACGGCCGGCGGGTCGGCCGCCTCGTGGCCCCCGCAGCCCGGGCCGCACTCGTCGCTCTCGCGGACGGCGCGGTCCTTCCACCCACAGTACGGAACCCCATCACCGTCGGGCGAACAGCGCTCACACGCCGGGTAGTCGAAGCTCCGCCACCCCTTGCCGTAGGCCCGTTCGGCCAGTCGCCGGCGCCCGCGGGCCTTCTCGGCGGCGCTGACGATGCGCACGTCCGTCCGGAGCGTCCTCTCCTCCAGCAGTTCGACGCCGGCGTCGTCGGTCGACAGCGGCGTCGCCGCCCGGCGGACGGTTATCCTCCCGCTGTCGGGGTCGAACCGCCAGACGCCGACCTCCTCGGGAATCCGGTTGAGGTGGGCCCCGGTGACGTAGGAGGCCGTCGCCAGCACGACGCGGTCCGCGAGCGCTAGCGACACGTCGGTCCGGAGCTGTGCTTCGAGGTCGCCGGGTCGACCCAGGTCCGGCTTGTTCTCGATGGCGACGATGCCGTCGAACCAGTCGGGGTACCGCGTCGTCTGACGGACGTACGTCCGGCCGCCGCGGCGCTCGCGCTCGAAGAACCCCCGCTCGACGGCCAGTTCGACGGCCCGCTCGGCGCGGTCGGGGTGGCAGTCGAACGCGTCCTTCCAGTAGCGGGCGCGGCCCGGACCGACGTCGCTCTCGATGGCCGCGGTCGGCAGCCGCTCGCTGGTGATTGCCGCCCGCTCGTCGAACTCGGGACCCGGCTCGACGACGACGGTGTCGAGGACGCGCCGGCCGTGGACGGCCCCGCCGAGCTGACGGCTCACGAGGCGGCCCTCGCGTTCCAGGTGGGCACACAGCGCCAGTTCGAAGTCGAACTCCCGCACGACCGGAGGCAGGGCCGGGACGGGCAAAAGCCCCGCGTCCATCACTCGTCGCTCGCGCTCGGTAACGGGGGTGGCGCACCTCCAGCGGGTGCGACATCGAACGATCCGGTGAGTTTGCCGCCGCCAGCGGGGACCGGACCGGCGATTGAACCGGGTTTGCCGGGGGTGCTCCGGGCGCAAACAGTAGGTTTATCAGTTGCACGCGGCGAAACTCCACCAAGATTACTCCCGAAATGACATCGAACAAACAACCGGAGGTGAACATCGGACTCGTCGGGCACGTCGACCACGGAAAGACGACGCTCGTACAGGCGCTGTCCGGCGAATGGACCGACCAGCACTCCGAGGAGATGAAACGCGGTATCTCTATCCGACTCGGCTACGCCGACGCGACCTTCCGTCGCTGCCCGGAGGCCGAGGAGCCGGAGGCGTTTACCGTCGACGAGCACTGCGACGACCACGACGTCGACACCGACCACCTCCGGACGGTGTCGTTCGTGGACGCCCCCGGCCACGAGACGCTGATGGCCACCATGCTGTCCGGCGCGGCCATCATGGACGGGGCCGTTCTCGTCATCTCGGCGACCGAGCCCGTCCCGCAGGCCCAGACCGAGGAGCACCTCTCGGCGCTCGACATCATCGGCATCGACAACATCGTCATCGCCCAGAACAAGGTCGACCTCGTCGACGAGGACCGGGCGATACAGAACTACGAGCAGATCCAGGAGTTCGTCGAGGGGACCGTCGCGGAAGGGGCACCGATTGTCCCCATCAGCGCGGGCCAGGAAGCCAACATCGACCTCCTCATCGAGGCGATCCAGTCCGAGATTCCGACGCCGGAACGGAACCCGGACGAGGACGCCCGCATGATGGTCGCGCGGTCGTTCGACATCAACCGGCCCGGCACGACCTGGGAGGACCTGATGGGCGGCGTGCTCGGCGGCTCGCTCGTGGGCGGCCAGCTGGAGGTCGACGACGAGATCGAGCTCCGCCCCGGCCGCGAGGTCGAGGAGGGCGGCCAGACGGAGTGGCAGCCCGTGACGACGACGGTCCGTTCGCTCCAGTCCGGCGGCGACTTCGTTGACACGGTCACGCCGGGGGGGCTTCTCGGCGTCGGGACCGGTCTCGACCCCGCAATCACGAAAGGCGACGCGCTCGCCGGTCAGGTCGCCGGCCCGCCCGGCAGCCTCCCGCCGGTCCACGAGACGTTCACGATGGACGTGGACCTGCTTGAACGCATCGTCGGCGACGACGGCGGCGAGGTCGACGAGATATCGACCGGCGAACCGCTCATGCTGACTATCGGCACCGCCACCACGGTCGGCTCGGTCACGAGCGCGCGCGACGACGAGTGTGAAGTCGCACTCAAGCGCCCGGTCTGTGCGGCGTCGGGCTCGAAGATCGCCATCAACCGCCGTGTCGGCGCCCGGTGGCGGCTCATCGGCGTCGGCACGCTGCGGTGATGATCGTGCTGGATACGAACGCGCTGATGATGCCGGTCGAATGCAACGTCCGGCTGTTCGAGGAACTCGACAGGGTTCTGCCGGACGCCACGGAGTACGTCGCGCCCGCTGCGGTCCGCGACGAACTGGCGAAACTGGCCGACGGCGCCGGCGCGGAAGCGACTGCCGCCTCGGTCGGACAGGACCTGCTCGACCGGTGTGCGGTCCGGGAGACGACGGCCGAGTACGCGGACGACGCCGTCCTCGAACTGGCACAGGCAGACGATGCGACACACGCGGTCACGAACGACACCCCCCTCAAACAACGCCTGCTGGACGCGGGCGTTCCAGTAATTAGTTTAAGGGGCCGGAACAAACTGGGTATCACTCAACCATAACACATGTATAAACGGGTACGCCTACGCGATACGGTCGAAGTCCCGCCACGCTTTCTGGCGGAGGTCAGTCCGGGGCTGGTCAAACGGCTCCTGCAAGAGAAGCTCGAAGGTCGAATGGACGAGGACGTCGGCAGCGTCGTCTCCGTCATCGAGGTCCACGACATCGGTACCGGTGCCGTGTTGCCGAACAAGCCCGGCGTCTACTACGAGGCCGAGTTCGACGCCCTCACGTTCGACCCGCAGATGCAGGAAGTGGTCGACGGGGAGGTCGTCGAAGTCGTCAACTTCGGGGCCTTCATCGGCATCGGGCCGGTCGACGGGCTGTTGCACGTCTCCCAGATCTCCGACGAGTATCTGGCCTACGACGAGGAGAACCAGCAACTCGCCTCCCGGGAGTCCAACCGGACGCTCACCGTCGGCGACGCCGTCCGGGCCCGCATCGTCACCAAGAGCATCGACGAGCGCAACCCCCGCGACTCCAAGATCGGCCTCACGGCGAAACAGGTCGGCCTGGGCAAGCACGGCTGGCTCCAGGAGGAGCGCGAGCGCCGCGAGGGCACGGCGGAAGCCGGTGATAGCTGATGGCGGACCGACTCGTCTGTCGCGACTGTCACCGCGTCCAGGGCGCGGAGATCGAGAGCCAGTGTGAGGCCTGTGGCGGCACCGCACTGACCGAGGACTGGGCCGGCTACGTCGTCATCGCGCACCCGGAGCGCTCGGACATCGCCAAAGAGATGGAAGTGACCGAGCCGGGCAAGTACGCGCTGAAAGTCCGCTAACGTGTCCGACGTCGTTCTCGAACTCCCGAGTGGCCTGCGAGGCGAACTGAAGGAGCCGCTCGGACGCATCTACACCGATACAACGGCGCTACTGTCCGATGCGGGGGACCCGATCATCGCCGTCGGCGACATGGTCACGTACCATCTCATCGAGGCGGGGCGGACGCCCGACGTCGCGCTGGTCGACGAGCGGACCAAGCGCTCGGCCGTCGACAGGGACGTGTCGGCGGCTATCGGCGGCTTCGACCGGAAGCGCTCCGTGGTGAACCCGGCCGCGACGCTCACCGCTGCACTGCTGGACGCGCTCCGTGACGGTATCGACAGCACCGAAACCACACTCCTCGACGTCGACGGCGAGGAGGACCTCGCCGCGCTCCCCGCGGTGCTGGCCGCACCGGCCGGTGCCAGCGTCGTGTACGGGCAGCCCGACGAGGGGATGGTGCTGGTCGACTGCGACGACGCGGCCCGCGAACGTGCCCGAGACCTGCTGGAGCGGATGGACGGTGACGCCGAGCGGGCGTTCGAGATGCTGTCGGAGTAAGTGTTGTCCCGTCGCGCGAGAATTTTCGTGTGAAGTGCTCGACAGCGACGCTCGTGGCAGCCACAGTCACCGTTTACCGCCCGTTTTGCACAGCGACTGTCTCCGACTGGTGGCTGCAGGACTCTCCGCCGGTGTCCGGTCAGGCGTGTTCGTCTTCCGGCAGTTCGTTCTCCATGTACCCGAGGTCAGCGAGGTGTGACCGCATTTCGTCGGAGAACTCGCCGCGAGCCGACCCGTCGATGGAGTCGCCTTCGGACTCCAACCACTCCCTGAGTTCGGTCGCTAATCTGTCACGCGTCTCCGGATGCGCAGCGGACACGTCGGTCGCCTCATCCGGCAACTGATACAGCTCCTGGTTGTGGTCATCTAACAGAAGCTTGTACTCCCCGTCGTGGATTACACTGCGTTCCGTCGTCGACAGACGGGGGATACTCGCATCGGGGTTGTGTGACCTGAGCGTCTCCACAGCGGACGTCTGGTGGTCCTGTGCAATCGCGTAGTCTCTGTTCTCGTGGCGGAGGTCGACCCCCTGGATGCCGTCGGTGTCTGCACCGGCTACTCCGAGAAGTGTCGCCATTATATCGCTGTGCTGTACCACTCCCTCGGTCTCGACATCGAGTCCGTGTGTGACCAGCGGGACGTTGATGAGGGTCTCGTCGAGTATCCACTTGTGCCCCAACAATCCGTGTTCTCCGAAGAACTCGCCGTGGTCGGACGTGACGACGATGATAGTCTCTCCGAAGGGGCCGTTCTGAATGTACTCGAAAAGGTTGCCGAGCCAATCGTCGACGTATCTGAGTGCTGCATCGTACATCGCAACCAGTCCGTCCCACTCGTCGTCGGTGAGATCGCAGCCGTTGGCGACGATCTCGACCAGTTTCTCGTGAACACGAAACGCTATCTCCGACGCTTCGCCTACCGACAGGTTTGTTTCGTCGATGAACTCGTCCCGATACGGAAGCGGCGGGGGATACGGCCTGTGGGTCTGGTCGTTGTGAATATACAGAAAGAACGGTTCCTGGTTCTCATACGAGGACAACCACTCTGATGCGACCGAATCGATGAGATACGTTCGTGAGTGCTTGGTCAGGTCAGGCGTAAACCCCGCCGAGTGTTTCCGCAGTCCAACCAGGTACTCGAGCAGCGTCTTCCAGCCCACGTCCTGCAGTACTGTCCGTGGAAGTTCTGACAACGACGACGGCATGAGACACGTGGCTCTATCGAATCCTCTGTCGAGTCCCAGCGCACTGCTTACGAACAGGTTGTCAGAGATAAGTCCAGTCTGGTACGACTGGGCCTGAAACCGCTCCGCTACCGTGGTGAGCGACGACGGAATCGCGTGGTTCCCGTAGCCGATCTGGTGACGGGACGGGTACGTTCCTGTGAGCATCGAACTACTCGACACCCGTGTGTAGCGGCCGTGACTGATGCACTGGTCGAAGTATCTCCCCTGCGCTCCAGCAGCAATCCGTTGCAGTGCTGGAGTGGTGTCCCGTTCGTATCCACCCATCGTCGTGTGATCTGCGCGTACGCTATCTAGTGTGACCCAGACGACATTGGGTGGGCTCGACGAGTGCATGATCGCTGGTACTACCGACCCTTTGGAAAACGACCAGTATTGTTATAGACGTGGTTAACACTCGACTGTAGGATAATTGGACGATACTGACTATTTTATATTCATTAATAGGTACTACTCTCCCCCCATGATGTATCGAGTATCGGGGCGTGAATCACCGATATTCGAAAAATTCACCACCTTACTACTTCCGTGCTTACATTAACAGGCCGTGTCAACAGAACACACGACTACACTTTCCGGGAGTAGGCGCAGGTCCGGTCAGTGCCGAGGCTGGGTACTGGTACCGATTCCAGGTCCGGGTTTCCCGAGTGGAATCGACTCCGGCCGTCGGGTGGCGATGGGGTCAAAACTGGCGAAGGGGCCAGTCAGCCGACTCACTCCGGTCGTGGTACGCTGAGGTTCTGCATTTCCGTCTCACAGCGGTCACAGCTCACTGTAGAGAGCTCGCTACAGAGGCGCTTGCCACACTCTGGACATTCGAAGAGCTGTTCGTCGTCGTCGCATGGGGCTGGGTCTGACCACGTTGGCATACTTGTTACTGACTGGCATTCCACATGAGATAAACCTTGCTCATACTACGATAAATTGCAACGTTTGTCCAAAGAAAATGACCGTTTGTTCACTCCAGAACGTGAACCCGTCTGATCAGCGAGCGGTGGACGCGTCGTTCGAAGTAATCCGTGACGGTCCAGCCCGCGTCGGTCGCGGTCCCGCGCCAGTCGCGGTCGGCGACGAGGACACACTGCCCTGCGACGCGGTCAGCTTCGCCGAGCGCACCGGCGACCAGTGGAGCCAGCTCGCCCTCGATACGGGACTGGCGGCCGTAGGGGGCATCGAAGACGACGGCGTCGACGGCGCCGTCGGCCACCGGTAGTGCGGAGGCATCGGCGCGGACCAGTCCCCAGCCGCCCGGTTCCGGGTACGACCCTCGGTCGGGATGTCCATCGCCGTCGAGTGCGTAGGCCAGGTTCTCGCGCGTTCCCGAGACCATCTTCGCCTGCGCGTCGCCGCCGACCACGTCGGCCCCGACCAGTCCAGCTTCCAGCAGGAGACCGCCGGTCCCGCACATCGGGTCCAGTATCGTGGTGTCCGGGCCGGCCCCGGCGATGTTGACCAGCGCGCGGGCTTCGAGCGGGTCCATACTTCCCGGCTGGAAGAACGGGCGGTCCGTCGGCTGGCGCCCGCCGAAGTCCCGCACGCTCTCGGCGGCGAGCCAGCCAAGGGCACAGCAGGCGTCGCCGGTCCCACCCTCCTCGTCGCCGGCGGGGTCCGAGAGATAGGCATACAGGACGTGGTCCGGGTCGTCGAGGTCGACGGCGAAGCCGCGGTCAGTGAGCACCCCGCCCAGCGTCCGTTCGGCTTGCTGCGTGTCGATGCCGGTGCTCGCCCGCACGTCGACCGCACGCACGGCGACGCTCCCCTCGCGGTCGATGGTCGCGGCCGACAGCAGGGCGGCGGCGCTTTCGATGTCGGGGTCGGTGGTCCCGACCAGGGCACAGGCCCGGTGGGTGAACGCGAGGTGACGAACGCGGTCGCTGATGCCCCGTGCCGTCGCCAGTCCGGGGGCGAGCACGTCGACGGCGCTCGCGGCGCTTGCTGCCTCCCGCCGCGCGAACGCGTCGTCCTGCCCGCCGAGTTCGAGGACGTACACGCCCGAGCGGTGTGGGCGAGCGGCTATGAGCGTGCCGGTCGCGTCTGCGAACAAAACGCACAAGCGAGCGGCCGCCGAACCTCGGGTATGCTCCAGTCCGGGTTCTCCAGCCTGACCGGCGGTGGTATTTTGGCGGTCCTCGTGACCGTTCTCGTCACCTGGCTCTTTTACGCCGTCACGCTCCACCTGGCCGCGACGTTTTTCATCGGCGACGTGCCGAGCCAGCTCGCCGCGAAAGCCGCCATCGCGCCGGCGCTCGTCTCGCTGATTCTCCAGCGCTGGGGCGTCGAGTCCGGGGTCGTCTCGGCCGACCTCGGCGTTGCGGTCGTCCTGTTGCTCACCCTCGTCGCCGACGGTATCGCCATCAGCCTCTCGTACCGGCTCTCGACCCGCTCGACGGCCCCGCTCGTGGCGCTGCATCTGGCTTTCGCTGCCGTTCTGGGCTTCGCGCTGAACAACATCTTCGGGCTGGTGTGACCGGCGTTTGCCGCAGGCCTTGCAGATTCACTCGGATACTCAACGCTCGGAATACCCGTCAATATCATAACCAATTAACTATCCTGAATTATAATACGTCTATCATGAGGCGCGACATCGGGCCCTCGGAATCCGTGAGTGAAGCTGTCGTGCGGGCCGTGAGCAGTGCTGAGGACCGTCCGCCGAAGGCGCTGCCGTCACTGTACGGCGTTGTCAATCCGGAGGCGCTGGACGACCTGTTCAGCGATGAGAACAGACCTGACGCCGACGATACCAGTCAGGTGTCGTTTCGCTTTAGCGACTCCCTGGTCACGGTTCGCGAGGGCAGGTGTGTTCAGGTCGAGCGACCGTAGACACAAGCACATACAGCGCAGTCCCCGGAGCGGTCGGCACGGACAGCGCGGGCACCGAGGTTCTGTCGGCGCGTGCCGCGACCGGGGCCAAACGGTTTTCACGCTCGCTGCCGCCTGTGCTGCCATGGATTCCGACCCGAATCTCGACCGGTTCAGTTCGCGGCGGTCGACGGCCTACGGGAGTCGCGGCGTCGTCGCGACGAGCCAGCCACTCGCAGCGGAGGCGGGACTCGACGTGCTCCGCGAGGGGGGCAACGCCTTCGACGCGGCCGTCGCGACGGCGGCGGTACTGAACGTCGTCGAGCCGATGAGTACCGGCCTCGGCGGGGACGCCTTCGCGCTATTCCGGACAGCCGACGGGGACGTCGGCGCGATGCGGGCCTGTGGCGGTGCCCCGGCCGATGCGACTATCGACACCGTACGCGAACGGGTCGCCGGTCGAAAGGGGTGTACTCCGGACGCGGCCGAGATGCCCGAGCGGGGCCCGCTGGCGGTGACCGTTCCCGGCGCACCGCGGGGCTGGGAAGCCACCGTCGGGCAGTTCGGCCGGTTGTCGCTCGAGGCGGTGCTGGCCGATGCCGTCCGCTACGCCACCGGGGGCTTCCCCGTCACAGAGGTTATCGCGTCGGCGTGGGACCTGTGTGCGCCGGAACTGCGCAACGACGCGGCCCGCGAGCAGTACCTCCTCGAGGACGGAACCGCCCCCGGGGTCGGCGAGGTCGTCAGCCTCCCCGAACTCGGGTCGACGCTGTCCACGCTGGCGACCGAGGGGGCCGACCCGTTCTACGAGGGCGCTATCGCCGACGAGATAGCTGCGACCGTCCGGGCCGCCGGCGGCCTGCTCCGGCAGTCGGACCTGGCCGGGTTCGAGGTGGAGTTCCCGGAGCCGGTGTCGACGACGTACCGGGGGACCGAGGTGTACGAACTCCCGCCGAACAATCAGGGACTCATCGCCCTGGAGGCGCTGAACGTCGCCGAGGCGGCCGGCATCGCTTCGGCGGACGGTCCCGTCGAACGGACCCACCTCCTGGCGGAGGCGATGAAACTCGCGTTCACCGACGGCCACCACTACATCACCGACCCCGAGTACGAGTCGGTGCCCCCGCTGGCCTCGCCTGACTGGGCGGCCGAGCGGGCTACAGAGATCGGCCCGACGGCCATCGACGACCCGGATATCGGGATGCTGGATTCGCCGGCGGAGGACGCCGACACGGTCCTGCTGACGGTCGCCGACGAAGCGGGCAACCTCGTCTCGTTCATCAATTCGCTGTTCCAGGGCTTCGGAAGCGGCCTCGTGGCCGGCGACACCGGCCTCACACTGCAAAACCGCGGCGCGTCGTTCTCACTGGACGACTCACATCCGAACCGCCTCGAACCGGGCAAACGCCCGTTCCACACGCTGATTCCGGGCCTGGCGAACTTCGGCCCGGACGACTGGGCGGCCTTCGGTGTCATGGGCGGGTACATGCAGCCACAGGGCCACGTCCAGGTGCTCTCGAACCTGCTGGACCGGGACCTCCCCCTGCAGGCCGCGCTGGACGAGCCGCGGTGGCGCTACCGGGAAAACGGCACCCTCGCCGTCGAAGCCCGGTTCGGCGAGGACCGCACGTCGAAACTGGTCCGTCGTGGGCACGACGTGGCCGTCGACGTCCCGCTCCAGTTTGGTGGGGCGCAAATCGCCCGCTGGAACGACGGCGTGCTATCAGGGGCGACGGAACCGCGGAAAGACGGGACTGTTGCGGTGTACTGATACTGTCGGACCTAAGCCTTTCAAGAATTTCGCCACCCCGGGTGGCGAATATCTTCACGAAGTTACGGCCAACAGTACGAGCGACTGTGGCGGGTGGCGGCATCGGTCGGCGGCCTGTGGGAACAGGGAGATCACGGCAGTCGTGGCAACAGGGCGGTCACGGCGACTGTGACAACGGAGCGGTCACCTGATAGTGGTGGCGGAGCGGTCGGGGACCCAGTGGGCGGAAAGCGGCTCTGGCAGCGGGGCTGACGTGGCGATGCGGACAGCAGACGGCAGTCCCGGGCCGCTTCGCGGCCGAGGATGTCCGCCGGAGTAAAACGGTACTATTCGACCAGGCGTTCGATTTCTGTCACGAGGATATCGCTCGCGCCCACGTCTTTGAGCGAACTGATGGTTTCGAAGACGGCGCGTTCCTCGACGACGGCGTGAACGGCGAGCCGGTCGGAGCCGGCGATGTCCATCACGGTGGGGCCGCCCATCCCTGGAAGCACGTCTTTCACGTCGTCGAGAACGTCCTCGGGGGCGTTCATCATCAGATAGCGTTTGTCTTCGGCGGCGAGGACAGAGCCCAGCGCGGTGTCGACCTGCTGGACCTTCTCGTCGTCGGCGGTGTCCTCGCGGGCGAACAGGCGGACGGAGCTTTCGAGTACCTCGTCGACGACGGCGAGGCGGTTCATCCGGAGCGTGGTCCCGGTCGAGGTGATGTCGACGATGCCGTCGGCGATGTCGACGTGGGGGGTCAGCTCCGTCGCGCCGGATACCTCGGTCACGTCCACGTCCACGTCGACCCGGTCGAAGTAGCGGCGGGTGATCGTCGGGAACTCCGTGGCGATGCGGCCCCCCTCGAAGTCGTAGACGGTCTCGATGTCGCTGTCCTCCGGCGCAGCGAGGACGAGGCGACAGCGGCCGAACTCGAGGTCGCGGAGTTCGACAAGTTCGTCGGCATCCGATTCCCGGACCTGGTCGAGGCCGGTGATGCCCACGTCGGCAGCGCCGTCCGCGACGTACTCGGGGATGTCGGCGGCGCGGGCGTACAGGACGGTCACGTCCGGGTCGACGGTGTCGGCGTGCAGCTGGCGGTCGGCCCCGTCGACCAGGTGGAGGCCGGCCCGTTCGAGCAGTTCCTCGCTTGGTTCGTGCAGGCGGCCCTTGTTGGGGACGGCGATTCGCATACGCCTACTGGCAGGCCGCGGGGCAACTGTCTTTCCCCTCACGCCGAGGTGCCGTGGGGCGCTGTCACAGTCGGTCCCGGCGCGGCAGGGTGACGAAGACGCCCGCGGCCAGGAGTGTCAGCCCGGCCAGCCCGTAGAACGCGAGGGCGAACAGGCCGCGGTCGGCGAGCAGGCCCACAGCCGTCGAACCGAGCGAACTGACCGCAAAGAAGGCGGTCCGGAGCAGGCCCCAGCCGGTGCCTTCGGCGGTGTCCGGAAGCGTGTCGACGATGTAGGCGTTGGCGAGCGGCCCGGCGCTCATCCGAATCCCGATAACGCCGGCGACGACCGCTAGCGGGACCACACCCTCGACGGCCGGTACGAGCGCGAGCGGGACGGTGCTGACGAGTGCGACGGCGGTCAGGACGAGCGGGGTCCCGTACCGGTCGGCGAGTCGCCCGGTGACCGTCTGGGAGAGTGCACCGCCGACGAACAGCACCGAGAGGAGCGCGCCGGCGGTCCCCTGCGAGAGGTCCCGGACCGTGACCAGATACGTCGTGAGAAACGCGGTCACGGCCTGGAAGACGAACAACATAAGCGTCTCACCGGAGACAGACAGCACGAGCCGTCGGTCGCGGAAGCCGGCGACGACGGTTCGGAGGTCCCGCCGGAGGCTCCGTTCGGTCTCGACGGTCGGGCGGTCCGACACCGACAGCCAGAGGACGCCGGCGACGAGCAGGAACAGCGGGGCGACGCTGGCGAGCGCCAGCCGCCAGCCGTAGCGGATCGTGACGAACGCGGCAACCGCGGGCAGGGCGGCCGCCCCGAGGGAGCCGGCGGCCATTACGACGCCGAAGGCGGTCCCCTCGCGGGCGTCGAACGTCCGCGAGAGGGCGGTCCCGCGGGTCGGACCGTACAGTCCCGTTCCGAACCCGAACGCGCCCGTGGCGACCAGGAACAGCGAGAACACCGGCGCGAGGAAGTACCCAAGCAGCCCGACCCCCGACAGCAGCGCCGCGGCCACCAGCAGCGTCCGCTCCCCGACCCGGTCGATGAGGACGCCGGCGGGGAACTGCATCGCCGCGTACGTGAGCCAGAGCACCGTGACTGCGAGTCCGGCCTGGGCGTTCGAGATGACGAACTCCTCGCGTATCGTCGGTAGAATCGCAGGGACGGCAAAGCGCATTCCGAGGACGAGGAACCAGCCGGCGGCGACGGCGAGCAGCATCCGGGCCGGGCTCTCGTGTCGCAAGGCGGTGACCCGACGGCGGATGCGCTCGGCTGTCGCCATTCTCTTGGCGTTCCCGACGCACCGGAGCGGAAAGACCTCTGCGGAACAGGCACCGGACCGCCTGAAAATATGCCAACACGCCACACAGCGGCGCCGTGGACCCGGCGAACTAAGACCCGCGGTAGCGAAGCCACGGTCATGAGCGAACTCCTCGTCACCGGCGGGCAGGTCCTCCGTCCGGACCTGTCCGTCGAGCGGGCGGACGTACTGGTATCGCGGGACAGCGGCGACATCGTGGCGGTCGACGAGCCGGGCGCGCTGGGCGGCGACGACGAACTCGACGCCACCGACGGGCTCGTCATCCCCGGGCTGGTCAACGCCCACACCCACGTCGCCATGACGCTGCTGCGGGGCCTCGCGGACGACAAGCCCCTCGACGCCTGGCTGCAGGAGGACGTCTGGCCCGTCGAGGCGGAACTGACCGCCGAGGACATCCGCGCCGGCGCGGAACTCGGGCTGGTCGAGATGATCCGGTCGGGGACGACCCAACTCTCGGACATGTACTTCGAGGTCGAGGAGATCGCCGAGGCCGTCGACCAGGCCGGGATGCGGGCTGTACTGGGCTTTACCGCGGTCACCGTCGGCAAGGACGACGAGGGCGCGCGGGCGGACCTCCAGGAGAGCCTCGACGTGGCCCAGGCTCTCGACGGCGCGGCCGACGGCCGGGTCCGGACGACGTTCCAACCGCACTCGTTGACGACTGTCGGCGAGGAGTACCTCCGTGAGTTCGTCCCGCAGGCCCTCGAGGACGGCCTCTCGATCCACCTGCACGCCAACGAGACCCGCGACGAGGTGACGCCTATCGTCGAGGAACACGGACTGCGCCCGCTGGCCTACGCGGCCGACGTCGGCCTGCTGGACGGCGATACCTACGTGGCCCACGGTGTCCACGTCGACGACAGCGAAATCGACCTGCTGGCCGAGACCGACACCGGCGTCGCCCACTGCCCGGCCTCGAACATGAAACTCGCCAGCGGGATGGCCCCTGTTCAGGACCTGCTCGACGCCGGCGTCACCGTGGGCATCGGAACCGACGGCGCGGCCTCGAACAACGACCTCGACATGTTCGACGAGATGCGCGACGCGGCGATGCTTGGAAAACTGGCGGCTGACGACGCCAGCGCGGTCGACGCCGGGACCGTCGTGGAGATGGCCACGGAAAACGGCGCGGAACTGCTCGGCTTCGACAGCGGCCGCATCGAAGCCGGCGCGAACGCCGACCTGGCCGTCATCGACCTCGACGCCCCACACCTGACGCCGGCCCACGACCTCGTCTCGCACCTGGCCTACGCCGTCTGCGGGAGCGACGTGTGCCACACGGTCTGTGACGGCGAGGTGCTCATGCGCGACCGCACGGTCGAGGTCTTCGACGAGGCGGCAGTGCGAGAGCGGGCCGCCGAACGCGCCGAGGCACTGGTGGAGCGCGCCGAGTCCTAGCCAATCGTGTCCAAGTGGTAACTAAACGACGAGAACAGAAAATAAACGGTATCGACGGTTCTCGGCCGGTCTCGTCGGGCCCTCGAACGGCGTGAACGAGTTGAACGGGAGGGGGTGTTTATCGCTCGTTCGGCGAACGTATCTGGTACGATGCGCACCAAACTCTTCGCACTGTACGCCGCTGTGGGACTGGCCCTGCTGGCCGCCGGTCCGGGACTGGCGGCCGCGGCAGACTCGGCCGGCAACACCGCCGCAGGGAACACACTCGCCGTCGGCGTCTCCCAGGCCGACGACGGCACCGCGACGGTATCGGTCACACAGAACGGGACGGGCGTCGGCAACGCCTCGGTCGCCGTGGCGTCGGCTGACAACGTCTCCTACGCCGGCACCGGCAACTACACGACCGACGGCGACGGGACGGTCGGACTGCCGGCGCCCGAGCAGAACGTCACGGTCGACGTGACGGCGACGGCCGACAATCACACCGCGACGACGACGGCCGATCTGACCGTCGCGTCCGCCAACGCGACCGAGTTCGACACCTTCGGCCTCCGGGTGTCAGCCTACGTCAGTGACTTGCTGGGCGACGAGAACCGGACCGGCGGTATCGGCCCGGCCGTCGCCAGCTTCGTGACGGCCAACAACCCCGGCAACGCGCCGGCCCACGCCGGCCCGCCCGCACACGTCACCGGTGCAACCGAGTCCGACGACAACGAGACTCACCCCAGCGAACGACAGGGGCCGCCGGCCGATATCTTCGGGGACGACGAGAACGAGAGAGAGGACGACCGCCGCGGTCCCCCGGAAGACGCCGGGCCGCCAGCGGACCGCGGTGACGACGAAGACGAGACCGAGACCGAAGACGACAACGAAACGGACGAGGACGATCGCCGTGGTCCCCCGGAGGACGCTGGGCCACCCGAGAACGCCGGACCGCCCGAGGACCGCGGTGACGACGAGGTCGAGAGTGAAGACGAGGACGACGAGAACGAGACTGAGGACGAGGATGACAGCGAAGACGAGGAATCGGAAGACGAAGAGGACGACAGCGACGACGATGACGACGACGGCGACCGCGGCCGACCGGACGACGCCGGCCCGCCGGACGAACGCGGTAACTGAACGGCTTCGGTAGCGTTTTAGGAACTCTCTTCCTCTGTCGTGACATGACGACGCCTATTTCCGAGCGACTCGACGACCTCGACGAGGCTCGCGATTCCGGCCGCCGAAAGATGGACTGGGCCATCCAGCACATGCCCATCTGCGGCGCGCTCCGCGAGCAGTTCGCAGCCGACCAGCCCTTCGCCGGCGAGCGGATCGGCATGGCGATGCACGTCGAAGCCAAGACCGCCGTGCTCGCGGAACTGCTGGCCGTCGGCGGCGCGGAGGTCGCCATCACCGGCTGTAACCCCCTTTCGACCCACGACGACGTGAGCGCTGCACTCGACGCCGTCGACGGCGTCACCTCCTACGCCGAACGGGGCGTCGACGACGAGGAGTACTACGCGGCCATCGAGGCCGTCATCGACCACGAGCCGACCATCACCGTCGACGACGGGATGGACCTCGTCGCGGCCATCCACGAGGACTACCCGGAGCTCATCGACACCATCGTCGGCGGCGCGGAAGAGACGACGACCGGCGTCCACCGACTGCGGGCGATGGACGAGGACGGCGAACTCGACTACCCCGTGTTCGCGGTCAACGACACGCCGATGAAGCGCCTGTTCGACAACGTCCACGGCACCGGCGAGTCCTCGCTGGCGAGTATCGCCATGACGACGAACCTCTCGTGGGCCGGCAAGACAGTCGTGGTCGCCGGCTACGGCTACTGCGGCAAGGGCGTCGCGAAGAAAGCCAGCGGCCAGAACGCCGACGTGGTCGTCACCGAGGTCGAGCCCCGCCGCGCGCTCGAAGCCCACATGGAGGGCTACGACGTGCTGCCGATGGCCGAGGCCGCCGCCGAGGGCGACGTGTTCATCACGACCACCGGCAACCGCGACGTCATCGTCGAGGAGCACTTCGAGGCGATGCAGGACGGCGTCTTGCTCGCCAACGCCGGCCACTTCGACGTGGAAGTCGACCTCGACGCGCTGTCGGACCTCGCCGCCGACAGCTACGAGGCCCGTGACGGCGTCCGGACCTACGAGATGGCCGACGGCCGACGCCTGAACGTGCTGGCCGAGGGTCGCCTGGTCAATCTCGCGACCCCCATCGCACTGGGCCACCCCGTCGAGGTGATGGACCAGAGCTTCGGTATCCAGGCCGTCTGCGTCCGCGAACTGGTCGAGAACGCCGACGACTACGAGGCCGGCGTCCACGCGGTCCCGGACCGGCTCGACAAGGAAGTCGCGGAGATCAAACTCGAGGCCGAGGGCGTCGACTTCGACTCATTGACTGACGCCCAGGCCGAGTATATGGATTCCTGGCAGCACGGGACGTAGGGCGGGGCGCAACCGTAAGGAGCGGCCCGCCAGACGCGCAGCGGTGACCGAAGGGAACAGCGAGCAGTAGCGAGAGGTCTCCAAATCGCGAGCGGTAGCAATCCGCAAGCGAGAGCATGGATGGGAACCAGACCGGGGGAGGAAAACGAGAGCAGCACCGGGGACCACAGAGAGCGAAGAAGGACCAAAGCGGCGTATCAGCGCTCCGTAGTGTCACTGAGCGGGTCGTCGCTATCGTCGCACGTCGACGAAGACCGTCGACTGAATCCACGCAGACGGGTTCTCGGGGTCGCCGATATGGGCGACCGTATCCACGCCGACGTCGTACTCTTCGAACGTCGCTCTGATGCCCTCTTGTGAAGTGGTGTCGTGCTCGTGTGTCATCGGTGTGTTCCGTGTCTCGTCTGGCAGTTACCTCGTCGGGGGTGACTGGACCGGTGCACTCCGTCGACCGAACCGAACGCAGTCGCCGACCCGCGTGTCCTTACCACGCTTTCACAATGTAGAGTAGCGGGCATCCGTCTATCCCCTAGCTGTATTCAGCCGTCGCCCGTTCGCGTCTATAAGTATAGCCCCGGGTCCGTTCGCACTGGCTGTCGGGAATCCGACACCGACCGTCCCGGTGACGGCAATTTTATTCGCTCCCGTCCGAAAGGTGGTGGCAATGGAACCGCTCCACGCACGCTACCCCTTTCTGGCGCGGTCGCGGGAGGCCGTCGAAGCCGCGGCGGTGGACCTGGGCGAGATTGTCGCCACGGACGAGGCGGTCACGGCGCGCGCGCTGGAGCGGGTCGAATCGGCAATCACGGACGGCACCGTCGGGGAGCCACACCGCCGGACCCGCGTCGAACTGCTGTCGTACCCGGTCGCCCGCGTGCTGGTGTCGCTCGTCGACGTGCACATCTGCACCCGGAAGTACGCCCAGGCGGAGGCCGAGGCGGCCTACGAGCGGTTCACCGAGGAGTTCGCGACGACGACGGAGCTGAAATCGACCCAGCGCGAGACGCTCGACCGCGAGGAACTCCTCGGGGAGTTCGACCTCGCGAGCGCCGTCAGAGACGCTGGCGACGGCTACCGCATCGAAGTCGGGGCGTATCTCGACCTGGCGGCCGACCAGCGGGGCGACTCCTGGCGGCTGGTCAACCGGCCACTGGCCGACGGGCAGGTCCGAGTCTCCGCCGAGGAACTGAACGTCCTGCTGAAGCAGGCGATCCGCCACCGCGTCGCCGACGGCCTGCCGTTCGACGTGCCCGACGCTATCGCGGACGAACTGACCGAGGCGGTCGACCGCCTGGAGGAAGTCATCTCGGAACTGGAACTCACCCGCGAGATCGACACCGTCGTCCCGGACCTGTTTCCGCCCTGCATGAAGTCCCTCCTCGACCGGGTGCAGAAGGGCGAACACCTCGAACACCACTCCCGGTTTGCCATCGCGACCTTCCTCATCGGCATCGGGATGACGACGGACGAGATCGTCGACCTGTTCCAGGTCAATCCCGGTTTCGGCGAGGAGGCGACCCGGTATCAGGTCGACCACATCCGCGGGGAGACCAGCCCGACGGAGTACTCGACGCCGGCGTGTTCGACCATGCAGTCCTACGGCGACTGTGTCAACATGGACGATCTCTGTGAGACGATTTCCCATCCGATGGGCTACTACGAGCAGAAGTTAGACGACACCGACGAGGAGGAACTGGTCGACTGGCGCGAGGACGAGGGCGACGAGGAAGCCGACGCCTAGAACTGCTGGCGTTCGAGCCAGAGGCCGGCAGCGGTCATGAACACGACGAACAGTCCGATTACGCCGACGAGGGCGTAGCCACCCGTTGGCGACAGGGCCGCCCTGTTCAGGTACATCTGTGAGACGGTAACAGCTCCGCTGACGAACAGCACGACGGCGACCGCCGAGATGACGATTTGCAGGAGCGTCTCCCGCTCGATATCCATGCTCTGCGATTTCACAGGGCCGGCAAAAAGGGTATCGAAGCGCCGGAGCCCGCCGGCCGAGCCATTTAGGCCGCTGTAGCACCTACGTTTCAACTGGACGCATTGGAAAATACAGCCGCGTCCGAACCTATGACGCTCATCGAGCCATCAGCCGACCGGCAGAGTACCGCACTTGCACCGGACCTCCGTTCCCTCCCGGACCGGGCCGCCCGCGCCTGGACCGAGCGCATGGCCGTGCGCCCGCGAGCGGGCAGCACGTACGCCGTGACGACGGAGAGCGACAGCACGTACCTCGTCGACGTCGCACGGCACGCCTGCTCCTGTCCCGACAACCGAATCCGCGGCGAGCACTGCAAACACCTCCGGCGTGTCGCCATCGAGATCACCGCACGTCGGGTCGCACCGCCCGGCAAGGAACGGGCGGTCTGTGACGCCTGTGGCACTGTCACCTTCGTCGCCCCGGACGCAGAAACCCCCCATCTCTGCGGGCAGTGCCGACTGGAGACCGGCGACGTTGTGCGGGACCGCGAGACGGGCGACAGACTCGTCGTTACAGCCGTCACCGACACGGCGGCCGACGACTGGACTATCGAGGCGACCGACGAGACGGTCGCCGAGTACGACACCAACGACGGCTACCCGCCGGACGACCTCGTGGTGCTGGCGACGTATCTCACCGAGGCCGTCCGTGCGACCGAACCGCGTGAGTACGCCTTTCCCCTGTCGCGACTCCGCCGCGTCGAGGACGCCGAACTCGTCAGCGGTCGGACCCAGTAGCCACACGCGCTCGAACCGCTATTCCAGCATCGCCGCGGCTTCCTCCTTGTCGAGGTCGCCGCGCTCGAAGGCCGACAGCACGTCCAGCACGCTCTGGTCGGGCCCGTTGTCGGCCACCTCCTCCAGCGTGACCCTCTTCGAGTGGCCCACGAACTCCTCGAAGTCTGTCCCGTCGGAGAGTGCCGTCTCCTTCTTGACGCGGTAGTTGCCCCCGTCGGTCGTGTGGAGGTCCCCCGGGTGGAAGAAGTACCAGTCCTCTCGGTCGAACCGGACGGCGATACGCGGCTTCGCGCCGAAGTTCCGGGCGAAGAAGAGTAGCGCCTCGACCTCCTCGCCGGTGAGATAGATGGGGTCGCCGGCGCTGGATTTCGCCTCGATAGCGTAGAAGGTCTCGCCGTCGCCCGAGAGCACGTCCGGCAGTTCCCGCTCGGTCGCGCTGCCGCTGGCCGGCGCGCGCATCACCGCAAAGCCCGCCTCGTCGAGTGCGTTGACCAGTTCGCGCTCGCGGCGGTCGCCCTTCGCGTTCGAGTTTGCCATTATCAGGACGTGGAGCGACGGGGGTAAAACCGTTCAGATACGGACAGACCGTTCATTCCGTTCAAACAGGCGTCCCTCGTTTGACCTATCGCGGGGCATATACGTACCAACTACTTCCCATATGATGAAATGACTTCGCTCACAACAGCAGAGCAGGTACCGGTAGCGACACACTATGCGGGGCGACGCCAATGAGGCGGCGGCGATTCATCGCGACGGGCGCCGGCGTCAGCGTCGGCCTCTTCGCCGGCTGTTCCGGGTCGAGCGACTCAGGCGGGTCCGGCGGGACCAGCGGTGACGGAACCAGCGACAGCGGCTCGACCGACAGCGACGCCACGACAGACGACAGCGGCACTGTCGGGGCGTTCCGGCTCCTCATCAGCGACCAGCCTGCAGCCATCGGCGACTTCGACTCGCTCGACGTATCGTTCTCGCGAGCCCGTATCTTCCACGCGGGAGACGGCGAGGAGACGGAGGAACGCGACGACGCGACCGAGACCGACGGAACCGAAACGGAGACGGTCGAACCGACCGAGACGGAGGCTGACGAAGACGACGAAAGCGAAACCGAAGACGACGAGGGCGGCTTCGTCGTCCGCGACCTCGAGGGCGCGACCGTCGACCTCACCGAAGTCGTCGGCGACAGGGCCATCGGCGTCCTCGACGGCGAACTCGAAGCGGGCCGCTACAGCAAGGTCGAACTGTACGCCGAATCCGTCGACGGGGTCGTCGACGGCGAGTCCGTCGAGGTGAAGATTCCGAGCGGGAAGCTCCAGCTCACCAAACCGTTCGAGGTCGTCGCCGGCGAATCGGTCGAGTTCGTCTTCGACATCAACGTCGTCAGGAAGGGCAACGGCGGCTACAACCTCCTGCCGGTCATCTCGGAGAGCGGGGTCGCCGGAACGGACGTCGACGTGTCAGAGGTCGGTGGCGACGATGCAGAAGACGCGACCGACGATGAGGAGGGGGACAGCGACGCGACCGACAATGACGAGGAGACCGGCACCGAGACGACGGACCGCGATTCGACGACGGCATCGGACCGGAGCGGCAACGAGACGACGGCCGACGAGTAGCTTCGCTCGCGTTACTCTTCGAGCCGGGACTCGAGTTCTTCGATGACTTCCTCGGTCGTCCCGCCGTCGCCGCGAACCGCCTGCGTGTAGCGTCTGTACTCCTGGGGGGACACCTGCACGGTCTTGGTTTCGCCTTTGTGAGAGATTTCCAGCTTCACGGTGCCCTGCGGGTCGTTGCGACGCCGGAAGCTCGCCATCGCCGTGAACACGAACCAGAACGCCACGCACGCACCGATGAAGTACGCCATCGTCGTTTCGAACGCCAGCGTCTGCCCGCCGACCGTCCAGTTGTAGGGGTAGGCCACCTGGAACAGCCCGATACCGACCAGACAGAGGACGGCGCCGACTGCGACACCGCTCTGTTCTCGACGGCTCGAGGGCAACACGGCGACGACGCTCAGGAACATCGCGGGGATGCCCAGGCCGCCCAGCGTCCCGCCGAGTTTCTCGGCGGCGTGGGGCGCTGTCGCGCCGACGACCGCCGACAGCGGGGTCGTCACCAGGAGTATCGCCACGACCACCGCCAGCGCGCCGACGAACCCCAGGGCCGCACCGCCGACGACGCGTCGGGGGTCACGCCCCTCCCAGCGCCGGTTGCCGTACGCGTCCCCGAGGTTCTCCATACCGGCCCGTTGGCACCCGACCCACAAAACGCTACGTCAGACGCGCGTGCGACGCTGTACGGCGGCCAGCGCGTCGCCGCCGGCGGCTGTCAGCGTGCCGAGGTGGTCGCTGTCGACGAGTTCGAGCGAGGCGTCCGGAAGCCGTCGAGCGAGGGCTTTCCCCGTCGACGGCGCGACGTTAGCGTCGGTCTGCCCCTGGAACACGCAAACCGGAACGGCGACGTCTTCGAGGGCGAACGGCCACGGTTCCGAGAGGAGGCGCTGCTCGCGGACAATCGCGCTCGGGCCGCGTGCCATCGCGGTGAGCATGTCCGCCCGGACGATACGAGCCACTTCGTCGGCCGTCAGGGCCTCCGTCTCCGGCGCTTCCTCGGCGACGAACCCGACGGCGTAGGACGGGTCCCGGCGGAGGGCGAACCACCGCTGGAGGCGAAAGAGTCGCCCGAGCGCCCACGGTGCGTGTCGGGACAGCGTCCCCACGAACTGCTGGACCCGCCCCGTCGAGCCGATAGACGGCGGGCCGCTGCCGCCAAGCAGCGCGACTCGCTGTATCTCTGGCAGTCGGTGACAGGCCAGTGCGAACGGACCACCGCCGGAGAAGCCGACCGCACCCGCGGACTCGACGCCGAGATGGGACAGCAGGGCCGCGGCGTCGTCCGGCCAGTCGCCGATTCCGACGGGGGAGTCCGCCGAGTCCCCGATACCCGGCCGGTCCGGGGCGAGTAAGCACACGCCGTGCTCGCGGGCCGGTGCAGCGAGTAGCCGTGCGATGACGTGTGACCCGGGCGTGCCGTGACAGAAGAGGACTGGATACCCGTCGGCGTCGCCGTAGGTGGCGTAGGCCAGCCGCCGGCCGTCAGGGAGCGACAGCGTCTCGGTTTCGGAGTCGTCCGGCAGCCAGTCGGTGGCCGGAATCGGCAGCGCGGCCCCCATCCGTCGCTATTCGCTCTGGATGCGCGGCGCGAGCATGTAGGTGACACGGCCCTGCCCCTCCGCGAAGCTGAAGTGCATCTTGACCGGGAACTCCTCGCCGAGTTCCATCTCGACCTCGGCGTCTTTGGGGATGGCCTTGTTCATGTTTTTCAGGTAATCCAGCGAGAACAGCGAGTGGGCATCCCCGGGGGTGAGGTCGATGAGGTCGTCGCGGGTGAGTTCGAGGTGAACGTCGTCCGTGTCGCCCTCGGCGTCGACGTAGAACAGCTCCTCGGTCGCGTCGACGCCCAGCGCGATGTGGTCGCTGACCATGTCCGCGGCGGTGACCGACCGGTCGATATCTTTCCCCTCGATGACGATGTTGGCCGAGAGGTCCAGGTCCGGGAGGTCGGGCTCCTGGCGGATGGAGTCGGGGTCGATAAGCGCCAGGGTGTACTCGAGACCGTCGATAGAGATGTGGAGTTTCCGGGTCTCCTCGTCCAGGTCGAGGTGGACGAGCTGGCCGGCGTCGGCCATGCCGGCGATGTCTTCGAGACGGGAGAGGTTGACGCCGATGAGCCCACCGTCCGTCTCGTAGGACTCGAACGCCGCCGCGTCGAGCCGCAGGTCGACCATTCCAACGTTGGCCGGGTCGACTGCCCGGATTTCCAGCCCGTCTTCTTCGAGGTGGATCTTGCACTCGTCCACCAGCACGCTCACAGAGTCGAGAGCCGCCTGGAGCGTATCTGCGCTCACGATGGCGTTGAACATCTTGAACCGAAGTATGCCCCCATCCATTAAAAAGTCCCTCATTGAAACCGCGTGCGCGCGAGCGACCGCGGGAACGCGGCGCCGGTCGCGAGCGACTCGACCCTCAAGTCGTCAATCCCGAGCGCGAGTAGGCGGAGCCGGCGCGCTACCGGGTGGCCAGGCGGTCAGACCTCCGGCTGGAACACCTCGGGGTTTGCCGCCCCTTCGCGTTTGATGACGGCCATCATGCCCTTGCGGGCGACCCGCGAGAGCGCGTGGTCGACCAGTTTGATGGGACCGGGCACCTCTGCGTGGAGGGTCGCGATGGCACAGGACCCGGGCTTGACCGGCGTGGTCTGGACGAACCTGTTCGGCGGTCCGGCGATAGAGCCCTGCTGCCAGACCTCGTCCCAGACGGACCCGATGGGGTGGAAACTGGAGTCGAGGTTCGGGCCGCCCGCCACGAAGTACACGCGGGCGGTGTCGCCGACCGCCATGCTCGGCGCGCCGTACCGGTCCGGCGTGATGGCGTACTTCTCGCCGTTCATCAGGACGTAGGTCGGGTCTTCGGCCGCCATCGCGTCCATGTCGAAGTCGTGGTGCCCCTTTTCGCCGGCGTCGCCGGTGGTGTACAGCTCGTGCTGGCCGAAGTAGAACTCGTGGTCCACGTCGGGGAGCCCGTCTTTCGGCTCGACGAGTATCATCCCGAACATCCCCGAGGAGATGTGCATATCGAGGTTCGGGACGGCGCAGTGGTAGATGAACGCGCCGGGGTAGGTGGCCTTGAACCGGAAGGTCTTGGTTTGGCCCGGCGTGACCATCGACGCCTCCGCACCGCCCCCGGGACCGCGGACGGCGTGGAGGTCGATGTTGTGGGGCATCGCGTTTCCTGCCTCGTTCGTGATGGTGAGTTCGACGGTGTCACCGCGGCGGACCCGGACCATCGGGCCGGGGACCTGCCCGTCGAAGGTCATGTACGTGTAGGTGACACCCGGCTCGATCTCCGCGACCTGCTCTTTGGTGGTCATCTCGACCGACACGGTCTCTGGCTCCGACCGGTCGATTGGGTCCGGAATCCCGGTCGGGTCCGCGGCGATACGGTCGACGTCGGTCTGCTGTGGGGCGTTCATTGCTGGCTCCTGTGGGGTCGTCTTCGTCTCGGTCGGTTGCTCTCGTGCACCCGGTGCGCTGGCACAGCCTGCAAGCGCGGCCGTGCCGACGCCCAGGGCCTCTAACACCCGCCTCCGCGTCGCCGTTGGAATGGTTGACATCGGGGGGTCACGTCCTACAGATAGGACTGGGCACCTGACAGTGATATACTGAGATGCACAATCTCAGCCGCTGAGACGCGTTCTTGCGCCGTAGGAACGACACTGAACGTGTTCGGGTCGCCCGTCAAATAGTACTGAGAGGCCACCCGGAGGCCGGACGATACCCGAGTTGCGATTTTGTCGACCGACGTGCAGTGGTTCGACCGGAAACTCCGAGTCGGCATCCATTTCAGCGCTGACCGCCTCCGTGGTAGTATGACTGCGATTTCGCCACATATCGGCGCTCGAGACGCATGCGGTGTGTGGTAACCATGGCGGGCAAAGACGAATACTACAACAAGGCCAAACAGCAGGGGTACCGCGCACGGTCGGCGTACAAGCTCCAGCAGCTAGACGACACGGCCGGCCTGCTCGGTGAGGGACGAACCGTCGTCGACCTCGGGGCCGCACCCGGCGGCTGGATGCAGGTCGCGGCCGAGCGCATCGGCGAGCGCGGGACGCTCGTCGGCGTCGACCGCCAGACCATCGACGACCTGGCGGACCCCGAGCCGACCGTGGAGTACGTCCGCGGTGACATGACCGAGGACAGCACGAAAGACGAGATCCGCGAGATCGTCGGCGGGAGCGACGGCAGCGGCGGTCCGGTCGACGTGGTCATCTCCGATATGGCCCCGAACATGACCGGCCAGTACGACCTCGACCACGCCCGGTCGGTCCATCTGGTCCGGCAGGCCTTCGAGGTGGCGACGGACCTGCTCGACGCCGGCGGGGACTTCTGTGCGAAGGTGTTCGACGGCCAGGACCTCCAGGACCTCATCGCCGACATCGAACCGGAGTTCGAGTACGTCCGCGAGGTCCGCCCCGACGCTTCCCGGGACTCCTCCTCGGAGCTGTATCTGGTGGCCAAACACCGCCTGACCGCGCCGGTTCGGGAGGGCGACGTCGTCGAGGTCACGATCGAGGACATCGGCGAGGAGGGCGACGGCATCGCCAAGGTCGAGAACTTCACCGTGTTCGTCAGCGGCGTCGAAGCCGGCGACACGGTCGAGGTTCGCGTCGACGATGTCAAGCCCCGGTTCGCCTTCGCAGAACCGGTCGAGTAAGTCGCTACGGCCCGTTTTCAGTCGGCCCGCGCTGGTGTCCGGGCGACGTCGTTTCGCCGGGCGAACCCGACGACAGCGTAGACCAGGGGCGTATCGAGGACGGCGATAGCGAGCTTCAGCAGGTACTGGCCGACGATGAGCGCCAGGGCCTCGCCCGGCGGGACGCCCTGAAACAGGACGAAGCCGACGCCGACGAAGATGACCGTGTCGATGAGCTGGCTGGAGGCCGTCGACCCGATGTTGCGGAGCCAGAGCTTCTCGCCGTCCGTCCGGTCCCTGAGCCAGTGGAAGACGAACACGTCCCAGTTCTGGCTCACGACGTAGGCCGAGAGGCTGGCGACGACGATGGCCGTGCTGGCCCCGAGGACGTTCCGGAAGGCCGCGAGGTCGACCGGCTGGGCCGCCTGCGGGAGTCCGGGGGCGAGAATCGTGCTCCAGACCAGCGCCAGCAGGACGAAGTTCATCGCGAAGCCGACGTTGACGACGACCGTCGCCGCCCGGCGGCCGTACAGCTCGGCGTAGCAGTCGGAGGCGAAGAACGTCAGCGCGTACGCCAGCGCGGCCCCGGGGAGGACGAGCGTCGACCCCGCCAGTGGGAGCGACACCGGCAGCGAGAACGCAAGCAGCTTCGAGGCGGTCACCTGTGAGGTGACCAGCGCCGTCACGAACAGCGCGACGAGGCCGACGCGCACCGCCTCGGAGCGCTCACTGCTCATCGTCGAGTCGACCCTGACGTTCGTCGATGTCGTCGAGGATGTCGAGCGTCTTCCGCACGGAGGCGCGGATGGCCTCGCTCCGGTTGACGAACTTCCCGTCTTCGCCGACGTGCTCGTCGAGGTCGTTCAGCAGTTCGGCCGGGACTTCGACGCTTATCTTGGGCATATCTGTAGCGTACTACGGGAGTCGTATAAGAATATTCGTCTGTCACGCGGCGGCGATTAGTGGGCTCGCTGGGGCGAGTGACCGTCAGTCGGCCGGCTCGCTGCGGCGATCTGTCGTCCGCCGGCCGCCGAGCGTGTACACCCAGAGGATGCCGAGACCGAGCAGGTACGATAGCGCCGTCGGGATGCCGACGATGAACATGGTGAAGATGCCGCTGGGCGAGAGAATCGCCGAGAGGGAGACGATCGCGATGACGACCTCCCGCCAGCGCTCGTACATCAGGCGGAACGGGATGATGCCGCCCTTGTGGAACAGGAACATCGTCACCGGAATCTCGGCCAGCAGGCCGATCCCGATGGTGAGGAAGAACACGAGCCAGCCGAACTTGCTCACCCGGTAGGCGATGACCATGTTCGAGTTCAGCTGGTCGTAGGCGATCCAGGAGATGGTCATCGGGGCCACGTAGAGGAACCCGAGCAGGCTCCCGCCGATGAGCGCGGCGAACAGCGTTCCGCCCCAGATACCCAGGATGTTGCGGTTGCCGATGACGAGGCCGCGCTCACGCATCGCCGGCCACGCGAAGTACAGCACCACGGGGATGACCGCAACGGCCCCGAGAATCGTCGAGAACTTGACGATGAACACCAGGTGCTCGACGGGGTGGAGCGTGACGATGCTCACGTCGGCGGCCATCTCCGGCGGGAGCCGGCTGACGAACGTCCGCTGTATCCGCCCGATACCGCCCTGGTAGAGGAACAGGAACGCGGCGGCGAGCACCGCCCCGAAGATGCCCAGAATCACGAACGCCCGGGAGGCCAGCGCGCTGAGGATGAACTGGATGTCGTAGTAGTAGCCGCCGATCTCGTCCTCGGTGGTCTCGTTCTCGGTGAAGGCGTCGACCATCCCGGCGGTCGTCGAGGTGAACACGCCCGCATCTTCCTCGTCCGCGTTGGCGGTCTCCGGGTCGTCGCTGTCCTCGGCCTCCCCGTCCTCGTGGGCCATGTCCCAGCGGTCGAGGACGGCCTGGGCTTTCTCCTTGTCATCGTCCGCGAGGGCGCGGTCCGCGTGAGCGAGTGCCTCGTCCTCGGTCATCTCCTCGAACACCTCCGGCGGGGCGACCTCGACGGCCGAGGCGTTGAGTTCGCCGATGTCGATGGCCGACGGGTCCCCGACCTGACCGGGGCCGGCCTTCTCCGAAAGCGCGGTCAGGACGTGGTAGTAGAGGACCGCAACGGCACCGAGGAGCCCGAACACGGCGGCGATGAGCAGCGCCGTGCTCTCTGCCGGGAGCCCGAACAGCGCCGGGGGCTGGATGTCGCCGGTGAGCCGGTCGGAGGGGAACACCTCGGCGAACTGCTGGATGTACTGAAACGCCGGCGTCGCCAGGATGTAGTAGACCACGCCGCCGCCAAGCACCGCGCCGCCGAGGATCGTGTTCCAGTGCCCGCGGGCGACGCGCCGCGTACTCACCAGGTCGCCCGAGCGGCGAATCAGCATCGCGAGCTTCGCCAGCGCGAGGCTGATACCGTAGAGGCCACACAGCGGTGCGGCCCACATGATCTGTGTAAAGGGGTCCGGCGGCGAGAACAGCGCGCCGAAGGCGAAGATTCCCATCACCGCGTAGCGCCACTTGTCCCGGAACGTCTCGTAGGGGACGATTTCGGTGTAGGAAAGCACCGTCATCACGAGCGGCAACTGGGCGGCGAGCCCGAAGGAGACGGCCAGCAGGAAGACGAACTGGAACCACTTGACGATGGAGTACTGCGGAGTGAAGCCGGCTTTGAACGCATCCCCGGCGAGGAAATCGAACATCAGCGGGAAGAACAGCTCGTAGGCGTAGGCGATGCCGCCGAAAAACAGGCTCAGGCTTATCGTGACGAAAATCGCCCCTTTCCAGGCCGGGATGTGTTCGGCCGGCCACCAGCCGCGCTGTCGGAGCCCATCGCGGCCGAAGTAGATCAACAGCGGCAGCGACAGCAAAATCCCGATGACGGCCCCGATTTTCACCTGCAGGAGGATGACGTCGAACGGCGTGACCGCGACGATGCTCGTGGCCTCCTGGGTCGTGAGGTCCATCTGCGAGTACAGGAGATCGGCACGTAGCGTGTCCCAGACGCCGTACTGCAGTCCCATGATCGTACCGATCATCCCGATGACGAAGACGATAAACACCTTCTGGAGGTGCACCTGCGCCGAACGGAGCAGCGCGCCGAGCGTGGCACGCCCGCTCTGGACCGTCTGGACGGTGTCCTCGTCGATAGCACTCGCCATCTCCTCTGTCCCTAGCTCAGTGGGCGTTATCAATTTATTCATCCCGGTGACAGCCACTGCTCGAAAAGAAAGTTTACAACACCCACCGTCTAAGCCCGGGACAGATGGAGGACGGTGACGCGGACGACGAGCGTCGCAGGCCCGAAGAGCCGGTGCTACCGTCCGACGACGAGTCCGACGACCCCTCGCCGCCCACCGACCCCGTGGCCGAGGCCGACGCGAACCGGGAGGCGGGCGAGATGACCGGCCCCGGACCCGCCCCGGTCGGTGGCGACGAGGACACTGTCGGCTCTCACGCCGCGCCGACTGAATCCGAATCCAGCTCCGGGCTGTTCGACCGGGACGCGTCGGACGTCGCCGCCGCTGTGCCGGCGGACGTCCCGACCGACTGGGGCAAGTCGACGCCGTCGCCGGCCGGCGCCGGCGGTGCCGCGCCGACGACAGGCGGCGGGAATGCACCCACATACGATACAGGTGACGCCCTCGTCGACGAGGGCGCACCCGACGACGAGGAGATGCCCCTGGCCGACCACGTCGAGGAGATGGCGATGCGGCTGTTCGTCGTCGTGGGCGTGATGGCCGTCGTCGCCGTCATCGCCCTGCCGTACTCCGACGAACTCATCAACTTCCTGTGGTACTCCTTCCTCGACGGGCCGGCCGAGGCCTGCGGTCAGGTCGCGACGAACGCCGAGGGCAGCGTCGTGGAAGGTGCGGACTGTCCGAACGTGTACAACCCGCTCGCGCTCGTCCTGGCGCGTCTCAAGGTGTCCTCGCTCGTCGGCTTTATCGCTGCCCTGCCGGTGTTCGTCTACCAGACGTACCTGTTCATGCGGCCGGGGCTGTACCCCCGTGAGCGTCGCTACTACCTCGCGGCTGTCCCGACCAGTCTGGTCCTGGCAGCCGTCGGCGTCGGCTTCGCGTACTTCGCCGTCCTGCGGGCGATGTTCGACTACTTCATCACCTACTCCGACCGCGCGGCCGACCTCGCCTTTGGCCTGAGCGAGACGTTCAACCTCATCATCCTGATGCTCGGGCTGTTCGCGCTCATCTTCCAGATACCGCTTTTCGTGATGCTCGCGGTGATGATGGGCGTGACGACCCGCCAGTGGCTCCAGGACCGGCGGCTGTACTTCTGGGGTGGCTTCGCCGCCGTGGCGTTCCTGTTCAGCCCGGACCCGACCGGGATGGCCCCGCTCATGGTCGCCGTGACGATGATCGGCCTGTTCGAGGGGACCCTGCTGCTCCTTCGCTGGACCGGCAGCACGTCGCCGGTCCCGACGGCCGATGACCTCGCCGCTCGCCGGCCCGCCGCGTGGCTGGCCTTCGGTATCGCCGGCTACGTCCTCAGCCCCGCGCCGGTCCCGACGGGCTACTACGAGCAACTCCCGGCCGTGGTCACGGAAACGCTGGCGACTGTCGGCCTCGGCAACGCCACGCCGATGCTCGTCGGCGGCGGGATGATCGTCCTGTTCGAGGCGCTGGCCTACGTGAACAAGAACTACTACGGCTCGGTCAAGCTCTGGCGCGGGTTCCGGGCTGCCCGCCTGCCGGTGTGGGCCGTCGCCATCGTCGTCGGCTACCTCGGCAGCCCCGACCCGACGCTGTTCCGCCTCGTGAACCAGTTCAGCCTCCCGCGAAACGCCGCAATCGCCGTCGCCGCCGGCCTCGTCCTCCTCTATGAGGGGACCATCGCCGTCACGCGCTGGCGCAACCGGGAGGCATAATATGGCGACCCTGCTCGTCGCCCGGCACGGGGAGACGACCTGGAACCGCGACGGTCGCATCCAGGGGTGGGCCCCGAGCCAGCTGACCGACCAGGGACGGAAGCAGGCCCAGGCACTCGGAACGTGGCTCGATGAGCGCTACAGCGTCGACCGCGTCCTCGCCTCGGACCTCCGGCGCACCCGCGAGACGGCCGCCGCGGTCGGTGATGGCTACGGCGGCCTGCCCGACCCCGAGTTCGATACCGACTGGCGCGAACGCGGCTTCGGCACCGTGCAGGGCCTGTACGCCGAGGAACTGCTCGACGAGTTCCCCGACCACGACCGGACGACGAGCGTCATCGCGCTCGATGCGGCCCCGGAGGGCGGGGAGGGTATCCCGACCTTCCGCGGGCGGGTCGAGTCGGCGTGGGAGCGAACGGTCTCGACGACCGACGCCGGCGAAACGACGCTGGTGGTCACCCACGGCGGCGTCATCAAGCTCCTGCTGGCGAAACTCACGGACGTGGCCCCGGACGCGGCGTTGGCCGAAAGCTCACAGGCGAACTGCGCCGTCAACGAGATCCGACTCGACGAGGCCGACCCGGAACTGGTCGGCGAGGAACTGACCGGCTGGCGCGACCTGCTGGAGTGAACGCGGCGTCAGTCGACCGAGGGATAGTCGGCGTCGAACACGTCACTGACCACGTCCTCGGTCCCTTCTTCGGCTGGGTCCTCAGTCTCGGGACTCACACTGCCGGTCTCGTACCCGTGGAGGTCCAGTGTCACGTGGTCGAAGCCGCAGTCCTCGATGTGGTCGCGGGCGGTGCGGACGAAGTCGGGGTCGAGCGCGGTTTCGAGCTCCGCTTCGCCGACCTCGATGCGCGCGAGGCCGTCGTGGTCGCGCACCCGGAACTGCTCGAAGCCCCACGTTCGCAGGAGGCGCTCGGCCTTCTCGACGCGGGAGAGGCGTTCCTCCGTGACTTCGAGGCCGGTCGGAATCCGCGAGGAGAGACACGCCATCGAGGGTTTGTCGGCGACCGAGAGGTCGTACTCGCGGGCGATTTCCCGGACCTCGGACTTCTCGATGTCGTGTTCCAGCAGCGGGGAGTAGGCGTCCAGTTCCTCGACGGCGCGCAGGCCGGGACGGTGGCCCTCGCCAACGTCGGAGGCGTTCGTCCCGTCACACACCACGTCGATGCCGAGTTCGCGGGCGCGGTCGTACATCGCGCCCAGCCGCATCGACCGGCAGTGGTAACACCGCATGTCGTCGTTCTGGATGAACTCGTCGCTATCGAGCTCGGAGAACTCCACGATCTCGTGGCGGATGCCGATCTCCTCGGCGACGCGGGTGGCGTCCGTAAGCTCGGCAGCAGGCAGCGTCTCGGACTTGGCGGTACAGGCGATGGCGTCGTCGCCGAGGGCGTCGTGTGCGAGCGCGGCGACGACACTCGAATCGACACCACCGGAGAAGGCGATGAGCACGCCGTCTCGCGACTTGAGGTCTTCGCGGGCGGCCGCTAGCTTCTCCGATACAGCAGACATGGAACTCCTTTCTCGGTGGAGCGCAAAAACGCCTTCGCGTTCGGTGTTCGGCCGGCCGGGGGCAGCGCTGCCGACCGCTCACGCCGTCGCCGGAGCCGCTGGCGACGGGTTTTTTCTCGCTGGCGTCGAATGGGCGGGCAGATGGAGCTCGAATCGGTTCCGGGCGTCGGGGCGAAGACAGCCGCGGCGCTCCGGGAACTAGACGACCCGGAGGCGGCACTCCGGGACGGCGACGTGTCGTCGCTCGCGCGCGCACCGGGCATCAGCGAGGGCCGGGCCGCCCGCATCGCCCGCGGTGCGATCCGGGCCGAACACGACGACCCTGGTGGGTTCACCGCGACGAAACGCGCCCGAGAGATCCACGCGGACGCGCTGGCCCTGCTGACAGAGCGGACGGTGACCGACTACGCCGCGAAGCGACTGGAGACAATCTACCCCAGCGGCGTCCGCAGCCGCATCGAGGAAGTCCGGGTCTTCGCGGAGTCGGCGATGGCCCGAGAGCCCGACCCGGCGGTTCTCGACGCGCTCTCGGCCGTCGAACCGCTTTCCGAGCCCGGCGACGTCCGGGTCCGGGACCGCTGTCTGGCGACTCGCGACGCCGAACGCTACGCCGACGCACAGGCCGCGATTCCGGAGGTCAGCGTCGAGGTCGTCGACGACGCCCGCCAGCTGGCCGAACTCGCCCGCTCGTACTCGACGGTCGTCGCGCTGGACGAGGCCTTCGCCGGCGTCGACGTGGAGGGCGATGTCCGGGTGGAACCGAACGCGCTCGAAGAGCCCGAGTCCGTCGTGCCAGAACGCGTGCTCACCTTCTTCGCCCGCAACCGCGACCGGATACGGGCCGCCGCAGAGGTCCACCGCGTCGCCGACCTCGACGCGCCGTGTGACCTGGAGACGCTCCTGTCGGCGCTCGACCAGCTCGAGGAGGACGGGAGCGTCAGCGGCGACGAGGAACTCGACCGCCTCGCCACCGCCGTCGACGACCTTGACGCGGCGGTGTCGACCGCCGAGAGCGTCGCCAACGACCACCTCCGGGAGGCCATCGAGGAGCAGGACGTGACCATCGAGGGGACGGACCTGCTGTCGCTGGTCGAGCGCGGCGCGGGCGTCGACTCGCTCCTGCAGCGGGAACTGGCCGACGAGTACGCCGCCGCCGTCGAGAAGGCCCGGGACCACCTCGTCGACGCGCTGGCGCTCCGGGACATGGAAGCGACGGCGCGGCGGGCGTTTCCCGACGAGCCCGCCTATCCCGTCGAACACAGCGAGGACGTCGTTGCCCGCCTCCGCGAGGAACTGACCGCCGCGCGTGACCAGCGCGCCACCCGCCGGAAGCGGGACCTGGCCGACGACCTCGCCGAGATGCGCGACGACGCCGCCGGGCTGGTCGATGCCGCACTCGAACTCGACGTGGAGCTGGCAATCGCCCGTTTCGCCGCGGACTTCGACTGTGTGATGCCGGAACTGACCGAGTCCGAGGGCGTCGCCATCGAGGGCGGGCGCTCGCCGCTGCTCGATGTCCCCTTCGAAGACGTCGAGCCCGTCGACTACGCCGTCGAGGGCGTGACCGTGCTCTCGGGGGTCAACAGCGGTGGCAAGACCTCGACGCTTGACCTCGTGGCGCTGGTGACGACGCTTGCCCACATGGGCCTGCCCGTCCCCGCAGCGTCGGCCCGCGTCGGGCGTGTCTCCGAACTCCACTACCACGCCAAGACCCAGGGAACGCTCGACGCTGGGGCGTTCGAGGCCACGTTAAGGGAGTTCGGGGACCTCGTCGCGGACGTGGCCCACCGGTCACCGGCGGACGCCGGGGGCGGGACGGAGGCTGACGGCGACGGGACTGCGGACGGCAGCGACCCCCCCGCCGGCACCGGCGACCGCCCGGTGATGGTGCTGGTCGACGAACTCGAATCGATAACCGAGCCCGGGGCCAGCGCGAAGATAATGGCCGGCATCCTCGAAGCGCTCGGCGAGCGCCAGGCCACGGCCATCTTCGTCTCGCACCTCGCACGCGACATCCGCGAGGCCGCCGAGACCGACATCAGCATCGACGGCATCGAAGCCAAGGGGCTGGAAGACGGCGAACTGCGCGTCGAGCGCTCGCCGGTGAAAGGGAAGCTCGCCCGCTCGACGCCGGAACTCATCGTCGAGAAGCTCGCCGACGACAGACCCGACGACGGGTTCTACAGCGGTCTGCTCGGGAAATTCGAGTAGTGAACCCCTCGACACGCAGCGCATCTGTCACTCCAACTGAACCTGTGGCAAATGGTTAAGTGCGCCGCGAAGCTCGGTGAAAGTGATGAGCGACGACCCCGAGGACCGGATGCTCGGCTGGGACGAGTCCGTCTTTCGGGACGAACACGTCTTCGAGATCGACTGGCTGCCGGAGACGTTCAAACACCGGGACACCCAGATGGAGACGCTGAAGTACGCGCTCCGGCCGGCCGTCCGGGGGTCGCGCCCGCTCAACGTCATCGCCCGCGGACCGCCGGGCACGGGGAAGACGACGGCCGTCCAGATACTGTTCGACGAACTCACCGCCCAGACGGACGTCAAGACCGTCCGGGTGAACTGCCAGATGGACTCGACGCGCTACGCCGTCTTCTCGCGCCTGTTCGCCGAGATATTCGACTACGAGCCGCCCTCCTCGGGCATCTCGTTCAAGAAGCTGTTCTCCCAGATCACCGACAAACTGGTCGAGGAAGACGAGGTGCTCGTCGTCGCCTTAGACGACGTGAACTACCTGTTCTACGAGAGCGAAGCCAGCGACACCCTGTACTCGCTGTTGCGCGCCCACGAGGCCCACTCGGGCGCGAAGATCGGCGTCATCTGTGTCTCCTCGGATATGGAACTGGACGCCATCGACGCGCTCGACACGCGCGTCCAGTCGGTGTTCCGGCCCGAAGAGGTGTATTTCAACACCTACGGGCAGGCCGAGATCGCGGATATCCTCAGCGAGCGCGTCGAACGGGGGTTCAACGAGGGCGTCGTCGGCCCGACAGTACTGGACCGCGTCGCCGAACTGACCGAGGAGCAGGGCGGGGACCTCCGTGTAGGTATCGACCTTCTGCGCCGGGCCGGGATGAACGCCGAGATGCGTGCCTCCCGCTCCGTCGAAACCGAGGACGTCGAGGCGGCCTACGACAAGTCCAAATACGTCCACCTCTCCCGACGGCTTCGGGAACTGTCCGAGTCAGAAACCGCCCTCGTCGAGGTCATCGCCGCCCACGACGGCCAGCAGGCCGGCGACATCTACGACGCCTTCTCCGAGCAGACGGACCTGGGCTACACCCGCTATTCGGAGATAATCAACAAGCTCGACCAACTGGACATCATCGACGCCGACTACACCAACGTGGAGGGACGGGGCCGCTCGCGGGAACTGACGCTCAACTACGACGCCGACGCGGTGCTTGAGCGGTTGTAATACGCTGTATTCTTTCGTATACGTAGAGGTCGAACGGTCTCAGGCGCGACCGTTCAGCGGACAGACGAAGAAGTCCGGCGGGCCGAAGCCGGGACGACCGAGAGTCGTCTCGATGTAGTCTGCGTCGAGGACATCCCCGGCGTTCGTGACCGGTGCGTCCTCGTTGAACGCGTCGATGTCCGTCACCTCGGCGCTGAAATGCGTCCACTGGCCACCGTTCCAGTCCCGGTCACCGGGGGCCGATTCAGAGACGAACGGGGACAGCTGGTCCCCGCTCGCATCATCGTTTTCCGGAATTGGGCCGTTGCCGTCGTGGAGGAAGTATATCCTGTCCTCGGGGTCCGGTCGCTCGTCGAGAACGTGCACGACGTTCGTGCGCCACAACACGTCGTTGGCGTAGACGCGACCGAACTGTTTGCCGTTGTCGTTGCCTGCACCGGCGGCCGCGGTGCCGGTAGCGCTCGCGCCCACCGCGGCCATCGCGAGGGCCCCGGTCGCGCGGAGGAGTCGTCGTCGGGTCGGTGTGGGCTCGTCCATGGTTGCTCGGGAGGGTGACCTCCCGACTGGGACGACGTGAGGCGGGTAAAAGGCCGTTTTTCGAAGTTCGGAGTGAGTCTGTCCCGGGTTCGAACCGACTCTCTTCCGATTTCGACCCCAGTCACTCCATCTTCTCGAAGGTCGTCTCGGCCCACTGGACGGCGTAGTCGGCGCCGTGCTCGAGATAGGCGTCGGTGTCGAGTGCGGTAAACGGCGCGGGCAGGTCGAGGCCGTGCTTGATGCCGCTACAGGCGAGTTCGGCGGCCGCAGCGAACTCCGTCCGGCCCTGTGCAATCTCGCTCGGGAGGTCATCGAGGCGGGGCTGGAGGCGCTCGCCGGCGTCGTCCCACGCCGCACACAGATCTGGGTAATCGTCGGCCCAGCCGGCGAACTCCGCGCGGGTCTGAAGGCCCAGATACGCCGTGTACGCCGCCGCTGCGAGCTGGTACCGGGCACTGGCGTCGAGGTGGTCCTCGGTGGCGGCCACGAACGCCGGGTACTGCTCGCCAAAGAAGCCGAGGAAATGTTCCGGCTCCTCGAGGCTGACCTCGACCAGCGCCTCGGCGACGAGAAACGAGACGAAGGCGTCCGGCGAGGTCTCCAGCCGCGGCTTGACGAACACGCAGGGTGGCTCGGTCTGGCGGGTCCAGGCGACGCCGCCGTCACCCGGCATCCCGATAGTGAGGTCGCTGCCGATGTACTTCTGCAGCACCTCTGGTGCCGTGGTCGGCAGCCACGCACCGTCGTAGGAAATCTGGTCGAGACTGTCGGTCACTAGCAGGAGTTCCTCGGCGACTGCGGGGTCCAGCGTCTCGAAGTCGCGGTCGCAGTTCAGTACGAGCGCCTCCGGGGCGTAGGCCGCACGTACTGCCTGCAGGTCGCCGGTCAGTGCACGCTCGGAGAACATCTACGCCGAGAACAGGACGAGGTTGATGACGATGCCGATCGAAAGCAGTGCTGACACGCCGATTGTTCCGAGGACGATTTTCGTGGCCTTGCTCATGCCAATGGGTATCTCGGGCCGGACATTAAAACTTGAGAAACGGTTTTCGGGGTCTGTAACGTCTACCGGGTATGCGCCGCGAACGCGTTTCGACGGGCACCGACTGGGAACAGCAGGTCGGCTACTCGCGGGCGATACGCGCTGGCGACACCGTCCGCGTCGCCGGCACCATCGCCACGGACGACGACGGCGAGGTCGTCGCGCCGGGTGACCCGTACGAACAGACGAAACACGCCTTCGGTATCGTCGAGGACGCGCTCACAGACCTCGACGCCGCTATCGAGGACGTGGTCCAGACTCGGATGTACGTCACCGACATCGACGACCAGGAACGGGTCGGCGAGGCCCACAGCGAGTTCTTCGGCGACGTCCGGCCCGTCGCGACGATGGTCGAAGTGAGCGGGCTGGCCACACCAGCGGCAGTCGTCGAGGTCGAAGCCGTCGCACAGGTCGAGTGATACGGTCGGGCGCGGAGCCGTGAGGCGTCCGTCCGGGGTCAGTCGTCGGCCGCACCGACGCCCGCTTGCCTGGCGACATCGCGCCACCCGCCGGACCAGAACCGGCCCGCGTTGACCGCGGCCTTCAGGTAGAAGTCGCCGACGAGCGCGGCGAATATCGCCGGAAGCCCGAGTCCGAGCCCCGGCGAGACGGCGACACCGAGGACCGGGACGGTCACGACGAACGACGACGGCAGTGCGAGCGCAGCGACGGGGAGCCGGTAGCAGTAGCCGCCCAGAAATGTTCCGTACAGCGGCCAGCGGGTGTCGCCGGCTCCCCGAAGGCTGCCCCGCATCGTCCGAGAGACCGAGAAGCCGGCGACGAGCAGCCCGAAGACGCGGACGAACGCCGCCGCCAGGTCGGGGTGAGCGGTCCCGAACAGGGCGACGATGGGGCGGGCAAAGGCCACGAGCAGGAGCGCCACGAGGAGCTGGACGGCGAGTGCCACCCGGAGCGTCTGCCAGCCGTAGGCGGTCGCCTCCCGTTCGTCCCCGGCCCCCAGCGACTGCCCGACCAGGGTCGACGCGGCGGTGGCGTAGCCCCACGCCGGCATCAGCGCGAGCAGCATGACCCGGCGGCCGATGGCGTAGGCCGCAAGCGTCGGGGTTCCGAGCACGCCCAGGATGAACAGGAACGGGAAGCGGGCGAACGTCTGGAGCAGTCGCATCCCGGTCAGCGGGAGCGCGACGCGGACGATTTCGCGCACGAGCCCGGCGCTGAACTGCGGGCCGCCGAGCCGGAGCGTGACGACGTACCGGCCCGACAGCAGTAGCCCGAGAAATATCACCGCCGCGAGCGTGTTGGCGATGGCCGTGCCCCACGCCGCGCCGGCGATTCCGAGTTCGGGGAACGGGCCGACGCCGAAGATGAGGACGGCGTTGAGCGCGACGTTCGTCGGCAGCGTGAGCAGGCGGACGTACATCGGCGTTCGGGTGTCGGCGCTGCCGGCCAGCGCGCGGGCGGCGACCATGCTCCAGAACCGCGGGGCCAGCGACAGCATCACGATGGCGAGATACGTCGCGCCGAGGCGGATGGTCGCCGGGTCGTCGGTGAGAACCCCCACGAGTAGCTCCGGATAGCGCCAGCAGATCGCGGAAAGCGGCGCGGAGACCAGCAACGCGATCCACAGCGACTGTTTGACGGCGAGGTTCGCGCGCTCGGGCCGGTCAGCACCCTGCAGCCGTGAGACGACGCTGATCGTCCCGGAGGAGACCGCAAGCGAGAGCCCGAACCCGACGAAGTAGTACTGGAAGCCGAGTTCGAGGCCGGCGATGGCCGCGTCACCGAGCGCCAGGCCGACCATCAGGAAGTCGGCGAGTCGGAGGAGGATGCGGAGGCCGCCGGTGACCATCACCGGCGCGGCGAGGTCGGTCGCGGCGGTCGCCTTCTCCCGGTCGACGAGCCCCGCACTGGCCAGTACCGCAGGGAACGCGGTCAGGAGACGGCGGAGGGGACCACCATTCGACATCGCCCTGGTCTCGGGAGTCCAGCCCCCTGTGGGTTTCGGGACGAGGCCGTGGCTTTTTCCCGCACAGCGCCGACAGCCCAGCACATGCCTCCCGTCGAAGCCGGCGAGACGTTCACCGAGACGCGGACGTTCCGGCCCGAAGACGTCGACCAGTTCGCCGCCCTCTCCGGGGACGACCAGGCCCGCCACACTGAGCCCGACGCGGAGGGCCGGCGGATGGTCCAGGGGCTGCTCACCGCGTCACTGCTGACCAGCATCGGCGGCGACCTGGAAGTGCTCGCCTCGCGGATGGAACTGCGGTTCCAGCGGCCGGTGTACACCGGAGAGACACTGGTCTGTACGATGGAAGTGGCGAGCGTCGACCCGCGGCCCGACGGCGGCGTGGACGTCGTCGGTGACGTGACTGTCAGGCGCGTCGCTCGCGGCGACGAAGCCGGTCAGGCCGGCACAGCCGGGGCGGACTCGGTCGATGAAGACACTGCCGGTACCGCGGTCCTCGAAGCGACCGTCGAAGGGATAATCAGGGGATGAGCTGTTCGCCGTCGTCGTCGTAGATGGTGATTGCGTCGACCGGACAGGACCGGGCCGCGAACTTCGCATCCAGTTTCGCGTCGTCTGGGACCTCGCGGACGAACACCTCATCCGCCTGTTCCTCGCTGTCCGCCAGCACCGCCTTGCCGGCGTCCTCGTCGCGCTCGAAGGCGTCCCACTCCGCGACACACTGGAACATACCGATACAGGTGTCGTAGTCGTACTCGACTCGCATACCTCGTGTTGGCCGCTCGCGGGCAAAGGCGTTCCCCTCGTCGGTCGACATGCCAGCGAGCCGACGCGGTTGCAGTGCGACAGTTTAAATCGGGACAGGGCCCAATCGGTGTGTAATGGACGTTGCGGACCTGCCGGGCGTGCCCGACTGGCTCCCGGACCACCTGCGAGACGACGGTATCGAGGAGCTGTATCCGCCCCAGGCCGAGGCCGTCGAGGCCGGCGTCACCGAGGGGGAGAACCTGGTCGCGTCGATTCCGACGGCGAGCGGGAAGACGCTCATCGCCGAGCTAGCGATGCTCTCCTCGGTGGCTCGCGGCGGCAAGGCGCTGTACATCGTCCCGCTTCGAGCGCTGGCCAGCGAGAAGCAGGCCGACTTCGAGGAGTTCGAACAGTACGGCCTCGACATCGGCGTCTCGACGGGCAACTACGAGTCGGAAGGCGGGTGGCTCGCGGACAAGGACATCGTCGTCGCCACCAGCGAGAAGGTGGACTCGCTGGTGCGCAACGACGCCCCCTGGATCGAGGACCTCACCTGCGTCGTCACCGACGAGGTCCACCTCGTCGACGACGGCGAGCGCGGCCCGACGCTTGAGGTGACGCTGGCGAAGCTCCGGCGGCTCAACCCCGACCTGCAGACCGTCGCGCTGTCGGCGACCATCGGCAACGCGGAAGCGCTGGCGACGTGGCTCGACGCGGGGCTCGTCGACTCCGACTGGCGACCCATCGACCTCCAGAAGGGGGTCCACTACGGGCAGGCGCTGCACCTCGAAGACGGGAGCCAGCAACGGCTCTCGGTGCACAACAACGAGAAGCAGACGGCGGCCATCGTCCGCGATACGCTGGAAGACGACGGGTCGACGCTGGTGTTCGTCAACTCCCGGCGCAACGCCGAGGCGGCGGCGGGACGGCTGGCAAACACCGTCCGGCCACATCTCACCGCCGAGGAGCGCGGGCGACTGGCCGACATCGCCGAGGAGATACGTGACGTGAGCGACACGGAGACGAGCGACGACCTCGCGGACGCCGTCGCGGACGGGGCGGCGTTCCACCACGCCGGCCTCTCGCGCGGGCACCGCGAACTCGTCGAGGACGCCTTCCGGGACCGGCTGGTGAAGGTCGTCTGTGCGACGCCGACGCTCGCGGCCGGCGTCAACACGCCCTCCCGGCGCGTCGTCGTCCGCGACTGGCGGCGCTACGACGGCTCGGCCGGCGGGATGGCCCCGCTCTCGGTGCTCGAAGTCCATCAGATGATGGGGCGGGCGGGCCGCCCGGGACTCGACCCCTACGGCGAGGCGGTCCTTATCGCGTCCAGTCACGACGAAGTGGACGAACTGTTCGAACGCTACGTCTGGGCGGACCCGGAACCGGTCCGGTCGAAACTGGCCGCCGAACCGGCCCTGCGGACCCACATCCTCGCGACCGTCGCCTCCGGCTTCGCCCGCTCGCGTGCGGGACTGCTCGAGTTCCTCGAACAGACGCTGTACGCCAGCCAGACCGACGAGGGCGGCCAGCTCGAACGGGTCGTCGACGACGTGCTCACCTACCTCCAGCGCAACGACTTCCTCGAAATCGAAGCCGGCGAGCTGGACGCCACCTCGCTTGGCCACACCGTCTCGCGGCTGTACCTGGACCCCATGAGCGCCGCCGAAATCGTCGACGGCCTCCGGGACTGGGAGCGGGGGGCCAGTGATAGCACCTCGGCGAGCGGGTCGCCGGCCGACGCGCCCGCGGAACCGCCGGCGGACAGCGGGTTCACCACCGCGAGCGAACTCGTCGAGGACGCCGATGAGAGCGACGGTGCCGACAGGGACCCGGACGACATCTCCGCGCTCGGACTCTACCACCTCGTCTCTCGCACGCCGGATATGTACCAGCTGTACCTCCGCTCGGGCGACCGCGAGGAGTACGAGATGGAGCTGTTCGAGCGCGAGCAGGAACTGCTCGGGCCGACCCCGTCGGAGTTCGAGGAGGGTCGCTTCGAGGACTGGCTCTCGGCGCTGAAGACCGCGCGCCTGCTCGAAGACTGGGCCACGGAGGTCGACGAGGCGACCATCACGGAGCGGTACGGCGTCGGCCCGGGCGACATCCGCGGGAAGGTCGAGACCGCACAGTGGCTGTTGGGGGCCGCCGAATCGCTGGCCAGCGAGGTCGATTTAGACGCCGCACGGGCCATCAGCGAGGCCCGAATCCGCGTCGAGCACGGCGTCCGCGAGGAACTGGTCGACCTGGCCGGCGTCCGCGGCGTCGGCCGCAAGCGCGCCCGACGGCTGTTCCAGGCCGGCATCACCGACCGCGCCGAGCTCCGGGACGCGGACAAAGCCGTCGTGCTGGCGGCGCTGCGGGGCCGCCGGAAGACGGCCGAGAACGTCCTCGAAAACGCCGGCCACCGGGACCCGTCGATGGAGGGCGTCGAACCGGCGCCCGACGTCTCCGTCGACCTCGACGACGAGGCGGACACTGACTCGAACGGAGACGCCGCGGCGAACGACGACCAGTCGAGCCTGGGTGATTTCTGATGCGGGTCGTCGAGGGCACTGCCGATATCGACGACGTGGGCTCCTTCGTTGAGGCGCTCGGCGCAATCGGTGACCGCCACGGCGTCACGGTGCAGGCGTTCGACGCCCGCTACGTCGTGGACCGCGCCCACCTGGAACTGGCTGTCGAACTCGCGGCTCGGGCCCACGACCGGGGCGACGCCATCGCCGAGGACTTTGGCGTCGAGATACTGCTGTACGCGGCCGGCCGTCGGCAGATCAACCGCGCGCTGACGATGGGTGTCAGTGAGGGGTCCTGTCCCGTCGTCGTCGCCGTCGTCGACCTCGAAAGCGAGGATTCCCACGTGCGAAATGAACGGGGAGACAGCACTGAAGCCGCCGCGGCCGCCGTTCGCGAGCATCTCGACACCAACTCGACGCTGGGTGAGTACGACGCCGACCGAGTCCGGTCTTTCTTCGACGTGACGGATACCGAACTCACGGCGACGGCTGGCGGGCTTCCCGACGCCGTCCGGGAGCGAGTCGCGTTGCTCCCGGTCGAGAAGTAGCGATAGTGTTTTTGACGACGAGTGTGTTATCGATACACATGGACCCACAGCGGACGGCACGGCAGCGGGCCAGCGAGCGCGCCCGCCGGGTCGAGGCGACGGTCGGCCGCACCACCGGCGGAGCCGCGTATCCGGTCCGCGTGGAGGAACTGGCAGACGAGTACGGCAGCACCACGCCACCCGCCGGGGACCGCTCGACCCCGCTTGCTCACGGCACCGACGGCGAGTTCGACTCACCGACGGAGGTCAGGGCGGCCATCCGGCAGGTGACTCCGCGAGACAGCGCCCGTACCGAGGCGACCTTCGACGAGCGCGAGCAGTCGTGACCGCGCTGGAGCGGACCCTGTCTATCGGCGGTGTCGAGGTCCCCAACCGGCTGTATCGTGCACCGGTACTGGAGTGTGCCGGCAACGGCGAGGCCGCCGTCGACACGCTCGTCGACGAACTCGAACCGACGGCGGCCTCCGGTGTCGGCCTCCTCTTTCAGGGGGCGAGCATCGTCACCGACCGCGGCGGCTGTGCCGCGCCGAACATGACGCGGGTCCACGACCCGGCCTTCGTCGAGCGACTCTCCCGGCTCACCGGAGCGATTCACGACCACGGAGGTCGTATCTTCCTCCAACTGGCCCACGGCGGCCTCCGGAGCATGGCGACGTGGCACGCCGAGTACCGCCGGCAGCACCCGGACCAGCGCCAACTGGCCGTCAGCCGCCCGCCCTGGCAACTCCGGGCACTGGACCGGGCCGGCCTGGTCTCCCTGCAGCCGGACGTGCTCTCAACTGAGGAGGTGTGGGACCTGGCCGAGCAGTTCGGGCGATGCGCCGGCTACGCCGCCGACGCGGGCTACGACGGTATCCACCTCTCGGCGGCGAACATGAGCCTGATCCAGCAGTTCCTCTCGCCGTTCTACAACCGTCGGGACGACGAGTTCCGCAACGGCGTCCGGTTCCTCGAAGCGGTCCACGACGCCGTCCGGGGACACGCCGGCGACGTGGCGCTGGTCACGAAGGTCCCGGCCGAGACCGCGGCCCCGAGTTTCGTTCGACGGCATCTCTCCCGGGCGGACGGCGTGGCCATCGCCGAGCGGGCGGCAGCCATCGGCTACGACGGGCTCGTCCCGGTCGAGGTGTCCCCGTTCTGGGACATGAGTATCGTCCGCGGCGCGTTCCCCGACCGGGCCTGGGACGCCAGCGACCTGCAGGACGACTACGCGGCGGTGTTCGGCGGGCGGGTGCGGGCGCGTGCCGTCCGGCTGCTCAACCGACTGCAGGCCCGCCGGTTCGGCCGCGACCCTGGCTGGAACGCCGACTTCTGTCGGGCGGTCCGCGAGCGCGTGGCCGTGCCGGTCCTGCTGGAGGGCGGACTTCGAACCCGTGCCGACTGCGACCGGTATCTCGGGGCGGCCGGGGCCGACCCCGCCGCCGATGCCGTCGGGATGGCCCGCCCGTTCTACGCCGAGCCGCGACTCGGTACTCGCCTGCTCGACGGCGCGGACGCCCTGTGTGAGAGCTGTAACAACTGTACTATCCCGCAGGTCACCGGCGAACCGGGCCGCTGTCGGACGCCGGCTATCGTCCGCGAGCAGGCCCGACTCCAGCGGGACGGAGCGTACGAGCGAGCCGAGTGACCAGTCTCGGAGCCCCCCGCCGTGCTACCTGAACGGACACAAAGGCTCATACGCGTCCGGTCCCGAACGACTGCCGATGACTACAGGGATTACGTCGGAACGCGTCGAACTGTCCGTGGACGGCGAGGCCGTCGATATTCACTACCGGACCGGCGGCGAGGGGCCGCCTCTGGTGTTTCTCCACGGGATCGGGCTGGACGCCGCGACCGTCTCGTGGCGACACGCACTCCCCGCACTCGCACCGGAGCGAACGGTGTACGCGCTCGACCTGCCGGGCCACGGCGACAGCGACAAGCCCGACCGCGCGTACACGACCGACTATTACCTGGAGACCGTCGCCGAGTTCATCGACACCCTCGGCATCGAGGAACCCGCGCTGGCTGGCCTCTCGATGGGCGGCGCAATCGCGCTCGGCCACGCGCTCGATGGCGGCCCCGTCGAGCGGCTGGTGCTCGTCGACAGCTACGGGCTGGGTACCGACGCCTACTGGCGAACGGCGGCCAGTAGCGTCTTGCAGACGCCGATACTCGGCAACATGCTCTGGCGGGGCGTGGGGTCGTCCCAGCCGGCGATCAGGAACAGCCTCCGGAGTATGGGGCCCGGCGAGCCGCCCCAGCAACTGGTCGAGGACGTCGATAGCGCAGTCGACCGGCAGACGGTCCGGGCGATGCGGCGCTGGCAGCGCAGCGAGTTCCGGTGGTGTGGCTTCCGGACCGACTACTCCGACCGGTTAGACGAGATCGACGTGCCGACGATGCTGATCCACGGGGCTGTCGACCCGCTGCTCCCCCGTCGATGGTCCGAGCGGGCGGCTGGGACAGTCACTGATAGCACGCTGAAAATATTCGACGACTGCGGGCACTGTCCGCCGCGGGAACACCCCGATCGATTCAACCGAGCCGTTCGAGCGTTCTGCTGACTACTCTGGCAGTTCGTCGATGAGGACGACCGCTTCGCCGTCGATGACGACTTCGTCGTCAACGAGGACGCGTGTTGTCAGCCGGTACTGTTCGTCGCCGAGGTCCTCGACGATCTCACACTCGGCGGTGAGACGGTCGCCGATCCGGACCGGGTTGTGAAACTCCAGGTCCTGTGAGAGATAGATCGTCAGCCCCGGCAGGCGCGCCAGTGCCGCGCTGATGAGGCTGCCGACGAGCGTCCCGTGGGCGATGCGGCCCCGGAAGCGCGTCTGCTCTGCGAAATCGTCATCCAGATGGAGCGGGTTCGTGTCACCACTCGCCGCGGCGAACTGTCGAACGTCGTTCTCCGAAATCGTCTTCGTGAAATCGACGTGGTCGCCGACGCCGAGGCGGCCCGGGTGGTCTTCCGAAATCGAGACGTGCCACTCCGGGAGGTCTTCGTCCGGTTCGATACGCTCTGCGGGCGTTACGCCGTTCTCGTCCTCCTGCTGGACGCCGAACGCGGCGAACGCTGCCCGGTTAGCTGCGACGACGCTGTTGAACATATGTGACGATGTTTCAGTCCATGTGTCTAACAGCGGGTTTCGGGGCGATTCAGAACTCATCTGTTCTGGTAGTTAATTGGTGGGAGTATTAAACCTTGGTGTTGGTTTCTCCTCAACTGTCAGTAAACGCCGCCTAACGGGCGTCAGACGGTATTTCGGGGTTGTAGTTATCGGTGCTACACGGTGCAACACGTCCCTCGACGCTGCTTAACCGCTAATACCATCCTCTACCATTCAATGGTAATCAATGGTTTTCAGCGGAAGATTTATATTGTTGAGGAGTGTACATGTAGTTGACCGATGGCCGACGAGAATGATGGCCTGATGTGGCCTCCGATGTTCAAGGGGATGCAACAGGCGAGCGAGAACGCGATGGAACAGCAACAGCAGCTGATGAAGCAGATGTTCGCCAGCGGTGGCATGCCGAGTTTCGATATGAATCAGCTCGGTGCCATGAGTCAGATGGCGACGTTCAAGACCCGCGTGCAGAGCGGGGGTCGGATCAGCATCCCCGATGCGGAGCGAGAGGCGCTTGGCATCGACGAAGGCGACATCGTTCAAGCCGTCGTCCTCCCGGTCACTAACAACAACAGCGAGTAATACAACAATGGTAGACTACACAGCCCCCGTCACGACAGCGTTCGAGATGCAGCGTACCACGATTGAGCAGAGCCAGAAGGCGCTCGAACAGAGCGTCTCCTTCCAGAAGAACGTCAACAGCGCGGTCATCGACAGCCTCGACACCCAGGAGTCGGCCCAGCGCCGCGGCGTCGAGCTCCAGCAGACCGCGTTCCACAGCTACCTCGACGCGATGGCGTCGACGATGCCCGGCATGACCGAGACTGTCGAGCAGATCCGCGAGACCGTCGACGAGCAGTTCGACTTCCTGCTCGAGAACCACGCCGAGGTCTTCGACAACATGGAATCGGAGCTCGTCGAGGGCGCCGACACCTACGACGAGATGACCGAGGAGTACGTCACGGCCGTCAACGAGCAGGTCGACATGCTCGTCGAGGCCCATGAGGAACTCGAAGCGCAGTCGGTCGAGGCCGCCGAGCAGTTCGGCGAGCAGCTCGAAGAAGTGCAGGAGCAGGTCGAGGAGATTCAGGAGCAGGTCGAGGAAGTGCAGGCCGAAGCCGCCGACGCTGTCGACGTCGAAGCGTAAGCTCCGACAGTCGGTTTTTTTGTGCACCCACCGCCGAGGTACTATTATGAGTAACACAAACGACATCCAGGACGAATGGACGGAGATGGTTGAGGAGATGAACAACGCGGTCGCTGACTCGATGGAGCAGAACATGAAGGCCCAGGCGGCCTTCGTGGAGTCGTGGGCCGACGCCGTCGAGGACACGATCCCGGAGCAAGAGGAGCTCACCGAAGGGATGGACGGCTACAACCGGGCCTACGAGGAGTGGATAGACGCCGCCGAGCAGATGGTCGAACGCTCGACCGACGCCGCACAGGGCGAGGACGTCGACCCCGCAGAGTTCCGTGACATCTGGCTCCAGTCCGCCAACGAGGCGTTCAAGCACGTCATGGGTACCTCGGCCTTCGCGGCCGCCAACGGCCAGCTCGTCGAGTCGATGATGGAGATGCAACAGGAAGCCGACGACCTGAGCCAGGACACCTTAGAACAGCTCGGCTTCCCGACGCGCGACGACGTCGACGAGATCGGCGAGCGGCTCATCGAACTGGAGCGCCGCCAGCACGCGGTCGAACAGAAGCTCGACCGTATCCTCGACCACCTCGAGGAGTAACTCATGTCCAGCAACCCATTCAATCCGTTCGAGGCCGCGCTCAACTGGCAGCGCAAGACGCTGGAGAACATGACCGACGCCGCCGAGACCAGCCAGGTCGCCGGCGAGCGGCTGGAGCTGATGGAGTCCGTCGAAGTCGGCCAGACGCCCAGCGACATCGTCTACGAGGAGAACAAGCTCGAACTCCTCCACTACGACGCCGAGGCTGCCGGTATCGAGGTCGCCGAGGAGGACAAGGAAGCCGTCCCGATCCTCATCGTCTACGCCCTCATCAACCGACCGTACATCCTCGACCTGCAGAAAGAGCGGTCGGTCGTCCGCCGACTGCTGGAGGCGGGCCACGACGTGTACCTCATCGACTGGAACGAGCCCTCGCGGCTCGACCAGCACCTCACCCTCGACGACTACGTCAACCGCTACATGGACAACTGCGTCGACGTGGTCCGCGAGCGCTCCGGCCAGGACGCTATCAACATCCTCGGCTACTGCATGGGCGGGACGATGTCGGTGATGTACACCGCCCTCCACAAGGAGAAGGTCAACGCCCTGGGGCTGATGGCCGCCGGGCTTTGTTTCGACCACACGGGCGGTGTCCTCGAAGAGTGGGGCTCCGAGGAGTACTACGCGCCACAGGACGTCGTCGATACCTTCGGCAACGTCCCCGCGGACATGCTCGACATCGGCTTCGCGCTGATGGACCCCGTCGAGAACTACGTCACGAAGTACATCCGGTTCGCGGAGAACATGGAGAACGAGGGGTTCGTCGAGAACTTCGGCCGCATGGAGCGGTGGCTCGGCGACGGCATCGACGTCGCCGGCGAGGCCTACGTCCAGTTCCTCGAAGACGTGTACCAGGACAACAAGCTCTACAAGAACGAACTGGAGCTCGACGGCAAACACGTCGACCTGGACAACATCGACATGCCCGTTATCCAGCTCATGGGCGAGTACGACCACCTCATCCCGCCGGAGGCCTCCAAGCCGTTCAACGAGGTCATCGCCAGCGACGACACGCGGACCATCGAGTTCTCGACGGGCCACATCGGCCTGTCGGTGTCGTCGTCGACTCACGCCGACCTCTGGCCCGAGGTCGCCGAGTGGTACTCGGAGCGCAACGAACGCGCCGCGGAAGTCGACATCGAGGTCGAATCCCCCGAGAACGAGGCTGAAGACGACGCGGTGGACCAGTCGGAACTCACCGACATCGACGTGGACGCGCCCGACGAGGTCGACGTCGATGCCACCGGGGACGACGCGTCGGACGAATCCGCCGACGTCGATACCGTCTCCGGTATCGGCCCGACCTACGCCGAGCGCCTGCACGACGCCGGGGTCCACAGCGTCGCGGACCTGGCCGAATACGACGCGGCCGAGCTGGCCGACATCGCCGAGACCACCGAGTCCCGCGCTCAGGACTGGCTGGACCAGCTGTAACCTGGGACGTTTTTTCCGTTTCCCGCCGCAGGACCAGCTATGCGCGTCTCGGTCATCGGCGGCTCGACAGTCACTGACGAACAGTACCAGCAGGCACGCGAGGTCGGGAAACACCTCGGCGAGCACGGCCACGACGTTGTCTGTGGCGGCCTTACCGGTGTGATGGAGGCGGTCTGTCGGGGCGCACACGAGGCCGGGGGACACACTGTCGGTATTTTGCCGGGCGAACACACCGCGGCGGCGAACGACTACGTCCAGACCGCTATTGCAACGGGGCTGGGCAACGCCCGCAACGTCCTCGTCGTGCTGAACGGCGCGGCCGTCATCGCCGTCGACGGCGGTACCGGCACGCTCTCGGAACTCGGCCACGCGCTGGACATGGACCGGCCGGTCGCCGGCCTCGGAACGCACCGCCTCGACGGCGCGGCCGGCGGCGACGCCATCGAACACGTCGAAGACCCCGCCGAGGCCGTCGAATACGTCGAGTCGGCTGTGCAGTAGTTCCCTCTCAGTCGAACAGTCGCCTGAGAGCTGCCGCGGTGGCGAGACACGCGAGGCCCAGCAGTCTGACCCGGCGACGTGCTCCCTCCCGTGGCGTGAACTCCACCGCCAGCACCCAGCGATAGCCGACTCGGGCCAGCGACAGCAACAGCCCCGGAACGAGCAGATGGAGCACGCCCGCCAGCGCCGTTCCGGTCCACAACAGCCGCCGTTCGGTCCGTGTCAGATTCATATCGTCTCAAGGGGGCGCGTCGGTTTGACCGTGGCGTCTGCGTGCGAAGTGTATCTGCCCGATGTCCTTCGGGAACCGAAACAGTGTCGCCACTCACTCAGACTGAAGACAGAGAAGATAGAACCGCGGTGATTGTCGCTTGAATCGACGAGCAGGGCAGGCATCCGGCGCGCGAAGCGCGCCGGTTCAACCGCAGCGAGTGACTACCGCGCCGCGAAGCGGCGCGACAGAAACGAGCTGCGATTTTTCCCCACGTTTTTGCCTGAACGAGCGCCGCGAAGCGGCGCGAGTGAAGTGCAAAAAGTGGTTTTACATCATGCCGCCCATGCCGCCGCCCATGCCGCCCATGCCGCCGCCCATTCCGCCGGGCGCGCCGCCTGGGCCGCCGGGTCCGCCTTCGTCCTCGTCGTCGTCGCCCTGGCCACCCTTGAGGTCGCCAGCGGCGATGACGTCGTCGATGCGGAGGATCATGACGGCTGCTTCGGTCGCGCTCTCGACGGCCTGGGTCTTGACACGGAGGGGCTCGACGACGCCGTCCTCTTCCATGTCGACGACCTCGCCGGTGTAGGCGTCAAGCCCGGACGTGACTGCGCCGCCGTCGTGCTTGCTGCGGAGGTCGACCAGCGAGTCGATCGGGTCGAGGCCGGCGTTCTCCGCGAGGGTGCGCGGGATGACGTCGATGGCGTCAGCGAAGGCCTCGACGGCGAGCTGTTCGCGCCCACCGACGGAGTCGGCGTGGTCTCGGAGACCGAGGGCGAGCTGCGTCTCGGGGGCACCGCCGCCGGGCAGGACCTTGCCGTCCTCCAGCGTGGCGGCGACGACGCCGAGCGAGTCCTCGATGGCGCGCTCGACTTCGTCGACGACGTGTTCGGTGCCGCCGCGGAGAATCATCGTGACAGCGCGGGCGTCCTCGACGTCCTCGACGAAGATGCGCTCGTCGCCGGCGATGTCCTTCTGGGCGACGGAGCCGGCGAAGCCGAGGTCGTCGGCCTCGATGTCGTCGATGTTCGAGATGATGCGCGCGCCGGTCGAGCGCGAGAGCGCCTCGATGTCGGACTTCTTGGCGCGGCGCACGGCCAGGATACCTTCCTGGGCGAGGTAGTGCTGGGCCATGTCGTCGATGCCCTTCTGGCAGAAGACCACGTCGGCGCCGGCCTCGGCGAGCTTGTCGACCATCTCCTTGAGCTGGGCCTCTTCCTGGTCGAGGAACTGCTGGAGCTGGTCGGGGTCGGTGACGTTGACTTCGGTGTCGAGTTCCGTTTCCGGAACCTCGATGGCCGTGTCCAGCAGGGCGATGTCGGCGTCCTCGACGGCGAACGGCATGTTGTCGTGGACGCGTTCCTTGTCGACGATGACGCCTTCGACGAGTTCGGACTCGTCGGTTGCGCCGCCGACGACGGTTTCGATCTGGACGTTGTCAGTGTCGACGCTGCCGTCGTCGTCGACGACGGACTGCACGGCACGGACGACGAGTTCGGCGAGGACGTCCTTGGAGGACTCCGCGCCCTTGCCGGTCATCGCGGTCGCGGCGACCTTCTCGAGGGTCTCCGTGTCGTCGGCGTCGACGTCGATGGCGTTGTCTTCGAGGATCTCTTTGGCTTTCTCGGCGGCCTGGCGGTACCCCTGGGCCAGGATGCTGGCGTGGATGTCCTGGTCGAGGAGTTCCTCGGCCTTCGAGAGGAGTTCGCCGGCCATGACGACCGCCGTGGTCGTGCCGTCGCCCACTTCGTCTTCCTGGGTCTGGGCGACCTCGACGATCATGTTGGCGGCGGGGTGCTCGATGTCCATCTCGTCGAGGATGGTGACGCCGTCGTTCGTGACGACGACCGAGCCCGAGTTGTCGACGAGCATCTTGTCCATGCCCTTCGGACCCAGTGTCGTCCGAACGGCCTCGGCGACGGCCGTCCCGGCCGTGATGTTCATCGACTGCGCGTCCTTTCCGGATGTCCGCTGGGACTCCTCGGAAAGTACAATCATGGGCTGGTTGCCCATCTGCTGTTGAGCCATAGTCAAACGATGATTGAATGTGATTCTATATAAAAGCTGTGGTCACGGCTGGCATATCGCCCTACTGCATGCCACACTCGACGGTGTGATACCGACTCACGTGGGTGGTTTATATACCCATTCAGGGCCGCTCAGCGGCCCATTCCGAACCGACGGTGGCGCAGTTCCGGCGTAATCTGGATGCGGGAGATGTCCTGGCCGGTCCGGTACCAGACGAACGCCGCTCTGGTGAACAGTTCGCGACACTCGATGCGGACCTCCCGGGGGTTGCCCTCGGTTCGCTCGTGGATATCCTCGATCGCAGCCCGGGTGAAAAGGTCCGGCGCCTGCCCCTCGTACGGCTCGTCCCGGACGTACGCCAGCGAGCGGGCGGCGTACTCCGCCACGTCGTCCGGCGAGAACGGGTCGATGCCCTCGTAGTACCGCAGCCGGGAGTCAAGCGTCCCGCGGATCTCGGCGACACGGCGCTTCCCCTCCGGTGTCCCGGTGAGAAAGAGTCGGACGCCGGCGTCGCCGGCCACCTGCAGCGGCGACAGCAGGTCCGCCTCCAGCACCTCGATCTCGTCGACGACCAGCAGGAGTGTCTTGCCGTCGTCGCGCACGCGACGGACGATTTCGTGGACGGCGTCTTTCGCTTCGGCAGTCGCCCACGGAATCCCGTCGCGGACCTGCGAGTAGTTGCGCTGGTCGATGGAGTACCCCGCCGCGTAGGCGGCGGTCAGCACCGTCTGGTACAGTTTCCGGGGCGTGGTCTCCCGCGGGTTGTCCAGGTGCGTGATGACAAAGCCCTCGTGTTTCGAGAGGTCCCGCAGGACGATTTCGCGAAAGGCCGTCTTTCCGGTGCCGTACGGACTCACGAGCCCGATGTGCTGGTCCTGGAGCAGCCAGGACGTGACCTGGTTCAGCATCTCCGTGTCGTGGCGGACGTACAGCGGCTCGGGCATGTGGTCCAGCCCGGCTTCCTCGGTGAACGGGAGGTCGGTTACGGTGTCGGCCGTGCCGCCCAAGGCCTCCCCGAAGGCCAACAGCCGCTGTTCGACCTCCTGTAGCTGGTCCAGTAACACGCCGGCAGTGGCGCTTTCGGCCCGTGTCTCCTCCTCGGACCGGAGCGATTCGAGCCGGTCCATCACCTCCGAGACCGACTGCCCCGTGCCGCCTGCACCTGGTTGCTCTGTGTCGTCCACCACGGCTCTCTCTCAGCCTTGCCGGTCCGGTGCGTTATATGTTACGCCCCGAATTTCGGGAAAGATAACGCGACGTACCGCCGGTTGCGGTGTAATTAGAACGGGAGCGGGAACGGGACCGAGCCGTAGGCGTACCCTTCCATGCCGCCGTCCGGCCGGGCGCGGAACACGATGGTCGGCGAGTAGCCCACGTCCGGCTGTTCGCCGTAGACACGCCGCCAGTCGTCGTCGGGGAAGGAACTGCAGTCGACGACGAGGACGGCGCCGGGGTGGGCCGCCAGCTGGTCGCGGGTCTTCGCGTCGCCGGAGGCCTTCACCGCGGCGACGGCAGTGTCGACCTGCCGCCGGGACGGCGGCCGCGGGCGGGTGACCTCGACGAGCGTGTCCTCGACACGGAAGTCGACGGAGTGGCCCGAGTCGAGTTCGACTTCGGGCCTGATGTCGTTGCCCGCGTCGACGAGCAGTTTGGCGACGTTGAACTCGCCCATCGTCGCCCGCATCCGAGAGAGGTCAAAGCCCTCGCTGGTCCCGAGTTTGCTCGCCATCGTGTAGCGGTAGTCGTCGAGTTCGCCGCTCGCGAGGAAGTCGTCGTAGAACGCCAGTCCGTCCGCCCGGTCGGCGTCCGGGAAGCCGCCGGCGTGGTCCCGGAAGAACGTCCGGGTCGACTCCCGGCCGTCTTTCGAGAGAAACACGGGCAGGAAGAAGCGAGCCAGCGTCTCGTACTCGGTGAGCCACGGGTCCTCTACCTCTAACTGGGCGAACAGTTCGCGCTGTGCCCACTCGCTGATGTCGTCGGGGACCTCGTCGAACGTGTACTTCTCCGTCCGCCACAGCGTTTCCGGGGTCTCGGTGTTCCCGACCCAGTACGCGCGCTGGCCGTTCCAGCAAAACAGCGCGAGGTCGCCGTTGTCCATCTCCAGTCGGCGCGCGGCCCACCCCTCCGGCGGGGCGAACCACGGACCGCTCATCGTCGCACCGAAGGTGTTCTGTAGCGGTGTCAGCAGGTCGGTACGGACTCGCTTCTCGCTCCATCGCTCGTTCGACTGTCGCAGACGTAAGGGCCCAGCCACAGACCAGTGTAGACGGTCAGTGGTCTTGGGCGTTCCGCCCCGTCGAGAGACCCCTTTCCGGACCGCTCGGGTGCTCTGTCGGCCGTGTGGTGCGGTTTCGGGGACCACCGTTACATTGATAGGCACTAACAGTCAAATTTCACTGTGGTAACCTATGTCGATGGGAGCGTACGACGACGACGAACACGAACGCCGTGAACGCAAGAACAGCGAGGTCGACCTGTCGGAAGACGACGACCGGAGTACCTACCACGGAAGCGTCGACTACGACGGTGAGGAGTCGACAGAGGAACTGCTAGACCAGTTCAAGCAGATCAACTCCGATTGACCCCGGCCGTTCTCGACCGGTAGCGCAACAGCCCGACAGAGACGGCCGTCACGGCTGTGACGGCTATCACGTGGCCGATCAGCGCCGCGAGCAGCACCGGCTGGTCGAGCACAAACGGAACGAGCACGAGCTGGAGGACGCCAAAGCCCCATATCTCCAGGTCGGCCCGCATGAACACTCGCGCCGTCTCGGGGTCGAACCGGTAGCGCGCCGAGCGCCAGAGCCCCGTGACGCTGGCCCACCAGCCCGTGCCGATGCGGTAGCTGACGTCCCAGAGGATGAGCAGCGTCAGGTACACGACCAGCACCGGCGGTTCTGACCCGAACAGCCGGCCCAGAAGCGGCATCGAGCTGACCTGCGGGTCGAAGACGAACAGATGGGTTAGCAAGGCGATGTACGCGAGGACGGACAACACGACCTCCACGTTCGAGGCGAACAGCAGCGCGCGGTACGTCGGCGGTACGTCGATCCGGCGGATGAGCGTGCTGATACGGAGCATCTCCGCGCTCCCGATAGTGGCGACGAGTACGACGGCCGTCCCGGCGATTGCGGCGTTCCAGACCCCGTAGTACCACGACAGGGCGACGATGGCGACCTCGAAAATGAGTAGCTGGATCGCCATCGCCGCCCACGTCGGGAGCCGAATCCCCGGCAGCGCGCCGATGATGCTCTCGTACACCCACGTCTCGCCGTATTCGGGACGCGCGCTGTCGCCGCTCATCTGCCCGCACCACCTGTGGCCGCGGCCGCCCGTGTCGCCTCGCGACTCTGTGGCTCGCTGAGGGCCAGCCTGACCGCGTCCGAGAACGGCGTCAGGTCGACGGCGAACTGCGCCTGTGCAGCCCCGGTGTCGGCGACCACCGGCGTCTTCAGCCCCTGAATGAGCGGGCGGGCGACGCTCGATGGCACGTCGGTCATGAGAGCGACCCAGTACGCGGACAGCTTCGGCGTCAACACCGGTATCGGCACGATAATCGGCTCGCCGGTACCCATGAGCCGGCCCGTTCGCCGCAGTATCTCCGCGTAGGTCAGCACCTCCGGCCCGCCGATCTCGTAGGTCTCGCCGGCCGTCTCCGGGCTATCGAGCACGCCGACCAGATACGCGACGACGTTGTCGATAGCGATGGGATGGCAGTCCGTCCGCACCCAGCGCGGCGTCAGCATCACGGGCAATCGCGTCGTGAGCTCGCGTATCATCCGAAAGCTCGCCGAGCCCGCGCCGATGATGATTGCCGCCCGGAACGTCGTCAGGTCGTACGCACCGTCCTGCAGAATGAACTCGACCTCCCGGCGCGACCGGAGATGTGCCGACAGCGTCTCGTCGTCCTCGCCGAGGCCGCCGAGGTAGACGACCCGGTCGACGCCGGCCTCGTCGGCCGCCCGACGGAAGTTCCGCGCCGCGCGCCGGTCCCGCTCGGCGTAGTCGGCACCGGCACGCATCGAGTGGACCAGATAGTACGCGACGTCGACTCCGGCGAGGGCGGCGTCGAAACTGCCCGCATCGAGCAGGTCGCCCGTCGCCACGTCGACGCCGTCGGGCGGGGCGTACTCGCTTGAGTCGCGGACGAGCGCGCGGACGCTGTGGCCGGCCGCGAGAAGCGCCGGGACGAGATGGCCCCCGACGAACCCCGTCGCACCGGTCACGAGCACATGCATACCCTTCCTGCAGGACGGGACGGGGTTAAAACCGTGGCCTGTTCGTGTCGTCGGTCAGGACTGTCGAACGAGCGGCTCGTACCAGTCGCGGTTGTCGCGATACCAGTCGATGAACTTCGCGACGCCCTCCCGGATGGTGTGGTCCGGGTCGTAGCCAAGCAGTTCCTCGGCCCGGTCGGTCGCGGCGTGGGTGTGTTCGGCGTCGGCGTCGTGGCGCTCCTCGTAGACCATATCGAGGTCCGGGTCGATCTGGTCGCGAATTTCCGTCGCGAGCGTCCTGATCTCGATGTTGTCCGTCGAGCCGATGTTGACCGCCTTGCCGTCGGCGGCGTCCTCGTGCAGCAGCGTCATGTTCGCGTCGATGACGTCCTCGATGTAGGTGAAGTCCCGCGTCTGCGTGCCGTCGCCGTAGATGACCGGCGGCTCGCCGTTGTGACACCGGGAGACGAAATTCGATATTGCCATGTTCGGCCGCATCCGCGGGCCGTAGACGGTGAAATAGCGCAGCGCAACCGCGGGGAGGTCGTACACCTCGCTGTAGGCGCAGGCGTAGCGCTCGGCGGCGAGCTTCGACGCGCCGTAGGGCGAGACGGGGGTCGTCGGGTGTTGCTCGTCGTAGGGCAGGTACTGCGGCACGCCGTAGACGGAGGAGGAGGAGGCCATCACGAACCGCTCGATGCCCTCGTCGCGGCAGGCGTCGAGGAGGTTCAGCGTACCGTCGACGTTGACCTCGTCGTACTTGCGGGGGTTCTTCACGCTCGGGCGGACGCCGGCCTGGGCGGCCTGGTGGTAGACGTAGTCGGCGTCGGCGACGAGATCGGTCACCAGTTCGGCATCGCGCACGTCGCCCTCGACGAACTCGTAGCTCCCATCGCTGTTCCGGGCGGCTTCCCGTCCCGCTTCGACGTTATGCTGCTTGATATCCAGGTCGTAGAACGGGTCGCGGTTGTCCAACACGACCACGTCGTGGCTGTCGGCGGCGAACCGCTCTGCCAGGTGGCCGCCGATGAACCCGGCACCCCCTGTGACCAGTATTTGCATTATCTTGACGGTGCCCATCGGACGACAAAAGTATGTCGAGAGTTACCCGTCTGAACTGTTCGAAGGGGCCAGCTACCTTGAAGTGTATACAGCGCATAAAAACATGGTAATGGCCTCCAGAGCCTGCGACGGGTGCGATACGAACGTTTCGATAGCCGGTGGCATCGCCAACATCTGGTCGCAGGAGTCCAGACCGACCGAGGGCATCGTCCTCGAACTCGGCGACGACACGGAGCATTTCCTCTGTTATGACTGCATCGACCGGCTGCCCGACGACCGGGACGTGACTGCGGCGGACGTGGCCGCTCTCTGACTCGCTGTCACCCCTCCCCTCTCTCTCGCGGCGTCCACCGCGTCACGCGCTCGTCGATTCCCAGATGGCCGTCGCGCCAGCGGAGGTACGCCAGTAGCAGGAGGCCGCCGACGACCACGAAGACCGAGTAGACGGCCCCTTCTTCGCCCAGCCAGCGCGCGGGGCCGACGATATCGACGGCGAGTAGTTCGGGCGTCCGCTGTGAGTGGCCGAGACCGAACACCGCGCTCTGGGTGAAGTTGTACCAGACGTGAAAGCCGACCGGAAGGGCGAGGTCGCCGGTGAGTACGTACGCGCCGCTCAGGACCAGTCCGGCGAGCAGGTAGTACCCGTACTGGCTCGGGTGGTCGACCTTCCCGCCGTGCAGGAAGGCGAAGACGAGCGAACTCGTGAGCACCGCCATTCCGACCGCGGCCCACCGCGGCACGGGTCCGTCCGCCCCTTCGGCGAGGTTCTTCAGCATCGCGCCGCGGAAGACGACCTCCTCCCACGCCGCCGCGAGGGCGACGTAGGTGAACACGAGGACCATCGCCGGGAGGAACGGGAGGTCGCCGGCCCCCTGGGCGACGCCGACGACCGTGGCCCAGTCCGCGCTGACAGCGACGGCGAGTGCGCCAGCGTTGATGGCGGTCGCTATCGCGCCGCCGACGGCGAACGACCGCCACCAGCGGCGGTCGAGCGACAGTCCGTACTCACCGACGGGTCGGCGGTCGATGACCCACGCGCCGCCGAGGACTGTGGCGACGAGGACCGCCCCGATTCCGGCCGCTTCGACCGACTCCCGGACGGGGTGCGTGAATCGAGTCCGAACCGCGGGCTGCAGCGCCGCGAGGGCGAGAAACGACAGCACCGCCGGAAGCACCGCACGAAGCGGTGCTCTGAGTCTGTCGTCCGTGCCGTTCCAGATCGGCCAGAGGAGACGAGAGACGACCCGCTCGACGACATTCGGGGGCGTCCGACCGTCTCGCTGTTCCGGTGACATATTCGGACGGCCGGTCGGGGGCGACGTATCACCGCGGGCACCGCTTCCGATTCGGAAGTCGGTGGGACGTTTTTATTGCGTCTCGCTCGCTGGCAGCGACCATGGACGCGGTCGGCGACGACGAGCTGCTCGCGCTGCTCGAAGACGAGTACGCGCGGGCCATCATCGCCGAACTCACCACCGGACCGATGTCTGTCTCCGAACTCTGTACGGCCTGCGAGATGTCCGACCCGACGGCGTACCGCCGCCTCGACCGACTGGAGGCCGCCGACCTCGTCGCCGAACGGCAGGCCGTCGACCCCGATGGCCACCACTACAAGCGCTACGTCGCGACCGTCGAGGACGTGACCGTCACGTTCGCCGACGGGTCGTATGACGTAGCCGTCACGCGGTCCTCGTCGGACCCGGCGGACCGATTCACCGACCTGTTCGAGGGGCTGTCCTGAAATGCTTGCGACACTACTGCAGGTGCGAACGGGCGGGACCGAGCCGGGAATCGCGCTGGCCGTCGTCGCGCTCTCGGTGCTCTCGGTTGCGCTCTCGGCCGCCATCGCCGGCGTCCTCGTCCGCGGCTACCGCCGCGGGCCGGGCCGGACCGGCATGCTGACGCTCGCCGTCGGGCTTCTCCTGCTCACGACCGTGCCGGAACTCCTCCGCATCGCGCTGCCCACGGCCACTGGCGTCGGTGTGGTCGGCCGCTCGCTCCTCGTGAGCGCTTGCGAACTGCTGGGACTCGGAACGATCCTGTGGACCGTTTACAGGGGTGGGTCGTCGTGACGGTCCTCCTCGACCTGCTCGCGCCGGACGCCGTCGCGGAGCTCTCGCGGGCGTTGACGGGTGTCGTCGGACTGTTCGTCGCATCGCTGGCATACCGCGGCTACCGGCGCAACGACGCGCCGAGGATGCGGTGGCTCGCCGTCGGCATCGCGGCGTTGACTGCCGGCGTCTACGCCGCTGTCACCGTCGCTGATTGGACGGGTGCCGGGGCTGGAATCGTGTTACTCGTCAGGGGTCTCGTGACCGTCGCGGGGCTCTGTGCCGTGCTGTACGCGCTGCTCGTCGAGTGACTCTGGATAAAACAAAGTGTCAGATGTGGTCGCCCGAAGACGACCGGAAATCTGCCTTAGTTGCGGACGACGTTCGTCGCGCGGGGGCCTTTGTCGGCCTGTTCGATGTCGAATTCGATCTCCTCGCCTTCTTCGAGGTCAGGGCCGCCAACGTCTTCCATGTGGAAGAAAACGTCATCGTCCGCGTCCTCAGTCGAGATGAAACCGTAACCGCCTGTGTCGTTGAAGAAATCAACCTTACCGTTTGCCATTGCAAATATACGTACAGGGGGTATATGTATAAGACTTCTGAGAGTCACAGTACCACGACCGCGTGTATGTGCACACGACTCACCCCGTCATCCCGGATAGCTGGCCTACGCCACCGGCCGACAGGAAAGGTTTAGGCCGCCTCGTCCGTTGCCTTCTCGCGTGTACCCCGCGCGGATTACCGACGAGTTCCCGGCCCCCTCCTACCGGGGCAACCAGAAGCAGGCTCTGGCTGACATCCGTGCGGCCTTCGAGCGCGGCAAGGACGTGGTCCTCGTCCGCGCACCGACCGGGAGCGGGAAGTCCCTGCTCGCCCGGGCTATCGCCGGGTGTGCCCGGACCGCCGGCGAGGCTGCCGCCGAGCAGGTCATCGACGCCTACTACACCACGCCACAGGTGTCCCAGCTGGACGACGTGGCCGAGGACGCCTTACTGGAGGACCTCTGTGTCATCCGCGGGAAGAACAACTACGACTGCATCCTCCCCGGCGAGACGGACACCCCGGTGAACCAGGCTCCGTGCGTGCGCGAACGGAAGTTCGACTGCCAGGTCAAGCACCGCTGTCCGTACTTCTCTGACCGCGCCATCGCCTCCAACCGGCGCATCGCCGCGATGACGCTGGCGTATTTCATGCAGACTGCCGGCAGCGACGTGTTCGGCAAACGCGACGTGGTCGTCATCGACGAGGCCCACGGGCTGGGCGAATGGGCCGAGATGTACGCCACCATCGACCTCTCGCCGGGGACGATTCCGATGTGGAACGACATCGACGTGCCCGACATCGACGGCCTGGAAGAGGCCGTCGCGTTCACCGAGCGGGTCGAACACCTCGCCGAGCGCCGCGTGAAGGAACTGCGGAACAAGGCGGAACTCACCGGTGAGGAGGTGGCCGAACGGGACTCGCTGAACACGCTCCGGCAGGACCTCGGGTGGTTCCGCGAGGACTACACCGACACCGAGAGCGCGACCACGTGGGTCGTCGACCAGGCCGACGGCGAGCACGCGCCGGTGACAATCAAGCCGATGAACCCCGAGCGCTATCTCAAACACACCGTCTGGGACCGGGGCAACCGCTTCGCCCTGCTGTCGGCGACTATCCTCAACAAGGAGGCGTTCTGTGCCAACGTCGGCCTCGACCCCGACAACGTCGCGCTCGTGGAGGTCGGCCACACCTTCCCCGTCGAGAACCGGCCGCTGTACGACGTGGCCCAGGGGAAGATGACCTTCGAACACCGCGACGACACGCTACCGGACATCGCCCGGACAATCGTCCGCATCATGGCCCACCACGCCGACGAGAAGGGGCTGGTCCACTGCCACTCCTACGCCATCCAGGAGCAACTGAACGGCCTTCTCGACGACTTCGGCGTCGGCGCTCGCGTCCGCACCCACGACAAGGAGGGCCGGGACGGGGCGCTGGCCGCCTGGAAGCGCAGCGACAACCCCGACGTCTTTCTCTCGGTGAAGATGGAGGAGGCGCTGGACCTGGAGGGAGACCTGTGTCGCTGGCAGGTGCTGTGCAAGGCCCCGTACCCGAACACGCGGGACTCCCGCGTCGCCCGGCGGCTCGAAGACGACCAGTGGGGCTGGTACTACCGGACCGCACTGCGGACGGTCATCCAGGCCTGTGGCCGCGTCGTCCGGGCGCCCGACGACTACGGCGCGACCTACCTCGCGGACTCGTCGCTACTGGACCTGTTTGACCGCGCGGACCACGACATGCCCGACTGGTTCCGTGCCCAGGTCGACCGCCTCTCAGCGCCCGACCTGCCGCGGTTCGCGCCGGACCAGGCACTTTCGGCGCTCAGCTCGGGCACGAAACGCCGGCACGACCGCTCGCGCTCGCGGTCCGGGGACGGCAACCACCCGCTTTCGGACGTGTGGGACTAGAAGAAGGCGAAGGCTAACCCGTAGACCACCGACGACCCGACCATCAGGCCGACGAGAATGATGGCGATAATCTGCTGTCTGTCCATGCAGTGCTCTTGACTACTCGCCTAATTAGGCGTTACGACCGTCTGTTCGGGGTGTGTTACTTGTTCTCTCCGGTCCGGACTATTCGAGTAAAGACGCCCTACTGTACCCGAGCGTCCACGACGACGTGGGCGACCCCTTCGCTGTACTCCTTGACGCGCCGGGTGTCCAGAACCTCGACGCCTCGGCCCGCCTCGGCGGCGGCCGCCTCCAGTCGCTCGACGGGGCGGTCGAACACGAGCGGGTCCGGCGTCGCCTCGTGCATGTGGAGGACGCCGCCGGGCGCGAGCGCATCGAGCGCGCTGTCGAGGTACTCGTGGGAAGCGTCGGACGGAGCCCGACTGTCCTCCGCGCGGGGCGCGGAGGCCTCGTAGTACCCCATCACAACCCGGTCGGCGCGCCCCTCATTGGCAAATCCTGGCACAACGTCCCGACAATCGGCCCGATACGGGTGGACCCGCTCGTCCACGTCGTTCAGCATGACGTTCTCCACCAGGAAGCGAAACGCCGTGGGGTTGCGCTCGACGGCGGTGACGTGCGCGCCGGCGCGGGCCATCGGGAGCGTGAAGTAGCCGATGCCGGCGAACATGTCAAGCACTCGCTCGTCCGCCGCGACGATGTCGCCCATCCGCGCTCGCTCGGCCTTGTTGCCGGGCGAGAACATCACCTCCGCGAGGTCCATCGCGTACCGGGTTCCGTGTTCGGTGTGGACCGTCTCCGTGTCGCCGTCGCCGGCGATGACCTCGACGCTGGGCTCGCGGTGCTCGCCGGAGATGCCGTGGCGGGCCAGCACCGTCTCGGCCTCGCCGTGGAGGGAAAGCAGCGCCTCCCCGACCTCCGCCGGCCGGGGGCTGTCGCCGATTTCGACCAGGACGACGGAGCCGAGCACGGCCCAGGAACCCGGCGCGGCGGCGATTTCCGCGTCGGTCCAGCCGCGCTCCCGGAGGTGGTCGTCGAGGGTTCGGAGGCGGCGCTCCCCGACCTGCCGAACGACCTCCAGGAACTGTGTCTCCTGTGGCGGGGCGGTCACCGGGACCGCGACGGTGTCCTCGGTCCACTCGGTGACGCTTCTGGTGTCGTCGTAGACGCCCTCGGCCTGCAGGGACTCGATAGCGACCTGCGAGCGGGGTTTGGCGACGACGACGGCCAGCCGCTGACCGTCCGCTTCGTTCGACTCGCGGCCGGCACCGTCGTCACTCATCGGTATCCGTGTCGTCCGGGAGGATGTGCAACCCCGCCTGGCTCTTCAGTACCGGCACTTCGTCGGCGTCGGTGTCGAGGTAGTCCGGCCGCGGGACGGTCTTGCTCTCGAAGGTTTCGGGGTCGAGCACCTGGACGGCGTTGTCGTCTTCGACGGCAACGAGCGTCGTCTGCTGGCCGTCCTCGCGGAACCCTACCCGGCGGGCGTCGGGTGTCTCGCCCGCCTCGAAACTCGCCTCGTAGTCCTCGCCGGTCGCCAGCCGGACGCCCTTGAGGTTCCCCTGGACCGACCGGACCAGTACCGGCCCATCGCCGTCCTCGGGATCGATGACCTCCCCCTGTCGGTACCGGGGCAGGCGGACGGCGTAGGTCATCCGGTACAGCTCCTGGCCGTCCTCGTCCTCGGAGATGAGACGCCGCGAGTCGGAGTAGGTGCCACCGAGCTGGGCGGTGATGCGCTTGGCGATGCCCAGCCCCATCTGGTTGGTCGATATCTTCATGTCCAGCCCGTCGTCGACGGTCTTGGTCTCGGTGATGAAGGCGTTGCGGTCGCCGGTCTCCTCGCGGGCAGCGATGTACTCCTCAGCGATCTTCTCAGCGCGCTCGCGCTCCCCGTCGGTCGGGTCGCGGCCGTCGGCCCGTACCTGAACGATGCTGGCGAAGGAACCGCCGGCGATCTTCCCGCAGCGCTTGCACGTCTGCCGGGAGATGCGGACGGGGACGGTGACCTCCTCGGTGACCGGCGTCCCGCGGATGACGCCGGAGAACTCCGCGTGCATCCGGATGTTGTTCTTGTCGAGTTGCTCGGGGGCGACCTGCCAGGCGACAGACTGGGCGTCGACGTGGATGCCCAGCGCCTCGCTGACCTGCTCGACGGCGATATCGGTGTAGTCCTCCGCGCCGATGTCGACCCAGCGGTTCCCCTTATGGACCGCGCCACACCGCGAACAGACCCGCACCTGGATGGTGTCGGGGGCGTCCACCAGGTCGAACTCCTCGAAGTAGCAGGCGTCACAGAGGACGTGCTCGGAGTTGCGCTGGCCGCCGGCACCCGAAAGCTCCGGGCGCTCGTCAGTGCCCTCCGGTATCTCGTCACCGCAGCGTGGACAGAACTCTGCCGACCGGCTCATTACCGGCCTTACTGTACTGAACCGTTTAAGCCGTGTGTTCCGCCCCTCCGACTCACTCGCCGGTGAGCGTCGGCGTGTCGACGTCGGCCTCGGCGGCCTCCTGCCAGTGGTGGTCCGGTGCCCAGTCCAGCATGCCCTGTGCTTTCGCCGTCGAGAGCGCCGACTGGTCGCCGTCCAGTTTGCACTCGGCTGGCAGTTCGCCCCACTGTTCTTCCACGAGGTCGGCCGTCGGCCGGCCGACGTAGTTCTCGGTGGCGGCGACGTTGAACGCCTCGTGACCCCCGATGTCGGCATCGAGCGCCGCCGCAACCGCCGTCGCCACGTCGCGCACGTCGACGTACGACCAGCAGTTCCCGATGCCGCCGGCGAGGTCCCCCGTGGCCACGTCCCGGCAGTTGTACTCGCCGGGGTACTGAATCCACGACGGCCGTATCGACGCCACGTCGACGCCGTCGCGCCGGACGACCATCTTCGCCACCTCCTCGCCGGCGACCTTCGACGTGCCGTAGGGATCCTCCGGCGCGGTCGGATGGGCCTCGTCCATCGGGAGGTACGCCGGGAGCGGCGTCTCCTCGGCGAAGGCCAGTCCGTAGGCGCTCTCGGAGGACGCCCAGACGACATCCGCATCGGCGCGGCCGGCGGCGTCGACGACGTTGTACGTCGCCGAAATGTTGGTGTCGAACACCCGCGTGCCCGCGTGGCGCTCCGGCGCCGGCAGCGCGGCCCAGTGGACGACGGCGTCCGGGTCGACCTCGCTGAAGAGGTCACGGACCTCCGCGCCCTCGGTCACGTCCACGGCTCTGAAATCGACGTGGTCGCGGAGCGGCACCTCCCAGCCGGGGTGGTCGAGGTCCACGCAGACGACGCGGTACTCGCCGGCGAGGTGGTCACAGATCCAGCGCCCGGAGCGCCCGCGTCCGCCAGTCACGACGACTGTGTCGGTCATGCCGTCGGTTGTCGCTCCGGGAGTAAATGCGTGTGCCCCATCGGCTCGGCCGCAAGCCATCGGCGCTTTGCCGTGTGGCGCTTTCTCACGATAGCGAGGTTTTAGAGTGTCGACCGTCTATCACTGGGTATGGAGTGGCAAACAGACTGGGGGCTCCGTGGCCGCATGGCCCTGACGATGTTCCTGCTGTTCGCGCTGTACATCGTCTTCCTCGGAGCGCTCACGCTATATTTCCAGAACTTCGCGCTCATCGTGGTCGTCATGGGACTGTTCCTGGGCGCGCAGTTCTTCTTCAGTGACAAGCTCGCCCTGTACTCGATGGGGGCCCGGACGGTCGAACCGGAGGAGTACCCGGAACTCCACCGGACCGTCGACCGCCTGGCCCAGCAGGCCGACCTCCCGAAGCCGAAGGTCGCCGTCGCCGACTCCCGGGTGCCAAACGCCTTCGCCACCGGCCGGTCGAAGAGTAGCTCGGCCGTCTGCGTGACGACGGGCATCATGAACACGCTGGACCAGGACGAACTGGAGGGCGTCATCGCTCACGAACTGGCCCACATCAAGAACCGCGACGTGATGGTGATGACTATCGCGTCCTTTCTCTCGACGATCGCCTTCCTCATCGTCCGGTGGGGCTGGCTGTTCAGCGGCGGCCGCGAACGCGGCGGCCAGCAGGTGCCCGTCATCGTCGCCATCCTCATCTCGCTGGTCGTCTGGGTCGTCTCGTTTCTCCTGATTCGGACGCTCAGCCGCTACCGCGAGTACGCCGCGGACCGCGGCGGGGCGATAATCACCGGCAAGCCCGCCGCCCTCGCGAACGCGCTGATGAAAATCGACGGCCGGATGGACAAGGTGCCCAAGGAGGACATGCGCGAACAGGCGGAGATGAACGCCTTCTTCATCATCCCAATCAGGGTCGGCTGGATCGGCCGTCTGGCCAGCACCCACCCCTCGACCGAAAAGCGGATCGACCGCCTGCAGGACCTCGAACGCGAACTCGAAGGCCGCTAGCGTCAGTCGGTTTCCGACTGTCGTCTCTGAAGTTGTATGTCTTCCCGCGGTAGCTACTGCGCAGAGCCAGAAAGCCCCCGTGCCCTCGGGTCCCGCGGCTTGCTGCGCTCCGGCAGGTGCTTGCTACGCCGGGAGAGCGAAGCTCTCCCGAGCACGCGGCGGAGCCGCGGACGCCGGGGGTTCGCCGAGAGCACGCCCCCTTTCAGTCCCACCCCGCCTCGATTGACCAATCGGCTACGGGCGGGACTTTCTGGCTGTTCGAATACGCGTGTCCGTACACAGACCGACCGACTAGCCGAGACACAAACCACCTTGGGCTCCGGCCCGTAGGGACTCGCATATGGGATTGCTCGACGGACTCAAGAGCGTCCTCGGGGTGAAAGCCGAGGCAGACGCGACACGCGACGCCGACCCCGACGACCTGTTCGGGATGAGTACCGCCTACATCACGATGGAGGCCGACCTGGGGTACGAGCCGACCGGCGAGGCGGCGCTGTGTTTCGCCGACGTCGACAGCACGGACTTCCAGGACGCCGTCGACGAGGTCGAATCCATCCTCGACGCCGGGATGGTCGAGACGGGCACACGGGCGACCTTCCAGACCGACGACCACGGCTACCAGTGGGTCGTGCTGCACGACGACGACTTCGAGGACCTGCTCACGTCGATTCACTTCGCCGCGGACACGCTCGTCGAGCGCCGGTACGGGTCGCGCCTGCTCGCGGCCCTGTTCGCGTTCGAACACACGCGCGACAACCAGACCGTCTACTGGGTGTACTCCTTCCGCCGGGGCGCGTACTACCCGTTCGCGCCGGACCCGCACGACAGCCACGAGCGCAACACCTCCGCGGAGTTCAAACTGGACAGCAACCTCAGCGACGAGATCTCCGTCGAGGACGACAAGGAGTACTGGTACCCGCTGTGGCCCGACCGCCCCGGCTACCATCCCTGGGAGTGAGATGGCCGATATCGCCGTCTACGACCACCTTCGACCGACGACGGCCGACGTTCCGCCCGGCGTCTACCGCGTGGTCGGGACTGCCAGTGAATCGGTGACGCTGCTCCGGGTAGCCGACGGCGACGGCCGTCGCGCCCACACCGGCGACATCCACACCGTCGCCCGGCGTGACCTCGACGGGTTCGAGCCGACAGAGAACCCAGACGGTGGCCGGCCGCTCGACCTCGCTCCGCGCTCGCTTGCGAAAAACGCCTACTGGTCGCTCCGGACCTTCCTCACGACGCTCGCGGCCGACCCCGTTCCCTCGACAATCGCGCTCACCCTCTTCGTCGTCGGGCGATTCGGTGGCGGGGTCGTCCCGCTCCCCGGGACGGTGCTGTTCGGGCTGTATCTCGCCGGACTGGGTGCGATAGTCTACATCGGCACCGGTCACTACTGACTCCGGAACCGGTCGCCACCGAACCCAGCGGTCCTCCCGCTCCCGGTACATACACGAGCCCGACAGCCTACCCCTTCACTTCTAAAACTCCCGGTTCCACTCCGAACCATCCCAACGCTATCCGGCACTTTCACTTTCACTTTGGTGTTAACGAGGCTTTATACCCCCGGACGCACAAGGCACGTCCATGTCCGCAAGTGAGGACCTCGAAGAGCTGCCGGGTGTCGGTCCGGCGACAGCAGAGAAACTCGAAGAGAACGGCTACGACTCCTATCAGGGGATTGCGGTCGCCTCCCCGGGTGAACTGTCGAACACGGCCGACATCGGCGAGTCGTCGGCGGCCGACATCATCAACGCCGCCCGCGAGGCGGCCGACATCGGCGGCTTCGAGACCGGGTCGACGGTGCTCGAACGCCGCGAGCAGATTGGCAAGCTCTCCTGGGGCGTCGACGAGGTCGACGACCTGCTGGGCGGCGGCGTCGAGACCCAGTCTATCACCGAGGTGTACGGCGAGTTCGGGGCCGGCAAGTCCCAGGTGACCCACCAGCTCGCAGTCAACGTCCAGCTGCCGGCCGAACACGGCGGACTGGAGGGCAGCGCTATCTTCGTCGACTCCGAGGACACGTTCCGACCCGAACGTATCGAACAGATGGTCAAGGGCCTCGCCGACGAGGTACTGGCAGACACGCTGGTCCTCCACGGCATCGTCGAGGACGAGGCCGACGCAGACCCCACCGACGAGGACCTGCTCGACGACCTCGTCGCCTCCGTGCTGGAGAAGATCCACGTCGCGAAAGCGTTCAACTCCAACCACCAGATCCTCCTCGCCGAGAAGGCCCAGGAGATCGCCAGCGAAAGTCAGGACGAGGAGTTCCCCGTCCGCCTGCTCGCCGTCGACTCGCTGACTGCCCACTTCCGCGCCGAGTACGTCGGCCGTGGCGAACTCGCCGACCGCCAGCAGAAACTCAACAAGCACCTCCACGACCTGATGCGCGTCGGCGACCTCAACAACACCGCCGTCGTCGTCACGAACCAGGTCGCGTCGAACCCCGACTCCTTCTTCGGCGACCCGACCCAGCCCATCGGGGGCAACATCCTCGGCCACACCTCCACGTTCCGGATGTACCTCCGCAAGTCCAAAGGGAACAAGCGCATCGTCAAACTCGTCGACGCGCCGAACCTCCCGGACGGCGAGGGCGTCATGCGCGTCGAAGAGGACGGCCTGCTGAACGAGTAACCGGGCGCCAGCGACCCCGGCGGTCTCTGCCAACTGTACCTGTTTTCCGCCGAATCGGTGTATGGGGTGGTCCCGCGGCTCGACCCCTCCGTTTCACCTCGAACCGGCTCCCGTCTCGCGTCTTGCCTTCGTCTGACGCACCGTGGTGAATGTGAAACTTCGCAACCCCAACCGCAAGACGGCGGTACATCTCCTCTCGAAACGAAGGGGTACCAGCCAGGAACCGACAGACGGCTGTCCGATTGCCGATAGCTTCTGGGGGCCAGTCATCGACTGGAGATTTCAATTTCCGACCGTGGTCGGTCCGATGGCTGACGGTTCGGTACGTGCTGGTGGAAAACCGGTCTCCAGCGGTGGAATCGGTCAGCTGTGGCCCGTGCGTCGGCGCTACGACGCCTCGCCGTCAGTCCCCGGCGTTCGGCGGCCGACTGCTGTCTCGGGCAGACACCCTCGACCGGTCAGTCGCCCGCCGTGTCTGCCGTGGCCTGTGCGTCGGCGCTCCAACGCCTCGCTGTCAGTCGCCCGCCGACTTCATGCCGGTCTCTTCGAGGTCCGCGCCGCCGACCGACGAGCGCAGGGCGTCCATCCCGTCGTCGCGGTCGATGCCGAAGTTGTCCCGGTACAGTTCCTGGACGCGGTCGTACTCTGCGTCGCTGAGTGGCGGCGTGTCGGGCGCGCCGGCCCACTCGTCGATGTCGGCGTTGGTCCGGAAGGTCGGGGTGACCGACGCCACTTCGTCGTTGTACAGCAGCCACTGGATGGCGGCCTGGCCCATCGTCCGTGCCCCATCGCGTTCGAGGAACCGGAGCTCCTCGACCTTCTCCCAGCCGGTCTCGTACCACTCGCTCGGCCGGTGTGCGCGGTGGTCGCCCTTGCCGAGTTCCGTCTCGGGGGTCACCTGCTCGTTCAGCAGGCCCGAGGAGTGTGGGACCCGAGCCAGGACCGACGTGTCGGCGTTCTGCTCGCGGATGGTGTCGATGAAGTGCTGACCGGGGGTCTGCTCGAAGAGATTAAAGACGGTCTGGAGCGCGTCGAACTCGTTTGCGACGGCGGCGTCGCCCTCTGCGAGCCAGCCGATGGAGGGGCCCAGCGCCCAGCCGATGGCCTCGACTTTCCCCTCTTCGCGGAGTTCGTCCAGCGCCTCCAGCACGTCCTCGTCGACCTCGTCGACGTTGGCGTTGTGGAGCATCAGGAGCTCGACGTGGTCCATGCCGAGGCGGTCGAGCGAGCGGTCGACGGCGGTGTGGACCCACTCGGGCGTGACCTTCTTCGGGAGCTCGCCGTGGCCGGCCTGTGGGTTGTTGTAGAAGTCGTAGCCGATCTTCGTCGAGACGGTGACCTCCTCGCGGTGTTCCGCCAGCGCCTCGCCGATGATCTCCTCGCTGTCGCCGTGCCCGTACACGTCGCCAGTGTCGAAAAACGTCACGTCCTCCGCGAGTGCGTGCTGGACCATGTCGATAGCGTCCTCGCGAGTGCGGTCGCCCCACCAGTCCGTGCCGACGACCCAGGCACCGAACCCGACTTCCGAGACCTCGACGCCGGAGTTTCCGAGTGTCGCGTATTCCATACCCGACGTAGCGGCGCTGTCCACTTAGCCGTCTTGGTTCGCGGTGTCGGACCGCGTCCGGATGCGGAGCTGGGGGGTCGCGATGTGCTCAAGCAGTTCGACCGCGCCGTACTCGCGGCGGACCCACCAGTACAGCGCGGCCCCGCCGACGCCGAGCAGCGGGAGAGCGATGAGCCCCCCTTCGGGTCCGAACTCGCCGCCGGTCACCAGCGTGGGGCCGGTCGCGTCAGTCGAGAGCAAGGCGACGCCCATCCGGAGCCCGCTGACGGGGAAGCCAAACAGCGCGAGCGTGTAGTTCCAGGCGACGTGGAAGCCGCTTGCGAGTCCGAGTCGCCCGGTCAGGACGTAGCACGCACCCAGCAGGAGGCCGTAGAGAGTGATGTTCGCGACGCTGAGCAGCGACGCGCTCGGGTTGGTCCAGTGGAGGACGCCGAACAGCGCGCCCGTCAGTGCCGTCGCGGCGATGACCGCGCGCCGCGTACCGACCCAGCCGGCGAGCCCCTCGGCCGCGTTCGTCAGGAGATAGCCGCGGACGAGCACCTCTTCGGCGGTCGCCTGCACGAGGAAGAACGCCCCCAGAACGAGGACGGCGACCGCCGGTCCGAACGCGGTCAGGGGGAGCACCCCGCTGTCGACGGTCGCGAGCGCGACGCTGACCTCCACGAACCCGGCGGCCAGTTCGACACCCAGCACCAGTGCCGGGAGCCCGACGCCGAGCGCGAGGCCGAAGGCGGCGTCGCGCCACCACTGCCGATCCAGGTCCAGCCCGTAGTCACCGAGCGACCGCCGGTCGAGCAGATAGCCGATACCGACAGCGACGGCCGTTCCGGCGGCGAAGACGCTGATCTGCCGACCGACGACGAACACCGGTCCGGAGAGGTCCGCCACCTCGCTCAGTACTCCCACCAGCCCCGCGAAGACGACGAGGCCGAACCCGGTGAGGAACAGCCAGACCGTGACCCGCCACGGCGCTCGCAGCCGGCGCTCCGCGGGATTGACAATGTAGCGCCGTATCTCCATGATGAAGTCCGACCTGACCATGTCATCGCCTGGAACGGCGGCGTCTTAACTGTGGCTTGCTCGCCGGAACCAGTGTCACACGGTGTCGTGACACGAACGTTACCGGGTAGGTCTCACGTAACGGAAACCCCTATCTGCCCGCGAGGCCACGTACCCGACATGACGAAGCGTCACGTGTCGCTGCCACCGCTCGCCGAAGAGGGGCTCAGAGCCTTTCTCGACGAGGTCGACGAACGCCTCTCCGGTGACGAGGACACCTGCGATGTTGTCACTGACGTGCTGGTCGACCTCCACGGCGACCGGGAGGCCTACGAGCGCTGGCAGGACGGCGCGGATATCTCCCCGGCCGAGCGGGTCCGACTCCAGGGCTATGACCCCTGTAACACGACCCTCGAAAGCGAGTACTACGCCGAGAAAGACGAGGAGCGGTTCAAACGCTCGAAACACCTCCAGTGGCTCTGGCGGCAGTTCGACGCGACGCCGATGGCGGACAACGTCGAGTTCGGGCTCCGGTTCCGTCGGATGCTCGCCGACCACCTCTTCGAGTCCTGTGGCGAGGGCTGTCGCTTCTTCAAGGGCATCTCCTTCACCTACGGCCACAACATCGAGGTCGGCGACAACGTCGTCGTCCACGACGACGTCCACCTGGACGACCGCGGGAAACTCACCATCGGCGACCGCGTCTCCATCTCCGACGACACTCACATCTACAGCCACGACCACGACGCCGTCGACCAGACCCACGTCGACAACTACCACACCATCATCGAGGACGACGTGCGCCTGACCTACGATTCGATGGTCCGTGCCGGGGTGAAGGTCGGCGAGAACGCCATCCTCGCGGCGAAGTCCATCGCCGGCAAGGACATCCCCGCCCATCACGTCGCCGCCGGCACGCCGGCGAAGTCCCTGACGGTCAAGGACGGCTGGGAGTCCGTCGCGGAGCCGATTGAAGGGGCGAACGTCGACCGCCGCGCCGAACGACAGCTGTCCGTTGAGCTGCCCGAGGACCTACAGCAGTTCGACGAGTTCCAGCGCGACCTCTCCCCGCCGGACCGCCAGTAGTCAGCGACGGCAGGTCACCAGTCCGTTCTCGCCCATCCGAACGCCTTTCTCCGGGACTGACCAACAACGGCCATGCACAGCGTCGCCATCAACGTCGGAGCCAACACCAACGAGCCCGGCTTCCGCGGCCCGTTGTTTCCCGACGGCTCCTTCGAGTACATCCCCATTCCCGAGTCGAAGCCGACCAGCGAGCCCGTGCCGACCTACGGCGACCTCGACCTGCGGACCGACGTGTCCGCGGTGGCCGACCGTCCGGTCCACTTCGACCCGGAGTTCCCGGAGGCCGGCGGCGACCGCTACACGTACGGGGACGAACACGGCGTGAAAGCGGGCCCGCTCTCGGAACTGTCGGCCGGCGACTACCTGTTTTTCTACGCGACGCTGTCGACGGCCGACGAGCGCCCCGCCTGGGCGTCGCCGGAGTGGGGCGCCCACGTCATCGGTCACTTCCGGCTCGCTCGCGACGCGGTGGCCGGCGAGGAGTACCGCAATCTCCCCTCCGGGGAACAGGCCCAGTTTGCCTCGAACGCCCACGTGAAACGGGACCCCTTCGACGCTCGCGTTCTCATTCGTGGCAACGCCGACGGGTCGCAACTGTACGACACAGTCGTCCCGCTGTCGGCGCCAAGCGGCGGCACCGACGCGAACGAACTGGTCACAGAACTATCGTCGGACTCGGGGAAGGGGCCGTGGTGGCGACGGCCGATGCGGTTCGACGAGGCCGGCACGGAGCGACTGCTGGAACTGGCCGATAGCCACCCCAGCGCCCTCGAGCACTGACCCAGCCGAATGAGTTATCACCGGTGAAAATAGAAGGTGAAAGCATATGTCCAGACGGACTCAGGTAGCTGATATGCGTCTCTCTAGCGGGGTCCCCGGTTTCGACGAACTCATTGAAGGGGGGCTGCTCCCGAATCGCCTCTACGTGGTCAGTGGCCCGCCGGGCAGCGGGAAAACCACGTTCTGTTCACAGTTCATCACGCAGGGTGTCAAAGAGGGCGAGACGTGTCTCTACGTGACGATGCACGAGACCAAGTCGGAGCTCATGCAGGACATGGCCGGTTACGAGTTCGGGTTCGATCGGGCGATGCAGTCCGACGCCATCCAGTTTCTCAACCTCGTCACCGAGAGCGGGAAGCGAACCATCACGCAGTTCGGCAGCGAGGGCGGCCTGACGAACCGACTCGTCGCCTACATCAGACAGAACGACATCCAGCGGGTGGTCATCGACTCGACGATGCTGTTGCAACACTTCATGAACGACGTCAAAGACGAGATTACGGGCTTTCTGTCCGCGCTGAAACAGACGGACGCGACGACGTTGCTCATCTCCGAGATGACCGACCCGTCCTCGTACAGCGACGAGCACTACCTCGCCCACGGCGTCGTCTTCTTCCACAACTTCCTCGAAAACGGGAGCATGACCCGCGGCGTCCAGGTCATCAAGATGCGGGGCACCGCTATCGACTGTGACATCCGGGAGATCTCCTTCTCCGGCGCCGGACTGCAGGTCCACGCTGACCGGAAAGTGGAGACATGAACCGATACGAGCGCGAGTTCGGGACCGACTGGGAGACCCTCGACAAGGACGAGGGGACCGACCGGGCCTACGCCATCGGCGTCGCCGAGCGCCTCGGGGAGTACAACCGCGAGGAACTCGAAGCCATCTACGCCGAGATGTCCTCGGCGTACCACAAGAGCATGGTCGAACTCGCGTACGACGAAGGCCGCAACGAGGCCAAGGAAGCGGCGGAGACGACCAGCGCCGACCGGGACGCCCTCTGGGCCGACCTGATTAACGGCGAGAAAACGTACATCGAGGAGGACGACGCACCGACCGGCGGCCGCGACGGGCTGCCGCCGGCGCTTGAACCCTCGGAACTGCTGGACAGGCAGTCAATCGACAGCACCGACGCCGTCGACAGGCCGGACTTTCTCGATAGGTAGCCACTGTTGAGCGGTGCACTCTTCGCGTGCGCGTACGGAAATACCCTAGAGAGCGCTGTTGCTCGTCTGTGTGAAAATGAAGGAGACGGGAACCCCGTCCAGAGCTGGGACGACCGCGGTCAGTCCTGTGTGGCTACCGGGCCCCTAGAAGGAGACTTCGTCCGGCCCGTCTTCGCCCATGCAGATCGGGTCGCGGTCGGAGTAGCCCTTCCGGCCGATGGCCTTGCTCGAGACCCCCGAGAACGCCGCGAACTCGGCGTCCTCTGCGCTCTCGAAGATTTCCGGGGCCGACCGGCTGAGCGCGTCGCCCAGACGCTCGGTGCCGTTTGGCAGTTCGAGCTCCATGTCGCCGTCGCTCTCGATGATTTCCTCGGCGGAGATCGGGTAGTCGTACGATTGGAAGGCGTCCGTCGCGTTGCTTAACATTCGCATATCAGTCGAAAGTTCATGGTCGTTAATAAACCTTCACTATAGATAATCATAATATCCCTTAATGCGTATAAGGCACTCACGTGACGTGTGCGCACGACTCGTGTGCTCACCAGAAGCGGCTTCCTGCTGGGAGTCCTGTGAGTGGTATGGTCGTCGCTGACTTGCACGTACATACGGCCCGCTCTGACGGGACGCTCACGCTTGATGCGGTCCCGACGGCTGCAAAGCGAGCCGGCGTCGATGTCGTCGCCGTCACGGACCACGACCGACTCCAGCCCGGCCTCGACGGCCCCGTCACCCAGCGGGACGGCGTGACGCTTCTCCACGGTATCGAACTCCGCGTCGAAACCGGGACCCAGCGGCTGGACCTGCTGGGCTACGGCGTCGACCCGACCGACGAGCTCCGGGCCGAATGCGAGCGTATCCAGCGGAACCGCCGCGAGCGCGGCGCGCGCATCATCGACTGTGTCGAGGACCGCCTGGGCGTCTCGCTGCCCGTCGAACCGCGCGACGGCCTCGGTCGCCCCCACATCGCCCGCGCCATCGCCGAGGTGTCGGACCACTCCTTCCAGGCGGCGTTCGACGAACTCATCGGCGGCGACTGTCCCTGTTACGTCGCCCGGGAGGTCCCCTCCTTCGAGCGCGGCTGTGCGGTCCTCTCGGAGGCTTGCGGGCTGGTCGGCCTCGCCCACCCGTTCCGCTACCCCGACACCGCGGCCGCGCTGTCGAAGTGTGACTCGCTCGATGCCGTCGAACGCTGGTACCCGTACGGTCGCACGGTCGACGACAGCCTCGTCGACGACGTCATCGAGCGGTACGACCTCGTGCCGACTGGCGGCAGCGACGCCCACGGCGAGACGCTGGGCGGCACCGGCCTGGACGCGGCCGCCTGGGACCGGGTCGAAACGGCACTCGACGTCTGACAACCGGCAGACGGAACCCGAGGGTTCAATGTACTCCGGGACGACCTTACAGGTATGCAGTGTCACTACTGCGACCGTGAAGCCGACATCGCCGTCGAGAACGACGGCGTCAAGGTCGGCGTCTGCAAGACACACTTCCGTGAACAGATGGCGGAACTGGAAGACGCCGACTGGCTCCAGGACCTCGACGAGGAGCTCGATATCGACCGACGCGAGTGACCGCTGCTCTGTCTCTCTGCTGTACCGTCCCTCCCCAGTGTCACCGCTGTGGCCCGGTCTGACCAACCGTTAAGGACTGTCCGCTGTAGGTGGCACCTATGGAGAAAGTCACGATCGACGCCCTGGAATCGCGAATGGGGCCGGCGTCAGTCAAGCGGGCGCTCGCCGGGCCGCTCGGCACCGACAACATCGCGCTGAACTACTACGAACTGGCACCCGGCGAGTCCTTCGGCTTCGGGTACCACCGCCACCCGGACCAGGAGGAGGTGTTTCTCATCCGGTCGGGCACAGCCACGTTCGAAACGGAGGACGGCGAGGTGCGCGTCGAGGCCGGTGACGCCATCCGGTTTGCCCCCGGCGAGTGGCAACTCGGCCGCAACGAGGGCGAGGAACGCGTCGTCGCGCTCGCTCTCGGCGCGCCACAGGAGATGGGCGATACCGACATGCTCCGGCACTGCGAGGACTGTGGCGGTCGCACGCACAACTACATCGAGATGACGGACGACCGGGACGCGCTGGTGACGCGCTGCGAGGATTGTGACGCCGAGACCGGCCGGTTCACATGACCGTCCCGGCGCGGCGAGCGGTCAGTCGTCGGCCGCGGCGGAGCCGGTCGCATCACGTGTGCGACGCGCAGCGAACTCGGTGAAGTTGTCGAACAACTGCTTCGCCTCGCAGGCGGCGCGGTAGTTATCCTCGGTGACCCCGTCAAGCACCGCCTCGATGCGCTCCTCGGAGAGCTGGTCGTCCTTGCCTCTCGTCACTTCCTCGGCCGTCTCAGGGTCGTACTCGGGGTGGAACTGCACCGAGAAGACGTTCTCCTTCCGGAACCCGTGGACGCCGTACTCGTTCTCGGCGAACTCGGTCGCGCCCGGCGGCAGCTCGGCGACGCGGTCCGAGTGCGTCGTGAAGACGGTGAAGGACTCGTCGACGCCGGCGAGCAGCTCGTTCTCGCCGTCGTGTTCGACCGTCCGGTAGCCGATCTCGTACTCGTCCATCGCCTCGACGGTGCCGCCGAGCGCGTGCGCGAGCAGCTGGTGGCCGAAACAGACGCCCAGGAACGCGATGTCGCGGTCGACCGCGTCCGCGACCCAGGATTCGAGGTCCCGAATCCAGGGTTCGTCCCAGTAGACGGACGCGCGGCTGCCGGTGACCAGACAGCCGTCGAACGCGAAGGTGTCGGGCAGTTCGCGCTCGGTCACGTCGTACTCCACGAGGTCGGCGTCGAGTTCTCGCCGGAAGTTCCGGCGGTTATCATCGCCGTCGTGGGCCGCGTTCAGCAGGGCGATTCGTGGCCTCATTACCAGTACGGAGCGGCTCAAATCGTAAAAACATACGTATCGACGGCAGTGATTGCCGCTCACAGTGACGGGCGCTTCGGGGCCTGTGCTTTCGTCTCTCTCGCCTCGTCAATCGATGGGCAGACACACCGTGGCGTGACACGGGTGCAACGGCTATCGTAGCCGACCGAACGTTCAGAAGTGCCTCACTCGCCGCGGGCCGTCGCCGACTGTCCTCTGTGTATTACGTCTGGTCCGCTTCCGGGTTGTTCGTGCGCCGATAGGAGCCGACCATCTTCCACAGCGTGTCGTTGAAGTCGTCGTTGCTGGTTTCGCTCTCGATCTGGCGGTACAGGTTTTCCGAGACTTCGATGCGGGGCATCGAATGTGTATAGACAGTGGGAGTAAATAAATCTCCGCTGACACGGAATCGAGTAAAAGCTTCAGCGCACCGCTCTAGGGGCCGTATAACCATTTGGCCCCGAAGAAGACGAACCAGGCCATCCAGATACAGAAGATGACCAGCCACGTCCCGTACTGGACTGTCGGGTCCGGAACCAGGACGTACGCCACGATAAGCAGGGCGACGATGCTCGCCGCCGCTGTGGCGTCCCAGCGGTCCAGTGCGGGCGGTGTGACCATTGGGGGACTACTGCGAGATGCCGTACGTGCCGTCGTCCCAGTCGTAGACCCCGGTGTCGTAGACCGCCTGCTCGCGCTCGATGGCGTCGATGCGCTCGCGGTCGGCGGCGTCGAGTTCCCAGTCGAACAGCGCGAGGTTCTGCCGGACGTGTTCGGGCGAGGAGGACTTCGGTAGCACTACCACGTCGTTCTCGACCGCCCACTTCAGAATAATCTGGGCGGGCGACCTGTCGTATCTCTCGGCTAATTCCCGGATGACGTCGTCGTCGAACACCTCTGTCCGGCCGAGTGGTGCAGCCGCCTCGACGACGGTGTCGGTCTCGCGGCAGAACTCCACCACCTGGTCCTGGGTGTTCCAGGGGTGGTACTCGACCTGATTGACCGCGATGGGTACGTCGGCGACGTGCTGGGCGGCCCCGAGCTGGTACGCGCTGAAGTTCGAGACGCCGACGTTGCGGACCTTCCCCCGGTCGTGGAGCGTGGCCATCGCGTCCATCGTCTCGCGGATGGAGGTCGCGGGGTTGGGCCAGTGGACGAGATACAGGTCGAGGTAGTCGGTCCCGAGGCGGTCGAGCGACGCCTCGCAGGCCTCGATGACGGACTCGTAGCCGAGGTGCTTGGGCAGCACCTTCGACGTGAGAAACACATCGCCGCGGTCGTAGTCGGCCAGGGCCTCGCCGATCTCGGCCTCGTTCCGGTAGCCCTCGGCGGTGTCGACGTGGGCGTAGCCCGCGTCGAGACCGGCCCGAACGGACTCCTGTACGGTATCGCCGTCGATGTCCCACGTCCCGACGCCGACCATCGGGAGTTCGTCGCCACTCGGGAGCGTCACTGTTGGGGGTGTCACAGTTCGTGCCTCACTCCCCGCAGTCAAAACCGTTTCGCGCGCGCCGCGTCACGGGAGACGCCCGCTGTGTGTCTCACCCGGGAGTGGCGATACCGACCGGCTCGCCGGTGTCCGCGCTCCGGGCCAGCGCGTCCAGGGCACGCATGTTCCCCAGCGTCTCGGCCCGGTCGATGGGCGGCGTTTCTCCGCTCTCGACGGCGTCGGCGAACGCCTCGACCTGGAGCCGGTAGTGGTCCACCGGGTCGAACGTCTCGGTGACCTCGCGGCCGCCGACGCTGTAGGTCAGCGAGACAGACTGGTCGTGGTCCGGGCCGAAGCAGTTCGGCGCCTCGAGCCAGCCGTCGTCGGTCTCGACCCGGTAGTAGTCCCGGTCCGGTCCGTCGAGCCCACAGGAAACCGAGGCGACCCGCCCGTCGTCGTACGAGAGAACGCCGCTGAGGTTCGTGTCCACGCCGCTGTCCCGGGAATCTCGGCTGTGAGCGAACGCGCGGTCCGGCTCGCCCAGAAAGCCACGCGCCGCGCTGACGGCGTAACAGCCCACGTCCAACAGGCTCCCGCCGGCCAGTGCGGGGTCCAGCCGGATGTCGCCGGGGTCCGAGAGCGGGAATTTGAACGACGCGTCGACGGTGTGGACCTCGCCCAGCTCGTCTTCGACGATTTCCCTGGCCCGCCGGGTCCGCGGGTGGAACTGATACATGAACGCCTCCATCAGCGCGACGTCCCGGTCGGCACAGTAGTCGAAGAGGTCCGCCGCCTGGGCGGTGTCGACCGTCAGCGGCTTCTCACAGAGCACATCGAGGCCGTGGTCGGCGGCCCGCTGGCTCCACTCGGCGTGGAGCGCGTTCGGGAGCGGGTTGTATACCGCGTCGATATCCCCCTCGGCGAACATCGTCTCGTAGTCGCCGAAGGCGCTGTCGATGCCGAGGGCCTCGGCCACCTCGCTGGCACGGTCCCGGGACCGCGAGCTGACTGCCGTGACCGCGTGGTCGGACTTCTGGATGCCCGGAATCACGTCTTCGCGTGCGATTTTCGCAGTCGAAATAATACCAAAGCGCATACACGTATCCGACGCCACTCGGATAAACAATTACCGACCGTGGTCGTGGTGCCGTTCCGGCGCCCGCTCGCGACAGTCCGTTCGGGTACATTTTCGGAGAAATAGCCACTCTGGCCGACCACGGCGCTCGAACTGTCCGATTCGACCGGGACCTTGTCAGTACGGCTGGCTTCGGTCCGTGGGCTGGCGTTGCGGGCTACCGCTCGTCAGGTCGGCGACACACTGGCGGCAGAACTGGTAGTCCTGCTCGTTTCTCGCCCCGCAGTGGGGACAGTCGATGGACGCAGTGCTGTCATCGGTGGCGTTACCACGGCGCCCTTCGGTATCGCCCTGCCCGGTCGCACCGGCCGGGTCGCCCCGGTGCCGGTACGCGTACAGCATGGTCAGGACGTGGAGCCCCACGAGAAGCGCGATTGCGCCGTAGAGCCACTCGCTCACCATCATATGTTAGTGTACGGTAACATGCTACTTGAGGGTTGTGCCGAGTTACCAAAACTCGGCGATTTCGTGGGGTCTGGGGCCCTTGTCGGTGGCTGAGTGGGAACTCGAACCGTGTTCTGTGGGCCAGCCTTCAAATAGGACCACGCAGCCAGGGGGACCCATGCCCGCTCACACGCTCGGTGGTCCCTGATGGGTCGTCGAACGCTCGTGGCCGTCGCTCGACCCGACGGCCGCTACGACTGCCGGGTCGCCCACTGGGGCGTCGACGCCGATCCCCTGGCCCAGTCCCGACCGCTCGGGAACGGGTGGACGGGGTCGGCTGTTCTCGCTGCCATCGATGCCACCCACGACCAGCTGGTCGTGCTGGACGGGTCGGTCCGGACCTACGCCGTCTGCTGGCTCGACCCGACGCTGTCGGACCTCGACGACATCGTCCTCGCCCGCACTGAAGACCCCGACGCGTTCCGGGCCTGGTGGGTCGACCGCAAAGACGAGGCCTGTCGCGCCCTCGAACGCGCGGGCCGGGACCCGAAGACTGTCAAGCGCGCCCTGCTCGCGTCGCTCCGGAACCACGCTTCGTCCGTGCACTGCCCCGACGACGCGTCCTTTTTACGCGGGGGCCGCTAACCGCCGCCCGTGACCGCTGTCGAGACGCTGACCTATCCCGACCCCGCCGACGCGCTGGACCTCGCGTCGCGCAACGCCGACCGCGGCGCGCTGGTGACGCTCGTGGGCACCTGTACGGTCGAGTACGAGGGCCGAGCGGCCAGTTCGCTGGGGCCCGGCGACCGCCACGTGATGCTCAAGCCCGACGGGGCCGCGCTGGTCCACACCGACGAGGGCCAGCAGCCGGTGAACTGGCAGCCGCCGGGGTGTGAGCACAGCATCAGCGTCGACGACGGCTCGCTGGTCGTCCGCTCCACGCGGTCGACCCCCGAGGAATCGCTGGAGATCGTCTTCGGGACGGTCGCTCACGCCGCCGCCTTCGACGTGACTGACGCCAGAGACCTCGCGCTCACCGGGACGGAAGCAGACCTGAAAGACCGCATCCTCGAGGAACCGGCGCTGGTCGAGTCGGGCTTTACGCCGCTGGCGACCGAACGCGAGACGCCCGCCGGCGCGGTCGACATCTACGGCGAGGACGCCGACGGTCGGACGACGATACTCGAACTCAAGCGCCGGCGCGTGGGTCCCGACGCGGTCGGCCAGCTGGGTCGGTACGTCGACGCTCTGGAGCGTGACCTGCACGCCGACACCGAGGTCCGAGGTATCCTCGTCGCGCCCTCGGTGACCGACCGGGCGCGTCAGTTGCTCGCCGAGAGGGGACTGGAGTTCGTCTCGCTGGAGCCGCCGTAACTGCGCTCCTGTCACTCGGACGTGGCCGTCTCGTGCCCGCACTGACTGCCGCAGTCGCCACACAGGCAGGGCACGGAGCTACCCGTCTACGGTGACCGTTCCATCGGTGTCGACGACCACGCGGTGGCCGCTGTAGTCGAACGCGACGTGTCCGTCGGTGTTCGAGTCAGCGATACACGCAGTCAGAGCGCCCGGATTGATCGTGTGGGCCAGCGGCGGAAGGGTTCTGGCCGGTTGTCCTTCCGCGGCCGCCACGGCGCGAACGACTGCGGTGACGATGGACTGGTCGGTGCCGTGAGTTTCTATGACGGGTGGGGATGTTCCAGACACAGTTCTCTGTTCCTGGTGCTAGACTTATTCTACAGGCGTAAAGTTCAGTGTGGCTAGCATAGTGAACGCTGAAATCACAGGGCAGGCCAACATTCTTGACGGGATGTCGACTACGCCCGTGTATGGCTCAACAGCCTGGTGACGGCCGGGCGGTTACCCGTGTGGAGTTTGCCCTCTCTGATGGGTCCTATCCCTTCGTATCGGTGTCTGCGGCCGAATCGTGTTCGGTGATTCTGGAGAAGTGCCTTCCACAGAGAGACGACACGTACGCGGAGTTCTTCTCGGTCGAGGGCGCTTGCCCCGACCGCCTTGTCGAGTACGTCGAGGACGACACCGGTGACGCGCGGGTGCTCGACCGCACCGACGACGGCGGGCTCGTCGAGCTAGACGTACAGAACAACTGTCCCGTCGTCTCGCTGGCGGACGCCGGTGCGGTGCCACAGACAGCCCGGAGCGTCGACGGGCAGGGGACTGTCGTGGCCGACGTGCCACGGCAAACCGAGACGACGGCGGTCATCGATTCGTTCCTGGCGGCCCATTCGGACGCCGAACTCAAAGCGAAGGAACAGCGCGAGTCCATCGTGCCGCTGTTCGGGTTCCAGAACTACGCGCCCCACACCGACTCGCTGACCGACCGCCAGCGGGAGGTCCTCGCGACGGCCCACGAAGCGGGATACTACAACTGGCCCCGGGGAGCGACGGCCGCGGACCTGGCTGACCGTCTCGACGTCTCCGAGCCCACGCTCCACAAGCACCTGCGGGCCGCCGAACAGAAACTCGTCGCGGCCATGTTCGCCTGTCCGCACGACGAACCGGTCGCCGACGGCGATAGCTGACCGGCGCTGTCAGTCGAGCCGGTCCTGCAGGTCCGCAAGCGCGTTCATGGCCTCTATCGGGGTCATCGTCGCGACGTCGAGCGACGCCAACTGCTCTGCCACCGACTCCGGCAGTTCGCCCTCGACGGCGGCCCCGTTCGCCTGAAGCGCCTCCTGTGTGTGGCCGCCAGATGCAGCCTCGCCGGTCGAAGCCGCCGCCGTTCCGTTCTCCGCCGTGCCCGGCGTCTCCGCGGCGGCGGAATCCGCGTCGGAGTCTGTCGCTGTCTCTGATTCGGCAGGCGCTCCCGGCTTATCCACGCCGGAGTCGGCCGCCTCGGCATCCGCCAGGAGGGACCGCGACCGCTCGACGACGGACTCGGGCACGCCGGCCATGCTCGCCACCTCGACGCCGTAGGAGGCCGCTGCGGGGCCGGGCGCGAGTTCGTGGTCGAAGCGGACGTCGCCGTCCTCGCGGCTGGTCTCGAAGTGCCGGTTGGTCGCCCCGGGCAGCGCCGCGGCGACGGCCGTCAGGTCGTGGTGGTGGGTCGCAAACAGCGTGTACGCGCCGACCTCGTCGTGGAGGTACTCCGTGACGGCGCGGGCGATAGCCAGCCCGTCGGCCGTCGACGTGCCCCGGCCGACCTCGTCCAGCAGGACCAGCGAGTCGGCGGTCGCCGCGTCGAGAATCGTCGCCAGTTCGGTCATCTCGATCATGAACGTCGAGCGGCCGCCGGCGATGTCGTCGCTGGCCCCGACGCGGGTGAACACGCGGTCGAGGATGGGGAGGTCGGCCGCCTTCGCCGGGACGAAACTGCCCGCCTGTGCGAGCAGACAGATCAGCGCGACCTGGCGCATGTACGTCGATTTCCCGCTCATGTTCGGCCCCGTGACGACGGCGAGGAAGGGGTCGCGCCCGTCGTCGGTCGCTCCGTCACCCGCCGCCGGGAGCGGCCCGCTGCCGAGCCGCGTGTCGTTGGGGACGAAGGCGTCCTCCGTCCGCTCGACGACCGGATGGCGGCCGGCGGTGATGTCGATGCCGTCGCCGCCGACGGCGGGTCGGCAGTAGCCGTACTGCGCCGCGACCTCGGCAAAGGAGACCAGCACGTCCAGGCGGGCCAGCCGGTCGGCCAGCGCCTGCACGCGCTCGGCCTCGTCGGCCACCTCGTCCCGGACCGCACAGAACAGGTCGTACTCGAGGTCGTCGGCCGCGCTCTCGGCCCGCAGAATCTCGTCCTCGCGGTCCTTGAGTTCCGGCGTGTAGTAGCGCTCGCTGTTTTTCAGCGTCTGGCGGCGCTGGTAGTCCTCGGGGACGGCGTCGAGGTTGGCGTTTGTCACCTCGATGTAGTAGCCATGCACCGAGGTATGGCCCACCTTCAGCGAGTCGATGCCGGTCCGCTCGCGCTCGCTCGCCTCCAACTCGTCGATCCACTCTTTGCCCGACTGCTCTGTCGAGCGTAGCCGGTCGAGTTCCTCGTCGTAGCCCTCCCGGATGACGCCGCCCTCGGTCACCTGCTGTGGCGGGTCGGGGCGAACCGCCGCCTCGATCTCCTCGCGGGTCTCGGTCAGCGGGTCCAGCGTGGCGTGCAGGTCCGCGAGCAAGCGGGCGTCGGCGTCGGCGAGCTGGTCCCGGATGTCCGGGATGACCGACAGCGTCGCGGCCAGCGACCGGAGGTCCCGCGCGTTCGCCCGGCCACGCGAGACCCGCGAGATGAGCCGCTCCAGGTCGTACACGTCGGAAAGCAGGCCGGCGAGGGCCTCCCGGGTCGCCGGGTCGCGCTGGAGCTCCGCGACCGCGCCGTGGCGGGCCTCGATGCGGTCCGCGTCGAGCAGCGGCCGGCGGAGCCAGTCGGTCAGTTTCCGCCGGCCCAGCGCACACGCCGTCTCGTCGACCGTGTCCACGAGCGTGCGGTTCTCGTGGCCCCGCACGGAGCGTCGCTCGAACAGTTCGAGGCTCTCGACGGCGACGGCGTCGAGCAGCATGTACTCCCGCGGGTCGTACCGCGTGAGGTGATTGAGGTAGTCGAGCGTGCCGGCGGGGTCCACGTCGGGGTCGACCGGCTCGCCGTCGGGACCGACCGCCCCGCTGCTGCCGCGGGTGTACTCAGCGTAGGCCAGCAGGCCGCCACAGGCCCGGATTTCCGCGTCGCCGGCGAGCAGGCGCTCCGGCGGGCCGAAGTACTGGGCCACGCGGTCCTCGGCGCGCTCCCGGCCGAAGGCGTCCGCGTCGTAGCGTGTCACCAGACAGGCCGGGCCGAAGACGGCGTCCCGGTCCACGTCGACGTCCGGTCCGACGATGGCTTCTGCCGGGCCGAACCGGCTGAGTTCGTCGGCGACGGCCGTCGCCGAACCGACGCTTGTCGCGTAGCAGTCGCCGGTCGACACGTCGAGCAGCGCCAGTCCGTACCGCTCGCCTTCGGTCAGGGCGGCGACGTAGTTGTTGTCCGCCCCGCCCAGCAGCTCGCTCTCTGTCAGCGTCCCCGGCGTGACGATCCGCGTCACCGCTCGTTCGACGACGCCGCTGACCTCGTCGGGGTCCTCGACCTGGTCGGCGATGGCGACCCGATACCCCGCGTCCAGCAGCGTCTCGACGTAGGACTCGGCGTTGTCGATGGGGATGCCGGCCATCGGGTACTGGCCGGTCGAGTCCTCGCGCTGGGTCAGCGTAATCTCACACAGTCGGGCGACCCGCTGTGCGGCCGCACAGAAGGCTTCGTAGAAGTCCCCGACCTGAAAGAGGACCAGGGCGTCGTCGTACTGCCGGCACAGCTCGTAGTACTGTGCCATCATCGGCGTCAGGTCCTCCTCGAGCTCGGCCATCTGCTCGGGCGGGCCAAGCGCAGCGTCCATACCGGTGGGCAACAGCCGCCCCCTCATAGGCGCTCCGCTCTCCTGTGCGTGACGTGACCGCCCGGGATGACACTGCGGCCGCAACGCTGGTGTTTTATCCGGTAATAACGGCTCTGTTGAAATACTCAGGGAATTACATGTTCGCCATGTAATTCGACGAGATGAAGGCCCTCCCGAAGTCGCAAATTCTCCGGTTTACTGAGAAGGCGATCCATCTGGCACGCCGAGCGGTTTCTCGATACTCCTCGAAGTTCTCCAAACATCGCTATACACTTCCCCAGCACGTTGTTCTGCTCTGTCTCAAAGTTCGAAAGAATACAACCTACCGTGGCCTGCTTGACGAACTGATCGAGATGCCACGCATCCGACGAGCTCTTGGACTAGCCGAGCTTCCTACGTCATCAACGCTCTGTAAGGCGTTCAATCGACTTGATATGGCCGTGTGGCGTGTCATATTGACCCTCTCAACGACGCTACTTCCGACGAGCGGTGTCGTTGGAGTTGATGCGTCAGGGTTTGACCGCAGTCATGCTTCGAAACACTACACGAAACGAGCTGAACTCACCATTCAACAGCTCAAAGCGACGCTGCTGGTCGATACGAAAGTGAACGCAATCCTCGATCTACACGTGACGACGACACGAAAACACGATAGCCAGATTGCGCCGTCGTTGATCAAGCGCAACCCCGAGGATATTGGCATTCTGCTCGGTGACAAAGGCTACGACGATCAGAAAATCAGACGGCTCGCCCGGCAACACGAGGTTCGGCCACTGATTAAGCATCGTGAGTTCACATCACTCCACAAGGCATGGAACGCACGCTTAGACGCTGACCTCTACGGACAACGGAGTCAATCCGAGACTGTGAACTCAACGCTCAAGCGAAAGTACGGTGCGTTCGTCCGCTAACGACGATGGTGGAAACAGTTCTGTGAACTCGCCATTGCTTGTCTCATTCATAATGTAGATCGATCACTCTGAGCGGTCAATTCAGGGCGCGTACTGCACGAACATTCTCGATGAGCAATGCCGTAACTTCGTCCGCGATGGTGACGGGAGTGAACTCGAGAAGCGAGTTTTCTTGAGAACTGTTACCTCTGAAACGACCACATCACAGCCGCCGCTTGTTGTTCTCGTCGTATGCTCTGAGATCCTGCGCCGCGAGTTCGACCGTTCGTTTGATGCGCTTTTGTTTGGTCTCGTCCGTCTTAGCCTCCTCAACGGCCGCGACGAATGCGTGCTGGTCCGTGTTCGAGCAGTCCTGGAAGTTCTCCCAGGCGGTCTCGTTCTCACGCAGCGCCGCCTCAAGTTCGGCCGGAATTTCGTGATCGTCGCCGAGCCGATAGGCAGCCGCCCACTCGCCCGACTCCGTCGCCGCGTCGACGAGTTCCATTCCGGCCAGGGTCATCTTCCCCGCCTTGATCATCGCTGCGACCCGCTCCTTGTTCGCCTTCGACCACTTGCTGTCGGAGCTTCTGGGCGTAAACCGACGGGTGTACGTCTCGTCGTCGATACCCTTGACCAGACCGTCGATCCATCCGAAGCAGAGCGCTTCCTCGACCGACTCCCCATACCCGATACCAGATCTCTCGGCGTCGGCCTTGTAGTAGCCTACCCACAGCTCTTTTTTCGTGTTGTGGTGCCCTTCCAACCAGGTGCGGAACTCGTTACGAGAGTCGAAAAATAGTAGGTCCATGGATCACCAAAGACTCCCCGCGTCTATAACCCTAGTCGGCCTTGTTGAAATCCGCGGTTGTTGATAGTTTGTCGGAGCCGTGTTGAATATCGAGGCTGAGTTCAGCACGTCTTTACTCTTTGATTTGCACTTGAGAAATTGGGTAGATTGAGCGGAGGAATGTACAGATTCGTCGCTTCGCGATTTACGCTTCCTGTTGGTCCCACACGAAACCGAGTGCCGCTCCGAGCGCCATCCCGACCCCGATTCCGAGACCGATATTATCGATGGCCACCCCCACGGCGACACCGAGAGCGAGGCCGACGCCGACGCCAAGCGCAACTCCCTGTCCCGTTGTTTCTGAGTCAGACACGGTGGGAAGGGAGTTCCGTCGAGGGCATAAGCTTACGCTCCCCCACTTTCGTTCGGTGGCGCCAGTCTCCCGTGACCGATACGCGCTGTGAGTTCAGCACGACTGCAGACATCTCACCGAGTTCTGTCAGTATCAGCGTGCGAGAGACAGAGGATTCACTCAGCGCCCCGTCCATGTTCGTCTCACACCACCATCGGTCGCATCACTCCTCACGAAGGGACGCGGACGCCTCACGGCCGCCTGCGCCGAGTAGGAGGACACCGAGCGCGACGAACCAGACGATCTGGGTAAGCCCGAAGATGCCACCGCCGATCTCACTGAGTGCTGGAATCGCCGAGAGGATGCCTGCAGTCCCAACCACGAACCCGAAGTAGTTCACCAGTCGGTGGAGCGCCCGCGCTCGCAGCGCAGCGACGCTCACGAGCAGTGTCCAGAGGCCGCCGATAATTTCATTGCCGCCGCCCAGTCCGTCGATGACCGGGCTCACTGCCAGCCAGACCGTAGTCGCCTGCGTCGGGTCGGTACTGTAGAGATCAACGACGACGCCCGTCGCGAGGGTGGCAATCATCCCGCTGGCAATGACGAGACCAGCCCAGATGAGGCCGAATGTAGTCGTCGCTCGCATAAGCATCGGTGCGTCGGTTTTGAGCCGTTCGTGGAGCGCCAGAACGAGCGCCACCAGTACGATACCGAAGACCACGTAGATGAGTAGGTTCATCGCGTACAGACTCGTCTCGTTCGCGACGAACAGTTCGACCTCTTGGAGCGCCCCGGTGACGCTCGGGAAATCAAGGATGACGAGGAAGTACGCGAAACCGGCCACGTAGATGGCTGCCTCGGTGAGCGCGGCCAACCCACCGACACGCAGGTAGTTCCACCGACTCACACTGGTCGGCTGCTCGATACTCTCGACTGCCTGGTTAGTGTCGCCTTTATTTGCTGACATTTCCGGATATCTCTTGTTGCGGAACGCGTCACATAGTGATGCGTTTCACGCACCGTATGCGCGAAGAGAAATGGATGACTGCGAACGGGAATCCGGTTTCAAGCAGCCCTCATGCTGGGCTAAACGCACAGTGTGTGCTATTATTCCGTACCATAACTCGGGTACCCAGACAAATATATTTGTTGTTGTCTTTACATTTCACACTTACACAAAGTGGGTGCGGCAAAGTTACGCTACACGCCTGTTGTCCCTTCTGTGGGTGATAGTCCCACGCGGATGTACTGGTGCTCTCGGCGACAATGAGTGTCGGGTCGATATGATGCACGACGCATTTGATGACGAGTTCGGGGGAGTGCTTCCACCAACAGTGCGATTCCACGAAACTGTCCGGGACGCTGTTCTCTCCCATTCGAATGGTGCAGTCTCGGCCAGTCTCGCGTGACCGATACGCGCTGTGTATCTCGCACGGCTATCGGAAGATCTCTTTGAGCTGGTAGAATTCTTGACGATCAATACGCACCCTTCAGCGACTGGGTGTTTCATCCCAATTTATGTCTGAAGAATGGGATTTCAACAGAGCCGGCTGTTCATAATTTCTGTTCACTAACTAAACACGACGGCTGCGACCGACCACTGATTTTTATACCGGCCCCGAAATATTATTCGTATGTCACGTCGCGCCAACTACGCGCTCTGTCAGTTCCAGCAGCACCTCGGCCCGTCGGCGGACTCGCTCGACGTTCCCTGGGCCGAGTACACCGGGAACTCGACCGACCCGGTTTCCTTCGAGCTCCCGACCTCCGAACCGGCGGACCCGTACGTCCAGATGCAGGTGTACGACGTCGAGGATTTCGACCACGATATCGTGGTTAACGGCGAACCGCTGTCGGGGTTCGACATCGCGCCCGGTGAGGGGTGGCAGCTCTGGATGGATACGATTGCGCCCGAGCGACTCCAGCTCGGGTCGAACACGGTTCAATTCCGCCGGAACCCCGACTCCAAGGACGCCTTCGTCGTCGGGTCGGTTACGGTCCACTGGACGGAACCCGTCGAATGAATATATAAACAGGTCGTCACCGCCCTGATGGGGCGTGCCAACAGCTACCACTGTTGACGGACAGTACTACCTCAGTCGGGTGGTTTCACCTGTTCTGGCTGGGACAACGGGTGACCGGCGAGCACCCTATAACCCCTACTTTTATATAGAACCACATGCAATCTTCGCTTGATTATGAGCCAACGCCAGATGCAGGGCCAGCCGATGATCATCCTGGGAGAGGACTCCCAGCGGATGAAGGACAAGTCTGCGCAGGAACACAACATCTCGGCCGCTCGCGCGGTCGCCGAGTCGGTACGCTCGACGCTCGGCCCGAAGGGGATGGACAAGATGCTCGTCTCCTCGATGGGCGACGTCACCGTCACCAACGACGGCGTCACCATCCTCAAGGAGATGGACATCGACAACCCGACAGCCTCGATGATCGTCGAGGTAGCCGAGACACAGGAGGACGAGGCCGGTGACGGCACCACCTCCGCCGTCGCCATCGCAGGCGAACTCCTCAAGAACGCCGAGGACCTCCTCGAACAGGACATCCACCCGACGGCGATCATCAAAGGGTTCAACATGGCCGCGACGCGGGCCAAGGACGAACTCGACGACATCGCCACCGAGGTCGACCCTGACGACGAAGAACTCCTGAAGAAGGTCGCCGAGACCTCGATGACGGGCAAGGGCGCGGAGCTCAACAAGGAGCTGCTCGCCCAGCTCATCGTCGATGCGGTCAACGCCGTGACCGTCGAGGCCGAGGACGGCTCCGTCATCGCCGACCTCGAGTACCTCAACCTCGAGACCCAGACCGGCAGCTCCGCCGGCAACTCCGAGCTCCTCGAAGGCGCGGTCATCGACAAGGACCCGGTCCACGAGGAGATGCCGACCAACGTCGAGGACGCCGACATCATGCTCGTGGACACGGCCATCGAACTCGACGAGACCGAGGTCGACGCGCAGCTCTCCGTCGACGACCCGAGCCAGCTCCAGAACTTCCTCGACAAGGAAGAGGAGCAGCTCAAGCAGATGGTCGACCAGATCGCAGACACCGGTGCCGACGTCGTCTTCTGTCAGAAGGGCATCGACGACATGGCCCAGCACTACCTCGCCGAGAAGGGCATCCTGGCCGTCCGCCGCGCCAAGAAGTCCGACATCGAGTTCCTCAAAGAGGTTCTGGGCGCTAACGTCGTGTCCGACCTCGCCTCCGCGACTGCTGCTGACCTCGGCCACGGCTCCGTCACCCGAGACGAGGCCGAAGGGCTGTTCTACGTCGAGGGCAGCGGCGACGAGGCCCACGGCGTCACGCTCCTGCTCCGTGGCTCGACTGACCACGTCGTCGACGAGCTCGAACGCGGCGTCCAGGACGCGCTCGACGTCGTCGCGTCGACGGTCGCCAACGGCAGTGTCCTCGGCGGCGGCGGCGCACCCGAGGTCGAAGTAGCCCGCCGGCTCCGCGACTACGCCGACAGCGTCGAGGGCCGCGAGCAACTCGCCATCGAGTCCTTCGCCGACGCGCTCGAGATCATCCCGCGGACTCTCGCCGAGAACGCCGGTCTCGACAGCATCGACACGCTGGTCGACCTGCGCGCCGCCCACGAGGACGGCGACGTCAGCGCCGGCCTGAACGTCTTCTCCGGCGATGTCGAGAACACGCTCGACACCGGTGTCGTCGAGCCGACCCACGCCAAGCGCCAGGCCATCTCCTCGGCTGCAGAGGCCGCGAACCTGGTCCTCAAGATCGACGACATCATCGCCGCCGGCGACCTCTCGACCTCCGGCGACGACGAAGGCGGACCCGGCGGCCCAGGCGGCGCCCCCGGCGGCATGGGCGGCATGGGTGGCGGCATGGGCGGCATGATGTAAGAGCGGGCTCGAACGAAGTGAGAGGCCGCTGAATTGCGAGCGGAAGCGTAGCGACACGCGTGCAGGGTAGGGCCGAGCGAGGGCCTCCCTCACGGCCGCGCGGCGGAAGCCGCGAGGCAAGCGAGGTTCCGAAAGGACCTCGATATCACGAGCGGGGTCCGAACTGACCTGCGAGCAGCGACACTTTCTGCGAAGCGAGGAACCCCAACTGGCGAGACTATCCAGACAGGCGAACGGCGAGACGGTTCGTGGGCGTGTACCGACCTGCGAACGGGGGTTCGCCGGACTGCGACTCGGCGTTCGACGGGCACGCCCCGACCCCGCCCGTATCGAAGCGTGAAACCGGACGAACAGTTAGGTGCGTCTCTGCGAAGTATCGACTGTCCCGGTCCGTCTGGTGGGGGGCGGACCGGTGACAGTGGGTGGGGGCCCTTTCCATCCCGGGGTCGGTTCTGTGGCGCCCGGTCGTCGCTCGCTGCGGTCAGTCCGGGCGTGCCGTTCGGTTCCGATAGCGCCCGGGCCGCCGCTGGTCTTCGAACACCACGTCAGTCGTCCCCAGCTCGCTGTAGCGGAGCGTCTCCCTCACGCGGTGGGTTTCCGTTCCGTTGACGAGCGTGTACTGCAGCGCGTAGCTCCGGACGACGCCGCGGGGCGTCACGGCCGCCGAGAGGGAGACGTCGGTCACACGGTCGACGCGGCGGGTGGCGACTGCGCTGTCGTCGGTCGACCCGGTTCCCCTGATGCGATACACCGAGCCCCCGTACAGTTGCTTGACGACCGAGTCGCCGGGGCGGATGGACGTGATGTTGGTGACTGAGAGCAACGCGATGAGGCGCCCGTTGAACGTGGGATCGAAAAACAGCGCGGCCCGTGGGGGACGCGGCGGGCCACCGATACCGCGGCTATCCGCGACCACTGCCGTCGTCGTCGACCCGTTGACGGTGGTCCGTCTGAGCGCGCGGCCGTCCCGCCATGTGCTGTGAATCTCACGCCCTGTCACGCCCCGGCCGGCGACCGTTCGGGTGGCCGTGTACGACCGATAGCCCGCGCTGATGCTGGCACGCGTCCGGACGCGCCTGTGCAGGTCGCTGCCGTCCGTGACGGTCCTGGTGTGTTGTACCCGATAGGAGGTGTTCGAGAGGCGGCGCACGTGGGCGCGGCCCAGCGCAGTGGCGTTGACGACGCGGTCGCCGACGATGCCCGGGGCGTGCTGTTGTGGACTCGTCGTCGCGTCCGCGGTCGGGACGGGGGCCGGCGTCACCGTCTCCCTGGCGGCCGCGTCGCCGCCGACAAGGCCGGCACAGCCGGCGCTCAGCAGGCAGAGACAGACCGCGGCAGTCGCCGCCCCGCGACGCATACCCGTGACTGGTCGTGTGGCGATATAACATCTGGGACGGCGGAGGTATAAGTGCTGTCGAGTACCACCATTCGGTATGCAGACGCTGCTTCTCGGTGCGGACGCGGTCGAGGACCACGCGACGATGCCGGCAGTCATCGACGCGGTCGCCGCGGCCTTCGCCGCCGACGCCAGGGGGAACACCATCATGCCGGCCAAGTCCTACATCGACCTGCCGCAGTACAACGGCGACTTCAGGTCGATGCCGGCCTACGTCAACACGGAGACGTGGGACGCCGCCGCGATCAAGTGGGTCAACGTCCACCTGGACAACCCCCGCGACCACGACCTGCCGACCGTCCTCGGGACGCTCATCTACTCGGACCCCGAGACGGCGTTCCCGCTGGCCGTGATGGACGGCACCGTCCTGACGCGCCTGCGGACCGGGGCGGCGGCCGCCGTCGCTACCGACCACCTCGCCGTCGCCGACGCGGACTCGCTAGGGCTGGTCGGGGCCGGCACGCAGGCCTACACGCAACTGGAGGCCATCTCGTCGGTCCGGGACATCGAGACGGTGGTCGTCGCCGACCAGAGCCCGGAGAAACAGGCGGCGTTCGTCGACGCGTTCGCCGACCGGTTCGACGTCCGGGCGGGCAGTATCGAGGACGCCGCCGGCTGTGACGTCCTCTCGACGATCACACCGGTCGAATCGCCTATCGTGGACCGGGAGTGGCTCGGCGAGCGAACCCACGTCAACGCCATCGGGGCCGACGCCGCCGGCAAGCAGGAACACGACGAACGCACGCTGCTGGACGCGAAACTCGTCATCGACAACTACGAACAGTGCACCCACTCCGGCGAGCTAAACGTCCCGTGGGGCGAGGGCGTCCTGACCGACCACGACCTCCACGGGGAACTCGGCGACATAGTCGCGGGCACGCTCTCGGGGCGGACCGACGACGACGGGATCACCGTCTTCGATTCGACGGGACTGGCTATCCAGGACGTCGCGACCGCACACGTCGTTTACGAGAACGCAAGCGAGGCCGGCGACGGGACGGGCTTCTCGCTCGTCGACACCGACACGACCTGACTACGACGGCGTGAGCGCGTCGGTCACCTTCGAGATGAGCCAGACGATGATGATGAACGGCAGGAGCGGGACCAGCAGGACGAGCAGGCCGGCGAGCATGCCCCAGCCGATTATGTCCATGCCCTCGTTGGGACGGCTACGCGATCCCGGTGTGACGGTTCGAAGCGGCTTCGGTAGTCGCCCGCTGTCCTTCGCGTCGTCGTCAGGTGATTCCGCCATACTGTCTCTTGCGTTGAAACGTGTATAAGCCTAGGCCCCGGCGTGATTACATCGCGCCGGCGACGCCGCTGCCGATGGCGGCCCCGCAGTTGCCACAGGCCACGAGGTAGAACCGCTTGGAGGCCGTAAAGAAGCCGGTCGTCGAGTCCATGTCGAGGAACTCCACGTCGGCCTGGTCGGTCATCTCCGCGTCGCACTCGGGGCAGTGGACCATCAGGCCGCACCTCCGTTGGACTTCGCGCCGGCGACGCCGCTGCCGATAGTCACGCCACACGCCGCGCAGTTGGCCGTGTAGAACCGCTTGGAGGCCTTGATGAAGCCGGTCGCCGAGTCCACTTCGACGAACTCGATGTCGTCGGCCGTTTCGAGCGAGGTCTCACAGTCAGGGCAGTGTACCATACAGTTCTGACACTTGCGGAATCCGGCAAAAATCTTGTGTGGGCTGTGGTCGGGCCTGCCGTCGCTGACTCCGGGACAGGTGGCTGCCAGAGCCGCGATGGACAGCCACAGCAGCGGGCACCGCCCGCGTGTCGCGCCCACAGGTGTCGGTGCCGACGGGTACCCAGGCGGCCGTCTCCCGAAGGGAAAGGTATAGCACCGTCGCTGCCGGATGTTCCGATATTATGACCACAACCGGTGAGGAACGCGAGCGGGGGTTCGATCACACGGAGATCGAGCCCAGGTGGCAGCGCACGTGGGACGAGGCCGACGTGTTCCGTATCGCCGACGACGAGACCGACCCGGAGTACGTCCTGGCGATGTTCCCCTACACGTCCGGAAGCCTCCATATGGGCCACGTCCGGAACTACACTATCACGGACGCCTACGCCCGCTTCGAGCGGATGCGCGGCGAGAGCGTCCTCCACCCGATGGGCTGGGACTCCTTTGGCCTCCCGGCGGAGAACGCCGCCGAGGAACGGGACACCAACCCGCAGGACTGGACGATGCAATGTATCGACTCGATGCGTGACCAGCTCACGGAGATGGGCTTTGGCTACGACTGGGACCGCGAACTCGCGACCTGTGAGCCCGAGTACTACCAGTGGAACCAGTGGCTGTTCAAACAGTTCCGCGAGGCGGGGCTGGTCGAGCGCCAGGCCGCCGAACTGAACTGGTGTCCCTCCTGTGAGACAGTCCTCGCCGACGAGCAGGTCGAGGGCGAGGCGGAACTCTGCTGGCGGTGTGACACGCCCATCGAGGCCCGCGAGATGGACCAGTGGTTCTTCACCATCACCGACTACGCCGAGGAACTGCTGGAGGCACTCGACGACCTCGACGGCTGGCCGAACAACGTCCGGGAGATGCAGCGCAACTGGATCGGCAAGCAGGAGGGCGCGAGCGTCGCCTTCGAGATTCCCGGCTACGGCGACGTGGACATCTTCACGACCCGCCTGGACACCATCCACGGGGCGACCTTCTTCTCGCTGGCCCCCGGCCACCCCGTCGCCCAGGAGATCGCCGAGGACAACGACGACGTCGCCGAGTACATCCACGAGGCCGAACACGCCGACGAGGACGACCTGGACGTGACCTCCGGCGTGTTCACCGGCGAGTACGCCGTCAACCCCGCCACCGGCGAGGAGATCCCCGTCTACGTCGCCGACTACGTCCTGACCGACGTAGGGACCGGCGCCCTGTACGCCGTGCCCGCCCACGACGAGCGCGACCACGAGTTCGCCGAGGCCCACGACATCGACATCGTGCAGGTCGTCGAACCGACCGACGACGCGGACGCCGACCCCGAGGACATCGACGTGCAGGACGCGGCCTACCCCGAGGACGGCGTGCTGGTCAACAGCGGCGAGTTCGACGGGCTGGAGAGCGCCGAGGCCCGCGACCGCTTCGTCGAGGAGTTCGACGGCGAGCACCGCACCGAGTACAACCTCCGGGACTGGGGCATCTCGCGCCAGCGCTACTGGGGCACCCCGATTCCGATGATCCACTGCGAGGACTGTGGCTACGTCGAGGTCCCCGACGAGGACCTCCCCGTCGAACTGCCTGAGTTCGTCCACACCACCGGGAACCCGCTGGACGCCGCCGAGGAGTGGAAACACGTCGACTGTCCCGACTGCGGGGCCGACGCGGTGCGGGAGACGGACACGATGGACACCTTCGTCGACTCCTCGTGGTACTTCCTGCGGTACACCTCGCCGGGAATGGACGAGGCCCCCTTCGATACCGAACGGGCCAGCGACTGGATGCCGGTCGACCAGTACGTCGGTGGCATCGAACACGCGGTGATGCACCTGCTGTACGCCCGCTTCTTCACCAAAGTCTTGGACGACCTCGAGATGGTCGATGGCGTCCGCGAACCCTTCACCAACCTCACGAACCAGGGGATGGTGCTGGGCGAGGACGGCAACAAGATGTCCAAGAGCCTGGGCAACGGCGTCTCGCCCCAGCGCATCATCGAGGAGTACGGGGCCGATACGGCCCGGCTGTTCATCATGGAGGCCGCCCAGCCCGAGAAGGAGTTCGCCTGGAGTCCCGAGGGCGTGCAGTCCGCCCACAGCTTCCTCCAGAACGTGTACACGCTGGTCTCGGAGTACGCCGATGGTGAGGCTAGCGAGGCGCGGAGCGCCTCGGACAACGCGAGTAGCCCGGAACGGAGTTCCGCGGACCATTCGAGCGGGCAAAGCCCGCGAGAAGACGGTGAAACCGCGAACGCCGGCGACGCCGGCGACATCGCCGACTACGTCGCTCGCGAGATCGACGCCACCGCCGCGAACGCGACGGCGGAGTTCGAGGACTTCCGGTTCAACCACGCGCTCCAGGCCGTGCGCGAACTGGTGTCGCTGCTGCGCCGGTATCAGGACGCGACCGACCCCGACGCCGACACCTTCGAGCGCGGGCTGGCGACGGCGGCGAAACTGCTCGCCCCGGTCGCTCCCCACGCCGCCGAGGAGATGTGGGCCGAACTGGGCCACGACGACCTCATCGCGGCGGCCGAGTGGCCGGCGGCCCAGGCCCCCGCCGACTACGAGACGGAGCGCCGACTGGTCGAGAACACCCGCGAGGACATCCGCGACATCGTCGACACGGTCGGCATCGACGACCCCGCCACGGTGACACTCGCGGTCGCACCGGAGTGGAAGCACCGCGTCCTCGACCTGGCTCGCGACGCCGACGGCAACGTCGTCGGCACCGTCATGCAGGACGAGGAACTGCGCGAGCAGGGCGAGGCAGCCGCGGACTTCGCCAAGGAACTGGCCGGCCGCGCGCAGTCGCTCGACGAGCAACTGCCGCCCGAGCGCGAACGGGCGGCGCTGGAACGGGCCGCGTGGCTCATCGAACGCGAGTTCGGCGCTGACGTGGTCGTCCAGGGGCCCGAGGAGGCGGACCCCGACCTCGTCGGCAAGGCCGGTCCCGGTCGACCGGCCATCGACATCGAAGAATAATCCGGCGGCGTCTGACTACCGGTTGCTGAGGGCTACTCGGCGCTGACCAACCCGGTGTCGACGAGGTCCTCGAAGACGTTCGCCGCGTGGCCGTCGGGGCCGACCCGTTCGTAGACGGCGACGACGCGCTCCCGTGTGAGTATGTAGGTCGTCCGCTGGCTCCGGCCGTCGACGAGCGGCACGTCGAAGGCCTCACACAGCCGCCCCTCGGGGTCGGCCAGCAGGTCGAAGCTGATGTCGTTCGCCGCGGCGAACTCGCGGTGGCTCTCGACGCCGTCCGTCGAGACGCCGTACAGCTCGACCCCGGCGTCCGCGAACCGCTGTGCGTACTCCTCGAACTGGTTCGCTTCCGTCGTACAGCCCGGCGTGTCGTCGGCCGGATAGAAGTACAGCACCGTCGGCTCCTCGAACGCCGGCCGGACCGCGTCGCCGTGCTGGTTCGTCGCTCTGATCGTCGGCACGTCCGTGCCGGGTTCGAGCACCATCGTCAGTTCACGGGGATGTCCGTTCCGTCGTCGTCCTCGCTGTGTACGACCTTCGCCAGACGCACCGTGAGGACGCCGTTGTCGTAGCTCGCGGTGGTCCCCTCCTCGTCGACGGCCTCGGGGAGGCGGACCGACCGGCTCATCGACTGCTGGCGGCGCTCGCGCTGGACGTACTGGCCGTCGCTGGACTCCTGCTCCTGGCTCGCCGTGGCGCTGATGGTGAGCTCGCGCTCCTCGACGAGCTGGACGTCGATGTCCTCGCTGTCGTAGCCGGGCAGGTCCGCGTGGACGACGAAGGCGTCGTCCTCGTCGACGACGTCGACCGGGACGGAGCCCATGTCCACGCCGAACTGTTCTCCCAGCATATCGAACGCGCGCTCGATCTCGCTGAACGGATCGCGGTCGGACATACGTGGGGGTACGCGGGCCCGGGACTTAACGCTTAGAAGCGTCTCAGTTCACGACCGTCCGCGAGTCGTACGACCCGAGCCGCCGGACCCACCCCTTCTCCGCGATGTCCTCGATGTCGGCAAGCGCCTCCTGTGTGCGCCGCTCGTAGAGGCCGGCCGAGATGTCGATGTGGAAGACGTAGTCCCCCAGCCGCTCGCCGCTGGGTCGGGACTCGACGCGGGTGAGGTTGATGTCGCGGTCGGCAAAGGGTTCCAGCAGTTCCAGCAGCAGGCCGGGGTAGTCGACGTCGGGATAGACGATGAAGGAGGTCTTGCTGCCGGCCTCGCTGCGCTCGCTCTTCGGGGCGACGACGAGGAACCGCGTGGCGTTCGAGGACCGGTCCTGGATGTCCTCGGCGAGGACCTTCAGTTCCGTCCCGTTGGTCGCGTTCTCAGGGTGACCGATGGCGGCGATGTCCGAATCGCCGCGGGCGCGTTCGACGCCGCGGGCCGTCGACGCGACGGCCTCTACGTCGACGCCGGGGTAGTGCTCGTCGAGCCAGCCGCGACACTGGGCCAGCGCCTGGGCGTGGCTGGCCACCAGCGAGAACGACTCGTCCTGTGCGAGCAGGGCGTGGCGGATCGGCGTGATAATCTCGTCGACGACGGCGACGTCGTACTCCGCGAAGGCGTCGAGCGACTCGGTGACGGAGCCCTCGATGCTGTTCTCGACGGGGACGACGCCGCGTTCGGCCTCGCCGTCCGCGACGGCCTCGACGATGGCGGTCACCGACTCGGAGAAGGATATCTCGTCGTCGGTGACTGCCTGTGCGGCGCGGTGGGAGTAGGTCCCTTCGGGACCCAGCGTGACAGTGGTCATACCCGGGCTACTCCGCTGGGAACCAAAAGAACCGTGGTCATCGGCGGGCGCTGTGTCGGTGCAGTCAGCCGCCGTTCAGGACAACCGGGCCAGTTCCTCGTCGGTGAGGTCGATAGCGCCGGCGGCGACGTTCTGTTCGAGGTGGTCGAGGCTGCTGGTGCCGGGAATCGGCAGCGTCACGTCCGAGTGACCAAGTAGCCACGCCAGCGCGATCTGGTAGGGCGTGGCGTCGTGGCGCCCGGCTATCTCCTCGATGCCGTCGACGTCGCCGAGGTCCCCGGCGCCCAGCGGGAACCACGGGATGAAACCGATGCCGTAGTTCTCGCAGGCTTCCAGCACGTCCTCGTCGTCGCGGTGGGCGACGTTGTACTGGTTCTGGACCGTCGCGATGTCGACGACGTCGCGGGCGCGGTCCAGTTGCTCGACGGAGACGTTCGAGACGCCGACGTGGCGAACGAGCCCCTCGTCTTTCATCTCGGCGAGTGCGTGTATCGAGTCCTCGAACGGCGTGTCGGGGTCGGGCCGGTGGTACTGGTACAGGTCGATGGGGTCCATCCGCAACCGGTCCCGCGAGCAAAGCTGTGCGTTGCGCAGGTAGTCGGGGTCGCCGTGGGCCAGCCAGTCGGCGTCGGTGTTGCGGAGCAGGCCGCCCTTCGTCGCGATGACGAGGTCCTCGCGCTCGGTGTCGAGCGCTTCGCCGATGAGCCGCTCGGAGACGCCAGGCCCGTAGGAGTCAGCCGTGTCGATGAACTCGACGCCGAGGTCGACCGCCCGTTCCAGCACGGCGCGGGCGTGCTCCTCGTCGTCCGGTTCGCCGATGATGTCCTGCCCGGTGAGCCGCATCGCGCCGAAGCCGAGCCGGTGGACCGTCTGTTCGCCGCCGATATCGAACGTGTCACTCTCGTTTGCGACCATACAAACACGGTCGTCGCCACGCCTGAAAACAGCCAGGTCTGTCCAAGTCGTTACCACCGAAGGTGTCTCTGCCGTTTCCGAGCCCTCGTCTCGCCCGCTCAATCGTCGCTGAGGTGGAACAGCGCGAGGTAAACGAAGAGATATCGCGAGGAGTAATAGACCGCGACGCTGGCGGCGAAGGCAAACAGCGAGACGCTCGCGACCGACACGCCGAACCCGGAGTCGACGAACGGGTTCCGACCCATCGCCGCGATGTACGACGACACCATCTCGCCGCCGCCCAGCCCCACAGCGAACAGGCAAAGCGAGATGCCGATCGCCAGGCCGCCGGTCCCGAGGCCGACGTACCGCGCGAAGTCCTCAGCGTTGAGCGCCGCGTGGGCCTGCCGTTCGGTCAGCGGGGCGAGCCGGACCCGGTAGAGGACTGACCCGACGAGCAACGTCGCACCGAAAAGTTCCAGCACCCCGCCGAACAGCCCGAGCAACAGCACCTTCGGCGAGGCGACAGCGGGATTGACCGACGGGAGAAACGCCGCGGTGCTGTCCGGATACAGACCGTAGATCGGTAACAACAGTGCCAGCGCGCCGAGCAGGGCGCTCTGGAGCGCAAGCGTCCGTGGAACGGTCTGTCTGAGATACGAATGGCGTTCGTAGCGGAGTCGCTCGTAGGTCGACCCTGAGATGATCGCCTGGGCGATGGTGTCGTCGGGCTGTGAATCAGTAGACATATTTACCGGTTCCTATCTACCGGGAGTTTACTCAATCCGCGATATAACCCTTTTGCACGGTGCAAGACTCAGTGTGTCTGTCAGGTAGATCCATCCCGGTGTCACATTATCGGGGAATATCACTCCGGTCACGGCACACGAACCGCTCGGGCAGCGGTCTCAGCGCGTGTGAATCGCCTCGCCGCGTGCAGCCGCGGCCGCCTCGTGGACTGCCTCGGAGAGCGTCGGGTGCGTATGAATCGTCCCGGCGATGTCCTCTAGCTGTGCGCCCATCTCGATTCCCAGCCCGAGTTCGGCGATGAGCTCCGACGCCTCCGGGCCGACGATCTGTGCGCCGAGCAGGAACTCCCCGTCGGCAGCGGCGACGACGCGGACGAACCCCTCCTTCTCGTCGACGGTGAGCGCGCGGCCGTTGGCCCGCATCGGCATCTGTCCGGTGACCGGGTCAAAGCCCGCCGCCTCGGCCTCGGATTCGGTCATGCCGACGGTGGCGATCTCGGGGTCGGTAAACACCGCGGCGGGGATCGCCTGGTGGTCGAACGCGGCCGGCTCGCCGGCGGCGGCTTCGGCGGCGACCTTGCCTTCGGCCATCGCCTTGTGGGCCAGCATCGGCTCGCCGGCCACGTCCCCGACGGCGAACACCGACTCGGCCGCCGTTCGACACTGGTCGTCGGTTGCCACGAATCCGTCCTCGTCCGTCTGGAGGGCGACGTTTTCCAGCGCGAGCGTGTCCGTGACCGGCTCGCGGCCGACCGCTATCAGGCACTTCTCGGCGTTGTACTCGATGACCTCGTCGTCGGCGTCGAGGGTCTGGACGCGGATGCCCTCGTCCGTCTGCTCCCAGTCGTCGGCCGCCTCGCCGAAGTTGAAGTCGATTCCCAGCTCTTCGGCCCGGTCGCGGACGACCGCCGCGATATCGTCCTCGTACCCGGGCAACACGTCGTCGAGCATCTCGACGACCGTGACCTCCGCGCCCAGTTTCGCAAACACCGTCGACAGTTCCATCCCGATGTAGCCCGCGCCGACGACGACGAGCTTCTCGGGGACCGACGCAAGCGCCAGCGCGTCCTTCGAGGAGAGGACGTGCTCGCCGTCGAACTCGAAGCCCGGGACCGCCATCGGTCGGCTCCCCGTCGCGACGACGGCGTGTTCGAACGACAGCGACTCCGAGCCCTGCCCCTCGCCGCCGTGGGCGACCCGGACCGTCCCGTCGTCGACGAACTCGGCGGTCCCTTCCACCAGATTGACGCCGGCGCTCTTACACAGCGACTCGACGCCCCGTGTCAGCCGCGTGACGACGCCGTCTTTCCACTCGGTCATCCCGGCCATGTCGACGGCCGGGTCCGCGAACACGCCCATCGATTCGGCCTGTCGGGCGTCGTGGGCCACGTCCGAGGCCGAGATGAGGGCTTTCGAGGGAATGCAGCCGTGGTTCAGGCAGGTCCCGCCGTAGGCGTCCCGCTCGACGAGCGTCGTGTCCAGTCCCAGTTGTGCGCCCCGGATTGCGGCGACGTAGCCGCCCGGACCGCCGCCGATAACAAGCAGTTCGGTTCCCGTAGTGACATCTCCGACGACCATAGCGACTTCTCGGCCGGACCGGTGATAAGGTATCGCCCTTCACCCCGCCGTCGCGCCTCGCCCCCGGCGCCGGTACAGGTAGTAGCCGATGACCGGGGCGGTCAGGCCAGACCCACCGAGGCTACTCCAACAGGAGCCGCGTCGGGTCCGCCAGATACTCCTTGAGCGTGTTGACGAAGCGGGCCGCGTCGGCGCCGTCGATGACGCGGTGGTCGATAGCCAGCGACAGCGGGAGCGTCGGTCGGGCGACGACTTCGCCGGTGCTCGCGGTGGTACCGCTCGCAGTCCCCGAGGCGCCTTGCGCCTCGCTCTCCACGACCGGTCGCTCCTTCAGCGCCCCGATACCGAGAATCGCCGTCTCGGGGACGTTGATGATCGGGCTGGCGTACTCGCCGCCGATGGCCCCGAAGTTCGTGACGGTGAAGGTCCCGCCCTGCATCTCCGACCGCTCGATGTCGCGGCTGCGAGCCCGCCCCACGAGGTCGTTTATCTCGCCGGCGAGTGCCAGCAGCCCCTTCCCGTCCACGTCGTCGACGACCGGGACGACCAGCCCGTGGTCGGTCGCCGTCGCCACGCCGATGTTGTGGGCGTCCCTGTAGACGACTTCCTCGTTTTCGGTGTCCAGGGCCGTGTTGAGCACCGGGTGCTGGTCCAGCGCCGCGGCGACGCATTTCACGACGAAGGGCGTGTACGTCAGGTCGACACCGCGCTCCTCGGCGAGCGGTTCGAGCCGCTCGCGGGCCTCGACGAGCCCGGAGACGACGACCCGGTCGTGGTGGGTGGCGTGGGGAACCTCCCGGCGTGAGCGGGCCATCTGCTCGCCGATTGACCGACGGACGCCGCGGTAGGGCTCGCGGCGCTCGCCCGCACCTGTCTCCACGGCCGCCGTGTCGGCCCCGGCGCCGCCTGCCCCGGACGCCGCTGCGCTCGCCGTGCCACCCTCGGCGCTGACGGCCTCGGTGTCGGCCGCCTGCGCGGCCTGCTGTGTTTCCGCGTACGCTCGGACCGCCCCCTCGTCGACGTAGGGCTGGCCGTCCCGCGTCTGGTCGGTCGGGACGGCGTCGATGTCCACGTCGAGTTCGCGGGCGACGTTTCTGGTCGCCGGCGTCGCCAGCGTCTGGTCGCGCCGGTCCGTCCGCTGTCCGTCTCCGGAGACGCTTCTGACGGCCGACTTGACAGCCGTCTCGTCGCCCCCGTCGTCGGACACCTTCGACACGACCGACGTGGGGTCGTCATCGGACACCGTCGAGACGACCGACGTGGGACCATCGTCGTCGCCCGTCCCGCCGACTTCCGCCGTAGCCGCCTCGACGTCCGCCTCGGTGACGCGGCCGCCCGGCCCGCTCCCGTCGATGGCCGCGATGTCGACGCCCTTCTCGCGGGCCAGCCGGCGGACACTCGGCGCGGCAAACACGCGGCCGTCGGCCGTACTCACGCCCGCCTGTTGCGGGTCGTCGCCCGCTGTGGTTTCGGTCACGGCGTCGTCGGCTTGCTTCCCGGCCACTTCCGGTCCGTCTCCTTCCGCGGCGTCGGCGTCGCCCGCCTCGGCGATGGTGATGAGCACCTCGCCGGTCTGGACCATCTCGCCGACCTCGGCGTGCAGTTCCTGCACGACGCCGTCGACCGGCGACGGCACGTCGACGGCGGCCTTGTCGGTCTCCACCTCCGCGAGGACCTGGTCCTCGGTGACGGCGTCGCCCGGCGAGACGTGCCAGGTCAGCACCTCGCCCTCGGCGACCCCTTCCCCGAGGTCCGGGAGCTTGAACTCGAACATGCGTCAGAACTCGACTGCCTCTCTGATACCGTCTTTGATGCGGGCGGGTTCGGGGAGGTAGTAGTCCTCCAGCGCGTACAGCGGGTAGGGCACGTCGAAGCCCGTCACCCGCGTGACGGGGGCCTCCTGGTACAGCAGGACCTCCTCCTGGATAGTGGCGATTATCTCGCCGGCCAGCCCGCCGGTCTTGGGCGCTTCGTGGACGACGGCCGCCCGCCCGGTCTTCTTGAACGACTCGACGATGGCGTCGGTGTCCATCGGCGACAGCGTCCGCAGGTCGACCACCTCGGCGTCGACGCCCTCCTCGGCCAGGTCCTCGGCGGCCTCCATCGTCGGTCGGGTCATCGCGCCCCAGGTGAACACGGAGACGTCCGTTCCCTCGCGGCGGACCGTTGCCTCCCCCAGTTCCACCGTGTAGGGGTCGTCGGGGACCTCCTCGCGGAACGACCGGTAGATGAGCTTCGGTTCGAGGAAGATGACGGGATCGGGGTCCCGGATGGCCGCCGTCAGCAGCCCCTTCGTCTCCTTCGGCGTCGACGGCACCACCACCTTCAGCCCCGCCTCGTGGACGTAGAACGCCTCCTTGGACTCGGAGTGGTGTTCCGGCGCGCGGATGCCGCCGCCGTACGGCGCTCGGACGGTGAGCGGGCAGTTGTACCGCCCGCGGCTTCGCGTGCGGAGGCGGGCGGCGTGGCTGACGATCTGGTCGAACGCGGGGTACATGAACCCGGAGAACTGTATCTCCGGCACCGGTCGGAGCCCGTAGGCGGCCATACCGATCGCCGTCCCGACGATGCCGGACTCCGCGAGCGGCGTGTCGATGACCCGGTCGCCACCGAACTCCTCGTGGAGGCCCTGTGTCGCCCGGAAGACGCCGCCGTTCTTCCCGACGTCCTCGCCCATCACGACCACGTCCTCGTTCCGTTCCATCTCACCGTAGAGGCCGTCACGCACGGCCTGTACGAGCGTCAGACTCTGTGTACTCGCGTCTTGTGTACTCATTCCAGTAGCACCTCGTCGCCGTGTCGCTCCCGCAGCCCTTCGAGGTAGTCCAGTTGCTGTTCGAGCCGCTGTGGCATCTCCGCGTACACGTCCGCGAACATCTCCTCGGGCCTTGGCCGCTCGGTCGCCTCCGCGGTGTCGATGGCCGCCGCGACCTCCGCCCGTATCGACTCGTCGATGGCGTCGATGCGCTCGCCGTCGAGCAGCCCCCGGTCCCTGAGAAACGCCTCCATCCGCGGGATGGGGTCTTTCTGCTTCCAGCGCTCGACCTCGCTGTCCTCGCGGTACACCGACGGGTCGTCGGCGGTCGTGTGCGCGCCAAAGCGGTACTGCACCGCCTCTATCATCGTCGGCCGAAGCCCATCCTCGGGCGGGTCGTGTGCCTTCTCGACGGCCTCGCGGGTCACCTGATACACCGCCAGCGGGTCCATGCCGTCGACCTGGACGCCGTCGAAGCCGTAGGCGTTGGCCTTCTGGGCGAGCGTCTCGCTGGCCGTCTGGCGCTCCCGCGGGACCGAAATCGCCCACTGGTTGTTGTTACAGAAAAACACGGCGGGCACGTCGAACACGCCCGCGAAGTTCAACCCCTCGTGGAAGTCCCCTTCGGAGGTCGCGCCGTCCCCGAAGTACACGAGGACGGCGGTGTCGTCGCCTCTGAGTTTCGAGGCCCACGCAGCCCCGGTCGCGTGCGGAATCTGTGTCGCAATCGGGACCGCAAGCGAGAACACCTGTACGTCCGCCGGCGGCGAGTTGCCACGCTCGGACCCCATCCAGTACAGCAGGTCGTTCGCCAGGTCCCACCCTCGCACGGACAGGGCTATGTGTTCGCGGTAGCTTGGAAACATCCAGTCGCCGTCCTGCAGGGCGAAGGCGCTGCCCACCTGGGACGCCTCCTGCCCCGACATGGGCGGGTAGGTCCCCATCCGGCCCTGCCGTTGCAGGCTCACCGCCCGCTGGTCGAAGTGGCGGCCGAGCTTGAGGTTGCGGTACATCTCCACCAGGTCGTCGTCCGAGAGGTCCGGGACCGTCGCGCCGTCGACCACCGTCCCGTCCTCGTCGAGAATCTGCACCCGGTCCGTGGGGTCGCGCTGGAGGACACTCATAGAAACCGCCTCCCTCGAAGTGGCATACGACAACTGTTCACTCGCGCTACGCTTAGAGCTTTCGCGGCGCTGCGAAGTCCTGCCTATGTAGGTATTACAGACAGCCTCAACTGTTCAGGGGGAGCTGAACCGAACCCGGCTCCGAGCCATACCGCCGTGATAACTCGGATGTATCAGTTGTCTGCACGGACCGCGGCCCGCGCCTCGTCCACGCTTTGGCCCTCGCGCAGGACGCTCTCGACGAACAGTTCGCCGGCGCGGTACGACGACCGGACCATCGGTCCCGAAGCGCAGTACAGGAAGTCGAACTCCGCCTCGGCGACCCGCTGCCAGGTGTCGAAGGCGTCGGGATGGACGTACTCCGAGACCTCCAGATGCGACCGGGAAGGCTGGAGGTACTGACCGAAGGTCACCACGTCGACGCCGACCTGCCGGAGGTCAGACAGCGTCTGGTACACCTCGTGGGCGTACTCGCCGACGCCGAGCATCAGGCTGGTCTTGCTGTAGCAGTCGCTCTCGCGGTCGACCTGCCGGAGCACCGAGAGGGACTGCTCGTAGCCGGCCCGGCGGTCCCGCACCGGCCACTGGAGGCGGTCGACTGTCTCGATGTTGTGGGCGATGACGTCCGGGTCGGCGTCGATTATCTTCCCGACGAGCTCCGGCTCACCCTGGAAATCCGGGATGAGACATTCCACCAGAATCGACGGGTCCCGTTCCTTGATGGCGCGGATCGTCTCGGCGAAGTGGCCCGCGCCCTGGTCGGGCAGGTCGTCGCGGTCGACGCTGGTCAGTACGACGTAGTCCAGCCCGATCTCCGCGACGGCGTCGGCCACCTGCTGTGGCTCGTCGGGGTCCAGTGGCTCCATCCCGCCCGTCTCCACGTCACAGAAGTTACAGCCCCGTGAACAGCGGTCGCCAAGCAGCATGAACGTGGCCGTCCCCGGTCCGTCGCGCCCGCTCCAGCACTCCCCGAGGTTGGGGCAGTTGGCCTCCTCACAGACCGTGTTGAGGTCCCGGTCCCGGAGCGTCTGCTTGATGTCGGTGAACCGCTCGCCCGACGGTGGTCGCATCTTCAGCCAGTCGGGCTTTCGCGAACGACTCATTGTCTGTCCTTGGTGGCTCCGCTCAAAAGTAGTTGGGTTCATCCCCCATGCGATTGCAGCCACGAGAAATTCAGCCGTAACGTGAAACGCGCCCGACCCCAGACAGCGACGTCCTACTGCGCGCCAGCGGCCGCCGCCGTCGGCTGCCACATTTCGCTGTCGGCGAGGTACGCCTCGAACGATGTCGTCTCGATGCCCCACTCCGCGAGGGCGGGGATATCGATGTCGTAGCCCACGTCGTTGAACCACTGGAACATGTCGGCCATTTCGTCGCCGGCCATCTCGCGGTAGTCCTCGACGTCGGCGTGGACCGGTTCGACCTCGTGGCCCAACTGGTCGCCGAACGCCGCGGCGAACTTCTCCACTGTCAGGTCGTCGCCGGCCAGCGTGACGACCTCACCGAGGAACGCCTCGGGGTCGGAGAGCGCGGCCACGACGGTCTGGCCGATATCGGTCGCATCGACGACAGCCAGGGAGACGCCCTCGTTCAGGGGCATCACTAGCTGGCCGTCCATGATGTCCTCGCGCATCATGTACGCGAAGTTCTGCATGAAGAACACCGGGCGGACCACTGTCGCGGGAAGCCCGAGTTCCTCGATTCGCTGTTCGACGGCCCACTTGGACTCGAAGTGCGGCAGGCCGGTGTCGGCGTCTGCGCTGCCGACGGAGCTGTAGACGAAGTGGTCGACGCCGGCGTCGGCCGCGGCTTCCGCCAGCGTGACGCCCTGTTCGACCTCGACGTCGGTTCCGTGCTCCATGAACGTCGTGACGCTGTAAACAGCGTCCATACCGTCTACCAGTTCCTGCATCCGGTCGGCGTCGGTCATGTCGCCTTCCACGACGGTGACGCCGCGGGCTTCGAGGGCCTCGGCAGCGTCGCTCGTGGCGTCGCGTGTCAGGCCGTAGATCTCCCACTGTTCGCTGTCAGCGAGGAGGTAGTCGACGACTGCGCCGCCCTGAGTGCCGGTTGCGCCGGTGACGAGTATGTTTCTCATAACGTATGGATATACAACGGAGATATAGATAAACTAGCAGGTAGCCGTGCTAGCACGGCTGTGTGAGGGACTGCTGACCGACACTGTCGGGCTCGTCCCACCGCAGACGCGCCCATAGAAACGCCTTTGCCGTCGCGGAACTGCGACTGTGACGTGCCATCCCGAACCGACAGTGAGCCGACTGTGGCGGTCGCGGAGGTGCTCCCCGACTTTGCCGACGCCTTCCCCTTCGAGGAGTTCAATCGGATGCAGTCGGTGGCCCTGCCGGCCCTGCTGAACCGCGACGACAACGTCGTCGTCAGCGCGCCGACGGCCAGCGGGAAGACCGCGCTGGCGGAGCTGGCCATCTGCAAGACCCTCGCCGAGGGCGGGACCGCGCTCTTTCTCGCGCCGCTGCGTGCGCTCACCAACGAGAAGGAAAGCGAGTGGGAACGGTTCGAGGACCTGGGCTACTCCGTCTACGTGGTCACCGGCGAGCGGGACCTGAATCCCCGTCGCGCCGAGCGGGCCGACATCCTCGTGATGACGCCCGAAAAGACCGATTCGGCCACGCGAAAACACGAGACGAGCCGCTACTCCTTCATCACGGACGTGGACTGCTGTGTCATCGACGAGGTCCATCTGCTGGATTCGGACCGCCGGGGTGCGGTGCTGGAAGTCACCGTCTCGCGGCTCCGCCGGCTGTGTGACCCGCGCGTGGTGGCGCTGTCGGCGACGATGCCGAACATCGCGGACGTGGCCGACTGGCTCGACGCCCCCGACGAGACCACGTTCGCCTTCGGCGAGGAGTATCGGCCGGTGCCGCTGAACGCCGACGTGAAGACGTACTCGCACGGCGAGAACGCCTTCGCCGACAAGTACCGCCGGCTCTACCGGGCGCTGGACCTCGCCGAGCCACATATCCGGGAGGAGGGGCAGGCGCTCGTGTTCGTCTCCTCGCGCCAGGACACCGTACAGGCGGCGAAGAAGGCCCGCGACGAGATCACCGAGCGCGACGTTCCCATGGGCGCACGCGGGGACTACGATTTCCATACTGACGCCTCCGAACTGCAAAACGACACGCTCCGCCAGTCTGTGCTGGACGGCGTCGGCTTCCATCACGCCGGCCTCGCGCGCGAGGACAAGAACCGCGTCGAGCAGTGGTTCAAGGAGGGGAAGATTCAACTGCTCTTCTCGACGTCGACGCTGGCCTGGGGCGTGAACCTCCCCGCCCGCTGTGTCGTCATCCGCGACACCAAACTGCACGACCCGCTCGAAGGCGAGGTCGACATGAGCCCGCTCGACGTGCTCCAGATGCTCGGCCGCGCAGGCCGGCCCGGCTACGACGACATGGGCTACGCCTGGATCGTCTGTGACCGTGCGGACGCCGACAAGTACCGCCGCCTGCTCAGGGACGGCAAGGAGATCGAGTCCAGACTCGCGGCTGAACTCGACGCCCACCTGAACGCCGAGATCGCGCTGGGGACCATCGACGACGTGGACGACGTGATGGACTGGCTCGCGACGACCTTCTACTACGCCCGCTCGCAGTCGGCACCCGGCGAGTACGACGCCGGCAGCGACCTCCGTAACCGTGTCAGCGACACGCTCTCCGCGCTCGTCTCCGAGGGGTTCGTCGAGCAGGACGGCCTCGACGTCGAACCGACGCGGCTGGGCCAGCTGGCGTCGAAGTTCTACCTCCGACTGTCGACCGCGCGCCGGTTCGCGGACGTCGCCGAGCGCTGTGAGGACGCCGCCGACCCCGACTCCGGAGTCACCGTCGACGCCGACGACCTGCTGACCGCGGTGGCCGGCGCGACCGAGTTCGACAGCGTCAGCGCCCGCTCCGACGAGGAGGACGCCGTCCACGCAGTGCTCGGCAGCGATGTCGACGACAGCCTCGACGCCGGCCAGCGGAAGGTGCTGGCAATCCTCCGCTCGGGTATGACCGGGACGACGCCGACGGAACTGAAAAGCGACGCGTGGGTCATCCGCCAGAACGCCCTCCGCCTGCTGGCGGCGATGCGGGAGTTCGTCGACACGCTCGGCCCGGCCCGCTACGCGAACCTGGCCTGTCGGGTCGAGGCCCGCGTCGAACACGGTATCAGCGCCGACGCGGTGGGACTGACGGCAATCGACGGCGTCGCCAGCGGCCGCGCGGGCAAACTCGCCGCTGCGGGCCTGTCTTCGCCCGCCGACGTGGTCGAAGCCGGCGAAGACGGCCTCGTCCGTGCCGGGCTCTCCGAGGGGGTCGCCGAGCAGGTGCTGGCGAACGCGCGGGCGCTCCCCGTCATCGCCATCGACTGGGGCGATTTCCCCGAGACGATTGCGCCCGGCGACAACGATATGCGGGAGGTCTCAGTCGAGAACACCGGCGGGAGCGCCCGCGCCGGCCTGCGGGTCACGGTCAACGGGCGCGAGATGACCGCCAAGCCGTCGTACCTCGGCGAGGCCACGCTTCCGGTGGCCGTCTTCGGCGCGGACGCGGACGAACTCACGTTCACTGTCGAGGTGGCGTTCCCCGCGCTGCCGCTTCCGACAGTTACCGAAACCCGGTCCGTACTCGTCCGGTGACTGGCGGTTTACAGTTTCTCTGAAACACGCTCAGAAACCGCGATAAAATTTATAACGGCTTCTGGAAGCGTTACACCGGCCCGTGAAATATCCCTGAAAAGTGCTGAAATCCAATTAACGTTCCGAAAAGAACACGAATTCTCCCCAAGGGTCTGGCGTTTATATTGGGGTATAGGTTCTAACGAGGAACTGAGGAAGCCCCCAATGTCCAGTGCATCGCCCTTCCGTTCCCCGATGGAAGCCGCCCCCAGCAGTGTTGCCCTTCAGTCACTCACTCGTCCCCTGCAGTTCATCGCGTTCTGGCTTGCTATCGTCACGCCGCTGGCATACCCGCCGCTGCTGCTGGGCGGACTGGACAGCGGGAGCTTCCTCATCTTCGTGGGTGTCGTTGCCCTCAACGTCTTCGGCCTCCTCGCGGGCCGAGGATACGGTGACCCCGCCTGACCTGGCCGGTCGCCCTCCACACTGGCACGCAGCGTTCCGATTTCTCGTTTCCGAAGACACTACGGTCGACTGTTACACACCGCCTAACAGCACCTCACGTAGCGTTTCGGCGTCGTCTGCGACCGCATGGACCATCGACAGGTCCGTCTCGTCGCCGTCCCCGCGGAACCCGACGGTCGTCATCCCGGCGGCGACGGCGGCGCGCGCGCCCGCGGTGGAGTCCTCGACGGCCCAGCAGTCCTCGGGCGCGACTCCCAGTTCCGCCGCCCCACGCTCGTAGATATCGGGTTCCGGTTTTCCGGGGCCGTCGATGTCACCGGCGCTGACGGCGGCGTCGAACTTCGAGAGGAGGTCGAAGCGCTCGTCGACCACGTCGATCCAGGCCCACGGCGCGGACGTCGTCAGCGCCAGCGCGACGCCGGCGTCCCGGAGCTCGTCCAGCAGTTCGTGCGCCCCCTCCAGCAAGGTCGCCTCTTCGCCGTAAATCCGCTCGCCGTGCTCCTCGAACAGCCCCTCGAACGCTTCGCGGGTGATTTCGAGATTGTACTCGGCGTCCAGGTCCGGATAGACTTCCCGGTAGTTCCGGCCGGTAATCGCGGCGACGGGGATGTCGTCGTTCGGTGCGGCTGTCGGGAGAATGTCCTCGCGCTGGGCGCGGACCCAGTGTCCCTCTGACTGGACGAGCACACCGTCCATGTCGAAACAGACCGCGGGTGGTTCGCTCATTGCCTTGCTGTCGCTCGGCGACGGCTTTGGCTGTTGCGACTCCGGCAGCGCCCCGTTTGGATCTCCGCCCAGCCAGCGGTGGGCGTCAGCACACGACACACACCGCGTCTGTGACTCTGACGTGGGTTTAAGTACCGGAACGCGGCCAGGCCGGCCCATGCACGACGCAACCCGTGTGATAGCCGGCGAGTGTACGACTGTTTTCGAGGGGACACGCGAGCGGGAACAGCGCGGCGACGTACTCGTCGTCGTCAAGCCCGACAACACTGTCCTCGTCCACGACGCCGCGGGGTATCAGCCGGTCGCGTGGCTCACGCGCGCCGAGAGCGTCACCATCGACGACGGGGCGGTGACCGCCCGCGACGGCGACGAACTCCTCCGCGTGGTCACCCACGAGGAACACGGCAGCGCCCGCTATCCGGCCTCGAACGCTGGCGTTCCGGTGCGTGACTGCCCCGACTGCGCCGGGACGCTGGTCCGCGCCCGGAGCGAGGTCACCTGCACCGGCTGTGACGCCGCCTACGGGATTCCGAGCGACGCCGCGGTCACCGGCGGCTGCTGCGGGGACTGCGGACTCCCAACGCTGCGGGTGGAACGCGGGCGGGCCTTCGAGCTGTGTCTCGACCGGGACTGTGACTCCCTCGACGACGCTGTGACTGCGGCCTTCGACCGCGAGTGGGACTGCCCGGACTGCGACGGCGACCTGTTGATTCTCCGCCGCGGTGGCCTGCTCGCCGGCTGTGAGCACTACCCCGACTGCGACACCGGCTTCTCGATGCCGTCCGGCGTCGTCGTCGGCGACTGCGACTGCGGCCTGCCGCTGTTTGAAACTGCTGGCGGCACGCGTTGCCTGGACTCTACCTGCTCGGAACTGGGGTGAGTTTCCAAGACTGCTCTCGGCTTTGAACATACAGTTTGGAACAGCCAGAAAGCCCCCGCGTTATCAGCTCCCGCGGCTCGCTGCGCGCGCTTCGCGTGCTTACTTTGCTGGGATTTGCCGATAGTGGGGCCCCTTTCTGGCTCTCCACAGTTGTAGCCGCTGGACTCGATACTACTGCTCTACTAGACCAGACCCGCAGGGGCTTTGTCGTCGGGGGAGCCACGTCAGACCATGGAACTGACGCTCGACGGTGATGTCGTGCGGGCCGGCTACGAGGCGCGCGAGCGGTTCTATGACTCGCGTGGCTACGGCCAGGTCCGCAACGGCGACATCGACCTGGCCCCGGTGGAGGCCGCACACCTCCTCTACCGCGGGGACGTAGAGAGCATCGACGGGATGGACTTCCGCGCGTTCCTGAGGTCGGCGGCCGTCTCCGAGGTCGATTTCGCCGTCTACAAAGACCTCCGTGACCGCGGCTTCTACCTCACGCCGGCCCGCGAGGGGTGGGTCGACGACGCCGTCGGCGCGGACTTCGTGGTCTACCCCCGCGGCAAGGGGCCGTGGGACAACGACGTGGCCTACCGCGTCCGGGTCATCGGCGAGCGCGATACGGTTGCGGCCACCGACTTGGGCGAGTGTGTCCTGGCGGTCGTCGACGAGGAGAGCGAAGTCACCTATCTCGACACCGCCCGGCGCGACGTCGCGGGGACCAGCGACGCCGTCGTCCCGGCGACGGAGGGCGAACTGCTCGCCGAGCGGGTGGTGTGCTGGGAGCCGCCGGCGGAGCTGTACAACCAGGCGTTCTACGGGCAGCAGCTCGGCGACGACGGCGCGGTCCAGCTCTCGCTCGTGGAGGCCGCGTATCTCGCAGGGGAGGAGCTGCTCACGGTGGAGGGTGGGGCCGAGGCCGTCGTCGACCGGGGCCGCGAGGTCGAGGGCGACCGGTTCGTCCGCCGGCTGGCCGTCTACACAGATTTGCGAGCCAGCGGCGTCGCTCCGAAGACCGGCTTCAAGTTCGGCGCTGACTTCCGGACCTACGCCGCCGTCGAGAGCGCCGAGAACCTCGGGCACTCGGAGCTACTGGTTCGAGTGCTGCCGGCCGACCACCGCTTCGAGCCGCGGGACCTCGCGCTTGACGTGCGCCTGGCCCACGGCGTCCGAAAGACGATGGTGTTCGCGCTCACGGCAGACGGCGGCGACGATATCGAGTGGGTAGCCGTCGAGCGGTTGACGCCCTGAGTCGGTCGAGCGTTGCGGTACCGGACTGTGGGTGTCTCCCCGCTGGTCCGGACAGCGCACGGAAACGAACCCTTTTTGCGCCGACCGGAACCAAAGCACCTGTAACGTGGCTCACCGCGAGCCGACCACATCCATGACAACGGACGACTCCCACCACGACGACGCATCGCCCGACGAGGACCGCCGCCAGTCGGGCGGAGAGTGGCGGGAGTCCGACCCGGCTTCCGGCGGCGACCCGGTCCGACCGGACGGCGGCACTGAGGCCGAGGGGGCCGACGAGGCGACGCTCGACCCGTGGGGCTCCTCGACGATCGCCGACTACCGCAAGCTGTTCGAGCAGTTCGGCATCGAGGCGTTCGACGAGGTGCTACCCGAGGTCCCAAACCCTCACTACCTGATGCGCCGGGGCGTCATCTTCGGCCACCGGGACTACCGACCGGTCGCCGAGGCGATGCGCAACGACGACCCCTTCGCCGCGCTGTCGGGATTCATGCCGACCGGCGACCCCCACATCGGCCACAAGCTCGTCTTCGACGAGATCATCTGGCACCAACAGCAGGGCGGGGACGCGCACGCGCTCATCGCGGACCTCGAAGCCCACAGCGCCCGCGGCCTCTCCTGGGACGAGATCGACGAGCACGCGACGGACTACGTCCTCTCGCTGCTGGCGCTGGGCTTCGACCCCGAGGACGGAATGCTCTACCGCCAGTCCGACAACCGCGAGGTGCAGGACCTCGCCTTCGAACTCGGCGCGGAGGCGAACTTCTCGGAACTGCAGGCCATCTACGACTTCGACGGCGAGACGGACGTCTCGCATATGCAGTCGGTCGTCACCCAGATGGCCGACATTCTCTACCCGCAACTCGACGGGCCGAAGCCGACGGTCATCCCCGTCGGACCGGACCAGGACCCACACATGCGACTCGCGCGAGACCTCGCTTCCCGGATGCGCTATTTCGGTGTGACCGAGGCCTTCGCCAGCTTCGAGGCCGACGCCATCGAGCGAACGCTGCTCCGGCAGGCCTACGACGCCCGCGACGGGTACGCTGAAGACGCCGACCGGCCCCGCTGTGGCGAGGCCGCCGACTGGCTGCGCGACCAGCAGCCGGCTCCTGCAGACGCCCGCCAGTCCGTCGTCACCAAACTCGACGAGGCGGGGAAGGAACCGCTCCGGCCGCGGGTCCGCTTCCTCGACCGAAATGCCACCGACGGGGCCTTCGAGGCGCTCATCGAGGCCGTCGACGGGGAGAAGCGCGTCTACGACGAACACATCGATACGTTCGACCTGGACCACGCCGAGGCCGAGGAACTGGCCCGCCAGGTCGAACTCGACAACGGCGGCTACGGCTTCCAGCCGCCGTCGTCTATCTACCACCGGTTCATGACCGGCCTCACTGGCGGCAAGATGTCCTCCTCCATCCCGGCCTCGCACATCTCGCTGCTGGACGACCCGGATGACGGCTACGACAAGGTGCAGTCGGCGACCACCGGCGGACGGGCCACCGCCGAGGAACAGCGCGAGAAGGGTGGGAAAGCCGACGAGTGCCCGGTGTATGAACTGTACGCCTATCTGCTGTCGGGCGACGACGACGAGTTCGCCAAGGAGGTGTACGACGAGTGCGTCGGCGGCGAGCGCCTCTGTGGCGGCTGCAAGGAGCAGGCCGCCGAACTGATGGCGGAGTTCCTCGAGGACCACCAGGAGAAACGCGCCGAATGGGAGGACAAGCTCGACGAGCTCGACATCGACCTCGACTCCGACCGCAAGCGCTCGGGCGCGGACTGAGCGCCGGGTCGACACAGTCCGTTTCGTGTCGAGACGGGCACACGCACAACGTTTATGTTTGCCAGTCACAACCGCTCAGATATGGCACCCGAATCCCACCCAGGCGTCGCGCGCCAGCTATCCGATAGCCCGGGGTTCGGCTTCTTTTTCGCTGCCTGACCGCGCGTGGACTCCGACGGCGTCGAGAGACGCGGGCGGACGAAACCGCGAGCGGGAAGTGAGAACCGTTAACTGAGCGACCCGCGGTTATCCCACAAGACCGAGACACCCGTATGAAACGACCACAGGCACAGGTGGCCGTCCTGCAGGCCGCCGACGCACAGGACCACAGGCGAATCGACGACGTGGCCGCGGAAGCCGACCTCAAGCCGGAAGCGGCCACCAGAGCGGCGTTCGAACTCGAAGCCGACGGACTGCTCGCCGTCGCCGAGGAGACGCTGGAACACTACGACCTCACCGAGGAGGGCGACCGGTACGTCCGGGAGAGCCTCCCCGAACAGGACCTCTACGAGGCAGCTATCGACGCCGGCGCGGCCGACGACCCGGTCCAGATGGGACAGGTCATCGGGGCCTCGGGCCTCGAAGGCGGCGCGGTCGACATCGCGCTCTCGAACTACGCCCGCAAGGCCTACGGCGAGATAGACAGCGGCGAAATCACGGCCAACGCCGACGCTGACCCCGGGTCCGACCCGGAGATGCTGTCGCTCGAGGCCGTCGCCGACGGGCGCGTCGAAGACGCCGACGCGGACGCGCTCGACCAGCTGGAGCGGCGTGGCCTCGTCGACGTTCGCGAAGAGACGGTCCGCTCGGTCCGGCTCACTGACGACGGGGTCACCGCGCTGATGGAGGGCGTCGAGGCCGCCGAGACCGTCGACCAGCTCACCCCCGAACTGCTCACCAGCGGCGAATGGGCGGACGTGGCCTTCACCGAGTACAACGTCGAGGCCGACGCCGAGGACGTGAGCCACGGCAAGGAGCACATCCTCCGTCAGACGGCCAACCGCGTGAAGGACACGCTCGTCGGTATGGGCTTCTCCGAGATGGAGGGCCCCCACGCCGACGCCCAGTTCTGGATCAACGACTGCCTGTTCATGCCCCAGGACCACCCGGCCCGGACCCACTGGGACCAGTTCGCTCTGGAGGAACCCGAGGAGATCGGGCACCTCCCCCCGGACCTCGTCGAACGGGTCCGTTCGGCACACAGGGACGGCGTCGGCCCCGACGGCGAGGGGTACCACTCACCGTGGACCGAGGACATCGCCCGCGGGATGGACCTGCGCGGCCACACCACCTCGCTGTCGATGCGCTACCTCTCGGGCCACCAGGTCGGCGAACTCGACCCGCCCGAGCGCTACTTCAGCGTCGAGAAGGTGTACCGCAACGACACGCTCGACCCGACGCACCTGCTCGAGTTCTTCCAGATCGAGGGCTGGGTGATGGCCGAGGACCTCTCCGTGCGGGACCTGATGGGGACGTTCACGGAGTTCTACGAGCAGTTCGGCATCACCGACCTGGAGTTCAAACCCCACTACAACCCCTACACGGAGCCGAGCTTCGAACTGTTCGGCACCCACCCCGAGACCGGCGAGGTCGTCGAGGTCGGCAACTCCGGCATCTTCCGCGACGAGGTGCTCACGCCGCTTGGCGTCGATTGTGACGTGATGGCGTGGGGCCTCTCGCTCGAACGACTACTCATGCTCATGTACGGCTTCGAAGACATCCGCGACGTGCACGGAACGCTGTGTGACCTTGAACTGCTGCGGGAGACGGAGGTGATCCGCTGATGCCGGTCGTCGACGTCGACCCCGACGAGCTTCGGTATCTGACCGGCCACAGCGAGAAAGACGACGACGAACTCCGCTCGGACCTGTTCGATCTCGGCCTCGAATTCGAGGGCTGGACCGAGGACGACGAGTTCCAGCTGGAGTTCGCGCCGGACCGACTGGACCGCCTCTCCGTCGAGGGTGTCGCGCGGTCGCTGCGCTACCACTACGGCGACGACCGCGGGGTGGAGGTCCCCAACACGAACAGCGCCGACTGGACCATCGAGGTCGAGGACCAGCCCGACGAGCGCCCGTACGTCACCGGCGCCGTCGTCCGCGGCCTCGACATGGACGAGGCCGCGCTGGAATCGCTCATCCAGCTCCAGGAGAAGCTCCACGCGACGATGGGGCGCAAGCGGGCGAAAGGCGCTATCGGCGTCCACGACCTCACCATGCTGAAGGGTGACTCGGTCACCGACGAGACTGGCAATTCCATCACCTACACCAGCGCGGACCCCGACGAGGCGACGTTCGTCCCGCTGGACGCCGACGCGGAGATGACCCCCCGCGAGGTCATGGAATCACACGAGACCGGCCAGACCTACGGTGACCTCGTGGCCGACTTCGACCGCGTACCGGCCATCTACGACGCCATCGGGCTGTTCTCGTTCCCGCCGGTCATCAACGGCCGCCGGACCGAGGTCAGCGTCGACTCACGGGACCTGTTCATCGAGATGACCGGGACCGACCAGTGGACCATCGACCACATGTGCAACATCGTCTGCTACGCGCTCGCCGCCCGCGGCGGCCAGGTCGAGCAGGTCGACGTGTCCTACGCCGACGACGCGCCCGGCGAGTACGCCGGCAAAACGCTGGAGCGGCCGGACTTCTCGGTGCGGACGAAGACGGTCACGCACGACCGCATCGAGTCCATCCTCGGCGTCTCACTGGACAGTCGCGAGGTCATCGACTACGCCGAGCGCGCCGGCCTCGACGCCACCGAAACCGAAGCCGACGACGGCGTAGCCTACGAGGTAGAGATTCCGCCCTATCGCGTCGACGTCATCCACCCGCTGGACATCATCGACGACATCGGCCGGGCGCTCGGGTTCAACAGCCTCGAGCCGACGTATCCCGACGTGTCGACGGTCGGCGGTCGCCACGAACGGTCCCGGCTGGAAGACGCCGCCCGGGACGCCCTGGTCGGCCTTGGCTTCGAGGACCTGCTGAACTTCCACATGATAAACGAGGCCGAGAACTTCGAGCGGATGGGGTTGTCGGTCCCACGGACCGACGAACAGGCGAGCAGCGCGGAGCAGAGCTCCGCGGACCGTTCGAGCGGGCAAGGCCCGCGAGAAGACGGTGATAACCGCGAGCAGGCCGGCGGGGACGCCGTCGGCCAGGCTGACCCAGTCACCATCCAGGAGCCCTACAGCGAGGACTACACCATCCTCCGGACGTGGGCGCTCCCCTCCATCATGATGGTGCTCGAGAACAACACACACCGGAGCTACCCACAGGACCTCGCCGAAATCGGGCTGGCCGCCAGCCTCGACGACTCCGAGAACACCGGCGTCGCCGAACACCGCACCGTCGCGGCCGCGCTCGCGCGCACTGACGCCTCATACGAGGACGCCAAGGCCCGCCTGCAGGCGCTCGCCGACGCCTTCGACAAGGACCTCGCGACGCCCCCGACCACGCATCCGTCGTTCATCGGCGGCCGCGCCGCCGAAGTGGTCCTCGACGGGGAGCCGGTCGGTGTTATCGGTGAGATCCATCCGAAGGTACTCGTCGAGCACGACCTGGAACTGCCGGTCGCGGCCTTCGAGTTCCGGCTAGACGCGCTGGAATAAGTTCGACTGCGAGCGTAGCGAGCCCTTTTTTCGCCCACGTTTTTCGAGGAGTGGTCTCCCGAACAGCGTGAGCGAGGTTACCCGACGCAGAAAAAGGTGGTTGTAGCACGACCTGGAACTGCCGGTCGCGGCCTTCGAGTTCCGGCTAGACGCTGGAATAAGTTCGGCAGCGAGCGGACGCGGTCGGTCTATCGTTCGTCCGGGTACACGTACTCCACGTCACCCGGCTTCCTGGTTTCTTCTTCGTCGGTCTCGATGACAATGGTCGAGGAGAGTCTGTTGAACAGCCGGACCCCCTCTTCCTCGTAGGCCAGCCAGCCCACGAGGACGTCTAGGGGAAGAAGGAACGCCTTCCCGAAGCTCTCGATGGCTGCTGTCCCGTAGTCGATGTCGACGCCGCGTTCGTCTGTGACGGCGATGTTCATTACCATCTTCCCGACCGACTGGCCCTGCCGTCCCTCCAGGAACGTCCAGTACACGAACAGGCCGAGCCCGTTGAAGCCGGTGGCCGGAGTGGTCACTGAGAAGCTGCCGGTCAGGAGAGAGAACACGCCCGCGGCCTCGCCCAGTGCGGAGAGGACGGCGCCGACGAGCAACACGTCGAGGAGCCACGCGAGAAACCGGTCGTCCCAGGAGGCGATATACAGGGTCGGGTGGGTGGCCGCCATGTCGGTGGTTCGCCGCAACTGTACTTCAAGATTCGCCGGCTACAGGTCCGCGCCGACGGCGTCCTCGACCGAGTCGAAGCCGTCCTCCGCGAGCAGGTCGAGCAGCCCCTCGTTGATCTCGCGGGCGATGGACGGGCCGCGGTACACCAGGCCGGTGTACAACTGGACGAGCGAGGCCCCGGCGCGGATTTTCCTGTACGCGCCCTCCGGTGTCGAGATGCCGCCGACGCCGACGACGGGCACGTCGACGCGCTCTGCGACGAACCGCACCATCTCGGTCGCCCGGTTCTCGATTGGCTTTCCGGAGAGACCGCCCGTCTCGGCCGCGTTCGGCGAGCGCAGGCTGGCTGGCCGTTCCGTCGTCGTGTTGGTCGCGACGACGCCGTCCAGGTCGAGCTCGGTCACCAGGTCGAGCGTGTCTTCGACTGCCGGCCCGGGGAGGTCCGGCGAGAGCTTCACGAGCAGGGGAGCTGCGCCCGCATCCTGCAGTTCCCCGAGAATGGCCTCCATCGCGTCGCGGTTCTGGAGTTCCTCGAACCCCTCCGAGTTGGGGCAGGAGACGTTGACGACGAAGAAGTCACCGCCCTCGGCGACGTGCTCGTACGTGGTCCGGTAGTCGCCGGGGGCCTCGTCCGTCCCGACGTGTTCCGTCTTGGCGATGTTGACGCCGACCGGGAACGGCGCGTCGACGTTCTTCAGCCGCTCGCCGATGACGATGGCCCCGTCGTTGTTCAACCCCATCCGGTTGATGATGGCCTCGTCCTCTCTGAGCCGGAACATCCGCGGGCGGGCGTTCCCGGCCTGTGGTTCGGCCGTCACGCCGCCGACCTCTGTGAAACCGAAGCCGAGAGAGGCCAGCGTCTCCGGGATCGTCGCGTTCTTGTCGAATCCGGCGGCGACCCCGACAGGGTTGTCGAACGTCTGTCCGAACGCCTCCACGGCGAGGCGGTCGTCAGCGACGGTGTAGCGGTCGGCCATCGCGTCGGCGACTCGTGTTCCTTCGACTGCCTTTAGCAATCGGTGGACGCTCCCGTTGGCGGTCTCTGCTGGCAGGGAAAACAGGAGTGGTTTCGCGATATCGTAGGGTCTCATTGTGTGGGTGGTCCGGTTGGTTCGAAGAACGGTTGTGAACGACCGATATCAGGCGTCGGCTCGATAGCCCCGCCCAGTGGCACTGTGTCTTCGTCGATGGTGCCTCAAAAGTCGTGCTCGACCTCTTCGGGGTCGGCCTTCTGGATGATAATCTTGTTGTCGCGGACGCGAACGAACACCTCGTCGCCGATCTCCATCCCGGCGACGGCTAGCTCGTCTTCATGAATGTTGATATGTACGTTGTGGTACTCGCCGTCCTCATCTTTGGCGCCACTCGGGCTGAGCTTCTTCTTTCGCACCATCGCGCTATCCTACTCCGCACTTCACCGCAGGATACACTTAAGTCTACCGTGCCGCCGGTCGCTGGCTGGTGGTTTCGTGGGTGCGCGTGACGATTTCGACCCCGATATTCGCCTCGAACCGGCCGGTCTGGGGATTCGAAGCGGCACACGATGGCGTCAGTATATAAAGGGACCCCCCGACGGAGGGCGGATTGGGGGGTATATTTATGTTCTGGCATGTGCTGAATTGGCATGGAGCGGTGAAATCCATGGCACCCGACAGTGACAAGCGCAACTTCGCACTGCGCGAAGACGGTGACGAATCGAGCGTCTTCTCGGGCGGAACACCTCGACAGGCTGCGCTGAAGGCAGCGCGTCGACTCGAACCGGCCGACGGTGAGGATCAGGCTGACCCTGAGGAGATACGACTACGGGAGAAAGGGACTCACAAGGTCCACATCTATGAAGCGTGGGCATGGGTCGAGGAGGCACCGGACGACAAACCCGACTGGATGCCCGGCGACATCACGAAAGGCAACGTCTCGAAGCAAGGCGTTGAACACCTAGACGAGATCTAGGTCGCATTCCCGACATTTTCGGTGGCTTCCGTCCTTCAGCGCCCACGTGCGCGTGAACAGACGCTACATTCTACAGTCTGATCTACCCCGACTACCCGTACTCTCCGTCTGTGCACGTGTGGGACACTCACACCCGTGTAATCTCGTCTCGCGGGCGACTCCCTTCGACGGGGTTAAGTGTGGCTCACTCATCGGAACGTAATGCGAACGCGGTCAGGGGCCGACGCCCCCGAACGAACGCACCCGTTCCGACGCCCTTAAGCATAACAGGGCGTTCGGGATGAACGCGAAGGTCGCTCGCGTCGTGCGGTTCGACGCGAGCCCGTTCCGATGCCCTTAAACGTAACAGGGCACTCGGAAAGAACGCGAACGACGTTCGGTCGGGGACATCGAACCCCTGCCGACACGGACCAGGCGGGGTCGACTCGCCAACGAAACTCGAAGCCTTTATGGTGGCTTCGAGACAACAATCAGGTCCGAAGAAATGAGGATTCCACCCCTGCGGTCCGCCGTCAAGATGGGATCTGATGTTAGCCCTGATAGTTCGGTGACACTCGGTCGACGGGTGTCCTCGAACACCCTTCGATAGCGACCACACCCATTATATGGGTGTGATCCCGCCTAACCCCCCGGCCTCGTGCCGGGATACATTCCGGTTGATCCTGCCGGAGGCCATTGCTATCGGAGTCCGATTTAGCCATGCTAGTTGTACGAGTTCAGACTCGTAGCATATAGCTCAGTAACACGTGGCCAAACTACCCTACAGACCGCGATAACCTCGGGAAACTGAGGCCAATAGCGGATATAACTCTCATGCTGGAGTGCCGAGAGTTAGAAACGTTCCGGCGCTGTAGGATGTGGCTGCGGCCGATTAGGTAGATGGTGGGGTAACGGCCCACCATGCCGATAATCGGTACGGGTTGTGAGAGCAAGAACCCGGAGACGGTATCTGAGACAAGATACCGGGCCCTACGGGGCGCAGCAGGCGCGAAACCTTTACACTGCACGACAGTGCGATAGGGGGACTCCGAGTGCGAGGGCATATAGCCCTCGCTTTTCTGTACCGTAAGGTGGTACAGGAACAAGGACTGGGCAAGACCGGTGCCAGCCGCCGCGGTAATACCGGCAGTCCGAGTGATGGCCGATATTATTGGGCCTAAAGCGTCCGTAGCCGGCCGGACAAGTCCGTTGGGAAATCGACGCGCTCAACGCGTCGGCGTCCAGCGGAAACTGTCCGGCTTGGGGCCGGAAGACCTGAGGGGTACGTCCGGGGTAGGAGTGAAATCCTGTAATCCTGGACGGACCACCAATGGGGAAACCACCTCAGGAAGACGGACCCGACGGTGAGGGACGAAAGCTAGGGTCTCGAACCGGATTAGATACCCGGGTAGTCCTAGCTGTAAACGATGCTCGCTAGGTGTGCCGTAGGCTACGAGCCTGCGCTGCGCCCTAGGGAAGCCGAGAAGCGAGCCGCCTGGGAAGTACGTCTGCAAGGATGAAACTTAAAGGAATTGGCGGGGGAGCACCACAACCGGAGGAGCCTGCGGTTTAATTGGACTCAACGCCGGACATCTCACCGGTCCCGACAGTAGTAATGACAGTCAGGTTGACGACTTTACTCGACGCTACTGAGAGGAGGTGCATGGCCGCCGTCAGCTCGTACCGTGAGGCGTCCTGTTAAGTCAGGCAACGAGCGAGACCCGCACTTCTAGTTGCCAGCAATACCCTTGAGGTAGTTGGGTACACTAGGAGGACTGCCGCTGCTAAAGCGGAGGAAGGAACGGGCAACGGTAGGTCAGTATGCCCCGAATGGACCGGGCAACACGCGGGCTACAATGGCTATGACAGTGGGATGCGACGCCGAGAGGCGAAGCTAATCTCCAAACGTAGTCGTAGTTCGGATTGCGGGCTGAAACCCGCCCGCATGAAGCTGGATTCGGTAGTAATCGCGTGTCAGAAGCGCGCGGTGAATACGTCCCTGCTCCTTGCACACACCGCCCGTCAAAGCACCCGAGTGGGGTCCGGATGAGGCCGTCATGCGACGGTCGAATCTGGGCTCCGCAAGGGGGCTTAAGTCGTAACAAGGTAGCCGTAGAGGAATCTGTGGCTGGATCACCTCCTACTGATCGGGATTGGGGCTCTGCCCCAACCCACCTTTCGGTGTTCGAGAACTCCGTCGACCGGGCACCTATGAACTATCAGGGCTAACACCGTGCGGATCTGCCGGGCCCATAGCTCAGCGGGAGAGCGCCGCCTTTGCAAGGCGGAGGCCCTGGGTTCAAATCCCAGTGGGTCCATACGACGTGCCAGCCCCGAACCGTGCCCCTTAAGTGTGGGACGGCGATGGGATATGGTACGACGACAGATGCACCAGGCCGGGTGAAACCGCGCCTGGGAAGGGTCGATTCGCCCACCATCTCCACCTTGGGGGCGAACATGAAACCGTGTGTACGTGCGATCCAGGCGTCCACTGGACTCGTTCAGTTGAACGAGTCACAACGACGTTGGCTACTATGCCAGCTGGTGGATTGCTCGGCTCAGGCGCTGATGAAGGACGTGCCAAGCTGCGATAAGCTGTGGGGAGCCGCACGGAGGCGAAGAACCACAGATTTCCGAATGAGAATCTCTCTAACAATTGCTTCGCGCAATGAGGAACCCCGAGAACTGAAACATCTTAGTATCGGGAGGAACAGAAAACGCAACGTGATGTCGTCAGTAACCGCGAGTGAACGCGATACAGCCCAAACCGAAGCCCTCACGGGCAATGTGGTGTCAGGGCTACCTCTCATCAGCCGACCGTCTCGACGAAGTCTCTTGGAACAGAGCGTGATACAGGGTGACAACCCCGTACTCGAGACCAGTACGCTGTGCGGTAGTGCCAGAGTAGCGGGGGTTGGATATCCCTCGCGAATAACGCAGGCATCGACTGCGAAGGCTAAACACAACCTGAGACCGATAGTGAACAAGTAGTGTGAACGAAC